>CAZIXF010000035.1:0-60453 GCA_964543195.1 uncultured Roseivirgaceae bacterium
AATGGGTGAATGGGTGAATGGGTGAATGGGTGAATGGGTGAATGGGTGAATGGGTGATTTATCGGGAGTGTCCGTTAAACTGTGTCATTCGATAAAATCAGTTCTCGATCCAGCTTATTACCTCGTCGAGTGAGGGATTCCGGACATCCTTCAACCTTAGTTTTTTCTTCATGCTGCACACATCGTTGAACAATTTATTAGGGCTGGCATTTTTCAGCTGCTGAATGGTCATGATCCCTACATTTTGCAATAAGGGGATCAGTTCTTCCCTCACACCCTGTTCGATGAAATCTTCATCCGTGGCCACTTCCACTTGTTTCTCCGGCCTCATCTGCGGAAAGAATATCACATCCTGGATCGAATGCTGATTGGTCATGATCATGGCCAGCCTGTCAATACCGATGCCCAGTCCCGCGGTGGGAGGCATACCGTATTCCAGGGCCCTCAAAAAGTCCTCATCAAGCACCATGGCCTCCTCATCACCCCGCTTTCCCAGTTCAAGCTGCTCTTCAAACCGCTGGCGCTGATCGATCGGGTCGTTCAGCTCCGAAAATGCATTGCATATTTCCTTACCGTTGCAGATCATCTCAAAACGCTCAACCAATCCTTCCTTCGACCTGTGTTTTTTGGCCAGGGGAGACATTTCCACCGGATAATCCATAATAAAAGTAGGCTGGATAAGGTTGGGTTCACATTTTTCGCTGAAAATTTCATCAATGATCTTTCCTTTACCCATGGTATCATCGATCTTGACCTTTAATTCCTTTGCCGTTTTTCTGAGGTCTTCCTCTTCCATCCCCGAAATATCCGCACCCGTAAAATGTTCGATCGCCTCAAACATGGTGAATCGCTTCCAGGGCCTTTGGAAATCGATGATATTTTCACCCACCTTCACCTGGGTTGCACCATGAATATCCAGGGCTGCTTTTTCGATCATTTCCTCTACAAGTTCCATCATCCAGATATAATCCTTATAGGCCACATAGAGCTCTATCTGTGTGAATTCAGGATTATGGAACCGCGACATGCCTTCATTCCGGAAATCCTTGGCGAATTCATAAACACCATCATAGCCCCCGACGATCAGGCGTTTAAGGTAAAGTTCATTGGCAATTCTTAAATACAAGGTGATATCCAGCTTATTATGATAAGTCTTGAAAGGTTTGGCAGCCGCCCCTCCATAGATAGGTTGCAGAACAGGAGTTTCCACCTCCAGATATCCATGGTCATTCAGAAAGTTTCTTATCGAATTGATCAAACGTGTACGCTGCCTGAACTTTTCCCGAACTTCCGGATTAACGATCAGATCGACATAACGCTGGCGATAGCGCTGTTCCGCATCCGTAAATGCATCGTAAGTGAGCACATTGCCCTTTTCATCTTTTCTTTCCTTCACCACAGGGAGCGGCTTTAGTGATTTTGACAAGAGGGTAAATTCCTTTACATGGATGGTAATCTCCCCGGTTTGTGTGGTAAACACGAACCCTTTTACCCCTATGATATCGCCAATGCCCAGTAATTTTTTAAAAACAGTGTTATAAAGGGTTTTATCTTCATCAGGACAAATGTCATCCCTGCGAACATAAAGTTGTATTCTTCCGGTCGAATCCTGGATCTCGGCAAAAGAAGCAGAACCCATGATCCGTCTTGACATCAAACGGCCTGCAATGGATACATCCTTATAATCCATCTTTCGTTTCTCATAGTTTTTATGAATATCGGCGGCCGACACATTCGTGATAAACGTCTCGGACGGATAAGGCCTGATCCCCAGTTTCAGGAGTTCTTCCCGGTCTTTTCTGCGTTGTATTTCCTGTTCGCTTAGATGCATGGAATGTAAAATTTTGACTGCAAAAATAAATATAAATGGCGGTTATAAGAAATATTTGAACTGATCAAGTATCACATCAGCTGATTTTTTATCTGATAAACCCTGGAGTTACGGAGGAGGGGCCAGATTTGGGGAAGCCGGGATTAGGGAAAAGAGTATGGAGTGTTGGGGGCCAGGAAGCCGGGAAGCCAGAATTATTAGCCGGTCAGTTCGGAAGGATCACAGGATGGCTTTTAATAATCTGGATGAAGAATACCGGGGTAGTTCGGTTACCATTTTCATCAAAACGGATAGGCCCGGTCACCCCGCCCCCATATTCCATGCCAGCTAAGGTATCACGGATGGCTTCCCGTTCCGTTCCAGCCTTTTTAATGGCGGTGACGGCCAGGCTGACCGCATCATATGCATAGGAAGCGGCAGGATCAGGCATCCGGCCATATTGTTCCTGGAAGGCCTTTTTGAAAGACTGGCCCGGTGTGGTAAAGCAGAATTTCGAGGAAACACAGATCATCCCTTCTACAGCCGAGGACCCGTTATTCGATATGGTTCCATCCATCGTCATGAACAGGGAACCGAAAAGTTCGGCATTGCTGCCGGTATCTTTCAGGAATTCTATTACAGGCCTTGCCGATTCAAATCCGGAAAAGATCACGATGGCTTCAGGGGAAAGATCCCGGATGTTTGATAGGTTGCCAAGTTTCTCATGATCGCTAAAAGATCCCAAAGTATGCACAGTTATTCCTGCTTTCCCGGCCTCTCTTTCGAAAGTTTTGGCAGCCATTTCGTAGTCATAATTTTCTTCATAAAGAACGGATACCTTTTTATGTCCCCGTTGACGATATATTTCATCGATCAGGGCATTGGCCTGTTGCTTGTCATTGGGAACCAGCCTGAAAAACCAGGGAACATAGGCCTGTGAGAGCGTTTCATCGGTAGCCCGGGCAGCAATCTGGACGATGTGCGCTTTTGTAGCCACCTGCTCGGCCAGGTGGGCATTCCGCCCGTCCAGGGAAGTGATGATAACCGATACCTCATCGTCGTAAACGAATTTTACGGCTTCCTTCGACCCGGCACCCCAGAGTCCTTCCGTATTCCTGACCAGCAACCTGAAAGGTCGCCCCCTATGTCCTTTGCCGGCATTGGCATGAGAAATGGCCAATCGGGCTCCCTGATACGCAGACAGCGATATCCGGTCTGTTTCAGGCGGATAAGAAAGAAGCAGGCCCAGCTTTATATCATCGCCGGAATTATCTTGGTCAATTGTTATAGATCCTTCACCTGATCCCGGATCAATGGCGAACAGCCCAAAGGGAAAACTAATCAAAAAGAATAAGAATAATCGGCCCGGTATTCTCCTATAATGCCTATAATATGAACCTGAAGCTGGCTTCATTATATATATATCGATCGTTAGACAGGTGTAACTTCAGTATCCAGCACAGGCCTGTTAATTGCTTTTCCGATATTTTTCAGTTCGGACATCATCTCACGGAATTGTTCCGCCCGGAGCGATTGCGCTCCGTCACAAAGCGCTTCTTCGGGTTTATAATGCACCTCCACAAGTAAACCATCAGCTCCTGCTGCCAGTGCGGCTTTAGCCATATAAGGTACCATCCAGGAATGCCCTGTACCATGACTGGGATCCACAATAACGGGAAGATGACTCAGCTTTTTCAACATGGGTACCGCATTCAGGTCAAGCATATTCCTGTATGCCGTTTCAAACGACCGGATCCCCCTTTCACAAAGCATCACCTGTTCGTTTCCTCCATCGAGTACATACTCGGAAGCCATCAGAAACTCATCGATTGTGGCATTCATACCCCGTTTGATCATCACGGGTTTACGGCAGCGTCCCACTTCTTTTAACAAAGGATAATTCTGCATATTCCGGGAACCGATCTGCAGGATATCCGCGTAACGGCTTACCAATTCCACCTGTCGCGTATCCATCACTTCGGTAATTACCGGCATTCCGGTTATTTTTCTTGCCTTATCCAGTAATTTTAGTCCTTCTTCTTCCAGACCCTGAAAACTGAAAGGACTGGAACGGGGTTTAAAGGCGCCTCCCCGCAATATATTCGCTCCATTTTCATGAACAACCCTGGCGGTTGCTATGATCTGTTCTTCGGTTTCGATCGCACAGGGGCCCGCCATTACGATAAAGGACTCACTCCCGACCGGTATCCCATTCACATTGATCACGGAACCTTCGGGTTTTACATGACGCCCGGATTTTTTATATCGGTTACTCTCGGGAAATCGCGTATCCATATCACAGGTATTATGTACCATAAACAACTACTTTTCTGTTTTAACGCCCGGTCTCGCTGCTTACCGTCCCCGATTTGAATTTTGGAGGTTTAAAATATTTAAACTTGCCATTTTCAATTTCTACCATCCATATGTCACCGATATCATTCCATGAAGGATCGATAATTAACTTGCCGGTAACTCCCTCGTAACCCTGGAAGGTTTTTAAATCCAGCAGCTTATCGCGTATCCTGGCCCGATTCAATCCTGCCATTTCAATGGATTGAATGATCAACTGCATTCCATCATAGGCATGGGCGGCAAACACATCCGGTTCCATATTGTATTTATTCACATAGGCATCGTGAAATGCCCTGTACTTTGGATTGCTCATATCCGGCTTATACTGACAGGTGGTCACGATACCTTCCACATTTTCTTTGCCGGCTATTTCAACAAATTTGGGATTTACCATCCGGTCACTGCCAAATACGGGATGATCCATACCCATCTCACGCATCTGCTTAACGATCAAGCCCATTTCTACCGGATTTCCCCAAAGGACTACTGCATCGGCTGTTGACCGTTTTATGTTTTCCAGTTGATTCGTAAAATCCTTATCCCCTTCAGCAAATCGCAATTCAAATAAGACAGGCCGACCGATACGCTCTGAAGCGTCCTTAAATTCTCCGGTTCCCACACGACCATACCGGCTGTTTGTACGCAATACGGCGACCCGTTTAAAATCCTTTTCCTGGTACATATAGGTAGCAAGGGAGTAACTGCTCTGTCTGTCATCACTGATCACACGCAATACCCAGGGAATATTGGTTTCCGTGAGGGTTGGATCCGGATCACCCACATTCACCACAGGAATCTCCAGTTTCAAGGCTACCCTGATGGCCACATGTGTATTGATATCATCAATCGTACCGAGGATGGCCCAAACGCCCTCGTCATCCATTTTAACAACCTCATTGGCGGCAGCCCCCCAGAGACCTACATCATTATGAGGCATGACTACATAAGGAAGTCCTTTATAACCACCTTTGGCATTGGCCTGATGTGCGGCCAGTTCCATTCCCTGCTTCATTTGTATACCATACTCCACGATCGGAGAGCCGTCAAGAGGCGCCAATAACCCTATCCTGACCTCCTTCAGATTATTCGGCTCCGGTTTTTCCCGGTTAGGTCCCAGATACGGTTGGGGCGGATAGACAAAATGACGGATATACGGTTCCTGGAACCGGCTGAATGGGAACAGTTCATCCGGGGTTCTCCCGTAATTTTTCTCCTCCTCCTGAGCCTTCAACCCGGATTGAAATATGACCATCAACCCGATGATTAAAATAGAAAAAATAGTAATCCGTGATTTCATGATTTGATCAGTTTATTTTAGCTATTGCCCATGCTTCAATTTCTACAAGCAAAGTTTCCCAGCATAACCTGGCCTGAATGCCCGTACTCGCGGGTAATGGGTCCAGTTGTAACCAGTTGAAGAAACTGGTACGTATTTTATTGAAGTCAGTATAGTCCCTTTCAATATCACGAAGATAATTCGTGGTGCGCACCACATCGTGCCAGGTCATATCTTCCGCTTTGAGAAGATTGGTTATATTCCGGTAGGTGCGCCAGGTTTGTGCTTTGAAATCTCCAATATGTTCCGGTTTGCCTTCTTCATTAACACTGGCCGTACCGGAAATAAGCAAAACTTTATAATCTCCGAAATTCAATTTAAGGGCTCTGGAAAAACTGGAGGGCTTTTGGTAATTATATGCCTCATTGATCACCTGAGGGGCATGGACCGCAAATTTTTCAACGGGTGGCCGCTCATAATGCATCGGAGGATATTTATAATTGGTTACCTTGTTTGTTTCAGACAATATACCCAGTTTAATCATCTCTTCCCTCTCACCTTCTGTCAGGTTTTTCAAATCGATCAGTAATTGTTGCGTTTCAATCATCTTTCTTGCTTTAGTTTTTTAAAAAATAGTTTATTGCGATACACTTGCCATCAATTTCCCGGTTGCTGTTCCCCGGCTCAATCCCTTGGCGCTGGCAATCCATATATTCTCATCGTCAAAATCCATACCCCATACAAAATTATTGGAAAGGGTGGTGCCGGTGGTCAGGGTTCTCTTCTTCTCACCCTCGGTAATGATCACTTCACCGGAACTCTTTCCTTCTATGGGACGGTATGTCACCCAGGTTTTGCCGTTGAAATTACTCACACCATTATCGGTACATACCCAGACTGCTGATCCCTGAGCTTTGGTAAAATTGATGAAATTACTGGCCAGTCCGCTGTCATGATCGAAGTAGCCTTTCCACCGGGTTCCATCATACCGGCTCATGCCGAAATAGGTGCCTACCCAGAGTATTCCTTCATCATAGGAAGATCCGGTGGTAATATCATGGACTACGCCATCATCCGGGAATAGATCAATTTCCATTTCATGATCCGGGTCTACATAATCCCGCATCTTTCCCGATTCCAGTTCATATTCAATGATACCACCTCCCCAGGCAGCAATCCAGACTTTCCCGTCTCCTCCGGACACTCCATAGGTCCAGGGTTCGTGCATGGGGGCATTCTGCTCGGTAAAAATCTTCCATTGATGAGAGTAGATATCATAAGCACCGGCGCCTCCTCCGGTCGCCATCCAAACATACTTATCGATACAGAATACCTGATAAATCACATCATTGGGCATCCCGCTGTTAAACTGATTGAATGTTTCGAACTTGCCGGCAGATAACCTGTTGAGACCACTCATAGTCCCTATCCAGATATCCCCGGTCATGGGGTGCACATCCACTGATACCACATTATGATGGGCCAATCCATCCTTTTCCTTATACACCTTTACTATTTCCCCGTCTTCCATAAGCGCCAGGCCCTTATCGGTCCCGATCCACAACCGGTCCATATCCACCCGTACACAATTGATCTTATTGGAAGGTAAGCCATCGGCTATCGTATAATGGGTCCATGAATCATATATTTTCAGGTCCTGCACCTCCTGGTCATCCGATGTAGTGAAAGCCTTGTCAACATCTTTCGTACCGGATCCCGGAATAATTTTTTCGGGATCTACTGAAATAACTTTCAGGTTAAAACCTAAAAACAGAATGCCTGTCAGCATCAATAATACTACTGATACGACTACATAATTTTTTTGTAATTTTTTATTCATATCGAGCTTGTTTTGTAGTTCTTTTTTCATCCTTGTAAGTATGGACGGGGCCAATGCTCTTGAGGTATTCGATCAGATCATTGAGCTCCATTTTGGTCATATCATTTACATATCCGTGGGTGTCATCTTCGGCATAGGTAGTCCATATTTCCTCCAGGGTCTCTGCCCTTCCATCATGCAGATAGGGAGGGGAATCCACGATATTGTTTAGTTTGGGTGTATCGAAATGTTCTTCCGTGTCGGTCGCAAACCCTGATCCGACGTCGGCACTTGACCTGTCGGTAAAATAAGGTGGCGGATGACAGGTAATGCACCGGTCACGTTCTGGAATCTCCTCCCCATAATTTGTAACCGTCCGTTCAAAGATTTTTTTGCCTCTTTTCTGTGCTTCGGTCAGTTCGCCATTTGGCAACTGATATATATTGGGAGGATTTTCAAGCTCCTGGAAAATGAAAGCCACCAGCGCATTCAACTCATCCGGGTTGAACGATTCTGTACGGGTAACGAATTTGGAAAACCTCATGCCGCATTGCATATAGACACTCACATTCTTTCCGTTCCATTTAAACGGGGCGGTATTACTCAGTTCCCGCAGGGTAATGACATTTTCCAGATCCCTTCCGGTGCCCGTCAGATCCCAGGTAAGTCCGTCTTCACTTCCGTCCGGATGACAGGTAGAGCATGAGTACTGGTTCTGGAAAGTCCGGCCGGCATTATAAAAGAGCCGACCGCCCTTTCGGACCAGCGTGGTGGTTGAAGGCCCACCCAGGTCGTACCGGCCTGAGATCTCCATTTTTCTGGTATCCAACACCGAGATCTTATCGGCAAACCGTTCGGCAATATATACGGATGTGCCATCAGGGGATATGGCCAGTCCTTTCGGATTGGGTCCTGTTTCTATTCTTTTTTCAACAAACCGGGGGCTCATACCCAGGTGGTCGGCCATTTGGTCAAGCTCTTCCTGGGAATTTTCTGAAATTATTTTCCGTAATTTTTCCAGGTCAAGCACCGAAATGTAATCTACTCCCGCATGCGATACAAAAGCTCTGCTGCCGTCCGGTGAGATCACTACATCGTACGGGTCGGCAAAATACCGGTTGGGCTCGTCGAGCATCAACTGTGCTATTTTGCTTTCACCTCCGGTTTCAATTACGCCTATTCCCTGGGTGATCATCCAGCCCCGTTCGATTTGCGTTGAGGGTACCAGATTCTTCGGCCTGATAAGCGTGAATATGGCCAGATCTCCAGAGGGAGTACAGGCTATGTTTTCCAGAATATGTGATGCATGAACATTCTTTCTGTCAACAACCCGCTTATACTTCGTGTCGATCACAGCAATTTCTGTTACCGGCGGCTCACGGAAAGGTACCGGCCTGGATCTTCTATGCGTTACCAGTACTTTTTTCCCATCGGGAGAAATATCCATTCCAATGGGAAAATTACCTGTGGGTATCCTTTTCACTTCTTTCAAACTGCCCAGGTCCACAATTGAAACATTCCCCGAAAAACTATTGGCTACATATAGGAATTCATCTTTTTTGTCTACCACCAGGGAAGAAGGGCCGGGTCCTGCCTCTATCACTCCGGCAATTTCTTCTGATTTGAGATCCACTACGGATACATTAGCCGACCAATGGTTGCTGACATAGGCATATTCACCTTTATTGTCGAGCGCAATGCTATGTGGCCAATCGCCCGTCCTGATCCTGGATTTCACTTTACCGCTTTGTGTATCTACAATGATTAACTGATCTGACTCGTGAGCGGTAACAAAAAGGGTTTTTCCATCAGGTGCTACTTTTACCTTCAGCGGAGATAAATAATCTTTTCCAAGTACCTGAACCGCCCGAGCATCCTGATCAAGATAAAGATGGCATGAAAAACAGTTTGAGGGATGCGGGGTGCCACCGGTCATGTACCGGGCGTGTTCAAGACCCCATAGATGAACTACATAAAAAAGGATCCCGAACACCGTCAATGGGATGCCAATAAATAAAAATTTGCGTTGTTTTTTGTTCATCCTTACTGAAATTATAATTCCTTATAATTTATCGAATCAACCTTTTTACCCTCCGGTATCTTTACCATTCCGCCATACAATGCCTGCGGCACCCTGTTTTCAGGAGCCAGTTCATGATCTTCATGACAACCCATACAGCTTCTTCTTTCATTAGGCCTGACCCAGATCCAGGAGGAAGGTCCCCTTAAAACCTCGCCTGAAGCATTTACCGATTGGAATCTTACCGGCATATCGGCGTCAAGCTCAATGTAAAATGACCCATCCTCCTCGACAACTGCTTCCCCCAGCAACCCCTCAAGCCCCAATATTTGAACAGCATGGGTCTTCTGATCCCCATTAATGTTGTCATTAACCGGGAGTGAGGATTTTTCAGTATTATGGCAGAGAAACGTGCCTTTCTCCATTGTCTCAACCACCCTCGAGGGTAACCTCATGGGCAATTCCCTTTCTTCGACCAGCACGGGTTCTATCACATGATATTCATCATTGATGTACAATTCATCCGTTATTTTTCTATCCCCGGTACTGAAAGCATATAAACCATAATTAGGCGATCCTTCGGGACGGTATGAAACCAGCAGCCTGTCCGCTGATGTGGGGTACACGGAATTATAATTTCCCATATCACCGCCTGACAGATCGGTCCACGAGCTCAAAGGATGCCCCTGAGCTACCGAAACAAGTTTTCTTTGTCCTGTGGAAATTTCGTCTTCAATGAAATACACCTGTCCGTCATTGTTTTCCCAGCTCCGGCTGACCGGGATCATGTCTTTGTTGCCATAAAAGAGCTCCCCTTTGGTGCCATCCCTTCGCATGGTTAACAGTTGAGCTTTTTTTTGTTCCGGGTAAACCTGTGAGCTTACCATCACGATCCTGCCATCATCGGTTATCGTGGATGATATCGCTGAATTCGGATGGAAAGTCAATCTTTTTTTGCCCGAACCATCCGGATTAATGGAATATATCACATGTAATTCACCTGTTTTTTCTTCATGGTTAAGCCTTGAAAACACAATTCGTCCATCAGGAAGCCAGGCCGGATCGGTGCAATTCACAGGACAACTGGTTACCTGTCTGACCTGCAGGGTCTGGAGATCCTTTATATAGATCTGCCAATTATCTTCTTCATTCTTTTTCCCTGAAAATACAATATCCTTCCCATCATAGGAGACTTCAGGTGATCTGGCTGCATGGAATTCCTCGGTAAGCAGAACGGGGACACTATCCTTATTATCAATATTGATGGCTACGATCTTTGATCCCGGGATATACTTTTTGTCCATCCCCAGCTCATCATTCATCAGGTCGATTTCAGAAGGCACCAAGGTGGTGACTACCATTCCCCGGCCTACCGGCCGATCCGGTTTGAACCAGAAGATCCCGGTAACCAGCATTATAATAAAAATGCCTGATGCCCATATTTTCTTATTTGACTTCATCACTCACTTTCTTTGATGGTGAGAAATTGTCCGGCTTCTATGTTTTCGAGGATCTGTTCCTTGCCTGATGGCCAGATAACTTCAATCCTGTCAACAACCTCGGCATTTCCCAGGCCAAAATGAAGCCTGGGATCATTCTGTGACAAATATCCGCTTCCTCCCTTTTTCTGGGATACATACGTTTTGTCTCCTGCAATCACCTTCACCCTGGCACCCACGGCATCCCGGTTACTGGCAGTGCCGATCAAATTGAGGGTTAACCAGTTATTCAGATTGCCCTTATCGTTCCTGAGAAGGATACCATGATCTTCGAGATTGACTATATACACGTCGATATCGCCATCATTGTCATAATCGCCGAATGCAGCTCCCCGGCTAACCCTCTCCTGTTGAAAATGAACTCCACGTTCAACTGATACATCTTCAAAGGTTCCGTCACCGGTATTTTCAAAAAGCTGATCCTCATGACCATAAAGATGCTTGAGTTCACCGTTCACCTTGAAAATATCGAGGTCGCCATCGTTGTCATAATCGATAAATGCAGTGGCCCAACCCACATGCTGTCCACTGGCAGAAGCAATCCCCGCGGAATAGGACATCTCGCTGAAAACCCCGCCTCCCTGATTGGCAAAGAGGGAGCAATAGCCATCATCCGATACAAAAAGATCGAGCAAGCCATCCCCATTGTAATCGGCAAAATCCACACACATGCTGATGGTGGCTTCTCCTACCTGGTTAAAGGCCGTGCCGGATTCCACCCCAACTTCCCTGAAGCCTTTTCCCTGCTGATTCTGATATAAATAATTCACCATATGGTCATTGGCGACATATATGTCTATCCAACCGTCATTATTATAGTCGGCGGCACCAACACCCATAGCCCGTCCTTCGGGATCATATACGCCCATTTGTTCGGTTACATCTTCGAATTCTCCATTCCCGAGATTATGATACAATCTGTCTGGCTGGCCGTCGTAAGCCATCGGGCCGGGAAAACCGTCCGGTGCATAATAGTAATTGTATTCTGGATCAAAAGCTATATAATTGCCCACATAGAGATCGAGCCTGCTGTCATTATTGTAATCGATCCATACCGCTCCTACACTGCACTCATTCCCTGCAACTCCCGCTTTATCAGTGATATCGGTAAAAGTGCCATTGCCATTGTTCCGGTAAAGTACATTGGGGCCATAATTGCTTATGTATATATCGGGATATCCATCATTGTTGAAATCCCCCACCGTTACGCCCATGCCGTACCCCTCATGGCCCACTTTTGCTTTCCGGGTAACCTTCTGAAAGCCACCATTGCCCAGGTTCCGGTACAATTCATTGGTGGGTTTGTAATCCAGTGGTTCATCCTCAGCACTCAATCCTTCCGCATGAGCGCCATTAATGAGATAAAGATCGAGGAATCCATCCTGATCATAATCGATCCAGGCTGCCCCGCCACCCACTGATTCCACCAGATTGCTTAAATGGTGATCGCCAATTGAATGATTAAAATCAATACCAGAATATTGTGTGATGTCCAGATAAAAGTCTTCTCCGGGAGGTGGTAATTCGATTTCGGAAAGTTCTCCTGCATTGTCTTCCCGGCTCCCCTGTTCACAAGAAGTATAGATCAGACCGGCCGATAAAAATATCATTGAATAAACAATCCGGTGCCGGTTAAAAAATAAGTTGCGCCACTTCCTCATATTTTTTAAAAAATAAATTTTTAAAGCAATTGCCTTAAGTGAAGATCCTTTTAAGATTATAGACTGATATTTCATAAGTATCCCCTAATAGGCTCCAAGAAATTTTCTGTATTTCACAAATTTTTGTGATACATGATTAATAAAACATGATGTAAATCATGTATTCGAATTTTTTAAGGCAAAAAAGTCGGGGATTTTGCAAATCAGAAAATTGAAGTGCCCGTAAATTTAAAATTCGTATGAGAGGGTGTAATCTACCTGTTATACCCTGCGATTTATACGGCGAAAGAATTATTTGACCGATATGGCAGTAGCACACCATCCGGCATGGGACATCGTGATCATATTCATTAAATAATTTTTAAATAAAATGGCGAATCCATCATGTTCCAAAAACGAAATTATGGATCAGGTTTCAGCATGTTAATACATAAAAAAACAGTTAATCCCATAACACGAATTATCCCGGAGAAGCCAACCATAAATCGTTTACCGGATGCATCAAATTCAAATTCCAAAAGGAAAAACCGGGCGGTTAAAATACTAAAATGCTAAAGATTTAATAATTTTATGATGCCATTAAATATTTTAAACATTTTTATTATGCACGACAAAAGTATAGAACTTCTCAACAAGGCAGTGGCCGATGAACTGGCGGCCATCCATCAGTATATGTATTTTCATTTCCACTGTGACGATCAGGGCTACGACCTGTTGGCCGGATTATTTAAAAAAACAGCCATTGAAGAAATGGTTCATATTGAAACGCTTTCTGAAAGGATACTGTTCCTTGGAGGAGATGTGGAAATGCGCGTATCGGAACCGGTACAGAAGATCCATGAAATAAGAAAAATGCTGGAACGGGCCAGGAAAATGGAAGAAGACAGCGCCAAGGAATATAATGAATGGGCCAATGAATGTAGCAGGAACAACGATGCCATTTCCAAGCAGCTTTTTGAAGGCCTGGTGGGTGATGAAGAAAGGCATTTCGATCAGTTTGACGATGAGGTGGCCAATATGGAGAAATTCGGTGACAACTACCTTGCACTTCAATCGATCGAAAGAAGTAAGAATGTTTCGGGAGGACCGAAGAAATAACACTCAAAGATATTGATAATAGTGACCTGGCTCATGGATGAGGTCATTGATTCCGGCATTCCGGTACATACCTGTCGGATTATAGTCAATATAAATGCCAATAAATAAAACCCTGAGGCCCTTTTGAGTCCTCAGGGTATTTATTTATATAAAATACAATCATGTGCGTTTAATACGCAGGCTTCACCAGTTTTTATTCACAGGCAACATCCTGAAAATCCGCATCCCAGCATTTATAAGCCTCATCACCGATTTTGATCCTTCCTTCTCCGGTGGTTTCACTCCATTCAATCAGGATCAATCTATCTTCTTTGGCAGAATATAGATTATAAAATGTATTGAATCCGCCTTCTTCGGTTCTGCCGTATTCTATATAACCTCCTGTGTTGGCGGAATTATCGTTAATGTCCGTATATCTGATACTTCCTATTCCATCGCCTTCCCTCTGCCAGTCGATCTGTAGAAACTCTACCGGATTATTCGGACCAAGGTTCACGTTCCACCGCCCGTTGGTGGCTTCCCTGTCCATAGTGCCTGAATACCAGAGAAAATCCTGGAATCCATCTTCCTGTGAAACATACATATTCCATTCCACACCTTCTTCCACCAGGGCGCCTGTCAGCTCGGCACTGTAGGTCCTTCCTACAAAATCATAATCAAAGGTCCATGTCCATAGTTCCTGTTCTGCGTCGTATTCCGGGGTTTGACTCACCGAAGCTTTAAATGCAGCCACGGGTACGGCAAGGGTCACGCCAATCACGGTACTCCACACTCCCACCACCAATGCGGCCTGTGACCAATGCTGCATTTCTGCAACCCGGCCTCCTTCATCCTGATTTGAAAAGGTCGAAAAATCCATTTCCATAGTTTCCACCGGTGGCAATTCCGGTGGGTTATCGGGATTTACGTTGTCATCATCCGAACACGATGAAAAGATCAACATGATTGACAATAAAATGGCTACTGGTTTTTGAAAAGATTTCATAGTTATACCTGCTTAGTTATTAATTGCTTCTATGTATACCGCGAAGTGCATTTTTTGTAACCAAGGTAATCAAAAACCGGGCCGGATAAACAACTTGTTTGCTTTCTTAACTAAAATTCCTGAAAATAAAAAGAGATCACTTTCGAAAGCCTTTAAAAAACTGTTATTGTTTTACGGGAAAAGCCGTTCTATTTTCGAGTTTCAGTTCGACATCGATCAACAGATCACCAAGAACGGACACTCGTTCTTTAACCGGGGCCTCCTTAATATCCGAAAGTGCTCTTTTATAAATAGCGAAAAGATTTTTATAGTATGACCCGGGATAATAAAAACCCATTTTCACCGTATCGATTTGATAGGATTCCCATAACTCATATTCCTGCTGACTGATTTTCTGATGTAGTTCGAGCGGGATAGATCCGTCATGTACCCCTTTTCGTATCGATTCCTCAAGATCTCCTATCTTATCCATGAACCGGTTATGTTCCTGACAATACACACTCATCTTGTAAGGATCACTTTCCACATATTCGTCAAAATCGATGTCAAGCAGTTCAAGATTTTCCCTGACTGCTTCCACATCAATTTCATCGTCCGTAAAACCATCTTCCCTGAGGGTCGAATAGATAATTTCAGACTCCACCTTTTCAGTTTCTTGATTGCTTTCACAACCCACTGAAAGGATTAGTATACTTAGGATAAATAAATAATTTTTCATAACTGTGAATTTTATAACATACAACAATTACCATAATATCGCCATTTCCAGAATGACCGATGGGTATATACCGTCTGGGTACCCCACACCACACTGCAATGAAAGGTTGTGTTTACCCACCGTCCATCACATTGTACCAGGGCCGTACTCCGATCATTGGCTACCGAATAGGGATAGTGGAACCTCTTAAATCCACAATATGCATATCCATAGTATCCATATGAAGTCCTACCGATAGATCTGGGAGATGGGTAAGCGCTAGCATACCCGTACAGGTCTGAATAAAAAGCAAATGACCTCAGGTATTTGCTTCTGTAACATGACGCTTGCGAATATTCCATACTCAACATTGAGAATAGAATAACCATTAAAACGATTCCGATTTTTTTTGATTTTTTCATAGCTAATTTTTTTAGGTTGAACAAAAAGCTTTGAAAGCGATCTCTTAAGTTTTATTTACTTTATTATAAAATTCGATGATTTGAGACGGTCTGATTCATATTAAACTGATTGCATACGCATATTAAAAAATGAACTTTAAATTTGCAAATTAATTTTGACTTTATTAGAGGCGTGGATTGGCTGATTAAAGCATGGGTAAAGAGGGCAAAAATTGCCAAAGATGAAAAATTTTTGCCCCCTTTTAAATTTGGTTGGATACAAACCTACTTTTCGCCCACCAGGATATCGATCAATTCCTGGTTAGGTTCCGCAGGACCACTTTCCACGATCCCAAATCCTCCTTTATAATCCCAGTTTGCCCAGGCAATACCATTTTTCTCAAGAATGAACCTGACATCTTTATACCATTGCAACCATGACTCCTTAGGGATGGTCGGATAGGCTCCCCATTCCCCGCAATACAAAGGCAGGCCATATTCGATGGATTTCTTTATCGGTCCCTGCATCAAAACCTCAAGCGAATCGCGGTTATAGAATTTCTGCTCATTCTTTATCCGGCTGTACAACGGTTCCGGCAAATCTTCCAGGTCTTCATCCTCTACTGTCAGACCGGGATATTTCACGGGGCCTTCATAATCCCTTAAACCCGTCCAACTGGCCTTGTAATGGGTAATGATCATGGGAATATAAAAATGGAAGCTCAGGATGATATTTTCGTCATTCTCTGGTATCCTCAGGTCATCGAATGTATGGACCGATTGCCACATATTAGACCCGATCACGATTTTCCGTTCAGGTTCATTTTCGCGAACCACTGCAGTAGCCTTTTCCACCAGCACATTCCATTTTTCAGGGTCATCCGCTACCGGTTCATTCATCAGTTCATACGCCACCATACCCACGGGATACTGTCTAAGCTCATCCGACAGCATTCGCCATAGTTCAAAAAACTGCTCCTGCTCAGCCGGATCGGTCCATAAAGGTTTTTCCTCTTCATTGAAATGATGGGATCGAAGGATATGAAGATCAATCACAACCCTCAGCTTATTTTCTGCTGCCCACCTGATACCGTTATGAAGCAACTGAAAGGCTCCTTCCTCCTTATTCCCCTCCAGGTCGAACATCTGTTCTTCGTCGATGGGAATCCGTACATGATCATAACCGATACCGGCAATAAAATCAAAATCTTCCTTTTGAATGAATTCAGCCCGTTCCCGACCCCGGCGGTCACTTTGTGATAACCAGTGACTGATGTTCACGCCCCGGGTGAGGGTAAATTCCTTGTCCTGAAAATATGCAAAGGGTCCATCATTTCGCTGTTGTTCAGGCGATGCACACCCGGATAATATGATCACAACAGCCAGGATAAAAATAGGATAATATCTGTTAACCATAAAAATATGTTTTAATTTGAATAGATCTATTATGGATGCAATATATAACTTGTTATTTAAATTAACGAAATCCCGGCATCCTTTAACCGGAAATTTTCAATAACCAGACTCACCAAAAACTTTCCGCGACAATAAAGACAGTTACCTTTTCCCGAATTAAAAATCTTCGTTTGATTTTTGCTATATTAGGCCGGATTTCATTTAACGATTAAACGTGGCAACCGAACCATCATTGATCAGATCTGAGGATGGATGGGCGATCATTATCGGCTCCTTCATTCTGTTGCTTGGACTCTTCCTGATTTTTACCGTCACCCCGAACGACTTCAGAAAGTTGCATGAGAAATATAATGCAATAATGGCCCGGGAAGAAAGTGAAGCCCCATTCAGGACAGTTGAGTGGCACCAGGCTTACCAGGCCCAGCAGGCGCTGCAGGCAGATAATGCCCTGATGGGCAAAATGCTGAACCGCATCACAGGCAAACCCCATAGCTGGTCTGTCAATCCGCTCAAAGCGTTCGTTGCTTTTGAAGAACAGCCGGAAGAAGCCATTAAACAAATTGAAAAAACAGAAGCTCAAGTGGATTATAAAGAAGAATTGGCAAGAGAAGCCGTTCAAAAAGCAGAAGCTGCCGGATATGAAAATGACGAGCTCAATCAATCGGCCAGGGCGGCAATCAGAAACTGGCTGAATGACCGTGAAAAACTCAGGACAATTAACAATAAATATTCACCGGATAATTACAATGAATTTACCAATCTTTTTCTTCTGTTCATTTTACTATCCCTGTTGTTTGGGATCGGAATAAGGTTCATCGATGGGCATTTCATGCGGTTTGTTAAAGGATTTATTTTTGTTTTTTTAATAGCTATTATTGCCTATACCCTGGCGGGTCAATCCGCTATGAAAACCATAGGATTCGGCTATGCGGCCTGGGCGATCCTACTTGGCCTTGTCATCAGCAATACCATAGGGACTCCAAGCTGGGCCAAACCTGCTGTTAAAACTGAATATTATATCAAGACGGGTCTGGTGCTTCTGGGTGCGGAGATACTTTTCGGCAAGATCCTTTCAATTGGCCTCCCGGGCATCTTCATTGCCTGGGTTGTAACACCGATCGTGTTGATCTCTACCTACTGGTTTGGACAGCGCATATTGAAAATAACCAGTAAAACATTGAATATCACCATCAGTGCCGACATGTCGGTCTGTGGTGTATCGGCAGCCGTAGCGGTTGCGGCTGCCTGCAAGGCTAAAAAAGAAGAACTCACCCTGGCTATCGGCCTTTCCATGATATTTACTTCTGTCATGATGATCCTGTTGCCCTTGTTCATCAACCTGGCAGGCATGCCGGAAATACTCGGGGGAGCCTGGCTGGGCGGCACCATCGACGCAACCGGAGCGGTAGTGGCAGCGGGAGCCTTTCTGGGTGATCATGCCATGACTGTGGCGGCTACCATAAAGATGATCCAGAATATACTGATAGGCATTGTCGCTTTTTTCGTGGCCATCTATTTTACCATGAAAGTCGAAAAGACCGGGACAGGACGGATATCTGCCATGGAGATCTGGCACCGTTTCCCCAAGTTTATCCTGGGTTTTATCGGAGCCAGTATTTTATTTTCAGGACTTTACTGGATCCTTGGAAAGGATATGGGATATTCGATGATCGATGAAGGAGTGATCAGCTCCCTTACCAAAAATCTGCGGGGATGGTTGTTCTGCCTGGCATTTGTCAGTATCGGGCTTGCCACCAATTTCAAGGAACTTAAACATCATTTCAAGGGGGGAAAGCCATTGGTACTCTATCTTTGCGGTCAAACCTTTAACCTCGGGCTTACTCTGTTCATGGCCTGGCTGATGTTTTATATTGTCTTCCCTGAAATCACGGAAATGATCTCGAGATAAATATGACCAACCTGAGGAAATATGGACTTTTTGGATGCTGGATAGCCGCTATCATAATTTTTATTGTCAGCATCCAGCTTTTTCTGTCCGGCTACCACGAACGTTTGCCGGTAATCCATACCATTATAACCAGAAATATCGATCCCTCAGCACTTTTTTATACAGAAAGTGACATCCCTGTACATGCTGAAAGAAAACTGGGGAAGACGATGGGGATGAAAAACAGGGAAATCATGCCGGATGAATAGAGAAGATGCGTAGAAAACGGATTATTCCCTTTCCAGGATATTTTCCCATTTCTGGGAAAGATTATTCTTCTCTATTTTAACCGAATTGTGCGAAAAACCTGGTGAGAAGCTCTCCAGCAGGATAATGATCGCCACCAGTAATCCGATAATTATATAGATCACCCTTTTTCGCATAATGTTCCTTGTTCTAATTATATAGATCAATAAATGTGCCGAAAGGTTTAAATGCAGTGAAAAAAAATTTCATTCGGTTATCCGGATGAATAAAATGCAGTTCCGGCGATTTTTAACTAATTTTGCCGAATATTTAAAAAAACCCGTAAGTACAAACAATTATGGCCATATCCACAAAATATGACCCTTCTCTTGTTGAGAACAAATGGTATAATGCCTGGATGGAAAAAAACTGTTTTCATGCAGAACCTGACAAAGACAGAGAACCGTATTGTATTGTGATTCCCCCTCCCAATGTAACGGGAGTTCTTCATATGGGGCATATGCTCAACAATACCATTCAGGATATCCTCATCAGAAAAGCCCGTATGGAAGGAAAAAAGGCCTGCTGGGTACCCGGCACAGACCATGCCTCCATAGCGACCGAGGCCAAGGTAGTGGCCATGTTGCGGGAGAAAAAAATCAAAAAGTCGGCTTTATCGAGAGAAGAATTTCTGGATTATGCCTGGGAATGGAAAGAAAAATATGGAGGCATCATACTGGAGCAATTGAAAAAACTGGGGGCCTCCTGCGATTGGGAAAGAACGAATTTTACCATGGATCCCGGTTATTATAAGGCCGTGATCCGGGTTTTTGTCGATCTGTACAGGAAAGGATACATCTATCGGGGACTTCGGATGATCAACTGGGATTGTGAAGCGCAAACCGCATTATCCAATGAAGAAGTGGTGTATCAGGAAGGGGGTGAACAGGCCTCGCTGTACTATTTCCGTTATCAAGTTAAAGATTCTGAAGATGAGTGGGTAACAGTTGCTACGGTGCGTCCGGAAACCATCCTTGGAGATACGGCTATTGCAGTGAATCCACGGGATAAGCGATATAAGAACCTGATCGGTAAAAAAATACTTGTTCCGCTTATCCACAGGGAGATCCCGGTGATTGCAGATAATTATGTAGATAAAGAATTCGGGACCGGATGCCTCAAGATCACTCCGGCCCATGACCCCAATGACTATGAGATCGGCCTGAAGCATAACCTGGAAGTGATCGATACGATCAATGCCGATGGCACATTGAATGAAAAATGTGAAGTACCGGATTATGTGGGAAGGGACCGCTTTGAAGTCAGATCACTTATCACAAAGGATCTCGATAAAGCCGGGCACCTGGTAAAAACGGAAACATTCACCACACGCATAGGCCGGTCTGAACGGACCGACACCATTGTGGAACCCAAACTTTCCCTGCAATGGTTCATAAGGATGAAGGAAATTTCCCAACCGGCACTAAGGGCGGTTGAGAAAGGGGACATTAAGTTTTATCCCGCCAAGTTCAAAAATATGTACCGGCACTGGATGGAAAATGTCCGTGACTGGTGTATTTCCAGGCAGCTTTGGTGGGGCCACCGGATCCCGGCATGGTATTTCGCCGATGGTGAGGATGATTTTGTGGTAGCTGAAACGGAAGAAGAAGCCTTACAACTGGCAAAAGAAAGATCCGGTAACCAGAGCCTGAAACCGGAAGACCTGAGGCAGGACCCGGATGTGCTCGATACATGGGCTTCATCCTGGTTATGGCCCATACAGGTGTTTAACGGGCTTGATGATCAGTATTTTGACAAAAAGAATGGAAAAATTAACAAATCGGGCAACAGGGATCTTGACTATTTCTACCCTACCAATGTATTGGTTACCGCACCGGAGATCATCTTTTTCTGGGTGGCCCGGATGATCATTTCAGGATATGAATACCTCGGGGAAAAACCATTCGGCGATGTGTATTTCACGGGTATTGTGAGGGATGCCAAACGCCGCAAAATGTCCAAATCACTTGGTAATTCACCCGAACCCCTTGAACTCATTAAGGAATACGGTGCGGACGGCGTGAGAACCGGCATGCTGTTCAGTTCACCAGCAGGCAATGACCTTCTGTTTGACATAAAACTATGTGAACAGGGCAGGAATTTTGCCAACAAGATCTGGAATGCATTCCGCCTGATCAAGGGATGGCAAGTGACCGGTAAAAAAGGTAGAGCTGAAAATGAAACGGCCGTAAGGTGGTTCACTTCGAAGTTGAATTACTCCCTGGAGATCCTGGAGGATAATTTTGCCAAATACAGGATCTCCGATGCCCTGATAATAGCCTACAGGCTCACCTGGGAAGACTTTTGTTCCTGGTATCTCGAATTGATCAAACCTCCCTATGGCGAATCGATAGACCGGGAAACCTATGAAGCCACCCTCGATTTCCTTGAAAACCTGATGAAGATCCTTCACCCCTTCATGCCCTTCATTACAGAGGAGATCTACACGAACATGATGGATCGTGATGAGGATGATCTTATCATTGTGGCTTCCTGGCCTGAAAAGCAATCTTATGATAAAGATCTGATCGATGAAGCGGAGGAAACCTTCAAGATCGTGACCAACATCCGAAACATCAGGAATACGAGAGGCCTGTCTCAGAAACAGCCGCTGAGTTTATATGTCAAGACGGATAATAAGGAAAAACTGACGGATTTCGAATCATCAATCAGAAAAATGGCCAACCTGGACAAGATCGAGTTTACCGATGAAAAGATGCCCGGTGCACTTCATTTCATAATCAAGACCGATGAATTCTTCATTCCTGTGGTCGGAGAGCTCGATACAGACAAACAGATCGAGGAACTGGAAAAGGAACTCAATTATACGAGAGGCTTCTTGAGCAATGTTGAGACAAAGCTTAAAAATGAGAAATTTGTCCAGAATGCACCACAGAAAGTAGTGGAAATGGAAAAAAAGAAACGTTCGGATGCGGAAGCCAAGATCCGGAAACTGATGGATAGTCTGGAAAACTTAAAGAATAATTAACGGATTAATCGGGTTTTTTTATTACTTTTACCTGGAAATCAGGGCTTTGACCTTAAAATGGATAGTAAATTATTTGCCCTTGATAAAAATTATCTCCTCAGGGAGGCTCAGTATCAACTGCGGGAACGGTTGCTGAGCGAGCTTGTCTCCAGGGTAAAAGACACTTATCTGACCTGCCATAACCCACTTGGCTTAAGGGATAAAACCATCGATCAGATCCTTTCCTGCGAAAATCCCGGCCATCATTTCCTGAACCGGTTTTATGCTGAACTTGCGGGATTTTACCGCTTTAAATATGGTAAAAACCAGCTTGAATTCATATTTGACGGCACCTCACATTCCGAAAAATATAAGACAGAATGGGTCAAAGCTTTCAGAAAATATACACGGCTTTTTTGTGAGCACAAGCATTTTCTCCGTGCGGTACTCGAAGGCTCCATCCTGGGTCCCACTCCACAGGCTCACCGGCTGATAGAAATACGCCTGAAACTGTTCCTCGAACAATTTTTCAACCTGAGGATCTATAAATACTGGGGCATCCGGAAGATCGAAGCGGCCTGATCAGATAAATTCCTGGTTTAACTCCTCCGGATATGCTGATTTGATAATTTTTTTTCAAATGTGAATCACTCCATCAAAAACCTTTTCTGCCGGGCCGGTCAGGTATATATCCTTGTATCCGCCTTCCCCGGTTGATCTGAAACTGACCCGAAGCTTACCTCCCCTGGTTTCTATATCCACTGTTCCCTTCTGTTCGTTCCGGGCTGCAGCCAGGGCGGAGGCGGTAACCCCCGTTCCACAGGAAAGCGTCTCGTCTTCAACGCCTCTCTCATAGGTCCTTACAAATATACTGTTTCCGTCCAGTCTTTGAACAAAATTTACATTGGTGCCTTCCGGGGCGAAATCCGAACGATACCGGATATCACGGCCCTGTTTGACCACATTTATTGAATCGATCTGGTCGACAAATTTTATAAAATGGGGTGAACCGGTATGGATATAAAGATCATCTCCATGATGGGAAACTCCCCGGACATCGGGCATTTTCAATTGGACGAGATTTTCCTGAATATAAGCATCCAGCGGACCATCAATAGTCATGAACAGGGTTTTATCACCGATTATTTTTAACTGGTTGGCAAATTTCACCGCACAACGGCTGCCATTTCCACATAGGCTTTTTGATCCATCCGGATTATAATATATCATCTCAAAATCACAGGTGCCGTGGTTTTCGATAAGGATAAGTCCATCCGAGCCGATGCCGAACTTACGGTCACATAATTTTTTCACCAGTGCGATATTTTCTTTATCAATCCACCCTTTCCGGTTGTCGATCATGATAAAATCGTTGCCGGTTCCCTGGTATTTTTCAAAAGAAAGTGCAGTCATATTCCTTGACATTCCATGTGAATATACAAAAAAAGCCGGCTTTGATGGCCGGCTTACCGATTTTCGATCGATCCTTTAAATTTTTTCCTTGACCCGGGCCGCTCTTCCCTGCTTTCCGCGCAGATAGAAAAGCCTGGCTCTTCGTACATGGCCCTTTCTGATAAGCTCAATCTTGTCAATACTGGGTGACATGATCGGGAAGATCCTTTCTACACCGATGCTATTGGAAACTTTTCGGATGGTGAAGGTTTCACCATTGGTATTTACATGCCTGCGCTGTATTACCGTTCCCTGAAATTGCTGAATACGTTCCTTATTCCCTTCCCTGATCCGCACGTGTACATTTACCGTATCACCTGCTTTAAAAGCGGGAAACCTGGATTTCACTTCAGCAATGGCTTCCTTTTCTATTTCTTTTATCTGATCGCTCATGATCCTGAGATTTATTGCTTTTATTCAAAAACGAAGTGCAAATATAAGTAAATAAAATAAATTCCGGCTCCGGTTAATTATTTATTTTCATCATTATCCAGAAGATCCGGCCGCTTTTTTTGTGTCCGTTCCACCGCTTTATCAAATCTCCATTTTTCTATCCTGCTTTCATGTCCCGATAACAGGATATCCGGCACTTTAAACCCTTCAAAATTTTCAGGTCTTGTATATACGGGCGGAGCCAGCAATCCATCCTGGAAAGAATCGGAAAGCGCTGAAGTCTCATCACTAATGGCGCCGGGTAGTAACCTCACCACGGCATCGGTTATCACGGCTGCTGCCAGTTCACCTCCCGACAACACATAATTCCCTATACTGATCTCCCTGGTAATAAAATGCTCTCTGACCCGCTCGTCAATTCCTTTATAATGACCACATAAGAGCAGAATATTATTCCTCAGTGAAATTTGGTTTGCCATCTGTTGGTCAAAGAGGTCTCCATCCGGAGTTAAATAGACAATATCATCATATTCAATACCAGCCTGAAGATGGCGTATGCAATTGACGATCGGTTCGATCATCAACACCATGCCGGCACCTCCACCATAGGCATAATCATCTACCCGTTTGTGTTTATTGGTCGCATAATCCCGTAAATTATGGATATTGATCTCAACGATATTATTCTGACGGACCCTTTTGATGATGGATTCATCAAGAAAACCCCTGAACATATCAGGCAGGCAAGTAATTATATCGATACGCATCGTATTCAGGTTATGTGCCCGGATAAAAGTCCAGTTTCATATCACAATCGCTCATTTTTTACCTGCCACAGCATGTTTTATGGAGGCAGGCACCATCCACTGTTTCACCAATCACTCAATCACTCATTCACCATTCACTCATCCACTCATCCACTCATTCACTCATCCACTCATCCACTCATTAATTGGCCGGGTCAGGATGTCAGGTAAACATCCAGCAATCCATCCGGGAGGTCCACATGGATCTCCTGTTTTACTTTATCCACCTTCAAAATCAGATCATCCTTCACCGGTATCAGCAGTTCTTTTTCGTCCTTTGTTATCACAGAAAAAAGATCATTGCCATTAGCCTCATATACCTCTTTTATCTGACCTAGCCTGCCTTTATCCTTTTCAATTATCGTGTAGTCGATCACCTCATGATAATAAAACCTGTCCTTTCCCAGATCTGGCAGAAGATCCAATGGCAGGTATAGGGTGTTCCCGGTAAGGATCTCAGTGGCTTCCAGGTCATCTATGTCTTCCAGCTTGACCACAGCTTTATTTCCCTGCAATTTGAACTGTTCAATAAAAAAAGGAATCAGTTTATTATTGATCTCAATAAAAACTGATTCCAGTTGATCATATCTTTCCGGAACATCCGTATCAAGGTAAAAAACCACTTCTCCATTGATCCCATGGGGTCTGGTAATATAACCCAGTTGAAAACAGGAATCAACATTCATCGTACCTGAAAGGATTATTCCTGGTTAATTCGATAATTATTTTTTATCCTTATCTTCTGATTTCTCTTCTTCATCAGCCGGTTTTTCACCGGAAGATCTGGAAGAAGCTTTCTCTTTATTTTCTGGGCTTTTGGCCTCAGACTTGCTTTTTTCTTCTGAAGCCTCTTTTTCTTCTTTACTCTTGTCCGCTTCAGGAGTGGATTTTTTCGACTTTTCGGCTTCACTCTTCTGTTCTTCCGCAGCTTCGACTTTTGTTTCGGATTCAGCGGTTTTCTCCTTGTCTTCCTTCCCGGCGCCAGCCCCTGGTTCTTCCTTTTTTGATTCAGTATCTTCTTTTTTCTCTTCCTTTTCAGCCATCGCTTCGGAGGAAGCCTTTTCTTCAGCTTTTTCCCGGGTTTCTTCTTTCTTTCCGGCCTCTTTGCTTTCGGCTTTCTTCTCTTTGGCTTCAGATTCCCCTGTTTTTTCCTCCGTTTTGGTTTTCTCCGTTTTGGTTTCCTCCGCTTTTGTCTCTTCTTCTTTTGTCTCTTCTGCTTTTGTTTCAGAAGCCTCGGCTTTTTCCTCTGTCTTTTCCGCGGCAGGCTCTTCTTCGGTTTCAGTTACCTTATCTCCGGCAGGAGCCTCACCGGGAGCCTCCTTTTCAGAAACCTCCGACTTTGCATCTGCAGTCTGTGCCTCGGCAATATCATCCTTAACCTCATCGCTTACCTCGGGGCTTTCTTCAGCAACTGCCTCTTTGGCGGCGGCGCCTTCTTCAGCAGCGGCCTTTTCCGCCTTCTTTCTGAGTTCCGCCTCTCTGGCCTGCTTAACTTTTGTTTCAGCTTCCTGTCGTGCTTTTCTTTCCTCTTCCTTCTTCTTCGTGATTTGATCCGTTTTGGCCAGGTTTTTCTGTTCTTTTTCCTTCATCCAGGCTTCAAACTTCTTATCGGCCTCTTCCTGGGTGATGGCCCCTTTAATAACGCCTATCTGTAAATGCTTCCGTAACATCACACCTCGTGTTGAGAGAAGATTACGTGCGGTAATGGTCGGCTGGGCACCTTTGATCAACCAATCCAACGCACTATCTTCATCGATATCAAAAGTTACGGGATTTGTGTTGGGATTGAAGATCCCCAGTTTCTCAATATACTTACCATCTCGTGGTGCTCTGGCATCTGCTACGACCACGTCGTAAATTGCCAGGTTTCTGCGTCCTCGACGCGCTAATCTGATTTTTACTGCCATTCTTTATTTTTTGTTTTTAATTGTGGAACTCGTCCATTTTTAAAAAGGAACGCAAATGTACACTTTTTTATCTAACATAAAAAACACCCCGACAAATAATAAACATTTATTCCTATTGGCCGAATTATTTTATAACATATTAAATCAAAACAGGTTTAGTTTTTTGGTTTTAACCGGAAAAAGACTATAACCGTATAATCGGATAGGCAATTTTTATTAATGGAATGTCCTGCATAAATTTGTAATCGGCATAAAATTAACTGAATGGATCGATATTCTTACATTTCCAACGCTCACGGCGCCTATATTGAAGAATTGTACAAATCCTATAAAGAAGATCCCGAGTCGGTCGATCCGGGTTGGCGGAAATTCTTTGAGGGTTTTGACTTTTCCCTTGACTTCAATTATAGTAACGGGACCGAAGAAATCGATCACAAAACCAATGGAGCGGATGCCTATGATCAAATAGCCGCCGAGGATACCATAAAGGAAACAAAAGTCCGTGAACTGATCCATGCTTATCGTACCCGGGCTCATCTCCGGTCCGACACCAATCCCATCAGGCCGAGGCGAAAACATAAGGTATATCTTGACCTGGAAAATTTCGGTTTGTCGGAAGACGATCTCGACCTCGAGTTTCAGGTAGGTAACCGGTTAGGTTTAGGAAAGGCCAAACTGAGCAAAATTCTGGAAACCCTGCAGAAGATCTACCTGGGCTCTGTCGGTTTTGAATACATGCATATCCGGGATCCGGATATACTGGACTGGTTTAAAAAAAAGGCGGAAAATGAATTTTTTCATTATGTGCCTACCTTGGAGCAGAAAAAGCGGGTCCTGAATAAACTCAATGAAGCCGTCGTGTTCGAAAATTTCCTTCACACTAAATATATCGGACAGAAACGGTTTTCACTGGAAGGAGGAGAAAACACCATCCCGGCATTGTATACCATCATTAATAATGCAGTGGAACACGGTGCCAGGGAAGTAGTGATCGGTATGGCACACCGGGGCAGACTGAATGTGCTTGCCAATATCATGGGTAAAACCTATGAGGAGATATTCAGCGAATTTGAAGGGAATACCGATCCTGACCTGACCTATGGTTACGGGGATGTTAAATATCATCTCGGATATACCAGTGAGATCATGACCGCTAAGGGTAAGTCCATTTACCTGAAATTATCTCCCAACCCTTCCCACCTTGAGGCCGTCGACCCCGTTGTGCTGGGATATGCAAGGGGACAGATCGATGATGAATACAAAGGAGAAGAAAACAAAGTAGTGCCCATTCTCATCCATGGTGATGCGGCCATTGCCGGTCAGGGTGTCGTATATGAGATCACCCAGATGACCAACCTGGAAGGATACCGGCTGGGAGGCACCATTCATATAGTGATCAACAACCAGGTTGGATTCACAACGGATTACGATGATGCCAGGTCCAGCATCTATTGTACCGATGTAGCCAAGATTGTTGATGCCCCCGTACTTCATGTGAACGGTGACGATGCAGAAGCCGTAATTTTTGCCGCCAGGGTGGCAGTGGAGTATCGCCAGAAATTCAAAAAGGATATATATCTTGATCTTCTCTGCTACCGTCGTCATGGACACAACGAGGGGGATGAACCCAAATTCACACAACCCAAACTTTATAACCTGATCTCCAAACATCCGAATCCAAGAGAGATCTATATCAAAAGACTGATCGAGCGGGGAGATGTGGAAGCGGAACTGGCCAAAAACATGGACCAGGAGTTCAGAAACCTCTTACAGGATCGTCTCAACCAGGTAAAACAGAACCCACTACCCTACCGTCCTCAGAAAATCGAGGAGGAATGGCGCCAGATGAAAAAGCCGGAACCGGAAGCATTCGAAAAATCCCCACCCACCTCGATATCGGAAGAAATGCTGTACAAGGTGGGAGAAGCACTGGTGAAACTACCGGAGGGTTTTAATGTGCTCCGGCAGATTGAAAAACTGATATCCATAAGAAAGGAAGATTTCTTCGAAAAAAAAATGCTCTCATGGGCCGATGCAGAACAACTTGCCTATGGTTCATTATTGCTTGAAAAAATAATTGTGAGAATGTCGGGACAGGATGTCAAACGAGGAACCTTTTCTCACCGGCACTCGATCGTCTTTGAGGCGGAAACTAACAAATCCTACTGTTTTATTTGCCATATCAGTGAAGATCAGGAAAAATTCAGGATCTATAATTCCCCACTGAACGAATTCGGGGTGCTTGGCTTTGAATACGGTTATGCCATGGCAACCCCCAACGCACTGGTGATCTGGGAAGCTCAGTTTGGCGACTTCGCCAACGGAGCACAGGTAATGATTGATCAGTTTATCGCCAGCGCGGAAAGTAAATGGCAGCGAATGAACGGAATGGTCTTATTATTGCCCCACGGGTACGAAGGCCAGGGTCCTGAACATTCCAATGCCCGGCCTGAACGCTTTCTTCAGCTTGCCGCAGATTACAACATGATCATCACCAACATTACCACCCCGGCCAACTTCTTCCATATGCTTAGACGGCAGGTAAAATGGAATTTCAGAAAACCCTGTATAGTCATGTCACCCAAATCGTTGCTCAGGCATCCTGAAGTCATGTCCCCGGTAAATGAGTTTACAAAAGATAGATTTAAGGAAATCATCGATGATGATAAGGTGAATAAAAAATCGGCCCGTCGCGTATTGCTGTGCAGTGGCAAGATCTATTATGACCTCCTGAATGAAAAACAGAACAACGATCATAAAGATGTAGCCATCGTCCGTATTGAGCAGTTATATCCTTTCCCGGAGAAACAGTTGAACCAGTTGCTCAAAAATTATCCCGAAGCGGAGGTCGTCTGGGTTCAGGAGGAACCTGAAAATATGGGTCCCTGGATGTACATGAACCGGATCTATCAGGATAAGATTGGCCGGGGCATCTACAGGAAGGCCAGTGCCACTCCGGCAACCGGATACTCCCAGATACACCATGAGGAACAAAAACAGATCATTGAAAAAGCATTTGAAAAATAACTAACTTAACATTGTTAAATGGCAACTGAGTTAAAAGTCCCGTCTGTTGGCGAATCGATCACTGAAGTAACCATTGCCCGGTGGGTAAAAAATGACGGGGATCAGGTCGAAATGGACGAAGTTTTATGTGAACTGGAATCTGATAAAGCCACTTTTGAACTGAATGCCGAAACCTCCGGCACATTGAAAACAAAAGTTGAGGAAGGCGAAACCG
Organism: uncultured Roseivirgaceae bacterium; assembly: GCA_964543195.1. Taxonomy (GTDB): domain Bacteria; phylum Bacteroidota; class Bacteroidia; order Cytophagales; family Cyclobacteriaceae; genus JAGTVG01. Next base: position 29,999 of record CAZIXF010000035.1, read on the forward strand.
TGGAAATAGGCACTGTTATTGGTGAAATTGAAGAAGACGGCAAGCAAAAAACGGAAAAAGAGCATCCGGCAAAGGAAGAAAAAGCGGCTGAAAAAGACCGGCCAGAACAAAAGGAAAAGAAAGATCAGAAAGAAAAGGAAAGTACAGGGAAAGAAAAAGAAGATTCAACCGGCAAACCGGAAAAAACCGGTAATGTGGTAGAAATGAAGGTCCCCTCAGTGGGTGAATCAATTACGGAGGTCACGATATCTTCCTGGGTAAAGGGCGACGGAGAGTATGTTGAACTGGACGAAGTGATTGCCGAGATCGAATCCGATAAGGCCACCTTTGAACTGACGGCCGAAGCCAGCGGGATACTTCATCATGAAGTGGAAGAAGGGGCCACGGTCGGGATCGATACCCTGATCTGCAAAATTGAAGAGACTGAGGGTAAACCGGCTGAAAAAGAAGAAACCGGAGAAGGGGAAGAAACAAAGGAAAAGAAGGAAGCTGCCGGAAAGAAGGAAGCTGAAGAAAAAGAGCCTGCAGAAAAAAAAGAAAAAAAGGAACCCGCATCCTATGCTAAGGGACACCCTTCACCTGCAGCAGAAAAACTTATGGCTGAAAAAGGTATAAAGCCTGATGATATCGAAGGGACCGGCCCGGGGGGTAGAATTTTAAAGGAAGATGTCGAAAAAGCCGGGATCACCGGAAAAGAAGAAGAAAAGAAACCATCCGCTGAAGCTCCTGCCGGCACTGAGGAAAAAGTGGAAGAACCGGTAAAAACAAAAGGCAGCCGGCAGCAACGACGTAAAAAGATGTCCCAGCTCCGGAAAACGGTTTCCAAGCGGTTGGTTTCAGTGAAGAACGAAACGGCCATGCTCACTACTTTCAATGAGGTGAACATGCAACCGGTCATGGAACTCAGGAAAAAATACAAGGAAAAATTCAAGGAAAGGTATGATGTCAATCTTGGATTCATGTCCTTTTTTATAAAAGCAAGCTGTATCGCCCTGGAAGAATGGCCTGCCGTAAACACCATGCTGGATGGGGATGAGCTCATCTACAACGATTTTGTGGACCTTTCCATTGCGGTATCATCCCCAAAAGGTCTGGTGGTTCCGGTTATCAGAAATGCAGAGTCCATGACCTTTGCCGACATTGAAAAAGATGTCATCCGGCTGGCCACAAAAGCCCGGGAGAATAAACTGAGCATCGAGGAAATGACCGGAGGCACCTTCACCATTACCAACGGGGGGATCTTCGGTTCGATGATGTCGACGCCGATCATCAATGCACCCCAGTCGGCTATTCTGGGCATGCATAATATCGTGGAACGACCCATAGTCGAAGACGGTGAAGTGGTCATTCGCCCGATGATGTACTTGGCCCTTTCGTACGATCATAGAACGATTGACGGCAGGGAATCGGTCAGCTTCCTTGTTCGCCTGAAAGAATTACTGGAGGATCCTGCCCGGTTGCTGCTGGAGATCTGATTTTTCTAACCAAATAACTTTAATATTATGAAATATGATGTGACAGTAATCGGTTCCGGACCCGGCGGTTATGTGGCCGCCATACGGTGTGCACAGCTGGGGATGAAAACCGCCATTATTGAAAAATACAGCACACTGGGAGGCACCTGTCTGAACGTGGGTTGTATTCCTTCCAAAGCCTTACTCGATTCGTCAGAACATTTTCATAATGCAAAAGAACGTTTCAAAACCCATGGAATAGAGCTGAACGATCTTAAGGTCAACTTTCCCCGGATGATCAAGCGAAAAGCCGAAGTGGTGAAAGATAATGTAAATGGGGTGGCCTTCCTGATGAAGAAAAATAAAATCGATGTGTATCATGGTGTGGCCTCATTTGAAGATAAACATACCATCCGGATAAATAAAGAAAAAGGAAAGGACGAGTCGATATCTTCCGATAAAGTGATCATTGCCACCGGATCGAAACCCGCTTTACTCCCCTTTATTGAACTGGATAAAAAAAGGATCATTACCAGTACCGAAGCGCTTGAACTGAAAAAAGTTCCCAGGCACATGATCGTAATCGGTGGCGGTATCATCGGTATGGAAATGGGTTCCGTATTTGCCAGGCTCGGATCAAAGATCACGGTCGTGGAGTTCCTGGATTCCATAATACCCACCCTCGACCGGACCATGGGTAAGGAACTTCAGAAAGTACTCAAAAAGCTGGGATTCGAATTCCACCTTAATCACAAGGTATATGAAGTGAATTCCACATCAAGGCAGGTAGTAGCGAAAGCGGAAGGTAAAGAGGATAAAAAAATAGAGCTTAAGGGTGACTATTGCCTGGTCTCGATCGGAAGAAGGCCTTACACGGAAAATCTGGGCCTGGAAAATGTGGGAATCAAAACCGACGATCAGGGCAGGATCAAGGTAGATGATAACCTGAAAACGGATGCCGATAATATATACGCGATCGGTGATGTGATACGGGGTGCCATGCTGGCCCATAAAGCGGAAGAAGAAGGTGTGTTTGTGGCTGAAACCCTGGCAGGCCAGAAACCTCATATCAAATATCATCTGATACCCGGCGTGGTCTATACCTGGCCGGAAGTGGCCGGTGTAGGCTATACCGAAGAACAGCTCAAGGATGAAGGCCGTGAATACAAAACAGGTACTTTTCCTTTCAAGGCTTCTGGCAGGGCACGGGCAAGCATGGATACCGATGGCCTGGTGAAAGTACTTGCCGATAAAAAAACGGATGAACTGCTGGGTGCACATATAATCGGGCCCAGGGCCGCGGACATGATCGCTGAAGCCGTAGTGGCTATGGAATACAGGGCCTCTGCAGAGGATATCGGAAGGATGTCACATGCGCATCCCACTTATACGGAGGCATTCCGTGAAGCATGCCTGGCAGCCACCGAAAACAGGGCATTTCATATTTGATTTTTATTTCGATTTTAATTTTCCACTTTTAGGTCTATTTTTGCGTCAATTTAATCATTCATTGACAACAATATATACCGATCCGAAATGCCTAAAGACCCAAGTATCAAATCCATCCTGATCATAGGAAGCGGTCCGATCATCATAGGTCAAGCATGTGAATTTGACTATTCCGGCTCTCAAGCCGCAAGGTCCCTCCGGGAAGAGGGGATTGAGGTTACCCTGATCAATTCCAACCCGGCCACGATTATGACCGATACGGTTACTGCCGATAATATTTATCTTAAACCCCTGGAAAAAAAGTCCATTATCCAAATCCTGAAAAAACATAAAATCGATGCCGTGCTTCCGACCATGGGTGGTCAAACCGCCTTGAACCTTGCCATTGACTGTGACAAAGCCGGTATCTGGGAAAAATTCGGGGTAAAGGTAATCGGGGTGGATATCAATGCCATCGAAACCACGGAAGACCGTGAAAAATTCCGGCTTAAGATGAAGAAGCTCGATGTAAACGTATGCGAAGGACAGACGGCCACCTCATTTTTGCAGGGCAAGGAGATCGCACAACGGATCGGTTTTCCCCTGGTGATCCGGCCTTCCTTTACGCTGGGAGGTTCCGGAGGAGGTTTTGTCGATAACAAGGATGAATTTGAAGAAGCACTTAATAACGGCCTGCATACTTCTCCCATTCATGAGGTACTTATTGAACAGAGTATCCTCGGATGGAAAGAATATGAGCTGGAACTGCTGAGGGACAATATAGGCAATGTGATCATTATCTGTTCCATCGAAAATTTTGATCCCATGGGGATCCATACCGGTGATTCGGTTACCGTAGCGCCTGCCATGACCCTTCCCGATACCATTTACCAGGAAATGCGGGATCTCGCCATACGGATGATGAACGGCATAGGAGAATTTGCCGGAGGATGTAATGTACAGTTTGCCGTCAATCCTGAGACCGACGAGATCGTGGGCGTGGAAATAAATCCGAGGGTATCCCGTTCATCGGCCCTTGCTTCAAAGGCTACCGGGTATCCGATCGCAAAAATTGCAGCTAAACTGGCCATAGGATATAACCTCGATGAACTCAGCAATCAGATCACCAAAACCACCTCCGCTTTCTTTGAGCCCAGTCTCGATTATGTGATCGTGAAAATACCAAGATGGAATTTCGATAAATTCAAAGGATCAGACCGCAGGCTGGGATTATCCATGAAATCAGTGGGTGAAGTGATGGGTATCGGAAGGAACTTCCAGGAAGCACTTCAGAAGGCCTGCCAGTCACTCGAGATCAAAAGAAACGGCCTGGGTGCAGACGGGCGTGAGCTGAAAGACCAGCAGGCCATCCTGAAAAGCCTGGGCACTCCAAGCTGGAACAGGTTATTCCATATCTACGACGCGTTTAAACTTGGCATCCCGTTCAAAACCATCGAAAACCTCACCAAAATCGATAAATGGTTCCTCAGCCAGATAAATGAACTGGTCCTGCTGGAAAAGGAGATTGAAAAATACACAGTCGACACCATTCCCGCTGACCTGATGCGGACAGCCAAGGAGAAAGGATATGCCGACAGGCAGATCGCCCATCTCCTCGATTGCCTTGAAAGCCAGGTATACAAACGACGCAATGAGCTCAATATCAAGAGAGTATATAAAATGGTGGATACCTGTGCCGCCGAGTTTGAAGCCCAGACACCCTATTATTATTCGGCATTTGATGAAGAAAATGAATCCATCGCTTCGGACAACAAGAAAAAAGTGGTAATCCTGGGATCGGGCCCTAACCGGATCGGTCAGGGTATTGAATTTGATTATTGTTGTGTACATGGTGTGCTGGGTGCGAAGGATGCGGGTTATGAAACGATCATGATCAACTGCAACCCCGAAACGGTATCGACCGATTTCGATGTGGCTGATAAACTTTATTTCGAACCGGTATTCTGGGAACATATTTATGATATCATCCAGCATGAAAAACCCATGGGCGTGATCGTGCAACTTGGAGGGCAAACCGCGCTGAAACTGGCCGAAAAGATCAACCGCTACGGTATTCCGATCATGGGCACTCAATACGAGACACTGGACCTCGCCGAAGACAGGGGGAGTTTTTCGAAGCTGCTGCAGGAAAACGACATCCCTTATCCCAAATTCGGAGTGATAGAAGATGCTAACCAGGCACTTGATCTTTCAAAAGAACTGGGATTCCCCCTGCTGGTAAGACCCTCGTATGTATTGGGTGGTCAGAGCATGAAAATCGTGATCAATGAACGCGAACTCGAATCCCATGTAGTAGACCTTTTCAAGGATATCCCCGGTAACAAAGTTCTCCTGGATCATTTTCTGGATGGAGCCATTGAAGCAGAAGCCGATGCCATCTGTGATGGAGAGGATGTATATATAATCGGGATCATGGAGCATATTGAACCCGCGGGTATACATTCCGGTGATTCCTATGCCGTATTGCCTCCCTATAACCTGGGTGACTTCCATATGCAGCAGATCATCAACCATACCCGCAAAATTGCCCTTGCTTTAAAAACCGTTGGGCTTATAAATATTCAGTTCGCTATTAAAGATGACCTGGTTTATGTGATCGAAGCCAACCCTCGGGCCTCCAGAACCGTACCCTTTATATGTAAGGCGTACCAGGAAAATTATGTGAATTATGCCACTAAAATTATGCTGGGTGAAGCCAAACTAAAAGATTTTAATTTTAAACCCTATAAACACGGTTATGCAATAAAAGAACCTGTGTTTTCATTCAACAAATTCCCTAACGTGAACAAGGAATTGGGTCCTGAAATGAAATCGACAGGTGAATCCATCTATTTTATTGACGACCTGATGGATGATTATTTTATGAATATTTATTCGCTTAGAAATTTGTATCTTAGTAGATAAACAAGGAAGGATACCATGCTTAAATTCTTATTATTTATTGCCCTGTTTTTCATTGTAATATATTATGTGCTCATCCTGCCCTTTAAACCGCGCAACCAGGTAAACGACAGCAGATCCCAGCGTAAGCGAACACGTTCCGGTAATGTGAACATCGATCATGCACCCAACGAAAGGCAATCAAAAAGCAGGTATGACGATGATGGGGATTATATTGACTATGAGGAAGTAAAAGACTGACCAACAATAATAGTCGTTTATCCATTTTATGGTATGGAATAAATGCATAAATTTACTCCCTGAGCAAAAAACGATGAGCATATGTCCTGGTTCTTAAGAAAAACAAAAGGTATACAAACCCCGACCAAGGAAAAGAAGGATGTTCCTGACGGATTATGGTATAAAACCCCATCAGGGAAGATCATACACATGCGCGAATTAAAAAGTAATTCCTATGTGAGCCCCGATGACGGATACCATGTACGAATAGGCTCTAAAGAATATTTCGAGATTTTGTTCGACAATAATAAATTCACCGAAATGGACGCCAAGATGACCTCTGCCGATCCCTTGAATTTTGTCGACAGCAAACCTTATAAAAACAGGGTTAAAGCATCCATGCAGAAAACCAATCTCAATGAGGCGGTAAGAACGGCTCACGGAAAAATGAACGGATTGGATGTGGTAATTGGCTGTATGGACTTTACCTTTATCGGGGGGTCTATGGGATCTGTGGTGGGTGAAAAGATCGCCAGAGCAATTGACTATTCCCTGAAAAAGAAAATACCACTCATAATGATTTCCAAATCGGGAGGTGCCAGGATGATGGAAGCAGGGTTGTCTCTCATGCAGATGGCGAAAACTTCCGCCAGGCTTGCTCTCCTTTCCGAAGCAAAAGTTCCTTATATATCTTTGATGACTGATCCGACTACCGGTGGAGTAACTGCTTCGTTTGCCATGCTGGGAGATTTTAATATTGCCGAACCACAGGCCTTGATCGGATTTGCCGGGCCACGGGTAATCCGTGAAACCATAGGCAAAGACCTGCCCAAGGGTTTTCAGACATCAGAATTCCTGCTGGAAAACGGATTCCTTGATTTTATCGTCGACAGAAGGAAATTAAAAACTACACTTACCACCCTGCTGAAAATGCTGAAGTAGGCTGGCCGATATTTATCATGCCAAAACAAATTTATTCTCCCGGATGTTAAGCACAATATGGTTAATATTTTTAACGGGTGTTAGAGTCGTTTGAATTAATATAAATATATTTGCTACCTGATAAATGACAGACTGAAAAATATTTGAATTAATGGCTCCAGTTATAATTTCTTCAATCGTTGCATTTTCTGTCGTGATCCTGTTGCTCGTATTTATTCTGCTTTTTGCACAATCGAAACTGGTGCAGACAGGTGATGTCAAAATTGTTGTCAATAACAATGAGGATGAACCTATCGTGGTATCAGCCGGGTCAACCCTGCTTTCCACATTGTCCAGTGAAAAGATATTCCTTCCATCAGCATGTGGGGGGGGTGGAACCTGTGCCATGTGTAAATGTGTGATTGAAGATGGAGGCGGGGAGGTATTACCCACTGAGGTCGGCCACCTGAGCAGGCAGGAAAAGAAGGACAATGTCCGTTTATCGTGCCAGGTCAAAGTTAAAGAGGATATGAGAATAAGGATACCGGAAGAGATATTCGGTATCAAAAAATGGGAATGCGAGGTGGTATCCAATTACAATGTATCTACCTTCATAAAGGAATTTGTGGTGAAGCTGCCTGAAGGTGAAAGCCTTGACTTTCAATCAGGTGGTTACATTCAGATCGATGTGCCTCCCATCCAGGTCGATTTTAAGGATATGGATATTGTGCCTCATCCGGAACTGGGGCATCCGAAAGATATTTACAGGGAAGACTGGGATAAATTCAAGATGTGGGATCTGAAAATGAAAAACGACGAGCCCATCTTCCGGGCTTATTCCATGGCCAACCACCCTGCAGAAGGTAACATAATCATGTTGAATATCAGGATAGCCACACCTCCCTGGGACAGGGCCAACGGTAATTGGATGGACGTGAACCCGGGAATATGTTCTTCCTACGTGTTCAGCAGAAAACCCGGAGATAAGGTTACAATTTCCGGACCCTACGGGGAGTTCTTTATCAATCCTACCGACAGGGAAATGATCTATATCGGGGGTGGTGCGGGAATGGCACCCTTGCGATCTCATGTCTTCCATCTTTTCCATACCGAAAAAACCGACAGGAAAGTAAGTTACTGGTACGGCGGACGATCCAAGAGGGAACTTTTCTATGTGGAACATTTCAGGAAAATCGAAAAGGAATTCCCGAATTTCAACTTCCATATAGGACTTTCAGAACCGTTACCCGAAGACAACTGGAAAGTCAAGAAAAGCCTTGATGATAAAGAAGGTGACGGTTATGTGGGCTTTATCCACCAGGTGCTGTACGACAATTATTTAAAAAACCATCCTGAACCTGAAGAAGTCGAATATTATCTATGCGGTCCTCCCCTGATGAATGCCGCCGTACTCAAAATGCTTGACGAGCTTGGCGTACCGCCTGAGAATATCCGGTTCGACGATTTCGGAGGATAAAGAAGGTTGATATTTGATTCGTTGATTCGTTGATTTGTTTAGTTGTTTAGTTGTTTTGAACTGTCTCGTTGTCTCGTCCTGAAAAAAAATTACAGATTTTGAGTCATTCCTGGTATTGATTTACATTACTCAATAATCCCACCAAGAAGACTCCCTTGTTTTTGGCCCGGAGTAACGGTCCCAATCAACTCCACCACTCAACACCTCCACAAATAAACATCCTTTATCTCCATCCTTAGCCATAAATAATTTTTGTACGAGCCTCTTTCTTTATATATTTACCCCGGCAACAAGATATTTATGGATATCAAGATATTTTTCAATAAAGTGGATGAATCCCTGTACAGCCGCATTGATTCCAGCCATTCATTTTTCAAGAACATCTATCTGCAGGGACCTGCTTTCCCTGATATAAGAAAAGCGGATATTGCCCTGATCGGACTGGAGGAATCCAGGGGATCCACGACCAATCAGGAGGCAGAAAAGGGAGCGGATGAGATCCGGAAAAAATTATACAGGCTTAAAAAAGGTAATGTTGATTACAGGGTCATTGACCTCGGAAACCTTCGTAACGGTCAATCCCTTGAAGAAACTGTCAGCCGTATTAAAGAAGTATGCCAGTATCTGATGGATAACGAAGTATTCCCTCTTCTTTTCGGGGGTACACATGACCTGGATTACGGTCTATTTAAGGCCTACGAGGATATGGAAAAACTGGTAAGTATACTCAATGTGGATGCCTTCATCGATCTCGGTTATGATGATCAGAAAGATCCCTCTCATTCTCACGTTCACAATATACTCACTCATACACCTAATTTTCTGTTCAATTTCAGCCAGGTGGGATATCAGAGCTATCTGATCGATGCGGAAAGCCTGGCCATGATGGAAAAACTCTATTTCGATACGTACAGGATAGGCAGGCTTCGTCAGAATATATATGAGATGGAACCGGTGATCAGGGATGCCGACCTGTTAAGTTTTGATATAACTGCAGTTAAGTCAGGCGATGCTCCCGGAAATGCCAATGCACAACCCTTCGGGCTTACCGGGGAAGAAGCCTGTCAGCTCTGCTGGTATGCCGGCCTGAATGAAAAACTGAGTGCTGCGGGATTTTTTGAATATAATCCTGAAATGGATGACAGAAACAAAAAAACAGCTTCGGTTATAGCTACCATGATCTGGTATTTTATCGAAGGGTTTTATTACAGGAAAGATAATTACAGTTTTAAGAGTAATTATTATATGAAATATGTGGTATCCATGCCCGGTGATCCCGACGCGATGACTTTCTATAAAAGTAAATTGTCGGAAAAATGGTGGATGGAAGTGCCCTATCCCAAAGGAAAAAAAGTATTTGACCGGAATTCCATCGTACCCTGCAGTTATGGCGATTACCAGAAAGCAATGAAAGGTGAGTTACCCGAAAGATGGATCAATACCCAGGCCCGGTTAATATAAAATTGGTTCATTATGAAAGAGGAACATTCGGATAATGTGGTCGGATATCCCCTGGCCAGTCCCCTGGACAGGTTGCTTGCTGCTTTTATAGACTGGTTGATAATTGGACTCCTGGGGCTGACCGGATTCGGGGCGATCCTGGGCATTGCTTATCTGCTCACCAAAGACAGTCTTCCCTTGTATGAAGGTCAGAGCCTGGGCAAAAAATTGATCGGGATCAAGGTGGTAAATAGCGAAACTCATGAACCTATTGTCAACCAATATGATAAATGCCTGATAAGGAATGTTTCGCTGCTGATCCCTGTTTTTCAGTTTATAGATGCATTTATGGTATTTTCATCCGACCGTAAACGGTTTGGCGACCAGTGGGCTTCCACGGTAGTCATCAAGGAGATTTGATCCAACCATTATGAAGAGTAAATATGCCGGCTTGATAACCGGAATTTTGTTTGTCCTGGTTTCCTGTGAAGAGCAGATCATTCCGGATCCTGAACCTTTTCAGATCAACTTCATCCAATGCCTGGAAGAGACCGGAGAATCCTCCTTTGACATCCTTACCTGGAACATGGAGGAATTTCCAAAGCGGGGAATTAATACCATTGAAAATACAGCCGCTATCATCTCTGCGCTCGATGCGGACCTGATTGCCATACAGGAAATTACCGGTATCAATGATTTTAACAACCTGGTGGCAAACCTGGAAGGATGGAGCGGTTTCGTTCACCAATCAAATGGATTGAATCTGGCGTATATTTACAAAGAAGACGAGGTAAACCTGACTGGCGATCCTCAGCCGTTGTTCCAGGATGAATCATACCCTTTTCCAAGGCCTCCCCTTTTCGCATCGGCCACCCATAATAGTGGCCTTTCCCTGTTCCTGATCAATATTCATCTGAAATGCTGCGATGGTAAGGAAAATGAAAACAGGAGAAGGCTGGCAGCAATGCTTCTTAAAGAATATATCGACGACAAGTTACCACACGAAAAGGTGATCGTTCTCGGGGATTTTAATGATGAAATATCGATATCTGCAACCCCCGGAGATGTATTTTATGCTTTCATAGCTGACAGCCTGAATTATCGTTTTGCCGATTTGGAAATTGCTTCAGGTACTCAGGTAAACTGGTCTTATCCCGGGTGGCCAAGCCATATCGATCATATATTGATCACCGATGAGTTATTTGCGCTCGGGATGACAACCACCACATTGGCTTTTGATATCTGCGATGAGGATTATTTCTCTTATATTTCGGATCACAGACCCTTAATGATCCGCCTGGGGCCATAACCCGAAAAATTCATAAATTTTTCGCCCGAAGGGCCGATTAAGCGCAATTTCTTGATAATCAAAGAATTATATAGGGTTTTGAAATTCTTATACTTAATCAAATAGCCCAGAAATAGGCTACTGAATTGCGCTTATCAGGGGTTAATCCCTTTTTGTAACTACCTGATAATAAATATTTTAAATAGTAAAAACGGTTTATTTTGAGAATGGTTTATGAATAATCGGGGATAAAAAACCCGCCGGATATTGAAAATTCGGCGGGTTTGCGTGAATTATAATAATAGATTCTTGCTTAAATTAAAATTTCACGGCCAGTCCGCCATTCCAGGTCGTACCGAAACCATAATAACCATAATTAACCTCTTTGAGCGTTTCACCCGCTTCGGGATGGATACTGCTCTCAGACTCCGAAATATACATGGTATTGGCCACATTATTCACATTCAGCCGGGCGGTCATATTAACATTTCCAAGCTGGAAATCATAATATGCCCCCAGGTCAATCAGGCTATAATTCGGAAGCTCGAGCGCTCCCGGGTGATCCTGTTCCGCAAATGTATCATCCACCGGATTGAAATCAGCATATAACTGATCGGCATAATAATAACTGCCAAACAACCGGAGCCCATTTACGACTTCGTAAGTCAGGCCAATCCTGGCTGTGGCCTGGGCCGCATCACCCACTTTAACATCCCCAATATAAAGCGTATAGCTACCAATATTATTCTGGTTATCATCAAACACATCGGTAGTGATATCATCCGTGTATATCCAGTTACCAAGAGAGACCATCAGGTTGAGGTCGAGATTCCGTGCAATCTCCCCGATGGCTTCAAATTCAATACCCGAGTGGGTTTGTCCTATCCCGGAAAGATTGGCCGTGCCGAATTCACCGCTCTGGAGCTGCACACCTTCCTGGCGGAAACGGTCGGTCCAGGTGGTGCGGTACAGGTTAACATTACCGTTGATAAATCTTGACCGGAAACCGTATCCCAGTTCAAGCCCCACTACCTTTTCATTTGTATAGTTTTCGTTTATTTCATTTACAAAATTCAGGAATACCGCATCAAAAAGGGGTTGCCTGCCATAATAGCCTGCATTGAAAAACACGTTGTGCTGACTGTTAATATTATAATTCATTCCGGCTTTAACATTACCACCCAGCTGGTTTACCGTTTCTGATACCATGTTTTCACCCAAACCTGCCTGTTCACTCAATTTATCTGAATAATAATAGTTGAAATAATCTATTCTTTTATAGGACTGGTTCGAGCCGGAAAGGGTTATATGAGCAGAAAACAGGTCACTAATATACTCGAGCTGGGTAAACAAGCCAAGCCATCCGACAATGCCATCGTTATAATAATTCAGTCGGGCATCGTTGGTCATATCAACAATGGCACCGGCTGGTTTCTCCTGTGAAATAAATTCACCGGCTTTATTGATATCCGTATTGGTAAAATAGGCATCCGATCCTAAAAGGTCTGTCATCCTTCTGTAATGAATTCCCTTGTAATATCTGCCATCGAAACCTGCGGTTATTTGGAAATTATCAGTAAGCTCATGCTCAAGGGTTGATAATATTCCATACCAGTTATGGGAGTTCATGGATGCCCGTCGTATGAATCCGTATCTGCTGGTACTGACATATTTGTCTCCAAAAAAGCCCCTGCGATTATCTATGGAATCGGTATTAAATTCAAACCAGGTCAATTTATCATCACCAAAATCGCCCACTGTTTGTCCCTGATTCCATCTTGCGATATCGTCGAAGCGTATCTGGCCCTGAAATGTGCCGCCATATCGATCATCATAAAATGTAGTGGAATTCTCAAACCTTCCATTTATCCTTCCCCGCGGACCTGTGCCTCCTCCCCGGCCAAATGACATATAGGCCGTCGTATTCAGGTTGGTGCGGTCGGAAAGGGTCCAGTAATGGTTCAGGAAATACTTAGGCTTATGATAAAAATTTCTCCTCCAGGAGAATTCCTCACCATCCAGTTCACCCCACATACTGTTATAACGAATTCCCCTGGGGTGGTCTTCAAGATCCTGGAAAGAAATACCGTCAAACCGGCCGATCAGGCGCTGATGGTGCCACTGGGGAGCACCAAGACCTGTAAAGGCGATCGTATGCTGATCATTGATCCTTTTCGCCAGGGAAAGAAAATAGCTGTAGGCCCTGAACATGGTGCCATCCACATATCCGTTGCCGCGTGTATGCGTACCCTGAACGGTCAAGGCCCAGCCGTTTTCACCCAATCCGGTAGAAAGCACCAGTCCGTATTTCTGATAGGCGTCATTCCCGATATCCACCGAAAAATTCCCGCCTTTTTTCATTTCAGCGGCATTGGTGATTATGTTTATCGTACCACCGACGGATGAAATAGCCAGTTTGGAAGCACTGAGGCCACGCTGCACCTGTATGGAGGAGGTCACATCACTTAATCCGGCCCAGTTCGACCAGTAAACCCATCCGTTCTCCATATCGTTGACCGGCACACCATTGATCATCACCGCCGTATTACTTTGATCGAAACCACGAAGATTGATCCTTGAGTCGCCAAAACCACCCCCCTGCTTGGTAACATATACCGATGGGGTTGATCGCAATACTTCAGGAAATTCCTGATTCCCCACCTTGTTTGAGATTTCCTGTCCACGAATGGTCGATACGGCTACCGGAGTTTGACGGTCAATTGCAATAGAGGCAATCACTTCCACTTCCTTTAAACCAACAGATCCAAGCCGTAAACCTATCCTGCCAATATTCAAGGTCTGGTTGGTAACATTAATTTTCCTCGTCATTGTTTCATACCCTACATAGGAAAGAACGATTGTCTGGTTTCCTGTCGGTACATTCTCGATAGTAAAACGTCCATCCAGATCGGTGATTGATCCATATGTGGTTCCTTCTATTACCGCATTGGCTCCAGGCAGCGGTTCGTCAGACCCCTCATCTATAATCTGTCCGGTTACCGTCCCCTGGGCAAGTAGAACTCCAGGAAGGACAAGTGTTACAATAAAGAGTATAAGTTTTCTCATAAGGTTAAGAGTTAAAATTAAACTTAATTTTCAGACCCAAAAATGGATCACTGATCATTGAATTGAAAAAATTTTATGTTAAGAAAATGCTATATTTTTTTACCGGTCTTAAGTCCCGGGCATGAAATTATTTAACGATCTGTTATTATAATATAAAAATATCAATAAAATAGAATAATCGTTGCAATGGTTTCAAAGCCATAAAATCTATTAAATTTTTAAATGAATGCCCCCTGTAATAGAATTTAATTCTGAAAGCGAGATTACAAAAAATAAATCGTTTTACCAATAGAAATACTCGGGACAAACCTCATTAACCCGGAATTAATTCAAGGCCGGGCCATATTTTGCAACCATGGCATTTCCATCTATCTTTGCCAGGTCAATAGTAAGCACAAATTGTCTATGAAACATCTTTTTCTTTTATCATTATTTGTATCCAATCTAATATTTGCACAACCGGAACTGGATTATTATTTCCCTTTCCCCACCACATTTGATCCTGAGATCCCGACTCCCCGGCAGGTCCTTGGCTACCAGGTCGGCGAAAAACATGTATCCCATGAGCACCTCGTAAAATACATGCATGCTCTTGCCGGAGCCTCTGACCGTGTCGGCATTGAAACTTACGGTTATACCTATGAACAGCGTCCTTTGCTCCTGTTAACTATATCCGATCCGGAGAATTTAAAACGTATCGAGTCTATCCGGGAAACTCACCTGAAATTATCCGACCCAAATCGAGCGGAGGAAATTAATATAACCGAACAACCCGCAGTAATATGGTTGGGGTACAGTGTTCATGGCAACGAACCCAGTGGCGCCAATGCCTCTTTATTGGTAGCCTATTACCTGGCTGCAGAAACCACTGAAGAATTGCAGGAACAGCTGAAAAATGAGATTATTTTAATAGATCCCTGTATAAATCCTGATGGATACAGCAGGTTTTCCCAATGGGTAAACCAGTTCAGAAGTCAGGTGACCATAACCGATCCGAATAACATCGAACATAATGAACCCTGGCCGGGAGGAAGGACCAATCATTACTGGTTCGATCTGAACCGGGACTGGCTGCCGGTTCAGCATCCCGAATCTTCGGGAAGACTAAAAAAATTCCACGAATGGCATCCCAACATCCTTACCGACCATCATGAAATGGGTAGTAATGCCACCTTCTTCTTTCAACCGGGCATTCCCTCACGAAATAATCCCAACACACCGGAAAACACATTTACACTGACCAATAGAATTGCCAATTACCATGCCATGGCACTCGACCGGCTCGGATCGCTTTATTACTCCAGGGAATCATTTGATGATTATTATTATGGGAAAGGTTCAACATATCCCGATGTGAACGGAGGAGTGGGAATTCTTTTTGAACAGGCCTCCTCAAGAGGACACGCCCGGGAAACCGAATCTGGCATCTTGGAATTCCCATTTACCATACGTAATCAGGTTACCGTATCATTGTCCACCTTAACCGCAGGAGTCGAACTTCGTGAAGATTTACTCGATCACCAGAAAAACTTTTATATTGAAGCGCTGAAAAGGGCGGCCGATGATCAGGAAAAGGCCTATATATTTGACCATGTCGGGGATCAGGGAAAAATATACCATTTCCTGAAGATCCTTCTGGCACATAAGATAAAGGTCTATGAGCTTGCCTCACCGGTAACGGCCAATGGACACCAATTCAACCCTGAAACATCCTTTATAGTTCCGCTATCACAGGTACAGTACAGACTCATAAAATCATTATTCGAAAAAAGAACCGAATTTGAGGACAGTCTTTTTTACGATGTGTCAGCATGGACCCTCCCGCTTGCTTTCGATCTGAGTTATAGTGAGCTGGACAACAGAATCTTTAAACCTGAATTACTGGGTAACGAACTGAAAAACATACAAAAACCCAGCGGCCGCCTGATAGGAAAGAGTGATTATGGCTATCTGATCAGGTGGGATGATTATTATTCGCCCTATGCGCTTAATTTTTTACAGAATAATGGGATCAAAGTAAAATGTGCCAAAAAGCAATTCACAACCGAACAGGAAGAAACTTATTCCGAAGGAACGCTGTTTATCCCGGTCGGGTTAAATGATCATTTAACAGAGAACCTGGAAGAACTGCTGGAGAAGGCGGCCGTAAGCTCCGGGCTGGATATCATACCGCTCAATACGGGTTATACCGAGCAAGGTATCGATATGGGTAGCCCAAACATGGAAATATTGAAAAAACCCGAGATCCTGATGCTGGTGGGTGATCATATTTCATCTTACGAATCGGGCGAAGTGTGGCATCTGCTGGATTATCGTTACAGGATCCCTGTCAGTCTTGTTCCGGTAAGTATATTCAACCGGACCAATCTGAGCAGATATAATACCCTGATACTGACAAGTGGCAATTATGATGGAATTAGCAAAAATGCACTTGAAAAGCTGAAGAACTGGGTTGAAGAGGGAGGAAATATTGTAGCCATGAAGGGCGGTGCTAAATGGCTGGCCAACCAGGGGCTTGCTCATATCCAATTCAGAACGGTACTCAATGACTCCATGGAGATCAAGCCCTACAGCCATCTATCACGTGACCATGGTGCTCAGGCAATTGGCGGAAGCATCTTTCGTACCAGTCTTGATCTGAGTCATCCCTTGTGCTATGGATTTAAGGAAAACCGTTTGAGTATTTTCAAAAATGGCAGGTATTTCTTTGAACGATCAAAAAACCCATATAATAATCCTGTGATCTATACCGATATGCCTTTGGAAAGTGGTTATATATCCCTTAAAAATTACGAAAAAATAAAAGGGGCCTCTGCTGTTATTGTGAGCTCAATTGGCAGGGGGAAAACCGTATGTTTCAGTGATAATCCAAACTTCAGGGCTTTCTGGTTTGGTACCAACCGGCTTTTTTTGAATGCAATATATTTTGCGGATCTGATAAGCTCCCGGTCTGCCAGGTAACCGGGTTGCTGGTTTTCCCGGAACCTATGCAAACACCCTTATCCCGGCAATTCCCGGCAATAACATACATGTGGAACGGCTCCCAATCTTTCCCTGATAGCCTGGCTATCGGATTCATTTAGCCGGACCCGGATCGTACACCTCTTTTCATGGTAATCCTGGCTCAAAAGCTCAACCTGATTTTTATCCACAAGTCTCATCACATCATTCATTCCTTCATAATCAAATTTGATCTCGAATTCTTTTTTGACCATCTTTTCAATTATTCTGGAATTTTTCAGTACATCTCTAGCTGCTTCCTTATACGCATTGATAAGGCCGCTTTTACCCAGCTTGGTACCCCCGAAATACCGGACCACCACAACAAGTACATCTTTAAGATTACGAGACCGGATCTGGTTTAAAATCGGGTCGCCGGCCGTATGCCTTGGTTCTCCTGCATCATAGGCCCGTATTATCTTCTCATGCTTACCGATTATATAGGCAAAGCAATGATGACGCGCATCATGATACTGGTTTTTCAGCCCATCAATTTTCTTTTGTGCTTCCGGTTCGGATTCTACAGGAAAGGCAAAAGACAGAAATTTACTGCCTTTTTCCTTGTATAATCCTTCTGACCGGTCACTGATGGTAAGATATTGAAACGACATGTTCATTTTTTCAGGTAACCGAGGGCTTCCTGTTTCACCGGTACGTAAGGATCGGATTTTAAAGCTGTTCTGTAATATTCGCGCGCCTGGTCAGTATTTCCTCTCCTGTCTGCTATCCTGGCCTTCACCGCATAAATCATACTGAGATAATGGTAATAATTTTTATCCATGCTGTCATGGATCACTAATGCCTGGTCTATCTTTTTTTCTGCCTGTCCCAGTTTATTCCTTCTTTCAAATATCACGGCACTGAAAAGCACCCCGGCAAGTTTGTGGAATTTTTTCTCGGTGTCGATCAATTTTGTTATCAGGATTTCGGCCTTATCATAACTGCCCATGGAAACCAGTACCTCAGCATAAAGACTTTTAAAACGTGTATTCCCAGGATAATGGTTCACCAGGTATTCTACATGCGGAAGTGCTTTTTGAGATTCATTTTCGTACCGCTGATAAATATGAAACAGGTAAATGACAGCCTCATTGCCTGTAAATATGGCCTGGTTTCTGGCTTTTACCAGTTGCCGGAGGCCCCGATCCATATCGCCGCTGCGGAACAGCCACATAAAAGATTTGTAAAAAGGCCGAAGTTCGGGATATTTTTCACGGTAATAATTATATAATCCCGTGGAAAAATAAAAGTCCGGAAATTCTTCATTCATTTCCATTCCTTCCTTAAGGTATTTATAGGCTTTTTTAGCTTCATTCAGGGCCTTAAGGCCTACCCCTTCCTCGCTATAGAGTTCGGCCAGGAGTCCGTGCGCAGCCATATGGTAAAAAACACCTTCGTAGTAAAATTCATCATTTTCCAGGAATGGTTCTGACTTTTCAATAGCAGCCTTCAAATGAGATTCAAAATCAATATAGGGCTGGGTTTCGGCAGCCAGGGGTCTGTCTTTCCAGTAGATCACCAGGGCCCTTAATATGTAATTTGCCGGATGATCCCCGATCTGATGAGATCCGTTTTCAATGCGTTCAAGCGCTTTCCCAAATTCAAAATTATAGATGAGATCGAGTGTGATTTTAATAGATGAAATGGCCTGCTGGTTTTTAATCAAAGGCTTCTCCTGTCCGAAACATGTATAGGAAACGACCAAAAGAAATAATAAAGTACGGACACGAATTAAGGATTTCATATTACTGGAAAAATAATCAAAAAGATCCTTGAAATGAAATAATATAATTCCGCCAAATTTAAATAAATTTCCTGAAAAGCGACTAGGCAATTATTCCCGGTTACTTGACCTGTAAATCCGGGCTACCCGATCAGATTGTGCAGTGCGGGACTAAACCTGCCTCTTATTCGGATAATGACCTGTATTTTTATATTTTAATGATTAATTTAAATATTATCACTTATTAACCTTAGAATTTGTGCGCATACGACACTCAAAAAGGTATGATTTCGGGTTTGATAACAAAGAACATAACCGGTCTCTCGGACAAAATGATGTTATCTTCAACGATAGCCGGTATATGTCAATCTGGGATGGCCCGATCCTGTCTTTTTATCTCATCAATAATAAAAACGGTAAGACTGAAGGCCTGGTACGTTTTCATGGGGATAAAACCGTAGCCTGGAGTCCATACAGGGCTCCATTTGCTTCACTTTTATTTACAGGAGATATTACTTTTGAAGTCCTACGTGAATTTATCGGATATATCAATGAAACACTAAAAAAGTATGGCTACCGGAAAGTATACCTGAAACATTATCCGGATTTTTATTCGCCGGATATGCCTAACAAAGTCATTTCTGCCCTGGTATTCGGTGGCTACCAGTTAAAAACCACGGATATCAATCATCATATCATACTTGGGGATAAGCCTTTCAGTTCATTGATCCATCCTATGCAGAAAAGAAGGATAAAAAAATGTGAAGATAATGAATTCAAATTCACCATTCATGATATACAGGATACCGGAAGCGTATATAAAAAGATTCAATCCTTCAGGTTACAGAAAAATATCCCTTTAAATATCGATCTGAATACAGTAAAAATTCTTTTCGAAAAATTCCCGGATCATTATAAATTTTGTTCAGTTTCCGACGGCAAGGATATAGTGGCTGCATCCATCATCCTGAAAATCAATAACCGGGTATTGTACAACTTTTTGCCTGCAAGTAATCTTACTTACAGCACGTCCAGTCCCATGGTTTACCTGATCAGGCATATGTACGAATATGCCCGAAAGGAAAACTTTAAATATCTTGATCTGGGAATTTCTTCGATCAACAATGAACCCCAAACCGATCTGATCAAATTCAAGGAACGTCTGGGTGGAATTGCAAGCGTGAAGTTTACGCTGGAAAAAACACTATCATGATCATAAGATCCTGTTAAGATGGAGAATCCCCTGGTTTCAGTAATTTGCTTATGTTATAATCATGAAGATTTTATCGCTGAATCCGTTGAATCGGTAATGGAACAGAGCTACCGGCCTGTTGAACTGATCATAGTGGATGACCATAGCCGTGATGGAAGCCGGAATAAAATCGGTAAGCTGAAATCCAGGTATCCCGGTATTAAATCTCTTTTTCTGGGACGCAACCAGGGCAATTGCAAGGCATTTAATGCAGGACTTGCCTTAGCCGGTGGTACATATTTTATTGACCTGGCCGCTGATGATGTATTGATGCCGGATCGCATCATGAGAGGTATTGAAGCCTTCCGGGAATATGATGATTCTTATGGGATTAATTTTACCGATGCGCTGTACATCAATGAAAAATCCAAACCATTGCATGGGCATTATCCAAGAAACAAGCAGGGCAAACTTAAAAAGCCGGTCCCGGAAGGAGATATATACCCGGAACTGCTTGAACGATATATGATCTGTACACCCACGATGATGATAAAAAAAAAGGTGATGGTTGAACTGAAAGGATACGATGAAACCCTGGCCTATGAGGACTTTGATTTCTGGGTCAGATCCTCAAGGTATTTCAAGTATTGTTTTACGGATGAGATTCTGATTAAAAAAAGGATGGTAAGCGGTTCACTTTCCACAAAACAATACATTAAAAAAAGTGCCATACTCGAATCAACATACCGGGTTTGCCTCAAAGCAGAGAAACTTAATGAATCAACCAGGGAAAAAAAAGCCCTGGTCAAAAGGTGCAGATACGAATTCTGTAAGTCTGTACTTTCCGGGAATCATGCCATTGGAAAAAAGTTTGCTGAACTTATTTTAAGAAACACCACCTCTCCTGCAGAAAAAATATTTCTCAAAATGATAACCTGTATGACTTAACCAAAAGGATCAACAAAAAATGATCCGGTTTCCGGTAACGAATGATGAGACTGCGATTATCTTAAAATAGATATTCCCTTTTATGCTTATCTGCCGGCAAACATTCGTCTAAGTGATCATAGCAGTTTTTTCACCGATTCGGGTGGTCTTCCAAGCACAACCCGGTCGTCTTTTACCACGATAGGCCGTTCGATCAATTTAGGGTTCTCTAACAGTATCTCCAACCATTCATCATCACTGAAATCCTTTCCTTTGAAATTTGACTTGAATATAGCCTCGTTCTTTCTGATGATGTCCACCGGTTTCATACCCATTTTCTCCAGCATATTCTTTAACTCGTTCCTGGATGGCGGTGTTTTAAGGTATTCAATGATCTCAGGCTCCATACCCGATTCTCTGATCATGGATAAAGTTTCCCGGCTTTTCCGGCATCTTGGATTATGATATATTTTGATCATGGAAAAACAGTTCTTTTAGAAGATACAGGCAAATATAAACAGTATTGCAGAAAATCCATGTGGGGTAAAATGAAGATTCCCGGAGGTTTCTATCGGATTAATACTTATATTCCAATACGGCCCGGACCTTAATAGATCGTTTTCCTGTTTTGTCAAAAGTGTTACAAAACACGGGAAAAAAGAAAAATACAACTCAACTTCTTTTCATTATGAAAAAGATATACTACATATTTAAGCTTTTATAAATAGGATTGACATTACAAGGAAAATTATATAATTAGATAACCATGAGTACAGCCAAAAAAAACACTCCCGAGGTAGTCATGCCCTCGATCTCCATGGATAAAATCTTAAAAGGACAAAAAGCGTTGGTCACCGGAGCAAGTTCCGGAATCGGGAAGGGAATAGCCATCTCATTGGGTCGGGCTGGTGCAGAGGTGGTAGTCAACTACATCTCCGATGATGAATCAGCCCGGGAAGTGGTGGATGAAATAAAAAACAGCGGAGGCAATGCCTTCAAATATGAAGCGGACGTTTCCGATGAAAACCAGGTGAAGGGCATGTTCAACACAATGATCGAGAAACTGGGCACTATAGATATTCTGGTAAACAATGCGGGGATCCAGCAGGATGCCCCGATCGATGAAATGACCGTTGAACAGTGGGATATGGTGCTCAATGTAAACTTAAAAGGATTCTTTCTTTGCGCCCGTGAAGCCATTAAGGAATTCAAACGTCGCGGTGTGGTGAAAGAGACTTCGTGTGCAGCGGGTAAAATCATCAACATCAGCTCAGTTCATGAAGTAATTCCATGGGCCGGTCATGCCAATTACGCAGCTTCAAAAGGAGGAGTGATGCTATTGATGAAAAGCATTGCCCAGGAAGTGGCTCCTTTACGGATCCGGGTCAACAGTATTGCCCCCGGTGCCATACGTACTCCTATTAATAAAGAGGTTTGGGAAACGGAAGAGGCCTATGATAAGTTGATGGAACTGGTACCTTACAACAGGATCGGTGAGGTGGATGATGTAGGAAGAGTGGCCGTGTGGCTGGCATCCGATCAGGCTGATTATATAACAGGTACGAGCCTGGTGGTAGATGGAGGAATGACGCTTTATCCGGGATTTGCCACGGGAGGCTAAATTATCTAATTTAAAGAATATAAAAATTCAGGTAAATACATAAATTCAGAATCATAATATTTTTATGGCCTATCAACCTATTGAGAACTATGGTATAATTGGCAATATGCGATCGGTGGCCCTGATCGGTATTCATGGATCCATCGACTGGTTTTGCTTCCCGCATTTTGACTCACCTAGTATTTTTGCCACCCTTCTTGACGATGAAAAAGGGGGCTATTTCAAGATATCCCCTGTAGAAAAGGAACATCACAGTAAACAATTTTACTGGCCGGACACCAATGTGCTGGTCACCCGATTTTTTGTCAAGGATGGGATCGTGGAAGTCACTGACTACATGCCCGTGGGGAATGATATTAAAAAAGAAGAAGATTACCGGATTGTCAGAAGAATAAAGGGAGTACACGGCCAGGTGAAAATGCGCCTGGAATGTAAACCTGCATTCAACTATGCCCGGGATCAGCATGAGCTGGAATTAAAAGATAAAGGAGCTGTTTTTAAATCTCCCGACTTGAAAATGGGCCTTGCCAGCACCATTGAGCTTAACAAACAAGATCAAAACATATATACTGAATTCGAAATTGATGAGGAGGAATCGGAAACTTTTGTCCTGCATAAGATTGGAGAGGATCAGAATTGCATTTCTTTTTCGAATGAACAGGCTGACAGGAGGTTCGTCCAAACCATCGAATTCTGGAGAAACTGGATTTCCAGATCTCAATACCGCGGCCGTTGGAGAGAAATGGTAAACCGCTCTGCGCTGATACTAAAATTACTGACATTTGAGCCTACTGGTGCGATCGTGGCTGCACCGACCTGCAGTCTTCCCGAAGGATTCGGTGGAGAAAGGAACTGGGATTACCGGTATACCTGGATCAGGGATGCAGCTTTTACGGTCTATGCTTTCATGCGTATCGGGTTCACCGAGGAAGCTGCTAATTTTATGAACTGGATCGTGGAGAGATGTGATAAGTCGGAGGATGGAAAGATCCAGATTATGTATGGAATTGACGGCCGGTCAAAGCTGGATGAAGAACATCTCGACCACCTGAAGGGATACCAGAATTCCTCGCCTGTGAGAACAGGCAATGGGGCTTACGATCAATTACAACTGGACATTTACGGTGAATTAATGGATGCAGCTTATTTGTTCAATAAGTACGGTGAAGCCATTCCTTACAAAACCTGGAGAACATTATCCAGAAGTGTCGACTGGGTGATCAGAAACTGGGAAAGAGAAGATGAAGGTATTTGGGAAGTCAGGGGAGGCAAGAAACACTTTGTGTATTCTAAAATGATGTGCTGGGTAGCAATTGACAGAGCAATAAGGTTATCCCTGAAACGGTCGCTCCCGGCAGACCTGGAAAAGTGGAGAGAGGCCCGGGACAAAATCTATCACGATATAATTAAAAAAGGGTGGAATGATGAAATCAAGTCATTTGTCCAATATTACGGAAGTGATACGCTGGATGCTTCCACCCTGATGATGCCGCTGGTATTTTTCATGTCTCCCACCGATCCTTTAATGCTCAATACCATAGATTCCATTATGAAAAAGCCTACGAAAGGAGGTCTTGTCACCAACAGCCTTGTTTTTCGGTATAATAATGTGTTTACAAAGGATGGACTCAGCGGTGAAGAAGGCACCTTCAATATTTGCACCTTCTGGCTGGTAGAAGCACTGACAAGAGCCGGTGGTTCAGACCCTGAAAAGCTTAATAAAGCCCGACTTATATTTGAACAAATGCTGGGATATGCCAACCATGTGGGGATGTTCTCGGAAGAGATTGGGCTGAGTGGCGAGGCACTTGGTAATACACCCCAGGCATTCACCCATCTGGCCCTGATAAGTGCTGCATTCAATCTGGATAGAACGCTGGATAAGGGTAAATAATCGATCGACTAAAAATATAACGCCAGGTTAAAAATAAACGATCTGAAAAACTCAACTAATCGATCGACTTAGATATAAAGAAACCGATAATTCCCAATAATCAATCTGCTTACTTCAGTTTTTTGGCTTTCTCCCAGTACCGGTCCATCTCCGCCAATGACATGTCTGCGATTTTTTTGCCTTCCTTACCCGATTCTTTTTCAAGATATTGAAACCGCCGAATAAACTTTTTATTGGTTTTCTCGAGCGCATCCTCCGGGTTGATATCAATGAACCGTGCATAGTTTACCAGGGAAAAAAGCAGATCTCCAAATTCTGATGCAGCGGTCTCCTTTTCGATTTTACCTTCTTCTAAGAGATTGAATTCCCGGTGAAATTCCTCCATTTCTTCTCTTACCTTCTCCCAGACCTGTTCTTTCTTTTCCCAGTCGAAACCAACTCCCCTGGCTTTTTCCTGTATTCGCATGGCCTTTACCAGGGCGGGTAACGATATGGGCACTCCACCCAGCACCGACTCGGTACCTTTTTCTTTCAATTTGATCTTTTCCCAGTTCTCCTTTACAACTTCCTCATCTGCTGCTTCCACATCTCCGTATATATGAGGATGACGATGAATGAGTTTATCACAGATGCCGTTCAGCACATCCCCGATATGAAAGGCTCCTTTTTCTGATGCAATACGGGCATAAAAGACCATATGGAGCATCAGATCGCCCAGTTCCTTTTTTATTTCCTGTAAATTATTATCCAGGATCGAATCGGAGAGTTCGTAAACTTCTTCAATCGTAAGGTACCGAAGAGAATCCAGCGTCTGTTTTTTATCCCAGGGGCAATTCTCCCGCAGTTCATCCATTATGGTAAGCAGGCGGTCAAAGGCCTTCAGCTTCTCTTCCCTGTCCGGATCCGGTGTGGGTTTAATATCTGGCATATGATCGGTTCTTTATTCTGGTTTTAATCAGAAAACATTTAAAAGTTTTTGTTCGTTATAGATTATAACCGTTAAATTTGTACAAAAATAAAGGAATAAGATGACAACTGTTTTGCTTGGTATCGTGTTATTGGGAGTTTTTTTCCTTCTCATGTCTGTGCGCCTGTTATTTATCAAAGGTGGGCGATTTAAGGGTACGTGTGCCTCACAAAGCCCGTTTTTACAGAAGGAAGGAGTTTCCTGTGGCATGTGTGGTAAAAAGGTGGAACCAGGCGACGAATGTCATAATCCGACTTCTGAGGTGACAAAAGTCATTTCAAGGTTTAAATAAAACCAGTGAAGAATAAGAACTGATTGATTAACTGATCTCCAGAAAACGTGCCGCTCATCAAATCCATTTCAGGAATCCGGGGAACCATTGGAGGATTTCCCGGAGAAGGACTCACGCCTGTAGACGTGGTGAACTTCTCCTCTGCCTTCGGGGTATGGTTGAAACAGGAAAATCCAAAGCCTAAAGTGGTGGTAGGCAGGGATGCCAGGCCCTCCGGGAAGTGGATCTCCGATATTACGGTACATGCCCTTAGAGCCCAGAGCATTGATGTGATCGATCTGGAACTTTCGACTACCCCTACCGTTGAAATAGCTGTTCAGGAAGAAAAAGCTGATGGAGGCATCATCTTTACTGCCAGTCATAATCCACAGAACTGGAATGCATTGAAGCTGCTTAACCGCCAGGGTGAATTCCTTTCGGATGAAGATGGCCGGATGATACTTGATATAGCTGAAAAAAAAGCTTTTAAATACGAACCTCAGGTGAAAGCAGGAAAGTATACCCGGATCGATGATTATATTGACCGGCATATAAAAAAAATACTGAAATTATCACTTGTGGATGTGGATGCCATCCGCGAAAGAGATTTCAACCTGGTTATCGACTGTGTAAACTCAACCGGAGGAATTGCGGTACCCAGACTGCTAAAGAAACTGGGAGTTGAAAGAATAACCCCCCTGAACACCGATCCCAACGGTCAGTTTGCCCATAATCCTGAGCCTGTTCCTGAAAATCTTAACGGTATCTGCTCTGAAATAGAAAAAGGCCAGTTTGATCTGGGCCTGGTGGTAGATCCTGACGTTGACCGGCTTGCCCTGGTCACGGAAAACGGCAATCCTTTTGGGGAAGAATATACGCTGGTGGCTGTAGCGGACTATGTATTACAGCACACTCCCGGGAATACCGTTTCCAATTTGTCCTCCTCAAAAGCCCTGAAAGATATCACCCTGAAACATAGCTGCGAATATTTCCCGGCGGCAGTGGGCGAAGTGAATGTGGTAAAGATGATGAAGGAAAAACAGGCCGTAATCGGGGGAGAAGGGAATGGTGGTGTAATTTATCCCGAATTGCATTACGGTCGTGATGCACTGGTTGGAATAGCCTTGTTCCTGAGCCACCTGGCAAAATTCGGCAAATCCGCTTCCTTCCTGAGGTCTGTTTATCCCAATTATTTCATTACCAAAAATAAAATAGAACTCACTCCTGAATTGAATGTCGACACCATTCTGGAGGCTATCACTGAACAGTACAAAAAAAATCCGATCAATACGATCGATGGAGTAAAGATCGAATTCGAAAATGATTGGGTTCACCTGCGTAAATCCAATACCGAACCGATAATCCGGATCATTGCCGAATCCGATATGCAATCCAAATCGGAAGCCCTGGCAAACAAGCTCATTTCCGATATCAAGGAGATCATTACAGAAAATAAGTTTGAATGAGTATCTACCTGGATAATTCAGCCACCACTCCGTTGGATCCCGAAGTATTTGAGGCTATGCGGCCTTTTCTTGAAAATTCTTTCGGGAATCCTTCCTCAACCCATGCGCATGGCCGGGAGGCAAAGTCGGCGATAGAGCTGGCAAGAAAGAAGGTGGCCGGGTTACTCGGGGCAAAATCAAATGAAATTTACTTTACCTCAGGTGGCACGGAAGCGGATAATACGGTCATCAGAGGACTGGTTCACGAACATAACATCCGTCATATCATCACTACCGGGATCGAACATCATGCCGTGCTGCATACCGTGGGGGAATTGAATCGACTGGGCGTTACCAAAGTGAGTTTCCTGGAACTGGATAAACACGGTGAATTCCGGTATGATGAACTGGAAAAATTGGTGAGGAACAATCCCGGCAGCCTGGTCACCCTGATGCATGCCAATAATGAGATCGGCAATTTGATCGATCTCAAAGAAACCGGCCG
Organism: uncultured Roseivirgaceae bacterium; assembly: GCA_964543195.1. Taxonomy (GTDB): domain Bacteria; phylum Bacteroidota; class Bacteroidia; order Cytophagales; family Cyclobacteriaceae; genus JAGTVG01. The sequence continues at coordinate 57,759 of CAZIXF010000035.1, forward strand.
GACATGCAGGGAAAATGACGCCTTTTTGCATTCCGATACAGTTCAGTCGGTGGGCCGGTATGAATTTAACCTCAATGAAACACCTGTTGATTCTGTTGTGGGATCGGCGCATAAATTCCATGGCCCGAAAGGTATCGGATTTTTTTACCTGAGGTCCGATGTAAAGATCAATCCGCTCCTTCAGGGCGGAGGTCAGGAAAGGAATTTGAGGTCGGGAACTGAGCATGTAGCCGGCATCGCAGGACTTGCGAGAGCACTGGAGATCAGCTATGAGGATCTTGAGAAAAAAAAAGAATATATAAGCAATCTTAAGGAAAAACTGATCTCGGGATTGAAAAAAACCATCCCGGGTATTAAATTCAATGGATTGAGTGGTGAGATGCAGGATAGTCTGTATTCCCTGATCAATGCCAGTCTACCCGGTAATGAAAAAAATGAGATGATCCTGTTCCAGATGGATCTTCATAATATATCGATTTCCGGAGGCTCGGCCTGCGAAAGCGGGGCGTTAAGGGGATCTCATGTAATCAATGCGATCGATCCGGATCCCGAGAGGACGGCGATCCGGTTTTCTTTCAGTAAATATAATACAGTTGACGAGATCGATTATACCCTGGAGATCTTGAAAAAGATACTCAGCTGATCCGGAACCAGATCCCAGGTAACCAGAATCAGCTCACCCAGGGTTCTTTAACCAGCGATTCAAGACAGTCGATCCATAATTTTGAATTATTCAGGCTTTCAACGAATATCCATTCTTCCCCACCAGCTTCGAGAAAAACTTCCTTGAATTCCTCTCCTACTTCAATCGTGGTCTCGAGACAGTCTGCCACGAATGAGGGCACCATCACTGCTACTCTTTTTTTGCCTATTCCCGGCAAAGATTTGATCACTTCCTCGGCATAAGGCTGGATCCAGGGATCTTTCCCTAACCTGGACTGGAAAACCACATCATATTTTTCTTCCGGGATCTTAAGTTCCCTGGCCAGCATCCTTGAAGTCTCAAAGCACTGGGCACGATAGCAATAAAGATTATCTTCACCAAAAAGATCACAGCAACTCCCCAGGCGGCAATAATTTTTATAGGATCCTTTGTATATCTGACGCTCAGGCAGTCCGTGATAAGAAAACAATAGATGGTCGAATTCTTTATTTTTCAGAAATTGAGCTGCTTTGGCTATGAATGCTTTAATAAATAAAGGATGGTTGAAATAATACCCCACAAGCCTTGTTTCAGGGATCACATTCCACTTTTTAACCACTTCCATCACACGCTGATGTACCGAACCGGAGGTCGCGGATGCATATTGAGGGAATAAGGGAAGCACGATCAGGGAGGATAATTGATGCGCTTTCAATTCTTCCAGAGCACTGGCAATGCTTGGATTCTGATATCTCATTCCAAGCTTAATAAGATAATTATCCCCTAGCCTGTCCTGTAGTTTATCTGCCACCTGATCACCATAAAACATAAGCGGTGAACCATTTTCTGTCCACAACTCACGGTATACCCGGGCCGATTGGGGTGCCCTGAAGGGAGCAATAATAAGATTGACCAGCAACCAGCGAGAAAAAAAAGGGATATCGATCACCCTTTCATCCATCAGGAATTCGCGAAGGTATTTTCTCACATCCGGCACACGGGGACTGTCCGGAGTTCCCAGGTTAACGACGAGTACACCTGTCTTGATTTCTCCCATATATACTTTTTTAGGTAAAAATAACAAGCTTTTCACAGCTATTGTTATCATAAATAAATATAATTGTTTTGTTAAATGTCATTTTTCACTTCATGAGTATCCCGATCTACCAGGTGGATGCGTTCCACGAATCTGTATTCAAAGGAAATCCGGCTGCGGTCTGCCCACTCGAAAGGTGGTTGCCTGATGGCATTATGCAGGCTGTTGCCATGGAGAACAATCTTTCAGAAACCGCTTTTATCGTCAGGGAGGATGAAAGCATCTGGAAGATACGCTGGTTCACCCCGAAAAACGAAGTAGATCTCTGTGGTCATGCTACACTTGCCTCGGCCCATGTAATCTTTAATTATTTGAACTTTAACGGGAAAAAGATCCGTTTTATATCAAAAAGCGGGGATCTCTTTGTGAAAAGGTCCGGGAACGGATTAATGAAAATGGATTTTCCTTCCTACAAACCTGAACCTGTAAAAATTGAAGACGCTTTCGATCAGGCTTTGGGGAAAGAACCTGTTTCCGCATGGAAATCGAACTATCTTTTACTTGAATTCAGGGATGAGGAGACTGTCAGGGGAATCAACCCGGATTACAGATTGATCTGTTCACTGGATCCGGTAGGAGTAATTATTACCGCAAAGGGTAACCGGTATGATTTCGTATCCCGATTTTTTGCACCGGAGGTGGGGATCGATGAAGACCCGGTTACAGGATCGGCCCACAGCATGCTTATCCCTTTCTGGTCGGAAAAACTCAATAAAAAGAAGATGACCGCTTATCAATGCTCTGAAAGGGGAGGTATCCTGTATTGTGAAGATCTTGGAGGAAGAGTGAATATCGCGGGGAATGCAGTAACCTATATGGCTGGAGAGATCCATATAGAGATCCATATATAGATCCATATGAATGCAAGGCAATGCGGGAATCCCCGGTTACTGTTTCGTCATTTTAACCCCGATTATTCATAAACCATTCTCAAAATAAACCGTTTTTACTATTTA
>CAZIXF010000036.1:0-57116 GCA_964543195.1 uncultured Roseivirgaceae bacterium
CGACTGGGAAACCAGGAACGGTCTTATCTTGAAAATCAGGCCGGACAACTCTGGCGTTTCAGCTTTAGCATGATCGAAAACAAACCTGCTGAAGAATTTTTTGAAATGACCGATGTGTTTACCGGGCAACATTATCTGCTTTATTCTCCATCAATGAACCGTACCTTACGGGAAGTTCCGATCCTGCTTTGGTTCAACCTTATCGGGTATAACGGTGCCTGCTGGGAATCCTTCGGTCCGATTGCACCCTATCGCGGTTTTGAACCCGATGACATTTTCTTTTATGCCACCGAACTGGATCCGCGTATTGAAACCCCGGGGGATCTCATCGAGTCCGTAGAAAGTAATCCGATACCCTATATGATGCTTCTGGCGGGAAGCAATTATCCATTGATTTTTCACAAGGACCACCAGATGGTGCAATTGATGGGCTGGCATGAAATGGATTCTTTCGATACGTCGGGACTGGAGAAAAAGTTCAGGATTGAATATGCCGGTGGAATCTACAGGCTTTCGCTGAAACGGTGGCATGAATATCCTCATTTCAGCATCGCGTATTATGATGAAGAAGAAAAATTACTGGCCTTATCCTCACTGACGGACAGGGGATATGGCAAGTTGGTGGAGGCACTCAAAGGTGCTGGCATTGATGTTGCCCCGGAGGCGGATGTGCGGGTAAATCAGGGAATGCTCAACACGGTGGCAGAGGTTTTGGGCAAAAAAATCAGGTTAAACGAGTACGAAGACCGGTTCCCAAAGGACGTTCCGGAGAAAAATAAAGAAGTCACGGACAAGCTGAATGAATTATTGGCCATTATAATCCCGGATATCAATGCGGGCCGGGAGCCGGACATCGAAGCGGCGGCAAAACAGGTGGGAGTGGATCTGCAAACTGCCCGCGACCTGTTGGCCCATGTCAGAAAAAGTTTGGATGGCATGACGGGTAAGGGCGGGGGATAATTATTTTCCGGTCGTTAAACCCGGGCAGGTTCTGTTCATTAGCAAGGTATGGGCCATAATCGCTTCATATTCCTTTCTATTTAGCCCTGCATATTTTTTATTTTATTATCCAAACCTTTGCCAACTTCTTGTGATCCATTATTCAATTCCACTATGGTACGGTTAAATGTTTGTGTGTAGGCAGTTGATTATATATTTATTTGTGGTGCATTTGAAGAATGACCAATATTGCCCATTAAAAGCTTTTCATGATTTAAAAAGAATATGTAATTTTGTATCCAAGTGAAGACATGTTAAAATGTATATTATTGAAAAAACTGTTGAATTTGATAAATGGTTTAGCCCGAAAAATTCATAAATTTTTCGCCCGAAGGGCCGATTAAGCGCAATTTCTTGATAATCAAAGAATTATATAGGGTTTTGAAATTCTTATACTTAATCAAATAGCCCAGAAATAGGCTACTGAATTGCGCTTATCAGGGGTTAATCCCTTTTTGTAACTACCTGATAATAAATATTTTAAATAGTAAAAACGGTTTATTTTGAGAATGGTTTATGAATAATCGGGGTTAGAAAACTAAAAGATTTAAAAGCTAAAGCCAGAATCTTGTTTCGAATTCAAAAAATTGAAACCGATGAGCACTTTGGAGATTGTGAACCAGTTGGCGACGGAATTCGTGAATTAAAAATAAACTACGCTAAAGGCTATAGAGTTTATTTTAAAGAATCAGCCGGAAAAATAATTATTTTACTCATTGGCGGAGACAAATCAACTCAGCAGAAAGACATTGAAAGGGCAAAAGAGATCTATAAAAGATTAAAAAGATAGATATGAAAACTTCAAAATTTGATATAGCAGACTACTTAGATAGTAATGAAATGATTGCAGAATATCTTAATGCTGTTTTGGAAGAAGGAGATGACTCAGATGTAATTACAGCAATAGGACATATTGCAAAATCAATTGGAATGACAAAGATTGCTCAAGAAACAGGATTAAGTAGACCGAGTTTATATAAAGCTTTATCTGAGGGATCTAAGCCTCAATTTGATACAATTATGAAAGTCTTACGAGCAATTGGAGGACAGATAAAAATAAATCCGATAAATGCTTGAAGACAAACGCACCACAACAACAGCAAGTAATCCCAATGCCTGCACCATCTCAATCCGAAAAATATTTCTTAAATTATAATAAAATAAAAACCGAAGAAAAATCGCAACAATGCCGGTACTGGGTGAGATACTCCCTATTTGAAGGACCAATATTATTTAATCTTAATTGAAATTAAAGACCATTTTGTTATTGTAGTGTGGGTATGTGGGAAACTCGGAGAGTTTTCCACATATCCACGCTTTTTTTCTTTTTTTGCTACTTTTTTTCTTTTTATTTTTTCTTCGTTTCTGTTCATAACTCCTCAAGCTACAAGTCTTCCCGGATACAAAGTAGCCGGTGTTTTCCTTCCAATACCCTGATGAGTACGTTCAAAATTATACCGATGAAAAAAAGCTTTCAGTCCTTGCACCAACTCCCAGCCATCTTCAGCCGGATGCAAGTACACATAATCATACTTCACCGTTCTCCACAACCGTTCAATATACACGTTATCTATTGCCCGGCCTTTACCGTCCATACTCACCCGTATGTCCTGACTCTCCATCAGCTCAATCCACTTTTGTGATGTAAACTGACTGCCCTGATCCGAGTTGATTATTCCCGGCTTCCCGTAGCGTGCCATAGCTTCCCTGGTCATCTGGTATACCCAATCGCTACTCATGCTATTGGACACACTCCAGCCCACTACAAACCGGCTGTATACATCGATGATAGCCACCAGGTACATGAATCCCTTCGCCATGGGGATATAGGTTATATCAATCTGCCAGACCTCATTGGCCCGCTCAATTTTTAGATTCTTCAGCAGATAAGGACGAATATATTGTGCTTCACCCAGCTTACTGAGCATACGCCTGGGATATTGGGCAATAATCCCCATCTTCCGCAATAATCGCCTTACCCGCTTATGATTGACCACTAACCCTACTTACTCTCCGCAGATAATCCTGTGTTTGCAGCACTCCTGCCGTGGGATAATTCAAATGATATTCGTCCATCAGTCGCATGATCCGTAAATTCTCCGATCCCTCACCCTGAGAAGCATAATACAAGCCACTGCGGTGGATGCTCAACAGCTTACACTGCTTCCGTATACTTAACTTGTGCTTTGGCACTATCATCGCTCTGCGTTCGTTTAACGAAGCTTTTTCAAACTTTTTTTTAAGAAATCATTCTCCAATTCCAGCCGCCCGATCTTAGCGAAAAGCTGATCGGCATCCAGATGCTCCTCCTGATCTTTCCCTTTTTCGTCAAATACTTTATCACACTTTTGTAAAAACTCCTGTTTCCACTTGCTGATCATGTTGGGATGCACTTCAAAGTCCCTGGATAACTCAGCCAGCGTCTGCTTCTCTTTGATGGCTTCCAAGGCTACCTTCGCCTTAAATGCTGATGTGAATTTTCTCCGTTTTCCTTTCATTGATACCACTAATTTAAACGTTTTTGTTTTAACTTAACTAGTGGCCCTAATTTTGGGGAGTATTACAGGGCTTACTTGCCAAACGTAATTTCAATTCCACTATGGTACGATTAAAGGATGGCATAGATACTTATCAAAATATAGCAGTAGGTAATTTCAATTCCACTATGGTACGATTAAAGGTATCACCGGCCTTGCCTTGCACCTAGGCTTTACTTCGATTTCAATTCCACTATGGTACGATTAAAGGAACCTGGGCAAGGTAAGTGAGGTACAGGTTCATCATTTCAATTCCACTATGGTACGATTAAAGGTGTAATTCCTTGATAGAGCAAGTGTCATGTCGTGATTTCAATTCCACTATGGTACGATTAAAGGTATCTCATGCAAGAGTATTTAATTATGTATTGTCGCATTTCAATTCCACTATGGTACGATTAAAGGAAGGGGCTCAGGAAAATATTCAAGGCATTTGTCTATTTCAATTCCACTATGGTACGATTAAAGGTCCTGAAATTGAAGAAAAATGAAGAAATTAATTATATTTCAATTCCACTATGGTACGATTAAAGGAACAGTTAACGTTGTAGGTGTAGAAACGCTTTGATAATTTCAATTCCACTATGGTACGATTAAAGGTAGAGAAGCAAAACACATTATTGAAGGAATAGGATATTTCAATTCCACTATGGTACGATTAAAGGAAATCCGACAAAAGCCTAACATAAATACTTAATCAAATTTCAATTCCACTATGGTACGATTAAAGGTATATACACACAGATGGGACACCATATTTAATCTAATTTCAATTCCACTATGGTACGATTAAAGGAAAATATGACAGGCCAGGTACAGCCCGGCGGCGGGTATTTCAATTCCACTATGGTACGATTAAAGGCCATAACGGGAGTAATACCACTCCCATAAGACGCTATTTCAATTCCACTATGGTACGATTAAAGGAAAAAACAGGCCGGTAACTACTAAATCAATTGTGATATTTCAATTCCACTATGGTACGATTAAAGGTGTCTGCGCCTTGCACGTCTTTGTCGCCAGAAAAAATTTCAATTCCACTATGGTACGATTAAAGGGGAGTCCTTTTTGAGTATTTCCCCGGTTATTCCTATTTCAATTCCACTATGGTACGATTAAAGGACAAAGTATTTAAATCTATAACGACCATAATAGACATTTCAATTCCACTATGGTACGATTAAAGGTGTCGAAAAGCGCTTGACCTCATTAATCCAATATAATTTCAATTCCACTATGGTACGATTAAAGGCTCATTAATTTCAATAAACAGACTTATCAAACCTTTATTTCAATTCCACTATGGTACGATTAAAGGTTGCGCAATGATGTATTTGCGCAAATTCTTATATATTTCAATTCCACTATGGTACGATTAAAGGAATGCATCTTCCCCGCACGGTCTTCAACAATTTCTCATTTCAATTCCACTATGGTACGATTAAAGGCAATAAGGGTTGTGTTGCGGACCCTTGAAATAGTGTATTTCAATTCCACTATGGTACGATTAAAGGCATGCCTGGATATCCTGTTTCACGCTTTCGTAGTCAATTTCAATTCCACTATGGTACGATTAAAGGGTCTTCGCCGTTTGCATTTCCGGTATAATCGAATGTATTTCAATTCCACTATGGTACGATTAAAGGCTTCCTAAACACCCTTAATTTATCTGCCGAAGCGTATTTCAATTCCACTATGGTACGATTAAAGGGCCTGTAACCTGAACCCTGTTTGTGTCAAATGTCCACATTTCAATTCCACTATGGTACGATTAAAGGAGACGAGGCTAAAAAAGATATGGATAAATTAGCTGAAATTTCAATTCCACTATGGTACGATTAAAGGGTGCGACAACTTACATCATGGGCCATCCACACCAATTTCAATTCCACTATGGTACGATTAAAGGATCTTTAAAGTGTCTGTAATCTTTTTCATCTGATCATATTTCAATTCCACTATGGTACGATTAAAGGTCCCATCAAGGTTAATATTGCTTGTTACTGCTCGTATTTCAATTCCACTATGGTACGATTAAAGGATATTAATTGATCCCTGAACGTCTAATTTTTGGTTATTTCAATTCCACTATGGTACGATTAAAGGGACAGATGCGGACGGCAACGTAACGCAGATCAATCATTTCAATTCCACTATGGTACGATTAAAGGAAGAAAAAATACTTTGAACTTTATCCGGATGACACAAATTTCAATTCCACTATGGTACGATTAAAGGGATTTCCGTATCTGGCAAACGCCTGTAACAAGTTTATTTCAATTCCACTATGGTACGATTAAAGGCCCCGGCCATATATGGTTACTCGAAAAAAGAGGGATTTCAATTCCACTATGGTACGATTAAAGGACCATAAAAGCCACCTTTTCAGACAGCGTAAGGTCTAATTTCAATTCCACTATGGTACGATTAAAGGGGGAACAGTGATGCAGCCCTTACATCAGCTCCTTGCATTTCAATTCCACTATGGTACGATTAAAGGTGGCTCCATCTTAGGGGACTGGGCATGTTTGTATATTTCAATTCCACTATGGTACGATTAAAGGCTGTTTTATGGGAGTGGTATTACTCCCGGTATGGAATTTCAATTCCACTATGGTACGATTAAAGGTAAAATCAGAGATCATGAAAAAATTTAAACCCGGTGATATTTCAATTCCACTATGGTACGATTAAAGGTTTAGTCACATCATTTTTACTATGTGGACGCACTTCATTTCAATTCCACTATGGTACGATTAAAGGCAACGTAAAGTAAAACGTTTTTTTGTTGTTCGGGATTTCAATTCCACTATGGTACGATTAAAGGTTTCTTCCACTTGTAACAGCCGTTCCAGTATAACATTTCAATTCCACTATGGTACGATTAAAGGTTATGTTGTCCCTGGGTGTTTTTGTTACTTTCGTATTTCAATTCCACTATGGTACGATTAAAGGTACAATACGCAGCTCTCACATCGGCCGGGGGAATATATTTCAATTCCACTATGGTACGATTAAAGGTTCTACACCCACAACATTAACTGTTACATTCGCACATTTCAATTCCACTATGGTACGATTAAAGGTTGACTATTTTCCAATAGCCCCCGGCCTGAAACAAGATTTCAATTCCACTATGGTACGATTAAAGGTTTTTGTTGCGTGTGCTGTTTTTTCGAGCTTTACGGATTTCAATTCCACTATGGTACGATTAAAGGTTGTCCCACAAATAAAGTATTCCCCCGGCAAGAGATTTCAATTCCACTATGGTACGATTAAAGGTCTTTTATATCCCCGGTTACCCGTAAACTTAACTTTATTTCAATTCCACTATGGTACGATTAAAGGTTCAGCACCCCAAAACATAGAGCTGTCACCGTATATTTCAATTCCACTATGGTACGATTAAAGGCCTCTATATCCTTAGACTCCCGGATAAGGGATAGAAATTTCAATTCCACTATGGTACGATTAAAGGCTCAGCATTCCGATTATAATTAAGTGCCCTTTTGGGATTTCAATTCCACTATGGTACGATTAAAGGTTCACAACAAGGTGAGCCCAAGGCTGTAAAAGAGAAATTTCAATTCCACTATGGTACGATTAAAGGTGATTGAGTGGAAACTTCCCATACACTTCTTTTGTATTTCAATTCCACTATGGTACGATTAAAGGTATGGAAAAAGACATAACAAAAATCATAGAGAACAATTTCAATTCCACTATGGTACGATTAAAGGATTTATTGAAGATATAGAGTATAACAAAATACCTAATTTCAATTCCACTATGGTACGATTAAAGGAATCTTTAGCCCAATAGACAGAATTAAAATTTTATTATTTCAATTCCACTATGGTACGATTAAAGGACGATGTCGGGACCCCGTATGTGCCGCGCGACCAACATTTCAATTCCACTATGGTACGATTAAAGGTGGATTTTCTCCTTCTGATTTAAATCCCGTTGCATGGATTTCAATTCCACTATGGTACGATTAAAGGTTCTTCTATTGACATAGTTGAATATTTGTCAAATAGATTTCAATTCCACTATGGTACGATTAAAGGAACCAACTTCTGTACAACGCCTCCAAGCACACGTTTATTTCAATTCCACTATGGTACGATTAAAGGTGTAACTTATTAGAAAAATAAACACTTTTATCTAATTTCAATTCCACTATGGTACGATTAAAGGTATTTTATAATCGTGATAGCCCCTGCTTGTGTTTTCATTTCAATTCCACTATGGTACGATTAAAGGACGAAAGTCATCAGGGGCGGGCCCGGATCACGTATATTTCAATTCCACTATGGTACGATTAAAGGGATCCGGGAGGGATTTTAATCCGTCTAAGGCATTTATTTCAATTCCACTATGGTACGATTAAAGGCCGCCAAAAAATACGGCATTATATGCATTTTTTCAACATATTTTGAGATTATTTTGAATTAAATATACTATAAAAGTCGTCAAACGTCAATCCCCGGAAAATCCCTGATGGTCGACAACCTCATATGCAAGCCGGAATCCAGGAAAATTATCATAAAAAGAAATTATTTTATTATCAGGTCAACAAAAATAATCTCCATCGACAACTTACATGAATTGATCCAGCGAACTTTTTTCAATACCCACTACCTCCCGATCGAGCCACTTTTCCTGCCTGGTCTTAAAGATGATTATGCTGTCCTCCGTCTCATCCATTATTTTAAGCGCTTTAATTTTGAGCTCTTCAAGTTTCACTTCCTGTATTTCGCCTTCGAATACCGAATTCTGAATCCAGTTAAGGTATTTCCGGCATAATTTAAGCATTTTACCCACACGTTTTTCCCCAATATCATATACCAATATAATATACATTATCCTTTATTTTTATAATAACAGAGAAAATATTAAAATTACTTCATTGACATATTTTTACCAGTATATCCTGAATGGCTTATATTTTTCAATATCCAGTATATGTTTGGAAATCTTATAGCATTCCAGCTTTATAAGATGCCTGTAACTTACATTTCTGCGCAATTGTCTGTGTTGTATGGTTTCATCAAGCCGTTCCTCAAAAGCCTTCACAAAAACCTTTCTTCCTGAATCATTTAATAAACACTTGTGCATTTGTTTTTCAAAGTGTTTTTCACGGATCTCTTTGCGGTTTGCCAGGCGGAATATCAATCTGTCAACGATCACCGGTTTGAAGATCTCGGCGATATCCAGGGCAAGTGAATACCTTCGTTCGCCCGGTGAGTGAAGATAACTTATGGTTGGATTCAACTGGGTCTGATGAATAGCCCTCAAACATTCCGAGTAACACATCATATTGCCAAAGGATATCATGGCATTCAATTCATTGGAAGGTGGTTGTTTGGTACGTCCACCGAATTCAAATGTATCAATGATCTTCCCGAAACTTGCATAATAAATCTGGCGGATATTCCCTTCTACACCCATCAGGTCTGGTATTTCCATCTGTGCCGGGATCATTTCCCGGAAAGAATCGATCTGATCCATATATTTGTCGAGATCTTTTCCCCGGTTATTATAATACCTCAGGTTTTTAATTATATTGAATGAAGCGCCATCAAGTAGCTTGACGGCTATTTTTAACCTTTCTTTTCGGTTCATGTGCTTTTTAACCTGGCTTATCAGAACCTTGCCGGAAAGAAGATGATCCCTGGGCATATAGGACCCGGTATAATTGTCATAATAGTCGAAGAAATGGACCGGGATATCATTCTTCCCCATGAAATTGAAAAGAGAACTATTAGCCTGGAGCGAACCGAACACATAGAATTGTCCCACTCCTTCAACGGGTATATACCTGGGCTGCAGTTCATGGCCTTCCTTATCAACCGGTGTGAATTTAAGGGTATTATCTTTTCTTGATAGTATTCCCGGATTGAATAGATAGTACGTCTTTTTCATGATTAAAAAGATTGAGACAGATTGATCAGTTCAAAATTTTCCGCATACTTGATAATATTTTCAATAATTCGATACTTTCTTTATGTAAGTTCCTAATGAATTTGTTTACTGGGTTATATTGTCCTCCATCCTCTATCCTCAATCCACCATCCTCAATCCTCCAATTTTTCCCCACTCCAGCAGAAATCAAAATAGGAACAATTTTTACACCGGCTCCGGTTCAGTCTTGGTGGAGTTTTGTCCGCATTGATAATTTCAGGTATTTCTTCCATAATATTTTTGATAGTCGCCCGGTCGTTATCGTCCAGAATCACTTCCAGGGTATCGCGTTGAGTGGGATATTCCAATATACCGCTGACATCTTCGAACCCGTTCATCTCGAGCAGAAAAAGGTAATATTTTAATTGCCATTCGTGGGCTTTTTCCCGTTTTGAGGATTTTTTAATCTCATGGACTACCTTGTTTTTTGGATCAAAAAAATCGATCCTGACACCTTCTAATTCCAGTTCTGTAAACCTTTCAGCTCTTTCGGGATAGGAGTTCTCATGGATCAGTTTACCCTCATAGACCAGGTCGGAAGTATGTTCCATTTGAATGCCCGATGAGAAAAGCCATAGCTTCCGGTGGCAAATGATATAATAGTTGAAATGTGTGCCGGTGATATTCATTTTCAGGTTAATTCAGATTTTCAGTTTCCGTTGCTTTAACAGGTTGAAATATTCCTCATACAGTTCCACGTTGGCTGATTTCAATTTCTTACGATAATTGATACAGGATATCATATCATTGTTCAACATGGCCTGATGGGCTTCTCTCAACAGGCTGTAACAGGAAAGGGCCCTTTGATGGTTTTCATCCACGGGCTTTATATCGCCTGTTTGGGAAATCAAAGGAAGGATTCCCCGGATCCATCCGAATGCAGCCGCATGATGCGGTCCGAAAAGCCGGATAAGCTTCCTCAGGCTCCGGGATTCAATCCGCTTTTCCTGGTATTTATCAGGAGAAAACAACAGCACCCGGGCATAGGCATTACCGGCTTCGATGTAATTATCCTGATTCCATTGGGCCTGGGCAAGAAGGTAGTAAAATCCGTATTTACCAGGATTGTTTTCGATATACCGGATGACAAGATCTTCCGCCTGACTATACTCTCCCGATTCCAGCCAGAGTTCAAAGAGCATTTCGATGTCTTTTTCATCCGGGTCCGGAATCTTCTGTATTTCACGGGTTATGAATATCAGAAGCGATCTTTTCAATTCACCGGTATCAAAAGGGAATCTATATCCGGCAAACGTGACAAGCAGACCCGATATTCCACTTGCTCCACTATCCGGCTTATTGTATTCCGATAACCGGTCTTTCCAGAATATGCATACCTCTATCATACGCCGGATCGATTCCATGTCTCCGGTTCCCGATTTGAGTGCATTTTCAAAATATCCTAATGCCTCCTCAAACTTCAGATTCGAAAGGCTTCTGTACCCGTTTTCCAGGGCTATGTTATCCCAGAGTGTGAGTTGTTTGCCATTCATAACATAAAGTAATATCGCTGACAACACCAAATGTCATGTCTTCAATATTTCCGCACCATCGCTCTGAGGTATTAAGCTGTATTGCACACCAGGTAGTGAACAGATGGTTAGCATTGTTTTGGATCATGTTCATATATTTATCGTTTAGTTGAATCGCAGCATAGTTTAGGCTTGGACGGCTTTCATCGGTTAACCGGATGACAAACCTTGCGCCAAAATCTTTTTCCTTATAGTCGCCAACCAAACAATAGTTTTCGTTTATCTGCTTAACATCAAAATTAATTCCTTTAATCTGTTGTTGGCCTGAATATGGAATCGTATAGCAAGTTTTTATCCAATTGTTTTCCTGCCATACCTTGTTAACGAATCCTTTGAAGTTTTTGGGATAGTGATGATCATTACCGAAAGTAGGTTCTTTTCGTTCCTCTTCTGTGGCTAGTACCAGGTTTATACCCTTGGGATACCGTAACCGGAAAGAAGTAAGGTACAACTGGCCTATGGCATTCAGCTCGTAGAGTACTTCATCCTCTACTTCCACTTCGGTGAGAAAAACCCGGAGTTTATCGTCCAGTTCATGAAGCTCGTATTGTGAAAAAGTTTTATCTCTTTCAAATTCGGTTAGCAATCCGGCGTTGTTTCCAAGGATGTCGTAATCCAGTAAGATGGGCAGGGGAGGGAAATCGATGATCTCTGAAAACCGTTCGTGTTTGTAATATACGGGGATGTTCATAGCTTTTCCTACCAAAACGGCAACAGCGATCTGCGCTTTATAACCTTCCGTAACGTCAATGGCTACCTGATTTTCACCAAATGGTTGAATAATTTCTCCCATGACCCGCTCCAGGTTTCTTATTCCCTTGATCTTGAATCTGGCCTCTCCATCCGATGGTACATCGAAAATAAAAGACTGTATACCGGAAAGGTCTACCTTCAAGAGGTATTTATTATTTGTTTCAGGCATAAGAATTTTTTAATAATATTATTTTCTTATTTACTCATCGCGCTTCTTACAATTGTATCGTAAAATCCAACTTTCACCATCAACCCCGCCAAAAAACATAGGGGTAATCGTTTCGAAATGAAATATGATCTGCTTCATAACATCATTCTTTTAAAATCCTCCTTTGTATATTTGTAATGTATCTCCCCCTTTATCCAGTCCAACAAATGGAAGTGGTTGGATATTCGCACCCATGTGAAAACATTTGCCACAGGTAAGATGTATTTATCATACAGTTCCAGGAAATTCACATAATTGGCCTCTTCCCTGAACAAATTCTCTTTGCCATTGGTGCGGTTGTAGATGTGGTAGTAGCGGCCGGGTTGGAGGGGTGATAGGTTGGTCATTAATTTTTCGGTTTACATTGAGTTCTTCATATCACTAGTGCTTAGAGCTCTGATAGACACTAAATAGAATTGGGTTTTTGGACTTTCTCATATTTCGAATAGTACGTTAAGTAGGTTGCCTATTTTATATTAGTCACTAGTTACTATATAAATACATGACTTTCTTGGACTTTTTCTGTATCAATCCCTCCCTCATATGAGTAAATATCTTGCCAATTGCTCATATAATATATTCCATATTTTTTGTGATTGGAGTCATCCTCATTATAATCAAGGTATTCCTTAATCTTTTCAATTTGATTATTAAACATAGAAATCATGAATTTGGAAAGTAAGCCATAAATTCTTTTAAGATCTATTTGATTGTTATAATAATCGGTATCTTCTTTCTTACCAGATTTTATTATCTCTTCAAATTTCAACCATACATCTTTTCCTGAAATATATGATTCGCCGTTATCAATTATTTCCGGTATTTTAAATGACTGAATGAGAGACAATTCATCTCCAATGTCTGACAAAGGAATATTCAGAGGAATAAAAACACTATCACTGTCAGAGTCAATAAGTTTAAACTCGGTGTTGATTTTTCTGAATTTAAAGTCTGAAAAATACTTCAGGTAGTCATCCAGATTTATAAAACTATCAGATTGATTTATTTTAATGATTTGATCGTTTACTCTATTATAAAAGCTTGAATCAAAATCTTTCGTGATTAGGATATTTTTGTAGCTATCAGGTTGCTTCATGATATCAACAGAAAGTCTTTTATCATTTTTATAAATGAAAGACTCTCTATCAAAATCAAATAAAAATACTTTGGAGTCGGATTTACGGGCATTCCGATTTATTCTCCCTGCCAGCTGCTCATCACTATCAATTAAAGCCCGGTCTTTAAACCCCAAATCCATATCGATATCTACACCCGCTTCTACCACTTGCGTGGTAACAAGTATAACTTTTTCATTGTCTTCCTTATCTAACTCATTGATAATATGCTTTCTTCTGGGGTCCAATATTTCACCTGAAATTAAAAAACAGGTATAGGATTCAAACCTTTTATCATGTGATAGAAGCCTGAGAAAATGGGAAGCGGATTTTTTTGTGATAAATTCAATAAGTGTTTTGACAGAATTTGGGGTTATTGTATTTGTTTTAGCATATAACTCACTTTCCATAAATAGTTTATCTTTTAACTTTAGAAGAAAATCCTCCTTTTGTTCTCTATTAGAAGGCCTTTTCCATTTTCTTTCTTCCAGTAAGCTAAAATCAAAAGTTACACGTTCTGAGAAATTTGGATTTTGAAAATACTTAGGCTTGCTCTCAGAATGAATCAAATTTACAGTTTCCCTCTCGAGGGATTTATTCTTTAAAAGCCTAGCGATTTTTGGCAGGGTTGCGGACATGAGAATGATCTTCATATTGAAGAAAAGAGCATATTTGCTTAGTAGAAAGATTATTTTATCCCAGTGCCTCGGATCATAAGATTGAAGTTCATCAATAATGACAACAGAATTAGCTAATCGATGATGTATGTAATTGCTTTCTTTTCCATTGCCCTTTAGAACATCAAAAAATTTAATATGTGTTAGTAATATGATGGGATAATTAATAAAGTAATTGTTAATAAAGTTTAGATTAGCATCTCCATAATTACCGTCATTTTTTTCTTCATCCGGTTGATGAAAACCTGATTTAGAGTGTAGTTGGATTATATGCTCATCTCCAATATTTAATGATTCTTTAATTGTTTTAAAAGTCTGTGTAACTAGTGTTGTAAAAGGAAACACATAAAATACTTTATTCAACTCAATATTTGTATTCAATAGCTCCATGGTCAATGCGAGTGATACATTGGTCTTCCCGGAACCTGTCGGTGCTTCCAAGTAAAAAAGCTTTTTGTCACTGCTTTTTCGCAAAGCAAGCAAGGCCTCTCGTGCCAATTTCTGCCTTAGCTTATTTAAATTTTTATTGCTTATTGTACTGACATCTTCGAAAGATACTTCTGAAAGCTCGCTGGTATTTTTAAACAAATCTTTATTGTAAGGTTTAATTGCTTTGAAGCTTTGAAAGAACCTTTCTTTTAAGTCATCATTTAATAACCCGAAATCTTCAACCTTTATTCCCTGCATATAATTACCTGTAGCATAGTAATCGGCAGTAGTTAGCAAGGAAAAGTTGCACTTTAGAAGTGCATATAGAGGAAAAGAATCTTCTGATGATACATATTTATCATAGAAATCAAGAAGCCCCTTGCCATTTCCATCTTTTTCCAATCGCTCAAAAAACTGCCAGGAATTGGAAAAGACAGCATCGAAAAAAGAGAGTGAAAAATTTAAGGAATTGAAGATATCCTTTTCAAAATTTATATCATGCTCAATATAAGGAGCATGATGTTTTAAAATGGGGTTAGAAAACAGAAACAACATTGCCCATAAAAAACTTTGTTCCTCTGGGCTTTTAAATTGGGCATGAATTTCTTTAAGATGAATGTGGATAAATAGAAAAGCACTTAATTTTGAATGCTGACTCCCAATCAAAATGGATTTATCCTCATTGAATTTAGGGTTATTCATTCTACTCCATTGAAAATTTGGATTCAGTTTTCCATAATCATGAAAGACGATTGTTCGAACAAATAAGACTTTAATATATTCTCCAACATCATGAGGGTTTTTCAAATATTCTCCACTAATCATCTCGGATATTAAAGAATCGATCACACTATCTAATTGATGGGCCGAAACAAGAATGGATGCTGTATGGTTTACATTATATATATGTTCCACTAGACTTTCAGGCTCTAATTTCCCTTCCCAATTAGTATGAGCCCAATAATTATCAATGTCCTTTATGTAAGTATCGATTGAAGGAGTATCATGGAGTATTTTTTCAAAAGAGTTGAACGATGATGTCATCAGCAATTCTGTAAAGATTATCCACTTTATAATTTTTCAAATCCCAATCAGTAAATGCAAATGAGTTTATTTCATATTGCATTAATTTTCTATCATAACTGATTGGTAAATTTTCAAAATATATAAACGTATTACCCGGCGAGGGAATTAATTCAAATCCAGAAGAATCCTCTACACCATCTTTCACTTTTCTTTCCTTGATAAAAAGTGAGCTAATTTTAAAAGGATCATTCACATTCTGGAATAATTCATAATCTACATATTCTTCGAAGTGCTCCCACCAAACAGAAAAGTCATTTTTACCTAAATATGGAATATACTCAGCTTCATTGTTTTTTAATTTATCATATAATAATTGTTGAATTGGTATATCCAAATCAAATAATATATAACACCGATAGCTTGGTGAGATTAAAGTTTGCTCGTCAACAATTAGCGTGCCTCCATCTTTATTGGCATACCCTACGGAATTATTGTATCGAATGATCGTTTTTTGAAAGTTGCCTTTTTCATCATCCAAGGGTTGAATACCCACTTTTAAATCATTAAATGCCTCTAAATATTTTGGGATATACCCTTTTCTCTTTCGTCCATAGGTATAAACGACTTTAAAGCCTTCCAAACCAACAATTGCACCAATTATCCCCAATAATGCCGGTTTATGTAGCATATTGTACGTTATACTAACAGGCTCATTGGTATCAGGCTTTTTTAAAAACCCAAAATTAGCTTTTAAGTCAAAAGAAACTAGCTTTTGCATAAGAGGCCTTATTAGTTATCAGCAATTGACTTTCCTGAATGAATATCCATTTTTCCGGCTACTGATGGTGCATTAATGATTTTCACATCGTCCTTTAAATAGAATATCTCACATGATTCAATATCTTCTGAATTTGCTTCTATAGTGTTTGTGATATCAGAAAGATCAAATATGGAAATACCATCTTCTTTTGATAATTTAACTTTATGAGTAAGTACAGGGAGAACTTTTTTGGAATTTTCGTTCAATTGTATCCATATCAACAATTCATTGTCTATTCCCGCTTTTGAAGAAGAATCAAAATAGCTGGCTCCAAACCTTAATGCCATTTTCAGTTTATCGATATCTTCAGAAGAAAGGGTTTGAGCATTCTTGCCAGCTAACTCTACTATCTCTTCAAGATTTTTTGGATTAATAGAGAAATGATGAGCATAATGTCCTTCCTGTAGTTTGGATTGCCGACCTAAGGTTGTGGCTGCCACATCTTTATCATCCTCTGACTTTTTTTCCTTGGGATTTGAAAAAGGGGACATTATTTGTTCAGAATAGATGTTATTTTCTTTCCAAATATTTACCGCGTGATTTATTTGTGTTGGGCCATGAATGGAAATTGATACATTTTCAGAAGCAGCTTTCATGGCAAAAGTTGCCCCAAAGCATCGAATGTCTATACAGGATAAAAGGTTCTTTGCAAAAGCCTTTTTATCTTTTTCACTCTCAGGGAAATGGTGATGATATGTTTCCTCTAAACTCCTCGGGTTAAAATCTTCCTTTTGTGATTTAAAGTAGAATACTTTTTCTGAAGGATATAAATCTTTCAAATAATTTTTGACTAAATATTTAAAAGCTTTATCTGTGGCATATGTGGTGCCATCCGGAAGCGTTCTGGGTTGATGGCTAAAATCAGCATTGTAATTTGCATTGATGGCACGAACTACTGCCAAGCCGAAAACTCTGTTGTTGAAACTCATAATAATTATTCGTTAGGTTACTTATTCTCTTTTTTAGTAAAAATTGATCGTGCAAAATATCCTGCAAGAATATAATGCAATAAATTTTTCATATTAGGTTCATTAGGCTCATAACCCATAACCTCACTCATTATCTTATCGAATTCATATTTAGTTGGGTATAGTGTAAATTCATGCTTGTACATCTCAAATGTTCTAGCTATGGCCAATTTGAATTGCCCCACATCCACCTTTTGTAAAAAAGGTTCCAGTAACGCATGAGAGCGATTAGAGGATCTGCTTTGAACTAATAACTTCCAAATCACTTGACCAGAGGCAAAAGCAAAAGCGGCATCATCAGTGATGTGTTCTTCACTATCGGGCTTTGAGATACGAGATAAATATTCGAGTAACTCTTTAGTTTTATTTACCATATTATGACGATTTTTAGATTCCGTATTTGTGAAAAAGGTGTAGAGACTGAACCAAATATTTAGTTTCTCTTTGATAAAATATTCATGAGTATTTTTGTCGTTTTTCTTTTCGTCATGTCTGAGATCATCTATGATTCCTTTTATCATCAATTCATCAAACATTGCAGAAGTAAATGCTTGTCTTCTTGATTTGTAGATGAAATCATAAATAGCCTTTCTGTATTTAAGCAATTGATTATATGTAGTATCCGTCAAATACTTTGGGTCATACTTAATCTCTCCAAAATATTTCAACCAGAATTCTGTTCTTAGTTGTCCGTTTAAGGCTCTGTTGAAAACTTCCCACTCAAGTTCAAAAACATTCTTTATATTTTTTGCAACCTTTCCACCAAGTGGAAATATCTCTTCGATTTTTTCATTTAATTCGTAATGAAATACCGGAATGAAATCGATATCCGCTATTCTACTGCCTTTTGTTCCTTGGAAAAAGATAAGGTAATAATCATGTAAGTCTTTCTTATCAGCATCCTCGATCAAACGTCTTACCATATCGGCATGACCAATCTTTCTATCCTCCTTATGGAAAATGGAAATAACCTTATCATTAAGCTCTTGTTGATCTACAAAAACAGGAATGGGGTTTGGAATCTGTTTGTTACTTTGCAGTTGAAAGAATCTCCAAATTTGCATGGCTTCTTTGCCAGTAATGCGGTAATTGTATTCTAAAGGAGCCGAAAAATGTTTAAGAAACATTTTTTTATCATTGAAACCGCTTAAACTGTCACTCACCCCATAAATCTGTTCATCAACTTCAATATTAAATTTGTCTTTATTGAATACTTTATTCTTTAAATAAGCTTGATGAACCTCTTTGTATTCTTGTAATGTGGGCCCTTTTAAGAATAAATAGATAAAGTCACTTTTTTTCAGATTTTCATAGTCTGGTAAGGATTTAACAAATTCTACAAGATGTTTTTCACAATAAGACCTAAACTTCTCTGTCAAGTCAATTTGCTCTTGATTAATAGCAAATTTTATTGCTGCCTTAAAGTAATCTCGAATTGATTGATTGGTTTTATCGTCTTTAATTACTCTTTCTTTTTTTAGGGCGATACCAAAAGGTGTGGCAGTGAACATGAAGATCCCAGAGGAACTGTTAAAACTTTTATTCTTACCACTTCCCACAACTTTTGAATGAGTTGTCAGCTTGAGGAATTTTTCATATAGTGGAGTACTTGTTTTATCTTCCTTCCCTTCGTTAAATAAGTAATCTCCCTGGCTTTCAAAGATTTGATCTTCATTATTCAGAATTAAGTTTCCTCTTTCTTCATCTTGCTTGATATCCAGCAAAACGTATATACCATCTCTCAATTGAAGATTAAGGGAGAAGACATCTTCGTTTTCAGTTTCGAGGTAGTCAATATAGTTTTTTAATTCTTGGATCATAAGTTAATGCTTTAATCGCGACACATTGTATTTCCCGGAAGGCCAACTACTTCCAGGGTTATTACTTTATCAATCATGAACAACTACGTTATTATTCGCTATTCATCTGCTTGACATACTCAAATCCACTCATTTCATTATCTTTACCAACTGTACTTCTGCTTCTGCAGACTCCAAGACGCTATCAGATTAGATGTTAAAAATTGCTGACTAAACGTCTCTCCATCACGTACCGCCGTCCAGGGTTTGATGAAACCAAAAGGTACAGAGTATTTAACCACATATAAATCCATTTCTAAATTATTTAATTGCCCCAAAACCAATTCCGGTACTGTTTCCCACACCTACATTCCAGGCAAATGCAATCTGTTCAGGACTACCCTGAATTTTAACCGAACAAAAATTTACACGGTTACCAATGTTCTTATAATAGATCACCTTTGTTTTTGAACCGAGGAAATTTCTGTCGAACTTTATTGAAATTTTATTTTCAGGCAACCCGGCAAATTTTAATTTTCGCTTTATGGTTTCCGTCATATATGCATCACATTCAATTTGATCGTATGTAAAATGAACATCTTTATGGTTTATATTTCTTTTAACCAATATAGGACTGGCCGCATAAAAGATCTGTTCATTAAGAAATCCGGGAGTTTCCTGTAATATAATCTCATTCACAATCAATCCATTATCAATTTCCGGTTCAGATTTTATCCCCTTAATAATTTTCTTCAAAGCTTCCGGTTCAAAACCGCTTATAAAAAAGGAGGCCCCCTTGTCAAATACCAATCCTTGCTTTAAGGCCGTAGCGCCTGAAAGCCATGAAAACGAGCACAGCGATAATTCGTCATGTATGTTATTCTTTCCAAGCCATTTATGCAAAGCGCCGGTTAACATCGGTTGATAGTTAAAAGGCACAATTTTGTTGCTCTTCGATGTAATTAAATGAACCCTCATAATTCAATTTAAAATCTTATTTCATCATAATCCGCTTAGTTCCCCCATCATGGCGTGGCGTTTTTGGTAACGAAATCTGAAATCCACTAGAAGCGCATCCGCCCTGGGCTTTCCTCCAGGATAGGAGCGGATCTTTTTAATAATGCCCGCCACAAAAGCATAGTGTTTCCGTCCCATGTTCCGTTCAGCATATTCCCTCACCTTCCGCACATACCATTCACGCATCTTTTCTGGGAGATGCTTTTATTACTCCACCACCTTCACACACCCGAAACCCAGACTGTTCTTCTCCCCAAAGCCTGCATAATAACCCAACCGGATCAGCTCCGGCAGCCCTTCCACAATAAATTCATACAGGTAGCCCCGTACCCGGGTTTCGCCGGGCATGCCCTGCCGTATGGTAATTAACTTTGACCGGGGTCTCCCCGGGACAGTGATCCTGAAAATTTCGGCATCAACCTTCTTCCCATTCAATCCCGCACCGCCTTTTCCATGCTCGCCATACGATCGAAACTTATTTATCAGGTTGCCCACAATCAACTTATCATACCCATCTTCGTCCGGACCTAGATACCGCGCGTACCGCTCTTTTGACCTATCCCGGTAGCTTACCACCACCGGCGAAAGACACCGGAATCGCTGGTTACCGGAAAATTTCTTCTCCGGCAGTTTTTCCACCGACCGGACATCCAGCTTTACCCGGCTTTTCCTGTCACCCAACTCGAAAGACTGATCCCTGAACAATCCCTGTATGAAATATTCGGTCGATGTCACCGGCATAAATGAGATGATCAATGACAGCGGCCCTTCCCCGAGGATCAACCGGTCGCCATCTATACGGAACCGCGGGATGTCAAGCCTTGAAAAGGTGAATAGTCTGAAAGGCTTTTTCTCCGTCCCGAATCCTTTTTCGTGAAGCCAGGAGGCGTACGAATTGTTACCCCTGTTCAGAACCCGATATATCCACGACGACACTTCATACTGGTAATTGACCGGTATCGAACGCCCGTATTTGCCATCAATATGAAAGGTCAGTAGAAACCGCATCGATATCAATATATAGTTTTATTTATGCTTTATCAACCGGCAACGTATTTAGCCTGCGCCAATCGACCTTTAAAGCCGTTACAATTAATACATATACTCTTTGACAACTTGTGTCAATAATGGATTTAATTCAAAAATCGGAATCAATTCAGCCCGCGTTTCATCCCCTTCCTGATCCTATCCAGTATATACTCCCGGAATTCATCCGGTCCGACAATCTCTGTTTCATCGATCAATCCCATTACAAACCTGCCTGCTCCTTCAAAACCGTTTACAGGGCAATGGAATGTATACCGTCCGTCTTCCCTGTCACCTGCAATAAAAGGCAATGAACGCGGGAATTCCTCCCTCAATAATAAATAAGACCTCAAGTTCAGATTCAGAGTGATGTTCACCGTTTCACCGCCACTGCAACCAAATACATCGTTGGCCTGCTTTTCATGGTAATCCTTGAATTTCTGAGGCTTATCCAGGATGATGACTTCACCAATCCTCTCCAGCTTAAATTGTTTGTTCATCCGGTCACGGACATCCCATGATAGAACGGTAGAATAATTTTCGGTAAAATCGAATGGCTCCACTTTGTAATCTTTTACCTCCCCACTATGGGCCGAATGATAATGTTTAAGGATAACCTGCTTTTCCTTTTTAATTGCTTTCACAAGCTTTTCCAGCAGGATATTTACCCGTGCATTGACGATATGTCCGGCCAGGGGCTTTAACTCGGAATGGATATAGAGCTTGGTTAATATACCGTCCCTGAGCGGATGATGATGGGCCCCGCTGACTACCAGGTCCCGCAGGAGGGTGGCTTCCTCAAGGTTGAAACCCGGTTCGCCGGGCCGGGAATCGTCCTGCTGAGCCAGAAACCACCGGTTGGTTCCCGGTTTACAATCCACCGGAAACCCGGCTTCATCCAACAGGTTCAAATACCGGTAAACTGTTCTGTCACTCACTTCCAGTAATTCGGCAATCGATTGAATGGTTCTTCCGGTTTCCGATTTTAGCAGCGATATCAGCTTCAGGATGCGATACAACTTTCTCTGCTCCGCCGTCATAGTCAGGTTAATTAAAAATGTAATTACAATATAGGATGGTCGATCATAATAAGCAAATCTGTTTTTTCACTTCCGTAAGATTTAAGATTAACGTAAAATCCCTATGACCGTCTAAACCGAACTTCTTTAATCCAGGGAGCACTCAAACCGGTAGGTTCCGGGTTCAACTTCAACAACGATATATTGACCATCCCGGTATCCCCCGGCTATGCCTTCAATCTCTTCCGTTATTTTTCCGTCCTGCCACAATTTTTGGCCGCTTTCGGTAATTACTACTTCCTCAATGCCAGGCACAGGAATGCTGATTTTGCCGGAGGTATTGGCCGGGATGGTGACCATTAATTTTAATCCATTTCCGGTTTTTTCCCACCTGGAGGAAACCTGCCCCCGGACCGTACCTACCGATGCTTCCACCCATGACAATTGTTCCGGAACATAGGGTTTGATGTGAATGCTCTTATAGCCTGCGGCCGTTCCTTCATCGGTGGGTGCATGTATGCCGGCTAAATATTTGTAAAAATATTCACTTACGGTGCCAAACATCTGATGGTTATGAGAACTTTCACCGCTCCATTTTTCCCAGAGTGTAGTGGCTCTGTTTTCAATCCAAAAGCCCCAGCCCGGATAAGTGGTTTGGCTTACTATGGTATGAATCACATCCTGCCGGCCTTCTTTTTCCAGTACCCGAAACAAATGTTTGGTGCCCAGGATACCGGTATTCAGATGACCATCCCTGGTGATCATGATATCGTCAATTAAATTTTGCAGCACAGCCTCTTTATGGCCTTCAGGAACCAGATCCTGCTCCAGGGCAAAAAGCAGGTAGGTCTGATAGACAGAATCTACCCCGTAAAGATTGGTGGAAGGATCGAAAAATTTATCATTAAAAGCCTGTTTAATGGTATCGGCCAGGGCCAGATAATATTGGCGTTCCCCGGCTCTTTCCAATGTACCGGCAATTTCAGCCATGGTTACGCAATCCAGGTACCAGTAATAGGTGCTTACCAGTGGATTATTAGGACCATTTCCGCCACCCGGAGCACACCATTCGCCCAGCGAATCCCAATGGCCACCGAATTCATTGATGATATAGCGTTCATCAGGATGCTCATCATTTGCCGCGAGCCGGTGGAGATAATCCATGTATTTTTTCATGGTGGGATAATGCTTATGTACAATATCAACGTCATCGTAATACAGGTTCATCCACCAGGGTAAAAGAATATAAGCACTGCCCCATGCAATACCGCCACCATGGCCTCCGATGATGGTGGGCGAGGTATTGGGGATCCTGCCGTTAGGTTCCTGTGCATCATACATGTCATTCAACCATTTTTCATATAGGGCATGCATATGAAAGTCGTGCATCGAAACTTCCGCAATTACCTGCCCGTCGCCGTTATAGGCTCCTTTTTCCCGGTGGGGACAATCGGAAGGATATCCATGCAGGTTTCCACGTTGTGACCAGATGGTGGCTTCATAAATACGATTTAAAAGAGAATCGGAAGTTTTAAACCGGCCGTTTCTTTTCAGGTCCGAATGAACCACCCGCCCTTCAACCTCTAATGAAACAAGATCATCAGGTTTATTGACATTTACTTCCATGTACCGGTAACCGGTATAAAAAAATCTTGGCTCGTACACTTCTTCATTTTCACCTTTTAAAATATAGGTTGTCCACACGTTTTTATGATAACGGTGTTTGGTGCTTAATGAGTCGCCTTCTTCCAGTTTGGATGGGAATAGTTCATTGTTAAGGGTTTCCGCCCCTCTGATGGTTATCTTGGTACCCGGTGCACCCTGTACACGGATGCGCCACCAACCGGGAAAATTCTGCCCCATATCGTACAAAAACAAGCCTTTGTTCAAACTGACTTGTTTAACCGGCGTTATGGTTTGGGTGACTTTGATTGCCGGCATTACCTGCGCATCCATGATAAGATCTTCCAGCGCTACCACCTTTGCATTTTGCCATTCCCGGTCATTAAAACCGGCTTTACTCCATCCTTCCTGCTCCAGGCGGGCATCGTAATCTTCGCCCCCAAATACATTATTAAATGTGATAGGACCGGATGAGGTTTTCCAATTATTATTACTGGTAATTAATTCACTGGTGCCATCAGTATAGTTTATTCGCAACTGTAAAATTCCTCTTGGGGTGCCTTTTATAGGTCCCGGATCGTGCCAGGCATAGCGTTCTTCCGGTCTTTTTAACCGGAATGCACCATTGCCTAACATTAACCCGATCGCATTATCACCCTGTCGAATTTGATCCCGCACATCATAGGTACTGTAGAGGACTCTCTTTCTAAAATCAGTCATGCCGGGATCCAACACATGATCTCCTATCCTGCTTCCATTCAGATAAAACTCATAATAACCCATGCCGGTAACATAAGTGTAGGCCGACCGGACCTCTTTTTCAACATTAAATTCGGTCCGGAACAGGGGAGCGGCCACGGTGCTGTCCCCGTTGGTGATCCAGCCGGCCTTCCATTCACCGGCGTCAAGCAGTCCAATATAAAATGAATTCACCTCACTACTGACCGGCTGTTGGGATTTGTTGGTCCAAACCAACACCCTCCAATAATAATTGGTTTCGCTTTTAAGCGGGGGGCCGTCGTACTTTATATTGACCGACTGATCCGAATTCACTTTCCCTGTATTCCAATAGCCTCCCTGATCATTGCCCGCGTCCTCTTTATTTTCTGACAGGATAATTTGATAGGCCGATTGCCGGGTTCCTCTTTGTCCGGGACTTTCTATGATCCAGGAAAATCTCGGCGAAGAGACATCAAGTCCGACAGGATTCTCCAGGTATTCGGTTTTCAAGCCCGAAATGAAAATCCCTTCTTTTTTACTGTCACAGGAAAAAACCAGCAGCATGATTATCAATAATGCTCGTAGTGGTTGTGTTAAATAGTGCATATGTTTTTTATGATTAAAGTATTTTGATTGACCGGCAGGCCGGAAAAAAATAATCTACAAGTATATATACCTCCTGAATTCACAAGCTTGTAACCATGGGCCGTCAGCCTTTGAATTTTTTATAAAACTGATGATCATATCTTATTTCCCTGTTATGTTTTTAACCCGACCTATTCATAAATTTTTATTGTTCGACGTAATTTTAAGATATATAGGTGATATTCAATAAGATACTTCGCCAGGTTAACCCTGATGGGCACAATTTCTTTAAAATATTTTCAAATGAGAGAGAACATCATAAAAATTTGTCGACTTTATATCTCATTGATAGTCAAGAAATTGTGCTCCATCAGCCCGATAGGGTGCTTGCCTGCCGCAGGGAGGAAAAATTCGTGAATTTTCCAGGTTAAAAACTAAGTGATTTGGTGCTTGTGTGGCTAAAATATAATGCTCAAATTCCAAATAGCCAATATCCAATTAATTCTGAATATTCAATTTCTGAAAATCCAGACTCTCCGGATTGATTAAAAAAATTGAGCAATTCAAAAATTGAATATAAATTGACCATTGATTCGTCGAATATTGATTATTTACAAAATATGGGCATAAAAAAATAAATTTTATCATAATTCGCTCATTTTAGCCATATAATTTATCATAAATTACTCCTTTAGAAGGGATTTAATCATTTTTTACTCATTTTGCTTACCACATAGATAGTGGAAATGGCGATCACAAAACCGGAAAACCTGGAAGAAATTATGGCCTCCAGCCATTCTATTTCCGTCCATATGATGGTGGCCAGTGTCCCGATTATCATCCCGGACAATACGCCCTGCCAGGTGGTTTGTTTCCATTTTAATGTCAGCAGAAGCGCCGGACCGAAAGCAGCGCTCAGACCTGCCCAGGCATAGGAGACCATCGAATAAATGAGTTTTTCGGAAAAAACAGCGCTCAGGAAGCCGGCGAGGCCTACAATGATCGTTATGATCCGGCTGAGTCGTAACAACAGCCATTCCGATACTTCTTTGTTAAATGTGCGATGATATATATCTTCAATAAACGAAGAGGATATAATCAGCAACTGGCTGTCGGCAGTGGACATCATGGCTGCAATAGCTCCTGAAATGAATATGCCTGCAAGCCATGCAGGAAGCAGTGTGTTGGCCAGATAAGGCATCACCTGTTCCACATCCTCAAAATAACCCTGACCATGCATCGCCAGGCCTACCAGTCCGATCACCAGCCCACCTGTAAAAGCGGGTATGGCCCAGATAAAGGCTATCCGCCTGCTTAAGCGTATCTTGGACGAGCTGCTGATCGACATGAACCGGGTAAGCAGGTGAGGTTGTCCCATGTACCCGAATCCCCAGCTCAGGCCACTGATAGCTACGGCCACAGCCATCCAGCCTGAATATTCTCCGCCCAGGTTAGTGTAGTGAACACCATTTTCTGCAATGGCGGACATAAACTCTCCCTGATGGGTGACAATTTCGTACAGACCTGCCACAGGCAGAATAACCAAGGCCCCGAACATGATAATGCCCTGGATCATATCCGTTATGGCCACGGCCATAAAACCACCCAGCATGGTGTAAAAAATAATAAAAGTAGCCCCGATGATCATGCCCGTGAATTGATCTATGCCGAAGGTTACGTAAAGCACTTTTCCTGCTCCATTGAACTGGGCGGATAAATAAAAAGTAAAAAAGAAAATAATGATCAGCGTGGCGGTGATCCGGATCAGCTTAGCACCCCCGGGATATTTGCGGGCAAAAAAATTGGGCAGGGTTATGGCATCCATTTTTTCCGATTCCTCCCTGAGATCCCTGGCAATTGCATACCAGTAAAAAATGATACCGGATACACAACCGAGAGCGGTCCATATTTCAACGATCCCGACTGCATAGGCTGCTCCCGGAAGGCCAAGTAACAGCCATGCTGATTCCCCTGAGGCCCTTTCACTAAAAGCCACTACCCATGGATTCACCCTTCTTCCTCCCAGATAATAATCCTTATGATCTTTATTTAAACGATAGGTGATAAATCCGATGATCAATAAGGCTACTAAGTATAAAACAAATCCAAGCAGGGCATAATCCATGAAACAGAATGGTTAATTACGCAGAAATATAATGATTTAAACAAATATAGCTATACCAGCAAGTTTTTTTCGGTATAATTATGCCTGGCATCTGCCGCTTTATATTATAGGGCATAACAAGGCTAATCCCCGTTACGAAAACAGCCATCTGTCTTAAGGTTGAAAAGACCCATAGCCAGTCCGGCAGCTCCGGAAATAATTTTTCGTAACCTTTCCGCACCAATATAAGAGGTCAGTTGCCAGACGGCAAATATAGTGGCGGGGGTCAAACCGGTCAGATAGACAATACCATCACGTAGAAAAAGAAAAAATATCACCTGTTGGTTAAAAGCCGGCCTCTGATTTGCATGGTGTTGAATTCAATTTATTAATTCATATCCTTAACCCTATTCAGACCAAAACAAAAAACTATCCGTCGTTATTCTCTAATGGGACGATAAAAATATAGCTTACCTTTCTTTACATTTTCAAGATCCAAATCGCTAAGCCCTACTTTTTTACCAGAGAAACTTGTATTTTGATGCGCAAGTGTAACCTTTCGATCCTCCATTACCTTGTACACAATGGCAGTATGATGGCCGAAATTTTCAGTCATGATCATGTTCCCTTTCTGATACCTTACCACCACATTTTTAAATTGAATTATATCCCCGGGAAGTATTTTCTCTCTTGTAGGATCATATTCCCTGCCAAAATCATAGAGTGTCTTTTTTGATGTTTTATCAAATTCGGCATGATTGGCTGTCAACGCCTGGTCGGCGAGATCCCAGCATTCCCCGCGGCCTACCTGGCTTCCGATCACGGAATTTACATATTCGATGATACCCCGGTTAACTTCCGGGATATTCTTCTGGCCATATATAAAACCGGAAATAGAAATGAGAAAAATAAGTAATGGGATTCTTTTCATTTTAATTCAATATTTCAACTTTAACGTTCTTTAAATTGATTTCTGATAATAACTCCAGTTTTCCTTTCGAAAACAGGCTATCCGTTACAGAGAGAGCGATGGTAGTATCGCTCAATGCATAATTATAATAATCGGCAAATACGATTCCGTTAATTTCCCTGACATTTTTGGCATCCCTGAAACGAATTCCTCCGCCATCTGTATGAAACAGGTATGCAAAATAATCCATACTGTAATCATCTTTATCGAACCAGTAAATATACGTATCCTGGTGTTCGCCAACCTCATCCGATGGATCAAAGGTAACCCTGATCTTATGGTAATGATTCCCTTTCAATTCTTTAAGTCCGATATACTCCTTGTTTACTGAGGGATCATTGAGGCTGAAAGGAAGGAAGGCAAAATAAATGACCGAATTGGTTGAATTTTTATAGGCTTCGGCTTTTGATCTGGGAAGTTTCACCGTATCGCCGTTGAGCAGTCGTGTGAACCCTTCGTTGGTCAGTATATCCTTTACAAGTCCTTCTTTATTATCAAATTCCCTGATATAGGTAAACCTGCCACCTTTTCTTTCAGCCACATAATGCCTGCCCCTGAAGTCGAAACTGACACGGCTATGCTTGTATTTTTTGCCTCCATGTTTTTCTATGGCCCTGTTCACTATTTTCCGGGCAGCGGGTGGGCTGTCACAACTGAGGAGCAACAGGATGAACAACAACCCCGATATGAATGTAGATGTATTTTTAATCTGTTCTGACATATGAAAAATATACGAACTGGTTAATTCAATGGTTTTTTAAAATAAAAAAAAGTCTGACCGATGACCAAAGCAGCCAGACTTCACGATGGGTGGATCAGGTTTATTTGAGATACTTGAATGCTGATTTTTTCAATTCCTCCCTGTCGGCCGTAATGGACGGATCGGCATAGATCCTCGATGATAATTCAGCAACCACACTTTTTTTAAAGCCCAGTTTTTCAGCCAGGGATTTGCAGAATTCGATTTCAGATTTGAACACCTGACCATCAATTTTCATCATCTGAATGACCATATAGAGATACTGGAATTTTTCATCATCCGACAGCGCTTCTATGGGCCCTATGGGGACGGGATCCTTGATCAATTGTTTGATCTCGTCTTCCGGAATACCATGTAACTTCCCAATGTTAAAGATCAGTCTTTCCTCGCGCTCCGCCAGTTCCCTGTCGGTAATAGCCAATTGGATCATTAAGCTCAACTCTTTCTTATGCATGGTGGTGTCAGTTAATCAAATTCATGCGCAAATTATGGAAAATATTTAGAAAATAGAAATACATACTTTCTTTAAATTAAAAAATCAAAATATAAAGGATCGTTCCCTTCTGGGAAAATTTTTATTCAACACTATTTGGAATATTTCTAAATAAGGATATATATTTGCCTATATTTATTTAGACTAATTCTAAATAGTGATGTTGAGAACTCTGGCGATTTTTTTATTATTTTTTTCTGTTATACAGCTTTCACTGGCCCAGGACATTACAATAAACGGGCGGATTCTGGATGAAAATGGAAATGCTGTCCCGGGAGTTACGGTCCAGATAAAAAGATTGAATAAGGGAGCCATAACCGGCCCCGAAGGTCACTACAGCCTGAAATCGGTTCCACCCGGAGAATACGATTTGTCTGTATCCTCAGTGGGATATAAAAAGATTTCTAAAACCATAATTATTCAGGAGGAAAAAACCCACATAGAAAATTTCAACCTGGAGGAAGATGTAGATCTGCTGGATGATGTGCTGATCGTAGGAGAATCCGAAAAACGATATCTTAAAAAACAACCCTATAACCTCAATGTGATCGATACCAGACCGGTTAAAAATTCAAATCTCGATGTCAGCCAGGTACTGGGCAAAAGCACCGGCATCCATATCCGGGAGGAAGGCGGACTGGGCTCGGATTTAGAATTTTCCATCCACGGGCTTTCCGGTAAACAGGTCCGGTTTTTTATGGATGGCATCCCCATGGATAATTTCGGCGCGGCGCTTTCGATCAACAATATCCCGGTAAACCTGGTAGAAAGGGTAGAGGTATATAAGGGATTGGTTCCTGTTTGGCTCGGGTCCGATGCCTTGGGAGGTGCGGTAAATATAATAACCGATAAGGGAATTGATTCCTTCCTCGATGTATCCTACTCTTTTGGATCATTTAACACACACAGGTCTGCATTAAACGGAAAATATACGCACGAGCCTACCGGCCTGGTATTCAAAACCTCGGCATTTTACAATTATTCCAACAATGATTATCAGGTCGATGTCGAGATCCCGGATGAACTTGGGAATCTTGACGGGACTACGACCCGGGTCCGGCGGTTCCATGATGATTACCGTTCCGGCATGATTCAGTTGGAAGTAGGGATGGAAAATAAATCCTATGCCGATCAGCTTTATACCGGAATTACCTTTTCAGGAAACAGGGATAATGTACAACATGGGGTAAGTATGGATCGTGTCTTCGGGCAGATCTATACGAGGGACCAGATGTTCATGCCTTTTATAAAATACAGGAAAGATAATTTTTTAACCGATAATCTTTCCATTCAATCTTATGCATCTTTTATCAATGGTAATTACCTCGTGGCTGATACGAGTTCGAGAACCTACGATTGGCTGGGTAATTATAAAATAAAGAATAACCCTGCCATTGGGGAGTCCCGGTGGGAAAAGACCTTATTCACTTTCGACGATCATACGACGCTTGCCTTCAACAATCTCTATTATACCCTGAATGAAAAACAACAATTGATTTTCAATCATACGTTTACCCGCTTTCAACGGGAAGGAGACGATCCGCTCGATCCTAATATAGTGCCCTTCAGTGATCCCAACTACCTGAATAAGAATGTGCTGGGTCTTTCCTATAACCTCAATTTTTTTGATCAAAAATTTTCAGCCACCTTGTTTTCAAAATATTATCTCTTTGATGGTAAGGCCATTAATGTAGACTGGGATAATGAAAAATCGATTCATTTGACAGAGTTCAGAAAACCAGGCTACGGGATAGCGGGAACCTGGTTTATATTAAAAGATTTGCAGTTTAAGGCTTCCTTTGAAAATACCTATCGCCTGCCTGAGGGATATGAGATTTTCGGGGACGGGCTGCTTGTCCTGAATAATCCTCTGTTACAACCGGAAAAAAGCAATAACCTGAACGCCGGTATGCTTTATCACAAGGTGAATCATCATCATTCCCTGTCAGTTGAATCCAATTATTTTTATCGGGGCACCGAGAATCTGATCAGGGTGGAAGCTACCGGAATAAACAGCCAGTATGTAAACCTGGCCAAAGCGACCAGTTCGGGCGTGGAAGGGGAAATCAACTATAAATACAAGGATCGTGTTTTTGTCAGCGCCAACCTGACCTATCAGAATATCATTAACAAGTCGAAATATGATGAGGACCGTGTGAGTAATGTATATCTCGACCGGATACCCAATATCCCTTACCTGTTTGGTAACCTGAGTCTTGGTCTTCAATGGACTGACCTGGCACGAAAAGAAGATCATTTCAGTATTAACTGGTCTTCAAGATTCATTCATGAATATTTCTTAAAATGGCCCAGTCAGGGAGATCCGGATAACAAACATATTATCCCCGGCCAGCATATTCATAATCTGGAATTTTCCTATTCGGTGGATAAAAACCGCTATAACCTGTCCCTGGGATCCACCAACCTGTTTGACTCCAGGGCCTATGACAAATTCAGGGTACAGAAACCGGGAAGAGCCTGTTATTTCAAGCTACGATATTTTATAACCAGAATTTAAATAAATCTAAAACTATATAACTATGAAAAATTCACATAAAATTAATTCACTTATTTTTCTCGTGATGTTTTTTTTGATCACGGTGTCCTGTAATCAGGAGAATGAAATTACTCCTGACGAAGGTGTATCCAAATATGTGGTTCATCTGAGAGTGGGCACGGCAGGTGAATATGCCGATTATATCCTTACGGAAGATGAAATTATGTCCGGTGAGATCACGGCAGAAGGGAAAGGGCTTGAGCAGACGGGTTGGCGATATTCGGCTCACACAGCTAACACGCTATTCAGTATCGGATATTATGACGATAATAACTGTATTGGGTACGGTTTAGACGAAAATGGCGATTTGTATGAAAAAGGACGGTTCATTTTTGAAACCACCCTCGATGTGTTCAGTAATGGAATTGATGGCCACCTGGTAGCCATGGAGGTGCCACGTTCCGGTTTCGCCGATAGGGTTTTTCATATGATCGATGGAAATTCAGTTTCGGTAACGTCCAAAGTCCCGACACGTATATACGAAAATAAAGCGGATTCCCTGGTAGCCTGGCCTACGGCGCTGGTAGTAAGAGATAACCGGATTTTTGTCCCATTTTATACCCTTCATGCAAACGGTACCTTTGCTACTCCAAGTACCGATACCGCTCATGTGGCTGTTTATTCATTCCCTGACTTCACCTTTGAGCAATACATTAAAGACACCCGGATGGGACCGATCGGGATCTATGGCAATAAGAACGGGATGGTAAAAACGGAATCGGGCGATCTATATGCTTATTCCTCAGCTTCTTATGCCTGCGGGTTCACCACGCAACAGAAAAACTCAGGTATATTGAGAATAAAAAACGGAGATCTTGAATTTGATGACAGTTACTTCTTTGATATTGAAGAAGCCACCGGTGGTGACAAGCTGGTATATTTTGAGTATGTGGGAGATGGATTGGCAGTGGGTCGTCTGATCACTGATGACTCGGGTCTGTGGACGTATTACGGTTCAAGCGATATCTGCAAGTTGGTGGTGATCGATCTTGAAGGCAAAACACTTACACCCATCACCGATATTCCGCTTCATAAGGGTCAATATGCTCCCATGCTGGTCGAAGATGGAAAGGTATATGTAAATATCACCACTGAAAATTCGGCTGATATTTATGAAATAGACCCGAATTCTGCCACGGCTGTTAAAGGAGCCAGTATAGATGGCCGCGAAATTCATAATATGATCCGTTTCAATAATTAGAATGCAAAATGCCGTGAACCGTTGACTCGTGGGGCAGTCCCGATTTGGAAGCTCCATTTTAACAGGATATGGAAGGAAGGAAAGATACTGATCGAACCGATAAGAATTGTTTGCTTTCTTTTGATGGATAGGCGGGAAATAGAGTTTCTGCTTCACGGGTCAACTTATCATATTTCAGAATAATTTTTATACATACTTATTTCAAACCGGAAAATATATAATGCAATTCAAACGATACATCCGGAAAATTCATTTAATCCTCGGTCTGGCTTCGGGCCTCATTGTTTTTGTTGTGGCCATCACCGGCTGTTTATATGTATTTAAACAGGAGATAGAGTCCATAACACAATCCTCTTACCGTAATGTGGATGCCAGGGAAGGCGATTTTCTGCCTCCTTCCCATTTTTACAGGATTGGAAAATCGGTTTTCCCCGACAGGCATCCCCATAGTATTGAATATGGGAACAGGGACGAAGCAGCTACTATCATTTATTATGAGGCTGAACCGGAATTTTACCAGGGCGTATATGTAAATCCATATAATGGAGAGATCCTTAAAGTGAAGGATTATGAAAAAGGGTTTTTTCACTTTATACTTCACGGACATTATTATTTATGGTTGCCACACGACATAGGAAAACCTGTAGTAGCTACAGCGACATTGATTTTTGTGGTTATGCTGATAAGCGGAATTATTCTCTGGTGGCCAAAAAAGGCCAATATCCGGCAACGATTCAATATCAAGTGGGATGCACGCTGGCGGCGGCTTAATTTTGATCTCCACAGCGTATTGGGATTTTACATCAGCTGGGTCGCTGTCGTACTTGCCCTTACCGGGCTGGTATGGGGATTTCAGTGGTTTGCAGATGCCTGGTATGCCGCTGCGGGAGGGGAGAAAGAAATTGTATACACTGAACCGGAATCGGGGCCCGTTCAGGATGGAGTGTATGTTAAAGGAAAGCCCGTGGACATCATCTGGGAAAAAATGAGAAGAGAATATAAGGATGTAGCCGCAATTGAAATACATTACCCACATGATGCGGGCTCTTCCATATATGTAAATATAAAACCCGAGGAGGATACTTACTGGGAGACTGATTACCGTTTTTTTGACCGGTATACATTAGAGGAAATTAAACCTGTTCATATCTGGGGTAGATTTGAAGAGGCTTCCGCTGCGGATAAACTGATGCGCATGAATTACGATATACACACCGGTGCAATACTCGGATTACCTGGTAAGATCCTTGCTTTTTTTGCCAGTTTGTTCGTTGCAAGTTTACCCGTATCGGGAATTTTACTGTGGATGGGACGGAATAAAAAAAATAAAGCGATTAAAAATGTTCCGAAAAGAAAAAATACAATTCCATTACGTAAATCGGTTCATTCCGGAGTTAATCTCCCTAATTCTCCTCGGACGAAAGTAAAAGCATAACCTGTTATTACGAAACTGTTTCTGATTTTATGGATTCCATCCATGGTTTCGTTTTCATGTGATAGGCATTTTGTCTACCGGTTGAATCCCAAATAAAAGAATGGGCTCCTTTTATTATGTAATTGGGTCCGATTTTTAGTAATTTAAAAAGGATATGGGATTTGCCCTATCGAAGGTATATAGAACGCTAAAACGATTGAATGACCATGTTCGATTTTTTTAAAAAAAAGGCCAAAGGTAATGGAACCACCAACCTGCAGATGGTTGATCTGGATAGAAATCCATTGAAAGCGGGAGATGTGGTGGAAGCCCTCCGGTATAACCTTGGACGATCAAGAATAATTGAAACAGAAAAAGGCCTTGCCTATGAATCGATCGAGACAGGTAAAGTGGTGACCTGGCATCTTATGGTGGATGCTTCCACTGAATTCCAGAAAGTCAGGAAAGTGATTGAATAGCTTCAGCCGGATCCGGAAATTCAGAAAGACTGAAAGGCAATATATAAAGATCAACTGGCTGACGGGCTTCCGAAAACTTTACGAAGGATCTGCTCTGTATAATTATAGGGATCTTCCCTGATCTTCTGTTCTTCAGCAGCCACTTTAACAAACAAGCCATCAAGCGCCTTCACTGTAACATATCTGGCCAGGTTGGGTTCCTGAACCGGTTCCAGCCCGAGCACGAGATTGGCAGGGCTTTTGGCAATCCTGTCGTACGTGGTAACAAAATTATTCCAGATTGTATTCGTCGAAGTATTTCTCACTACAGGTTTGTCGAGTGAAGTATTGATCTTAGGCTGAAACAGCCTGACCAGATCATTGTAAGTTTTATCTCTGAAGTAAATTGTAGCTGACCGGTCTCCTGAATTTTTATATTCCCCTTTCAATATGGCCCATGCCTCCTGAACGGTCATCTGACGGATGGCATTTTTAAAGATAGGAGCAGCTTCGGTAACGGCATCCTCGGCAGAATGATTAACAGCCTCTATCAGGTCATCGACTATCGGTTTCAAACTGGCTTCATAGATCTGATTTCCGGCCGGGGCTTCGCGTAATGCGGCAATGGCCTTATTCGCTTCCTCAGGCAATAATATTTTTATGGCCTCATCCCTTAAAAATCCTCCGGGTTTTGATGTAATATCCACTGCTTTATCTGTTCCGACCCTCAGGGCTGTCTTTATGCCTTCGATCGCTTCGCTTTCAGTGAGTTGCGAATCGTTCAGTAAGGACTGAAGAGTGGCCACATTACACGATAAGAGTATAATGGGTATGGCAGTTATCAGTACTGTTTTCATTAGGAATAAGGTTTGTTCAATAAGCCGGATTAAAGCTAAACAATAAAATTCAAATTTTAAAAAGAGGAAACTCCACGATTTGATTAATTTTGTCAATTCATTCGGTGGGTTATGGCAACAGAAAAGCAGAATAAAATTTTTGTTATTGATTTCGACAGCACCTTTATCCGGCATGAGACGCTTGACCTGCTGGCTGAAAAGGCATTGAATGGCTTGCCGGACGGCGAAAAAAAGATCAGGCAGATAAAAGAGATCACGAAGGAGGCCATGGAAGGAGAGATCAGTTTTTCAGATTCACTGAAAAGGAGGATCGATCTTCTACAGGCTAACCGGAAACATCTCGGGCCCTTGATCGATGAGCTTAAGAAAGATGTATCCCCGTCTTTCCGTCGTAATAAGGGTTTTTTCAGGAAGTACAGGGACCAGGTCTATATTATTTCCAACGGTTTCAGGGAGATTATCGAACCCATAGTGGCAGATTATGGAATTAAGCTCAATAATGTATTTGCGAACACTTTTACCTTCAATGCCACGGATGAGATTACCGGTTTTGATGATAATAATATTCTGTCGAAGGATAATGGAAAGGTTGAATTGTTGAAATCATTGAATTTCCAGGAAGACATTTATGTGATAGGGGATGGATACAGTGATTACCAGGTCAAGGAGGCAGGCCTGGCCAATAAATTTTATGCTTTCACAGAAAATGTCGAGCGTGATACGATCATTGAAAAAGCCGATCATATTGCACCCAGTCTCGATGAAATCCTTTATCATAATAAAATTGAGGCGGCTATATCCTATCCGAAAAACCGTATTTCCGTACTTCTCTTGGAAAATATTCATCCGGAGGCCGAATTTCTTTTAAAAAACGAAGGCTACTCAGTTGAAATCGTCTCTTCGGGACTGGATGA
The DNA here is from genome assembly GCA_964543195.1 of uncultured Roseivirgaceae bacterium. GTDB lineage: Bacteria > Bacteroidota > Bacteroidia > Cytophagales > Cyclobacteriaceae > JAGTVG01. Next base: position 36,549 of record CAZIXF010000036.1, read on the forward strand.
GGATGAACTCTGCGAAAAAATTAAAAACGTATCCATACTGGGAATTCGTTCAAAGTCCCGGATTACAAAAAAAGTGATCGATCAAGCCAACCGTCTGATGGCGATCGGGGCTTTCTGTATCGGAACCAACCAGATTGACCTGGATGCCTGTCTGGAAAAAGGTGTGGTGGTATTTAATGCACCGTTCAGTAATACAAGATCGGTAGTTGAAATGGCTATTGGAGAGATCATTCTTCTTATGCGGAATATTCCGGATAAGTCTGTAAAAATGCATGAGGGTGTCTGGGATAAATCGGCCACCGGAAGCTTTGAGATAAGGGGGAAGAATCTGGGCATTGTAGGTTATGGTAATATCGGAAGCCAGCTATCCATACTGGCAGAATCGCTTGGCATGAACGTTTATTACTATGATGTGGTTGAAAAACTGGCTCTTGGGAATGCGAAAAAATGTAATTCCATTGATGAATTGCTCAGAATGTCAGATATCGTTTCACTTCATGTAGACGGAAGGCCGGAAAACAAAAATCTGATCGGAAAGGTTGAAATTGAAAAGATGAAGAAAGGGGTGATCTTTCTGAATCTCAGCAGGGGGCACGTAGTGGATATTCCTGAATTAAAAAAAGCAATCGATACGGGACAGGTGGCGGGAGCAGCGGTTGACGTTTTCCCCGAGGAACCAAAAAGCAACCGGGAACCGTTTGTTTCGGAATTAATAGGATCACCCAATACCATTCTGACACCTCATATTGGTGGGTCCACACTTGAGGCTCAGGAAAACATTGCAAGATTCGTACCCATGAAGATCATTGATTATATAAACACAGGCACCACCACCAATAGTGTTAACTTCCCGGAGATCCAGTTGCCAGCCTTCAAGGATGCCCATAGGCTTATTCATATTCATCATAATGTACCCGGCGTGCTGGCGCAGATCAATAACATACTGGCAAAGCATAATATTAATGTGGTAGGTCAGTATTTGAAAACCAACGAAAAGATCGGTTACATGATCCTGGCCGTTGACAAGGAATACGACCGGGAGGTGATCAGGGAGTTCCGCTCCATCAATGAAACCATCCGGTTCAGGGTGCTTTACTAAAAATAAGCCGCATTGACACGATTCCCTGTCAGCAGGCTTCCCTGTAACATATCTGCGGGCCACCTCCACATTTCCACAAATCACCATCCACCCTGAGTGGTCCGACGAAAGGAGGATCGTATCCAATGGGCACAACTTCACGCAATCAAATCACCAAATCACCAAATCATCAAACCACCAAATCACCAAATCGCCAAATCACAACATCTCAAAGCCCGTCCTTCGATAATGCCTTAGTCAGGCAACCCAGGACTAGTCTTGATTCCCTACACCCTGCACCCTACACCTTACACCCGGCCATCCGTCCCCGGTCTCCGGTCCCCGATCCTACCGCATACTGCCTCTTCAATGGTTCACACATCACCACATCACCACATCACCACCTCACCAAATCGCCAAATAAAAAACCCATCGAGCCAGGGAGTTCAAACCTCCATTTTGACAGGATTTGAGCTGCCCGATTACTTCAACAATCCACTGTTAACCCCGAATCTGATCGGGGCCCCGACAATACATCGGGGTGAGGCCCGGTTTCCATATCGGGAACCACTCGGTATTAGTTAAGTGTTAAGTTTGAATATAATACTGACTCCGATGGGTAACTTTAAATATCTATATAAAAGAACTTCGTGAATCCGATATTTAAAAATACAATTTATTTGAGTAAGCGTCAATAAACCCTGTTGTTTTTAAAATTAAATAATTAGAATTGTCATATCATGGATATCCAACTTTCTTTTTCCGTCGATGAACCACCTGAATTTCATACCCTGAACTTCCATTATAAGCAGGCCTTCAAAAAAAAATTATACAATCGTTCTTTAGGAAAGTCTCTTGAAGGACCCGGGCATGGCAGGTTAAATGAACTGCTTCGCCGGTTCCTGAATATTCCGGATACCCATTCGTTGATCATTATGCCTTCGGAAAATTATTTCCAGATACTCGCCTTACTTCGTATTAACGATTGGATCCATGGAACTCATGGCAGCACCCCGGATAAGATATCAGGAAAGGGTAATCTGTTGAGTGCAATGAAAAAAGTTTACCTGAATGAAGGAATGATCGAGAGACAACTCGACGAACTGGATTTTGAGGATATGTTTATGGCTGACACAGATCCCTTTAGTGGACATTTTCTGGATCAGGATTTGGTACAACATTTTTTCGATGGAAAGAATCGAAGGCTCCATGTGGACTATTCGGGCTCGTTATTCAGCCGGAAGATCGATTTTGAAAATTCAGGGTCGGCGTTATTCAATACGTTCTGGCTTTTCGGCTTCTATCCGGGATTTTATATCTGGATCGTTCATGAAGAAATAAAAGATGTCATGAAAAAGAGGGCGGAAGGATGGTTTGGAATGTTCAATACCGCAACCAGTAAAAAAAGAACAGGAAATAATATCATGATCCATCCTGAAACGGACAGGATCAGGCTATATGTTTTTTCTGAAATGATCAACGATCTCCTGCAGAGGGATTTAACGCTGATCCGGAATGAAACCAAATTCAAGTCAATTATTTTATATAACGCCCTTACAACGAGTTCGCAATTCGATCCACTGATCAGCGATGAAAAAAACCGTTCCCAGACCATATTATCTGCAAAAGCTCTCATGCCGGTAAAGGAGGCAAGGAATCTGTTCAAAGAAAACGGTATTAAACTGGATCACCATAAACTCCCGGGGTATGGAAATATCATCCGGTTCGGTAATTTCCCCGTGCATTCCAAAGAACAGGCGGGCAGGCTTGCCGATCTTATAGAATCCGCCTGAGATCAGGTGGGCATCCCCGTTCCCGATTCAGGCATGGCCAGCCACAGTATAAAATAAACCAATATACCTGTTATAAGGGCACCGGCAAACGATAAAACGACAAACAAAATCCTGACCCATAACGGATCCCATCCCAGGTATTCGGCTATTCCCGCACAAACGCCGGCTATTACTTTTCTGTTTGATCGGACAAGTCTTTTTCTCATAATTATTTTTAAAAATCAGTCCCATTTTGGGAAATTTTTCCAGATTTTGAACTTTTAGAAAACAAGCAACCCTCAAATTTGCTTGTAATTGGGGTTTTTCACTTTTGGCCTGTTATTGGCATAACTATTATTAAAAATAGAAAGAACTATTGACAATTAAAATCTGGATATAAAAAAATTAAAGACAGGGTGAAGGTGTAGAGTAAATTTGTGTTTCGGTTGCAATTTAGGCATCATTTTAATTAATGATGCCTTTTTGCTTTTTCATCAGGCATGCCCCAATCAGTTATCCGTTAGTTTGGAGATCTTTTCCTTGTTAAATCCTGATTTCAGATGAAGATCTCTCTGAGGGAAGGGGATTTGGATCCCTTCCTTTTTAAACTGTTTAAAGATCTCGTAATAAAGCTCACTTTTAAGTATTCTTGGACGATTAATATAATCGGCGGTCCATACCACCAGGTTAAAATTTAATGAACTTTCACCATATTCCTCGAAAACCACCATACTTTCCGGTTCTTTCATTACCCCCGGATGTTTACTGGCTACATACAGCAATACCCTTCTTACTTCTTCGGGATCTTCATTATAGGATACCCCCACCGGTATCCTGAAACGCACCCTACGGTCGGAGTGGCTCCAGTTAATAACCTTGTTGGAGGTAAATTCGGAATTGGGAATGATGATGGTAATGTTGTCGTTGGTATTTACCGTGGAGGCCCTGGCCGATATATTGATCACATCACCGGTTACGTTTCCTACTTCAATCCGGTCACCTACTTTGATCGGTCGTTCGAACAAAATGATGAGACCTGAAATAAAATTATTTACAATGTTTTGAAGACCAAAACCGATACCCACACCGAGGGCTCCGAACAAGACTGTGAGCGTGCTCATATCTATGCCAAGTGTCTCGAAAAGGATAAGCAATCCCACCACGAGGATGATGTACCTTATGATGGCGCTGATAGCCTTTCCGGTACCTATATTTTCTTTATTCCGGGTACTGATGATCCGGAACACGATCTTTTCAATACGGGCTGAAGCATAAAAAAGCACGATGAGTGTGCCGATAACGATGAAAATATCAAGAAGACTGAAATCTGCTTCTCCCAGTGTGAACAGCGTGTGGTTGAGAACCCGAACAATTTGATCGAGGACCTCACTTAAGTTTAATTCTTCCATGGCCTTTGAGTTTTGCTAAATATAAGCAGGATTAATTATGGTAACAAGAGGGAAGAATCGCCATAACTTAAAAACCGGTAATCGTTGGAAAGTGCTTCGCGGTATATTTTCTTCCAGTCACTGCCTGTAAATGCGGCGATCAGCAGGATCAATGTAGATTTTGGCATATGAAAATTGGTGATGAGGCCGTTGCATATCCTGAATTCGTATCCGGGAAAAATGAAGATCTCCGTTTCCCCGTGGAGTTCATCCATTGCATGAGTCCTCATGTATTCGAGTACGATTTGCAGACTGGTTTTATAGTCAGGCAATGGTTTTTCCCGTTGAGCATAGGGGGTAAGCTTTTCAATATAAAAATCACTTGAAGGATTTTCATTTAATTTAATCCCAAACCAGTACAGGCTTTCCAGAGTCCTGACTGAGGTGGTTCCCACGGATATGATTTTTCCTTTATGGTTCAGTAAATTCAGAATATTTTCTCCTGATACACTTAATTTTTCTTTGTGCATCTGGTGTTTCGTAATATCTTTTTCCCTGATGGGCTGGAAAGTGCCGGAGCTCACATGAAGCGTAAGGAAGTCGGTTCTATGCCCTTTTGATTCGATCTTTTCAATAATCTCTTCGGTAAAATGTAATCCGGCAGTGGGTGCCGCGACTGCACCATCCTGTCTGGAATATACGGTTTGATAACGCCGGGTATCGAGGTGTTCCGGTTCCCTTTTCATATAGGGTGGTAGCGGTACCTTGCCGGCTGAGGCGATTATTTCACTGAATGTATACGTTGAGTCATCCCATGAGAAGGTGATCAGGTTTTTTTCACGATCATGAATACGTGCCCTTAGCCCGATGGTGTTCTGGTGAATCCGGACATTTTGCCTCAAAATCAGTTCGTTTTTCCATTTTTTGAAATTCTTGACCAGGCAGTTCCAGGTAACCTCACCTCTTGCCTCCATAGCCTGCGTGATCTCGGAAACCGGTAATACCGGATTAAGAAGAAAAACCTCGATAATCGCCCCGGAAGGTTTTAAAAAGGTCAACCGGGCCGGTATTACCCTGGTTTCATTAAAAATCAGCAGGCTGTTTTCAGGAAGCAGAGCAGGTATTTCAGAAAACCGATGATGGGTAATTATACCCCGGTTATAATTCAGCAACCGGGACTGCTCCCTTTTATCTGCCGGAAACTGTGCAATCCGATTTTCAGGCAGGGGATAGTTATAATCTTCGAGATTCAGGGAATTCGGTTCGCTCACCGGTGAGGACAAAATTTTTTTAATCAATTTATATTTTTGCGTTGCCCAGGGCCTGCTGGTCTTCCCAGAAACGACGTTGTGATTCCTTGATGGATTCAATGGCAGCTTCCTTATCCTCCCAACCTTCTATACCCACTTTTTTCTTTTCCAGATCTTTATATACACTGAAAAAATGCTCAATTTCTTTCAGCAGATGAGGATTGACATCTTCCAGGCTGTTGAGTTTATTCCAGATCGGATCACTCACCGGCACACATAATAATTTGGCATCGGGACCTTTTTCATCCACCATCTTAAACAGACCCAATGGTTTGACTTCAATCAAACAACCCGGGAAAGTGGGCGCTGAGACAAGTACCAGGGCATCCAGCGGATCCCCGTCCAGTGCAAGGGTTTCAGGCACAAATCCATAATCACTCGGATAGTGCATGGAAGAAAATATCATCCTGTCATACCTGACTACCTTTTTAATTTTATCATATTCATATTTATTCCTGCTTCCTTTCGGAATTTCAATCAGCACATCAATGGTGAGGTCAAAATCTGATCCCATGGAGTAATAATTAGATAGTAATAATTTAATTAATTTTACAAATATAAGAAATTATGTCTTCCTGATATGATACAGGTTCAATGGTTGAAATATACACTGAATTTTAAATTTACTGTAACCACCTCACGAGGTTCGATGAGCAAAAAAGACACCTACTTTATTGTCATCAGTTCACCGGATGGTGTTTACGGAATAGGAGAATGTGGATTATTACCCGGGTTAAGCCTGGATGACCAGCCTGGTTTTGAACATAAAATGAACGAGATCATCCGGACCTCATCCAACAACCCACTGGAAAACATTGAACACCTTCCCGGATATCTTGACCAGATGACCGGTAAATCCATGCCTTCGATTAAAATGGGACTGGAAACCGCATGGCTTGATTATCTAAATGGAGGAAACCGCGTGATTTTTAACAGTCCATTCCTTGAGGGAAGACCAATACCCATTAATGGCCTGATCTGGATGGGGAATAAGGAGAAAATGCTGGAACGGATCAGGAAAAAGGCCGCAGAGGATTTTACCTGCATTAAGATAAAAATAGGAGCGATCGATTTTGAGGATGAACTGAATTTAATTGAGTATATAAGGAATTATACGGACGATCACCAGGTTACCATACGTGTGGATGCCAACGGCGCATTCAGCATTGAAGAAGCCATGCATAAACTTGAAAAACTTGCGGTCTATGATATTCACTCGATTGAACAACCCATTCCAACGGGAAGATGGAAAGAAATGGCAGAACTCTGCCGTAAATCCCCGGTACCGGTAGCCCTGGACGAAGAACTGATCGGTCCGCTTAACAGGGATCAGAAAGCAGCCTTACTGGATACGATCCAACCCCGGTATATTGTTCTGAAGCCTACTTTATTGGGAGGTTTCCATGAGACTGAGGAGTGGATTGAACTCGGTGAAAGTAAAAATACAGGGTGGTGGATCACATCAGCCCTGGAATCCAACATCGGACTGAATGCCATTGCGCAGTATACAGGTCAGAAGGAAATACAGATGGAACAGGGACTGGGAACAGGCCAGCTTTATACCAATAATATTCCATCTCCTTTAGAAATAAAAAATGGTTCCCTTATTTATGACAAAACTATAAAGTGGGATCTTACATCCTTAGGAATTGATTGAATTCAAAAGCGTGCATGCTACTATACCGGCCGTTTCGGTACGTAATCTGTTGGTCCCCAATGAAACTAATTTAAATCCCTGCTTCCTGGCAATTTCCAGTTCTTGCGGAGAAAAATCCCCTTCAGGCCCGATCAGACAGAGGTAGGCATCGTTTTTGCCGGCGACGTGCTGTAAATGAATATCACCACTTTTCTCTGCATGACAAAGGAATTTTTCCTGATCGATCCCATGCCATTGTGCAAAATCCCCGAATTTTATCATTTCATTAATTGTTGGTAAAAACACGTTTCCGGATTGTTTGAGTGCACTGATTGCTTTTTTAATCAGCCGGCTGGTTTTAATGACCTTTCTCTCTGAATGGTCACAGGCTACAGGAGTGATTTCGCTAATCCCTATTTCCACGGTTTTTTCCACAAACCATTCCATTCTGTCCATGCTTTTGGTAGGTGCTATCCCGATGTGGATGGAATAGGGAGGAGGCTCCCTGGTTATTTTCTCTTTAATTTTAAGTGAGGTTCCTTTGTGATCGGTATTCATTATTTCACAGACCAGTAAGGAACCCTTACCATCCAATACACTGATAAGGTCACCCGGTTTATGCCTCAATACCCGAAGGCAATGTTTTGATTCCTCCGGTGTAAGTTTAGGTCCTTCCTTTTCTATATCAGGCTGATAGAAATAATCCAATGGCTTTATAATGATTATTCAGAATACCTTGCCAGAATTAGCCCTGAGGCTTACTTAAGAGTGGTCTGTTTTCAGATCCCTATTGGATAGCCTATCGTTTATTTTATTCAATCTTTCGAAAACCCGATAAATAATAAATTAAACCGGGGAATACTCCACTGTTTAGTTTTAAGCAGCCTCAATCCCGTTTCAAATGAAAATATATGAACTTATCTTTTATCGACAGGTGCGTAATCTCTTTTATTTTCACCTACATAAATCTGCCGTGGCCTTCCAATGGGTTCTTTATTTTCCCGCATTTCCTTCCATTGTGCTATCCAACCGGGTAATCTTCCGATAGAGAACATGACAGGGAACATTTCGATAGGAATACCAATGGCCTTCATGATAATTCCAGAATAAAAGTCTACATTAGGATATAGCTTTCTTTCCACAAAATAATCGTCTTCAAGGGCCACTTTTTCGAGTTTTTTGGCGATGTCCAGCATGGGATCATCAATTCCCAGTTTATCAAACACCTTGTCGGCTGATTTTTTCAGTATCTGAGCCCGTGGGTCAAAGTTTTTATATACACGGTGACCAAAGCCCATTAACCTGAAGGGGTCATCCTTGTCTTTAGCCCTGTCGATAAATTTGCTCAGATCTCCACCTTCTTCTTCTATCTGAGACAGCATTTCGATCACTTTCTGGTTGGCACCACCATGCAACGGTCCCCAGAGAGCATTCACTCCGGCAGCCACTGATGCATAAAGACTGGCATGGGAAGAACCCACTATCCTGACGGTAGAAGCCGAGCAGTTCTGTTCATGATCGGCGTGAAGTATGAAAACCTTATCCATGGCATCTACAATTACAGGATCCGGTTCGTATTTCTCAGCCCTCGTGCTGAACATCATTTTCATGAAGTTTTGTACATAATTCAGATTATTATCAGGGTAATTACTCAATCGTCCCCTGGATCTTGTGTAAGACCATGCCACGAGGGTAGGCATTTTGGCGATCAGCCGGATGATGGTTCTGTTTACTTTATCGACCGAACGGTACGGATCCAGCGACTCGGGGAAAAAGGCAGTCTGCGCCGTGACCAGAGAAGATAGCACACCCATGGGATGGGCGTCGGCAGGGAATCCGGTCAGAATGGTCTTGATGTCTTCGTGAACGAGCCACTCGGTCTTGATATCCGATTCAAATTTAGTGAGCTCTTTTTTTGATGGAAGTTCTCCATAGATCAAGAGATAAGCTACTTCAAGAAAATTGGATTTTTCAGCTAATTGCTCGATAGGATAACCCCGGTAGCGGAGCACACCGTTTTCACCATCCAGAAATGTAATGGCACTTTGAGTAGATCCTGTATTTTTAAAACCTATATCCAGGGTGATGTATCCTCCCGTTTCGGCACGAAGCTTACTGATATCCAATCCTTTTTCCTGTTCACTGCCTTCAATTATAGGTAACTTATATGATTTGCCATCAATATTAAGTTCTGCTTGTTTTGACATATTCTTAATTTTATAGTTAAAAAAAAATCTTTATTTGTTATCCGAATCTGTTTTGAACCCTAATCTGTTCAAAAATAATATAAAAAATTTCAATGAACTCAAAATATGATAAGGATCCTTTTTTCTCCCATTACATTAATATCTAATTGAAAATAACTTAAAAAAAACATCTTTGTTTAATATACCAGAAAAAATCAAGTAATCAATAATAGAAAAATCAGTTGAATGGAAATAAATATATTTAAAAAAAACGACTTGCAGGAGAGTAATATGTAAAAAAATATCAATTCAATTCATTCAGCCCGCGAAATCTCGAAAATAAGGTTATCAATACCGGTATGGACTAAGATCATTTCTCCTGAAATGATACGGCAAACCGGAATAATGTCAATTGTGTTGATAATCAGGAACTTTTATTCATGAATTTTAGTTTTAAACATATATAATAATTTATTAAAGAAGGTCTTTCACAAAAGTTTTCATCTGATGGAAGGATTGATATTGTCAGTGGAATAAGTACAAATTCCATGACAGTCATTCTTTATTTTTTGTACCACAAAAAACATTTTTATTATGTCAAAACTAAAACAAGTTCTTGCCAACAAAATTGATGAATGGCGCCCGCGAACCAGTAAACTTCTTAAAGACTATGGTAATGTCAAAGTGGATGAAGTTACCATCGGTCAGATAATAGGCGGGATGCGCGGTATCAAATGTCTGGTTACTGATATTTCCTATTTGGATCCACACGAAGGCATCCGGTTCAGGGGATTTACGATTCCCGAGGTATTGGAAATGTTGCCAAAACCACCTGGAGGTGAAATTCCTTATGTCGAGGGATTTATCTACCTTCTCTTAACCGGGGAAGTACCGTCCAAAAAAGATGTGATGGAGGTAAAAGAAGAGCTGGTAATGCGAAGGAATGTACCTGATTACGTGTATCAGGTGCTGGATGATCTTTCGGAATGTCATCCGATGGTGATGTTCTCGGCAGCGGTGGTTTCCATGGAAAAAGAATCGTTGTTTACACCGAAATATAAAAACAACGAGATCGGGAAGATGGATCTCTGGGATACTACTTATGAAGATGCGATAAATCTTCTGGCTAAATTACCACGGATCGCTTCCTACATTTACAGGAAAAAGTATAAGAACGGGGATATTATTCCTGCCGATCCAAAACTGGACTGGGGAGGTAATTTTGCCAAAATGATGGGAATAGATAAGCCCTATGATGACCTGTCAAGATTATATTTTATCCTCCACAGTGATCATGAAAGTGGGAATGTAAGTGCTCATACGGGTCACCTGGTAGCCAGTGCACTCTCCGACGTATATTATTCCATATCGTCAATGATTAACGGGCTGGCAGGTCCGTTACATGGACTTGCCAATGAGATGGTACTGAGATGGATCCAGAACGTAATGAAAAAAATGGGTGGCAAATTGCCGTCCAATGAGGAAATGAGACAATTTATCTGGGACACTTTGAATTCCGGCCAGGTTATCCCCGGATATGGTCATGCTGTATTGCGGAAAACAGATCCAAGATATACTGCGCAGCGGGAATTCTGCCTCAAGCATTTACCCGATGATCCCATATTCAAGTATGTGGATCTGATCTATGAAGTTACGCCTGATATCCTGAAGGAGCAGGGCAAGGCTAAGAATCCATGGCCCAATGTGGATGCCCAGTCAGGGGTGATCCAGTGGCATTATGGTATCAGGGAATATGATTTCTATACTGTTTTATTCGGAGTAGGGCGGTCGATTGGAGTGCTTTCAAACATAATCTGGGACCGGGCCCTGGGTTATCCCATAGAAAGGCCAAAATCACTGACTACATCCATGCTGGAAGAGATTGCTGAAAAATCAGAAGAATTAAAAACCCAGGCATAGCGATAGAGTCAAAATAAAAAGGCTGTCTGCAGGTGCATTCAAAACTGACCTGATGATCCATGCTCAGGTATCCTCTGAATACACTGAATAGTGATTCAGGGCAGAGTATATAGATCGTCAACCGAAGGCCGGCACGAACTTGCAGGCAGCCTTTTTCAGGAACTGTTGTGTTATAATATCTTATCAGTTGCCTCCCAGGATCAGGGGTAAGCCCTCTTCTCCGCCGCCGATCACGATCACTTTTGAGTTCTGAGATTCGGCCAGACGGGTAGTGGCCTCAATGCCCCTCATTTTCAGAAGATTGTCGGTCAAGCTGTTATTGATGATCTCATTGGCCCTGGCCTCACCTTCGGCCTGGATTCTCATTCTTTCGGCCTCACTCTTTTCCCGGTCAAGCCTGAACTGATAAGCCAATGCCTCCTGCTCCTGCTTCAGTTTGTTTTCAATGGCCATCTTGATCTGTTCGGGAAGGTTGATGGAACGAATGAGAAGCGCTTTCATCAATATATTATTTTCGTCAAGGATCTGCTGTGTTTCCTGACTGATCGATGTTTCTACCTCACTCCTTTTTGTTGAATAGATTTCTTCGGCCGTGAATCTTCCCATCACCTGCCTGACAGTGGATCGCACTTCCGGAATGACCAATCTGTTCACAAAATCTCCTCTGAAATTTTCATGAAGATAACCAATCCGGTCATATATGGGGCGAAAACGAATGGACACATCCACGGCAATGGACAAGCCGTTTTTATCCAGTACATCCATGGTTTCCTCAATCTGAGTTTCAGTCACGTCATATACGATCATCTCATTCCAGGGAGCCTTTACATGAAATCCCGGTTCATAAATCTTTTCCAGTTTAAGCCCGGTAAAACGGTCAAAAAGAATACCTCTTTCTCCTGGTTTAATAGTCAGAAACAGACTTGAGGAAAGAAGAATGACCACAAACAATATGATAAACGTCACAATAATAACAGGTAATAAACGTCGGGTGCTCATAATTTATATTTTTTTAATCAAAACAGATTTTTCTTATTATCATTAATCCTTACGGATTATCTAACAATAAGATCGGCAGAGTATGAAAATTTATTTCAGTTCTTTCCAGACGAGTGCACTTGCACCCATTATGGCCGCATTGGTTTGCTGCAAACCTGACGGCAGAATCTTTATTTTGTTCTTATAAACTTTCAACAAATTATTTTCAAAGCTGTCTATGGTCGGGTCAAAGATCAAGTCCCCCGAATTGGTCAGTCCACCAAAAAGAAATATGGCTTCCGGACTGGTATGAGCCACGGTATCAGCGAGTTTCATACCCAGTATCCTGCCGGTGATTTCGAAGGCCATTTTTGCAATTTTATCTCCTTCCCGTGCCGCTTCAGCAATTTTTTTGGCCGTTAGATTATTGAACGGTATATCCCTTAAAGGACTGGCTAAAGTTTCGTTACATAATAGTTCATAAACCGTTCTTCTTAACCCGCTTGCCGAGGCATAGGTCTCCAGACAGCCACGGTTCCCGCATCCGCACATCCTGCCGTTTTCGTAAACCATAACATGCCCTACCTCCCCGGCAAATCCATCATGACCATATACTACTTCGCCGTTGACTACCAGGCCGCTGCCCAGTCCCGTACCCAGTGTAATGACCACAAAATTTTTCATGTTTTTCGCTCCTCCGTACATCATTTCACCGATGGCAGCCGCATTCGCATCGTTTGTGAGGGCCATTGGAAGGTCGAAATGCTTCTTGAACATATCTACAAAGGGTACTACATCCTTCCAGTCGAGGTTAGGCGCATATTCAATGGTTCCGTTATAATAATTTCCATTAGGTGCGCCAATACCCACGCCAGCCAGTTTATAGTCCTTCTCATAATCCCTGAAGGCTTTTTTTATATCGTCTGCCAGGCTGGCCTGGTAGGAAGCTATATCTTTGTGCCCCGAGGTTTTTACCGAACTTTCAAAAATTGAGACTCCTTTCTGATCAACAAATCCGAATTTGGTATACGTTCCTCCAATGTCGATTCCTAATGCAATTTCTTTCATGTTATATGTTTATTTTTTTTACAATATGTCCTTTCCAACCATAATATGCCAAATATACATAACTGAATATGGGAACAAAGAATGAATAATGATAACCGTGCAAAACATCGGCCACTGCTCCCTGGATCACAGGAATGATTGCACCTCCCAGTATGGCCATTACCAGAAGGGATGAACCCTGGCTGGTATATTTTCCAAGGTCCTTTATTGCCAGTGTAAAGATATTGGACCACATGATAGAATTAAACAGTCCAATACCGATTACCGTCCATATAGCTACCATGCCTCCGGTCAGTAGTGTGGTGATAAGCATTCCGATCACGATAAGTGAAAAGACCATCAGGGTGCGGGCAGGCAATGATCTTCCTATGAGAAATCCGGCCAGGTTAATGACCATAAAGACCAGGAAAGGCAGGACGTTGGAGATAGGGAACTGATACCCACTTTCTACACTCTCGATGTACACCACAAAATAGATCAGAAAAAAAGAGGCTATGGCCACTGCAAGCATGATCATGAATTTTTTAAGATCATTGGCCATATCGCTGAGTGATATGGCGCCAAGAAACCTGCCGATCATAGCTCCTCCCCAATAGAAGGCAAGATAAGATTTTGCCGTCATCTCCGGGAAGCCCACCAGTTCATTCATATAATTGATCAATACACTTCCTATGCTTACTTCACCTCCGACATACATGAAGATGGCAATAATACCCAGTACAAGATGCCGGTATTTTAGTGCACCTGCACCGGTTTCAATATCATCCGATCCGGTTACTTTTGGCAAATGGGTGAACCAGATCAGACCGGCAAGAAGAATAAAAATACCGGCAAAAATAAGGTAAGGCAACTGAACACCCTGGGCAGAAATGGGTGTACCCGTATCAGTGAGAATTGGACTTCCATCGGCATTCATAAGGGCTTTACCCCACCGTGCAAAATAATGAAATACCAGGTATCCTCCTATAATGGGTGCAATAGTAGTACCGAAAGAATTAAAACCCTGGGACAAATTCAGGCGGCTTGAAGCGTTTTCCGGCTTACCCAGTACCGCTACGTAGGGATTGGCGGCAATTTGTAAAATGGTGAAACCCAGCGCCAGGACAAAAAGCGCTCCCAGGAATAAACCATAGACCTTTAGTTCCGCTGCGGGATAAAATAATACACAACCCAGGGCAGAGAGCATCAGGCCGGTGATCAGGCCTTTTTTATAACCTATCTTATTGATCGGATCGCCCTTCCTGGCCGAGATAATAAAATAACACAGGGCACCGATAAAATACGCAGTGAAAAAACTGAACTGCACGAGCATGGATTGAGCCCTGCTCAATTCGAATGCTTTCTTCATGAAAGGGATTAGAATATCATTCATACAGGTAATGAATCCCCACATGAAAAACAGGGAAGTTAGAACGATCAAAGCGGTCGAGTTTGATCGATTGTTCTCCCGCGACATCTGATCAGGTGAAGTGATGTTACCTGCCATAAAATGATTTTATAAAGTAGATTAAAAAAAATCCATCGGTACAGTCGATAAAAAAACTGCGGCTTAAAATTAAATAAAAAAAAGCTAATGAGGTATTTGTGATTTGAAAATAAGACTGGATCAGACCGCTGTCCGGAGATTGACCCTTCGTCTTAGTCGGCGAATTAACATCGGGATTTTATTCCATCAGATCCTTAAATACTTCTTACTATATTCAATGGATGTTCCTTTCCCGGGGAACAGGAAAAATTACAGCCTAAGTGTTCAAATATAAGTAGCTGTAAATCAGAATTATATTATCTTAAATCAGGCAAGGGGTTTTACGAAGGTGAAAAAGGAACGCAAAATTGGAACAAAAATTGCCTGTTGATAATATAGAACCAAAAATTATGTTAAAATGAAACGTTTACCATTTTTCACCATTTTAATCGTATTCGGACTGCTGGCTGCCGGAATGAGCGGCTGTGCCACTTCCGATAAAGCAAGTAGAAAACTGACCAATCAGATCAAGAAACGGGCAGTTAAAGAGGCCCGCAAAGAAGCAAGGAAATTCAAAAGGGATGACTGGTATGTCGCTCCAGGTGCACTTCCAATGGATAAGCAGGTACAGAAGTCATGGGAGCTTCAATATATGGAGGATGAAAAAGGCTATCCATTATATATTGTGGCTACCGGTAATTCTGTTGCCGAAACGCAATCTGCCGCCAAATTACAGGCTACTGAACTTGCCAAGCTCGAGCTGGCCGGCCTGGTTCAGACCAACATTGCGGCGCTGGTAGAAAACAGTGTAGCCAACAGCCAGTTGAACAATGAAGAGGCCGCCTCGGTAACCAAAACCATCGCTGCATCCAAGAACGTGATTGCCCAGGAAATTGGACGCGTGATTACACTTTTTGAAATTTATAAAAAAGTCGACAAGAACGTAGAATCATCAGTCCGGCTGGGTTATAATACGGATATCGCCATGGCCACGGCAAAAAAGACAGTACGTAAAAAACTGGAAGAAGAGACAGAGATACTGCATGACAAACTGGATAAACTGATGAATTTTTAAGTTCAATTCGGATAAAATGTTTCGCTTTACTTTAATAACCTTTTTTGTAATTCATGCCAGCCTGGTTTCTTCACAGGAGATAGTAAAGGCAAAAGGAAATGCGGAAATGAGGATGGAGGATCATCTCAGTCTCGATGCGACGAAGGAAGAGGTTAAAAGACTGGCCATGATCAATGCCATTGAAAAGGAGTTTGGAGTTTATGTGGAACAGGATTCGGATGTGGATATTGAAAATGGAAAAACAGATTTTAAGATTTTAGGTCATACCCGTGTGAGGGGTGACTGGATCAGGACCACGAAAATTAAGTTTGAAGAAGAAAAGAGGAGGATCCGGGGCAGCAAGAAAAAGGATATGGAGGTATGGATCTACTGTTCGATCGAAGGATGGATCAGGGAGATCAAATCACCACAAACTGCCCTGGATATTACTCCCTTAAATTGTCCTGACCAGGCATGCCGGACCTATGATTTTAAAGAGGGAGAACCCATGTATCTTTCCTTTCAGACAAAAAATAATGGATATCTGAGTGTTTTTGCTGTACAGGATGATGGTATGGCCTACCGCATTCTACCATATCAGTCGATGCCCGAGATCTATAATAACGCAGTACCCGTCCATGCTGATCGCAGCTATACATTTTTCTCCAATGAGGAGGAACATGATTATTTCGAAGGATTTCCCTATCTGTTAACAGATGAACTGATCATGTTTGCCAGTGGACCCAGGGAATATATCAAGCTTTATATTGTTTTTTCGGCCCATGAGTATGACGGTCCTTTTTTGAAGGAAGTTCAGAACAAAGAGGATTATTCCATGCCTGTATCGCTTACTGAGGAGGGATTTAACGAATGGCTTACTGAAAACAGGATGTACGATCCTGAATTCCTTTATAAACGTATCACCTTAACCGTATTCAAATGAAAATAATAGTACAATTATCGATAGCCTGGTTATTTATTATGAGCTCAACTTTTCCGGTCAGGGCCCAGAGTAACCTGATACCTGCAATGAAAGAAGGATTCTGGGGATATGTGGACAAGCAGAAAAAATGGATCATCCCAGCCTCATATACGGATGTAAATTCCTTTACCCAGGGTCTTGCGGGTGTAAAATATAATGCCTTTTGGGGTTATATCGATAGAAAAGGAGAGTGGATCATCGATCCTGTATATACCAAGGCGAAACCCTTTTCGGATCATCTTGCTGCTGTGAAAACTTCCGGGAAATGGGGCTATATCGATGATAAGGGTGACTGGTATATCGAACCCCGTTATCTGGCCGTAAGTTCCTTTTCCGAAGGTATGGCAGTCGTTTATGAGCGGGGGGGATTTCAATATATCGACAAAGCGGGATCTGTCGTCATCGATAAAAACTTTAACTATGCAAAACCATTTACCGAGGGATTGGCATCCGTTATTTTTGAAGATGAAAAGGGATATATAGATTATTCCGGGAGGTTTGTAATTCATCATCAATATGAAAAGGCCGATTCTTTTGCCGAGGGTCTTGCACTGGTGGCTCAACACGGTAAATACGGGTTTATAAACCACAGGGGGGATATCATCATTCCGCTGATGTTCAGGGATGCCAACCATTTTTCGGAAGGCAAGGCTGCCGTGATGGTGGGTGACCGGTGGGGTTTTATTGATAAAACCGGAGAGATCTGTATTCCTGCAGATTATGAATATGTGGGGAATTTCAAGCATGGTCTGGCAGTGGCCAGATATTATGGAAAATATGGGATGATTGATGAAAATGGGGTCTGGGTAATTAACCCCGGATATGATGATCTCCGGGATGTGGGCAGAACCTTATCTCTGGAACAGGAGGTGATACAACGTGTAGAACAACGCATTAGGAAATGGGAACGGAAGGGTGAATTTGAAAAAACAGCTGATTATCTGATAAGGGTAAATGAAGACAACCGGGAAGAAGAGGTGAAAAAGCAAATGCAGATCGCCATTAATGAACTGGCTGGAAAACAGGTCGACCTGAAATACGCTGAACTGGGGTTGTTCAATGCCGATGCAGAAATGTTTACCCTTTATGTACCCGGTATGATCTCTTCCCTTGTTCCGGTCCCAATTGAAGAGGCCATCTGGTTTAAGAACAACTGGGATAGAGCCGAAATCCTTGATCCTGAATTCTCAATACATGACGAGCGGTTTGTATTGACACGGTTCATAGTTAGAATTGATGAAAGGAAATATTATTATAATGCCTATGAGCATGGTGTGTATGCCAGTCATTTCCAGGGCACACCCAATATTGGCAATATTGAAATTTCCCTGCCTGAGCTCCCGGTTCCACTTAAATATGGCGGTAAACAGGTAGCGCTGAATGGGAATACCTCAGAAGTAGATAAGAACATTCCGGTAAATGATATAGTTCAGAATCATATTTTTGCCCTGATTATCGGGAACGAGGATTACGATTCCTATCAGGTAGGTAATGAAAGTGGTATCAATGTGGATTTTGCAGAAAACGATGCCCGGATATTCCATGAATACATGGTCAAAACACTGGGCATACCGGATGAGAATATCACTTTGTTAATTAATGCTACTGCCGGTCAGATAAACCAGGCACTTGCCAAGATGACCGCTCTGGCCAAAGCCTATGAAGGGCAGGCCGAATTCATATTTTATTATGCCGGTCATGGTTTGCCGGATGAAAAAACCCGGGAGCCCTATCTGGTGCCTGTGGATGTATCATCCTCAGACCTTTCCTATGCCATTGCCGTGGAGGATGTATACGAGAAATTCACGAATTACCAGGCCGGGAAAGTAACCATGTTTATTGATGCCTGCTTCAGTGGCGGGGCCAGAAATGAGCCGCTGTTGGCTTCGAGGGGTATCAGGATAAGACCCCAATCACCGTTTGTAATGGGTAACCTGATCGTGTTTTCCGCAGCCAGGGGTGATCAGACAGCCTATGTATACCGGGATGAAGATCATGGCATGTTTACCTATCACCTTTTGAAAGTTTTGCAGGATTCAAGAGGTAGGGCAAGCTTCGGGGCTATAGCGGAATACCTCGAAAGAGAAGTCAACATCCGGTCCCTGCTGATCAATAACCGTGAGCAGCAGCCCACAGTCAAGGTAAGTCCGATACTGGAATATACATGGCGTGATTTCACCTTTTTTTCAACGATCAGTGTACAAAATGAATAACTAATCCAAGATACGCTTTTTTGGAGGCTGTTCTAAATATGCCGGAAATAATTCAGAAAGGAGTATATAGACAAATAATTCATTTATGAATGGTTTTTTGCCTGACTTTGTCTGAAAACTCCCAGCCGGTATACATTTGGACGGCCTTTTTTATTTTAATTTTTTTGTGTGGTCTTTTTTTCCGCATCATAAGGCAGGGATGGTGTTAATATTTATTTAATTTGCTTTCACATATTTTTCAGGATCATCGTATAAATGAACTTCAAATGGTTTGAGTTCCTGTTTGCCTGATAAAATACACGAAATATGAAATACGATTTTGATCAAATTGTCAACCGGGAAAATTCTGATTCGATAAAATATGATCTGAGAAAAGCGCTTTTCGGGAAAGAGGATGTGTTGCCCTTCTGGGTGGCGGATATGGATTTTAAAACACCCGACTTTATTATAAAGGCACTTCACAAAAGGCTGGATCATGAATTACTCGGGTATTCTTTAAAATCTGACAGACTGAACACGTTTATTGTGAACTGGCTTGAGCGGCAACATGGATGGCCGGTTCAAAAAAAATGGATCACCATTAACCCGGGTGTGGTGCCGACGCTGGGTTTTTGCGCGCTAACTTACACCAGGCCGGGCGACCAGATAATCATACAAACACCTGTATATTATCCATTTTTTTACACTATCGAAAATAACGGGAGGCAGATCCTGAATAACCCGCTGGTGATGAAAAACGGACGTTACTCGATGGATCTTAAAGATCTGGAAGATAAGATCACTTCCAGAACAAAAATGATTTTTTTATGCAACCCTCATAATCCGGGGGGAAGTGTCTGGCGAAAAGACGAACTGCAACAGCTTGCTGAAATCTGTCTGAAAAATAATATCCTGGTCATATCGGATGAAATTCATTCGGATCTGATCCTATACGATAATAAACATATTCCTTTTGCCACTTTGGGTGAAGAAATCGCGGCCAATACCATTACCTGTCTTTCCGCAAGTAAAACCTTCAATATGGCCGGCCTTGGGATATCCTATACTGTAATATCGAATCCTGAACTAAGAACAGAACTTAATAATAAACTGAATGATTTTCATCTTTCATTTGGCAATGTCCTTGGACTCAGGGCCATGGAAGCAGCCTATGAACAGGGTGAGGAATGGCTTGGTCAATTATTGCGTTATATCGAAGAAAATATCGATTTCATTCAAGATTACCTGAAGAAAAATATTCCGGATGTATCCATGGTAAAGCCGGAAGGCACTTACCTTGTCTGGCTTGATTTCCGCAAACTTGGATTGTCACAGGATACATTGAATAAATTTTTAATTCGGGAAGCGGGACTGGGCATGAGTAATGGTACACAATTCGGAGTTGAAGGGAAGGGATTTCAGCGACTCAACACCGCCTGTCCTCGCAGCCTGATCATAAAAGGGCTTGAACAATTGGAAGAGGCTATTAACCCGAAAAATTCATAAATTTTTCGCCCGAAGGGCCGATTAAGCGCAATT
>CAZIXF010000037.1:0-26045 GCA_964543195.1 uncultured Roseivirgaceae bacterium
ATTAACCCCTGATAAGCGCAATTCAGTAGCCTATTTCTGGGCTATTTGATTAAGCATAAGAATTTCAAAACCCTATATAATTCTTTGATTATCAATAAATTGCACATAATCGGCCCTTCGGGCGAAAAATTTATGAATTTTTCGGGTTAATTCTTTCACTCAGTTGAGTTTTTCTTTAAGAAACCGGGCTGTATACCCATCGTTTTTCCCGATTAGATCCTCAGGTATTCCTTCAAACACGATATGACCGCCCAGCTCTTCTCCTCCCTCCGGACCCAGGTCGATGATCCAGTCAGCAGATTTTATCACTTCCATATTATGCTCGATCATCACTACACTGTTACCCTCGTTGATCAGTGCATTAATGGAATCAAGCAGTTTATTAATATCATGGTAATGCAGACCCGTGGTAGGTTCGTCAAAAATGAATAATATATGCTGGTCGCCCTGCGTTGATCTGCCCTTCCCGAGAAATGAGGCCAGTTTTACCCGTTGAGCTTCACCCCCACTCAGTGAGCTGGATGACTGGCCCAGCCGGATATATCCCAGGCCGACATCCTGTAAGGGTTTAAGCTTTGACTTCAGGGTCTTTTCCCCCCCGAAGAAACGGATACTCTCGTCTACTGTAAGTGCCAGCACATCACTTATATTCATATCATGAACAGTCACATCGAGTATTTCCTGTTTAAACCGCGCACCCTTACAGACGTCGCAGGTAAGAAAAATATCGGCCATAAACTGCATTTCGATCTTGACCGTTCCTTCTCCCTGGCAATTATCACAACGGCCGCCGTCCACATTGAAAGAAAAATGGGCAGGGGTATACCCTCTCTGCTTTGAAAGGGGCTGGTCGGCAAACAGCTTCCTGATATGATCGTACGCTTTCACGTAAGTAACCGGGTTAGATCGAGAGGATTTCCCGATCGGGTTCTGATTTACGAATTCCACCTGGGTGATCTTATTATAATCTCCCTCGAGCCGGTCAAATTTTCCTGTACTTTCCGATACCATGCCCATCATTTTCCCCATGGCCGGATAGAGTATTCGTTGTACTAATGTGGATTTTCCGGAGCCGCTTACACCTGTGATCACCGTAAGGATACCAAGGGGAATGGCCACGTTAATATTTTTAAGGTTGTTTTCCCTGGCTCCGTGGATCCGGATGACATGTTTCCATTTCCTTCTTCGGGAGGGTATTTTAATCTGATCGATTCCGGATAGATATCGTCCGGTATGGGTTGCTCCGTTATTCCTTAATTCCTCTACATTACCCTGAAAAACCAATTCCCCGCCATGAGCCCCGGCATCAGGGCCGATATCGATGATTTGATCGGCTTTACTGATCACTTCCTCTTCATGCTCGACAATAATTACCGTATTGCCCATGTCTCGCAAAGACTGCAATACTTTCACCAGTTTGCTGGTATCTCTGGGATGCAATCCAATGGTGGGTTCGTCAAGTATATACATGGACCCTACAAGGGCACTGCCTAGTGAAGTGGCCAGCCGTATCCGTTGATATTCACCTCCGGACAGGGAGGCCGTAAGCCTGTTAAGCGTCAGATAGCCCAGCCCCACCAGGTCGAGATACCCGAGCCGGTTTTTTATCTCAACCAAAAGGCGCCGGCTTATTTCCAACTGGTGCTTATCCAGTTCGAGGGTGTTAAAAAAATCAAGACAACGGGTGACCGGCATAAGTACAAGATCCGAAATGGAAACTCCATTGATCTTAACATATCCGGCATCTTTACGTAATCGGGTCCCATTGCATTCAGGACATACTGTGCGTCCCCTGTACCGGCTCAACAGCACGCGGTACTGGATCTTATGGGTTTTTGATTCAAGATGCCTGAAAAATTTATGGATGCCCTTAAAAGAATCTTTCCCTTCCCATAATAGCCTGTACTGATCCCGGCTAAGCTCGTTTACCGGTTTATGTACGGGAAAATTAAACCGTGATGCATTCATCAGAAGAGGTTTAAGCCATTTTTTCATCACCTCGCTACGCCAGGGAACAACGGCTCCCTCATATACTGAGAGACTTTTATCAGGGATTACCAGATCTTCGTCGATACCAAGTATCCTTCCGAAGCCTTCACACTTTTTACAGGCACCATACGGGTTATTGAAACTGAACAGATTTACACTCGGCTCTTCAAATTTAATTCCATCGAGCTCAAAGCGGTCACTGAACTCTCTTTCCTCTTTCCCGAGGATCTCGACGATACATTTCTCCTGACCTTCAAAAAATGCAGTCTGGACCGAATCGGCCAATCGAAACTGGTTGTCTTCATCATCATGCATTACCGATGCCCTGTCGATCAGGACCTTTATGTTCTCATCCTGGGAATACTTTTCCGGATTCTGGAGTGCATCTTCAACAAACAGGATCTCATCCCCCACCTTTATTCTGGTAAATCCCTTGCTGACAAGCACATTAAATTCTTCCTCGATACTTCGTCCGGATTTTTTTCCAAGGGGACTGAAGATCATTACCTTGTCACCATCATCAAAAGTATAAATATAATCCACCACTGAAGTAACGGTATCCCGTTTAACTTCACGGTTGGATACGGGAGATATGGTCTTCCCTATCCGGGCAAATAATAGTTTAAGATAATCATAGATCTCAGTAGTAGTTCCTACCGTAGAGCGTGGATTCCGTGTGTTTGCCTTTTGTTCAATAGCAATTGCAGGTGAAACCCCACGAATATAATCCACCTCTGGTTTTTCCATTCTACCCAGAAACTGCCTGGCATAGGAACTGAGACTCTCCACATACATTCGCTGTCCTTCGGCAAAAAGCGTATCAAAGGCCAGGGAAGATTTGCCTGATCCGGACAGCCCCGTGATCACGACCAGCTTATTCCTGGGTATGGCCACACTCAGGGTCTTCAGATTATTGACCCGGGCCCCTTTGATAATAATATAATGCCTTGGATCAAGTTTATCGATATCAGAAGTTGGTACGATTGTTGAGACTTTCTGCATAGACCTGCAAAGATACTACAGGATCAATCCAAATGATAACAGGAATGATAAATGGTTTTATTTATACTTTCAATAAAGTCCTGTAAATAACTGGTTGTAAACAATTTGTTAAAAAGTTTAAAATTACTTTTGCAAAATAAACCAAGATTATATAGATTGGCACTCCTGTTTGAAAATTTTTTTTAACTCTTAACCGATAATATATGATATAGACCTCTACGAGAACTAATTGGAGATTTTTAAATGAACAGGAACGCGGTAAGTGACAAAAAGTTAGTCTCATCTTATATCAAAGGAAACGAAGAGGCATTCGAACAACTGGTCAAGAGACACAAGAACAGGATTTTTACTACGATCAATCTCATAGTCAAGGATTCATACCTGGCTGAAGATCTTTTACAAGAAACTTTCATCAAAGCTATACGAACGATCAAATCTGGTCGTTATAATGAAGAAGGTAAGTTCCTTCCCTGGATATTAAGGATTGGGCATAACCTGGCGATCGATCATTTCAGGAAGGATAAGCGATATCCTACCATGGTCCTTGAAGATGGAAGTCCGGTTTTTAATACCCTTGAGTTTTCAGAAAGCTCATATGAGTCTGTGCAGGTTAGGAAGGTTGTGGATCATCGGGTAAAAAAGTTTATCGATGAACTTCCTCTCGTACAACGGGAAGTGCTTGTAATGAGGCATTTCATGGATATGAGCTTTAAAGATATAGCGGATGTTACCGGTGTAAGTATCAATACCGCCCTTGGACGAATGCGGTATGCATTGATTAATATCCGTAAAAAAATGGATAAAAACCGAAATGCCTATGATAAAAACTTTTACCCAAAATGACCTGATACGATTTATTTATCATGAAACCAACGCAGAAGAAGAAAAGGAAATAGAGGAGGCATTATTATTTGATAACGATTTGTTTGATTCTTATCGTCGTTTAGCCGAGGTCACGGAAGAATTAGATCGTATCGATAAGATCCCGTCAGAAAAAGTGATCAATAAAATTTTAAATTACTCAAAATCTCTACATTTGCATTCTATCAGATAAACAGGGAATGCATAAAAAGGAGCGTTTCAAACATTTAATTGAGTATTTTACTGGGAACTTTCCTGAACCGGAGACTGAATTGCGATATGGTAATTCTTTCCAGTTATCGATCGCGGTAATTTTAAGCGCTCAGTGTACCGACAAACGGATCAATATGGTCACACCCGGCCTGTTTGAAGCTTTTTCCGATCCTGAAAGCCTGGCTGCAGCATCCTTCGATGAAGTTTACCCTTTCATAAAGAGTGTTACTTATCCGAATAACAAGACCAGGCACCTTATTAATATGGCCAACATGCTGATTGATAAATTTGAGGGCCGGGTTCCTGAAAAGGTTGAAGATCTTCAAAAACTGCCCGGGGTGGGAAGAAAAACAGCTCATGTGATTGCTTCCGTGATGTACAATGAACCGGTGCTTGCCGTAGATACACATGTGTACAGGGTATCGAAACGACTGGGACTTGCCAGTGTTAAGGCCACTACTCCGTTGGCCGTGGAAAAGCAACTGGTCCGGTATATACCAAAGAACCTCCTGCCCAAGGCCCATCACTGGCTGATCCTTCATGGCCGGTATGTATGTACCGCCAGGAATCCGAAATGTGAACAATGTGATCTGGCCCGATTCTGCAAATATTTTGAAGAAAATGTGGCCTGTTAATTTGGATTATGTGTGGGATAAATCTGCTATATGATAAATCGGGAAAGGTCACAGAAAACCTTATAAGAAAAATGAACCGGGCCACTTCGTACAGAGGCCCGGACAGCGCTGAAATTAAAAAAATAAAGCTATCCGGCGGTGCGAATCTCTGGATGGGCGTAAACCGGTTGCGGATTGTCGATAATTCCCCACTATCAGATCAACCATTCAGTGATGATTCGGAAAATCAATGGCTTTTATATAATGGAGAGATCTATAATTATTACGATCTTAAAAACAAGCTGATAAGAAAAGGACAGTCCTTTAAGACGGGTTCAGACACCGAAGTTCTTTTTCATTTTTTAAAAAAAGGCTACCTGGATGAACTCCGGGATCTCAATGGCATGTTTGCATTTGTTTTCTTTGACAAGATTAAAAATAAGATGGTGTTTGCCAGGGACCGCTGGGGGATGAAACCACTTTATTATTATTCGGATGATAATTTTGTAATTGTATCATCGGCTATAAAAGGTATTCTTTCAACCGGCCTTATAAATGAAAAACCGGATGTACACCAGATAAAATATTATTTGAGATACCGGTATACAGAACCAGGACATACACTCTATGACCGGATATATCAGGTGGCACCGGGAGAAGTGATAGAATGTTCGGTTTCAGGTAACCGTTTAAAAAAACTTGAATATGTCGAAACCGGAATAGCACCGTATTATTTTCCCTCGCAGAAAGAATTATTGACAAAAACAGAAGATCATATCATAGATTCATTGATATCCCATACCAGTTCAAGACTGCCGGCAGGTTTGTTTTTAAGTGGTGGTGTAGATTCCACCCTTTTACTTGCACTGGCTTCCCATCATAATATCCCTCTGGCAGGGGCCTTTTCCATTGTTAATAAAAAAAGTGAAAAAGGCTTCGGTACTTCCGATTATAAATACAGCAGGATGGCTGCCAAACAATATCGGCAACCTCTGGAAGTGGTAGAAATGGAAGAAAACATACTCGATTCTGCATTAGAAGAAATAGAAGCCATGGATAACCCGGTGGGTGACAGTGCTTACCTTCTGACACGAAAACTTTCGGATAACGCCTCGAAATATACCCGGATAGTGTTATCCGGAGCAGGCGCCGATGAACTTTTTGCAGGATATAACCGGCATCAGTTCTTCTACCGGTATTTAAAAAATCCGGGGTTCTATAAAATATTATCCGGTACGTTAAAAAATTTTCTCCCGCTGCTGCCCTCGGGCCGGGATTTGCCTTTCAGAAAAAGATTTCAATTACTCAGGAAAGCCATCTTTAACCTCGATAAACATCCTTTTCATACCTACGACAATATTATTTCCTTTAACCGGCTGACGGACTGGAAACCGGATAATTCCTGGCCGGATTTCCCTGAAAAAAAACTGGTTGAAAAATATTTTATGCTGGCCCGGGAAAAAGACCTTAATCAATACCTTCCTGCCGATGTGCTGTCACTTAGTGACCAGGCCTCCATGAAATCCCATCTGGAAATGCGGATGCCTTATCTTGATCTCAATATAATGACCTTCATTCAGCGGATTCCTCCCTGGTTTCTGATTGATAAAGGCAAGAAATGGATTCTCAAGGAGATCCTGAAAAAATATGAAGGTAAAAAATATACGCAACGTCCCAAAGAGGGTTTTGGGCTGCCGGTGGGAATCTGGTTGAAAAAGAAAAAATTCAAATACCTGATCGATGAAATCACGCGGCATGACAATTTGTTATGGGAACATACCGATAAGGAAAGGATTGCCCTGCTGGTAACCGAACATATGAATGATAAAGCGGACAACAGTCAGGAAATATGGTCATTTTTGACCTTATCCCTATGGATTAAAAACCGTTTTGGTTAATTTATTATCGTTTGAAGATCTTATATATACATCAGTATTTCAAAACACCAGAGGAAGGCGGGGCCATCCGGTCATGGTATATTGCAAAAGCCATGGTACAGGCGGGTCATGAAGTCACCATGATCACCTCAATCAACCAACGCCGTCCCTTAAAAACCAATATAGATGGCATTATGGTACATTATCTCCCGGTAAGGTATAAAAACTCGTATGGTTTTATTAGGAGACTTATTGCTTTTTTATATTTTGCACACAAAGCCTATTACCTGAGCAGAAGATTTACCGGTATAGATCTGGCCTACATCACTTCCACTCCTCTAACCGTAGGGCTGGTGGCACTAAGGTTACGTCAAAGGAGAAATGTACCCTATATCTTTGAGGTAAGGGATCTCTGGCCGGAAGCACCCATTCAGATAGGGGCAATAAAAAACCCGCTTCTTAAGGCCATAACCAGGAGGCTTGAGAATCACATATATCGTAAAGCGTCCAAAATTATAGCCTTATCACCAGGGACAAGGGATTTTATAAAACAGATAGTAAGAAAAAAACCGGTACTTTTCTGTCCCAATATGTCAGATTGTGATTTTTTTAAACCTGGGAACGGCCCACTAAAGAACCTGATCGATCATTATACGCTGAAAGGGAATTTTGTCATAAGCTATTTCGGGGCCCTGGGAAAAGCGAATCAGCTCACTTTCCTGCTTGACCTGGCCGAAAAGTCCCGTCAGGACAAGAAAAACATCCGGTTTTTTATAATTGGAGATGGAGCAATGAAAAAATCACTGGTATGCGAGGCAAAAAAGAGGGATCTTCTCAATGTATTTTTTATCGATCATGTCAATAAGGTGGAACTGAAAAAATATCTTTCCGTTACGCACGCCGCCTATATTTCATTTGCCAGGTATCCGGTACTGGAGCACAACAGTCCCAATAAATTTTTTGATGCCCTGGCCAGCGGGAAACTGGTAATCACCAATACGGGCGGATGGATCCGCGATCTTGTGGAAGAAAACAAATGCGGTTTCTATTATGATCCGGATATACCGGCCGAATGCCTCAAAAAACTCGAACCGTTCCTGAACGGTCAGCGTCCGCTTCTGGAATATCAGAAAAATGCCAGAAAACTTGCGGAAAACCGGTTTGAGCGAAAAAACCTGACCTCGAAGATCCTGGATTTTATTGAGGAATGATTTTCTGGATTTAAGGGCTGGGTTGAAGAAAAATATCCAATTCATTTCTAATGATCAATTTCTGATATTTCAAATCCCCTTCAACCCTTCTATGCATCAACTTTCAGAACAGTTTAAAAAATTAGAAAATTGGGTATTAATTGGGCATTGAACACTGAGATTTGATTATTTATGACTCTGGTGAAGCACCCTTAAAACAGCCAAATCTCAGGTATAGCAAGACAGACTAATCAATAAGAGAATTAACTTTCCGGCTTATACCTTGACCGCTCAAAGATCTGTTGAGCATTCGGATTCTCCATCAATTCAGGAAGGGGCACTTCATCATTTCGCTCCATATAGGTTTTGATGATCTCCCATCCTACCCAGCGACCGATCCGGCCCGGACAGTTCTGACCGATTTCAAATGTTTTCGGTCTTTCTGAAATGAATTTATCCTTAAGGAAATGATTGGTCTCATACAGCAGTTCATTTTCAATAAAATTGGCCCAGATCACGGCTTCACTGTCTTTGATGTCGCGCATTTCCCTGGGTGTATATCCCAGGAAAATCGAATCCGGCACACAGGGAAGCATTTGCTTTGCAAAATAATGAGCCTTCCCGTAATAGATCATATCGGCAAGGAGATTGTTATCTGCAGGATCGGATTTAATGAATTGGTTGGAGAGCAGGAGCATGCTGTTGGGCACAATATTCTCTTTGCGATACCGCTTGAGAATGTACTGCGGGGTATTCAGTGGGCGATAGGATGCCTCATCCCCCAGGTAATAGTCGAGTCCGATAAGGATGAGTGAGTCCGATACATACATATCGTGAACCAGCCCGGTAAAAACAGCCTTGATATGGGGTGGCCGGAAATCCGGATAATAATATTTAATTCGTTTGAATGCCGCTAGATATTGATCTTCGATCCCGGAAAAATCCCCGAAAATGTCCCGGGTTTCCTTCCATAATGTATCTATATGCGGATCCCGGAGGAGATTGAATAAACGGTCTGTCAGCAAAGAATCATGAGGATACCGGGAAGCCAGTAAGAAATATTCCCTGAACACGGGATTATCCCAGATAATTCTTTCCAGTTCCGCCTTTGTTTTGGCGGAGAACATTTTCTCATCAATTCTTTCTACCGACAGATCCACCTGGATATCGGAAATATCCGGTGAAGGGATACAGCTTTCATTTTTATCACAGGATGTGAATAATCCTCCTGTAAGAAAAAGAATGATCAGATACAAACCTCGAATATTGTATTTCATTGTTTATCTCTCCAAATAATTTCTATAAAAGCTCTTTATAAGGTATTGTACATTGCCTGTTTCAGGTTCACCATCCAGCCTGGTATACAGGTTGATGCAACCCTACATGGAGACTGAACGGTTTAAAACATTTAAAATTATACCGAAAACACATAAAATTATCCGTATATTTAATGCTAAATGTCAAATTTTATTGCATGAAGAAAAAAATAATACTGCTTTCTTTTTTAATTCTTTTAACCAGTCAGTCATTCAGCCAATTCAGGATCGGGTTATCGGTTCAGCCCGGCATAAATAACAGCCGGATCTCCTCTCAGACAGACAGCCTGACCTATCTTTCTGCCGGATCCAGTTTTAAAATCTGGCCCGGCCTTTTTTTTGAATTTGAAATGCAGCAGAATTATATTTTCAGCACAGGTATCTACTGGACGCCGAAAAAATTTGACATCCAGCTTGCCAGCGGCCAGGAAATCAGGGATTACACTAAAACCATACAATACATCCAGCTGCCGCTTTATCTCAAGCTGCTTACGGATGAAATATCGCTCGATAAAAAAATATATTTCGATCTGGGCCCTGCCCTAGAAGTCAAGGTGGAAGAATCCCTGGGAGGGGATGAGGAGGAAGTGTATATCGATGACATCAAGTCCTGGAATATCAGCCTGCATTTCGGAGCCGGGATCGAGATGAGGATCGGCATTAACACGATAGTCACCGGCGGGGTCTCCTATTACAGGGGAATGGTCAATTCAATTAATCCTGATAGTCTTGTCGAGGATTCCCTGCGGATAAAAAGCGATTTTTATGCCTTGAATCTGGGTATTAAGTTTTAAGTCAATAATTCCCGGTAACGGAAACAATCCATTACATGATCATTCACCATCCCGGTAGCCTGCATATGGGCATACATGATCGTGCTTCCAGCAAATGTAAATCCCCGTTTTTTAAGGTCATTGCTCAAACGGTCTGAAATTTCTGTTGAAGCCGGTATTTCTTTCATGGTCTTCCATTGATTGATCAAAGGTTTTCCATCCACGAAACGCCAGATATAATCTTTGAAACTTCCGAACTCCTTTACCACTTCAAGAAACCGGCGGGCATTATTCACGGCGGATCTTACTTTAGCACGATTTCTTATTATTCTCTCATCCTTAAGAAGTTTCTGAATATCATTCTCATTAAATGAGGCCACCTCCCCGGGTTCAAAACCAGCAAAAGCATTCCGGTAACCTTCCCTGCGCTTGAGAATGGTGCTCCAGCTCAGGCCGGCCTGGGCACCCTCCAGGACGAGAAACTCGTAATGGGTCCTGTCATCATAAACCGGCACGCCCCATTCCTCATCATGATATCGAATATAATCGTCAAAATGGTTCAGGCACCATTCGCATCGTGACAAAGAAAGATCAATGGACATAACTGGCTGCGTTGATATCAAATGTTCCCCCCGTAGCATGATCGGCCAGGCCGGTGGCCAGAAAACCGACAAGCGGAGCGACGTCCTCCGGAGTGGTCAAAGAGTTCAGGGCCACCTGATCAAGGATATGCTTCTCTCCATACTGGTCGAAGAATTTCTGAGCCATATCCGTTTTGACAAATCCGGGAGCTATGTTGAAGGCCACAATACCCTTTTTTCCATAAGCCCTGGCTATGGATCTTGTTAAGGATACGATGCCTCCTTTGGATGCAGCATAAGCCAGGTATTCCGGTTGATCACCCCGGAAAGCAGCCCTGGAAGAAATATTAATGATTTTACCGGAAATGGTATTTTCAATAAAATAGTTTATGGCCCTTTTGCAGATCAGTCCTACCGCATTTAAATTAACATCCACAGTCCTTATCCAGTCATCAAGCCACTGCACTTCATCTTTATCCATATCCGAACTGATGGCAATACCGGCATTATTGACCACCACATTCAATGGATCCATTTTTTCAAATACCTCATCCATGAGATGATTAACCTCAAGGGCATCGGAGAGATCACATTGAAATAATTTTACCTTGTTCCCATACCGTTTTTTCAGTTCTTCTGCCATTTCCCTGTTTTTGTAATAGTGTACGGCCACCCTAGCCCCATGATCCAGAAAATAATTCGAAATGGCCCTGCCGATTCCCCGGTTTCCACCGGTTACAAGCACGGTTCGGTTTTTTAACAATTTCTCCACCTGATTAATCATTTAAGTGGCAATTTAAAAAATTGAATTCAATTTATTCGATTTTTGAATTTTTTATTGGTTGAGGGTCCGATCCGGACGGAAGCAATACCCCGGCACCTTTCATAAGAGATCCATCCCGAGTTTTTCCCTGGCTTTATTCTATTTCCATTTGCTAAAGGAAATTTTTTTTCGGTAATTCCATGATATATTCAATCCGTGATTTATATCCAGCTATGAAAACCGCTTTCCTCTATGCTTATATGATGGCAATGACCGGATTCCCGACCGGTTATGGTTCTGTAAATACCGATTCCACCGATCAAAGAGACCGGACGCGGATCCTGTTCTATAATGTCGAAAATCTCTTTCATCCTTCAAATGATTCCCTTACCCGCGATGATGATTTCACACCCCAGGGCTCCTACTACTGGACCTACAGGAAATATGATGCTAAGATCAGCCGCCTTGCCAAATTGATTATTGCAATAGGTGATGGCTCTTACCCGGGGATAATAGGGCTATGTGAAATTGAAAACAGAAAGGTACTGGTGGATCTGCTGGATCATGTGCTCATCAGGAAGGCCGGATATAAAATAATTCATAAGGAATCCCATGATGTTCGAGGGATCGATGTGGCCATGATATACGATCCGAAGATCTACCGACCCGATTATTATGAAACATTCACGGTCCCGAGAGGATCGGAAAATCATTTTAATACCCGTGATATCCTCTATGTGCATGGATATTTTCTATCAGGCCATGAATGTAATATTTTTATCAATCATTGGCCCTCCAGAAGAGGGGGTAAACTGGCCTCAGATCCCAGACGAATTATTATGGCCACCTTGTTAAAGAATAAAGTTGATAGCCTGTTCAATGATAACCCTCAATCCAATATTTTGATCATGGGTGATTTTAATGATGAACCTGTTGACCGATCGATTATTGAAATCCTGGATGCCTCTGAACCGGTCGACAATCCACATCCCATAAAACTCTATAACCTAATGTATCCGTCCTATAAAAAAGGTGAAGGAACTCATTACAGATTCAATAATTTTTATGAAGCCGGTGTTCTGGATCAGATCATTGTTTCCGGGAACCTGTTGACCGGACAAAACGGCATGTCCACAACCCGGAAAGAGGGACAGATCTTCAAACGGCCCTTCCTGATCAATCAAAAAAATGGTTTGCCCCTTCGTACTTATCAAGGTTTAAAGTATCTTGGTGGAATTAGTGACCATTTCCCTGTTT
Source organism: uncultured Roseivirgaceae bacterium (assembly GCA_964543195.1). Lineage (GTDB taxonomy): Bacteria > Bacteroidota > Bacteroidia > Cytophagales > Cyclobacteriaceae > JAGTVG01. The sequence continues at coordinate 12,437 of CAZIXF010000037.1, forward strand.
ACATTGATGTCAACTTATATAAGTAATATAAACCCTCAGCATGTTTTCACCTTGATTGTAATGTTTTGGTTTATTTATTTCAACGGCTTTTCACAAATATCGGAACCAGAACGTATTTATAATCATAAGGACATCCCGCGGAGTTATTCCAATATGAACGTTTCTCCGGAAGGAAATCTGCAACTAAATGTCGGGGGTGAGTGGTATGTGACCCAGGATGTGCCATCAGCAAAAACTTTGACAGCCCTTAAAGGAGACCCCATGGCCGCCCCCACGGGTATTTTTTTTAATTTCGGAGAAGCGGTGAGAAATGGAACGCTGTATTATGGACTTATCAATTATGAAGATTCCAGGTATCCGCTTCCGGTCTATTTCAGGTCACCGGTAAATATACTGGATGGCAAAGCCTTTATTAATATCCTTACCCTGAAGGGAAGGTATGATATGGTAGGATGGGAAGAAAAAGGTAAAGGTGTATTGGGGTACCGGGTGGTTGATTCAAATGGCGATTTTTTATATGACGGAAGGATCGGTTTTTGGGGAACAGGACCTTTTATGATCGATACGACTATGATAGAAGGCCCTATGGTGAATCTGCTTACCCATAAATCGGCCACCATTTCTTTTGAAACCAATTTTTCTATAAGAGCAAGGATTGAAATCGATAATAAAAGTTTCCGCAGTAATTCCAAATCCACTCACCATGAAATACTGCTGGGCAATCTGCAACCCGACCGGGTCTATGAATATACCGTTCATTATGGATCCAATAAGGAAACCTATTCATTCAAAACCGCACCCAGGCCTGGCAGCAGAAAACCCTTTATATTTGCCTATGCCAGTGATTCACGATCCGGTCAGGGTGGCGGGGAACGCAGTTTTTATGGTGCCAATGCATATATAATGAAAAAGATCATGGCATTGGCGACTTATAAAAACGCTTCTTTTGTACAGTTCACAGGTGACCTGATAACCGGCTATAAGTCCGATCCGGATGAGATCAACCTCGAATTTGCCAACTGGAAAAGATCCGTTGAGCCTTTTACCCATTATATTCCCATTATCCCGGGTATGGGTAATCATGAAGCGGTTATGCATTACTGGCGTTTGAGTAATGGTAATTATTTTGCGATTGATAAGTTCCCGTTTGAAGAGCAGTCATCGGAAAAGATCTTCTCGGAAAATTTTGTCAATCCCCTGAACGGACCGGATTCAGAGGATGGCAGCTCGTATGACCCAACCAGGAGAAGAACAGATTTCCCATCCTATAAAGAAAACGTCTTTTATTATTTATACAATAATGTGGCCATGGTGGTCTTAAATTCGGATTACTGGTATGCACCCAGTACATCCAATGTGAATGTAACCAGTGGAAATATCCATGCCTATATCATGGACAATCAAATGAAATGGCTGGAAAATACACTGGCCGGGATGGAAAAGAATGAACAGGTCGATCATGTGTTCATAACCATTCATACACCCTTTTTCCCAAATGGCGGACATGTAAATGATGATATGTGGTATGGAGGGAATAACAAATACCGGCCGTTTGTTAATGGAAAACCGGTTGAAAAAGGTATTATTGAACGTCGGGATCAACTTCTGGAGCTCATTGTAAATCAATCGGAGAAAACGGTGGCAATTCTGACCGGTGATGAACACAATTACTGTAAAACCCATATTACCCCGGAAACCAACCTTTATCCCGAAGATTGGGATAAACCGAAATTATCCCTGAAACGATCGATCTATCAGATCAACAACGGAGCGGCCGGGGCACCCTATTATTCACAGGAAGTCACCCCCTGGACACCCTATACTACGGGATTTACCACACAGAATGCACTCGTATTTTTTTATGTGGAAGGTAAAAAGATCAGGATGCAAGTGCTGAATCCGGATACATTGGATAAAGTGGATGAACTCGATTTGCGATAAGAATAAATCGTGAGGGCCGGAATTAATTATTTTGGGGTTAGGTCCGGACTGCTATTGGGATCAATCATTTGGTCTTATCCCATGAAAAGCCAGCAATAAAAACATTGTTTTTTATATTCTAAATAGCGATTTTAGTGCAGGGTAAGGCAGTGATTCTTTATCGATTTATGTAAAATGCGCAAATTTTTATCGTCATGAAAAAAATCCTCTTCCTAACTGCAAGCTTTTTATTTCTGACAGGCATATCATCCGCTTCTGTTTACAACATTCTTGATTACGGTGCGGTTAAAAATAAAAAATCCACCGACGCTATCCAGAAAGCGGTGGACCGGTGCGCTGAAGATGGTGGAGGGGTAGTCCTCATACCTGCAGGGCGCTTTATTACCGGTACCATAACCCTGAAAAGTAAGGTAAATCTGCATCTTCAATCAGGTGCTGTACTGGAGGGAAGTCTCGATCTCGATGATTATCTCACCACCTTCCGTACCCACGGGATCATTTTCTGTCTGGATGCGGAACAGGTCAGTATCACGGGTGAAGGAATGATCGATGCAAGGGGAACCAACTTTTATGATCCCACCGGGAATCATGTATTTATCGATTTTGACCGCTCCATGACCCGGCAGAAGGAAGACTATCTGCGGGAGGGTGTTTTCCAGTCAGACGGGCCCATTAAACGTTTGCCAAAACCCGGAATGACCATCACCTTTTATCATTGCAGCCAGGTCAGGTTGAAGGATTTCACCTTAAAGGATACTCCATCCTGGGCGGTAAGACTGGCCTACTGCGATGATGTACTGGTAGATGGTGTCTCCATAAAAAACAACCTCATGGTACCAAACAGTGATGGGATACATTGTACGGTTTCCAGTAATGTACGCATAACCGATTGTGATATCCGGGCCGGTGATGATGCCATTATCTTTACCGGTTTCGATATCGAAGAATCATCACCCGACTACACCATGGAATACCAGGAGTCGCATACGTTTGGCAACAAAAGTAAGTATTCGGAAAACTTCGCCGTAAGTAATTGTCATCTGCAATCCAGGTCCTCAGGCATCCGGGTGGGATATGGCCAACACCCCATCCGGAGAGGCACCTTTTCCAATATACAGATCTATGGTTCCAACAGGGGGATTGGAGTTTTTGCCCATGATCCTGCTGATATCGAAGACCTGATCTTCTCGGATATTGTTATTCAAACCCGCCTGCATAACGGACACTGGTGGGGTAATGGTGAACCTATCCATATATCGGCTGTTTCACGCTTTGAAGGCAGATCTGCCGGGTTTGTCAGAAATGTCCAATTTAATAATATCGTTGCAACGGCTGAACATGGCATTATTCTCTATGGTAAAAAAGACAGCAGGCTTGAAGATATCCGGTTTAATAATGTAAAACTTCATCTGGTAAAAGGCCGTGAAACACTGGCTTATGGAGGCAATTTCGATCTTAGACCTACCGCTTATACGGAAGAACAGATATTTGAACACGACATTCCGGGACTGTATGCACAATATGTCGATGGATTGACGATCCGGGATTTCTCACTGAACTGGGATAAAGACCTTCCCGATTTTTTTACCTATGCCATTCAAACCGATCATGTGCGGGATCTTTATATTGATAAGCTTGACGCCAGTACCCACCCGAATTGCCAGGGATGCGATCCGCTACAACTGGATACCACCACATTCTGGGAGGAATAATAAACAGATTTCAGGCTGATTAAAATAAGCACTGAAGATTTCTTCTAATCCAGGATCCACCGGTTCCGAGAGCCAGTCCTTCCTCGGTACAGAAATAGGCATATTGCTGATCGGGCCTTCCGTCACTGAAATTGATCTCATGAATAATGTCACCCGCGTTATCATTGGTGACATACCACTCAAAAGTAATCGTGATATTCTCATCAGGATTAATGAGTTCACCACCACCTCCCCTGATATAATTTTTATAAATAACTTTGGATTGATTACCAAATGGATCCCGGACTAATGTGTACCATTCGCCTACTATACAATTATTGTCGAGCGGACCTATTCTGTTATCATCCTTGATATACAGACCGCAACTGCCGTCATTCCATTCAGTTCGTTCAAAATTCCCCGTAAATGTCTGGCTGACACCGCTCAGAGGAGAAATGTAAATGATCTCATCTGACAGTTCAAGTGACAGATCAGGATAATCCTCATTATCGAGATTGATCGTATTGTCATCATTCAATGTCCCCAGGGCACATCCAATCCCCGTAAGGGATTCATCGCAGAATAAGATCCTGTTTCCGGGTTGAGCATGCAGCTGACCAATAATAAGAGAAAAAGCTATGTTATTCTGCTTGATCCATACGCCTGAAGGGTCAATATTTCCACCATTTATACCATTTCCATCATCGCATTTTGAAAAAAATACTGAAGTCAATATTATTAATACAGGAGTCAATATTAAATAAGCCTTCCGAATGACAAAACTTAATATATGCCATATAAAAAGATAGATGCCTGAGGATGGTCGTATTTTAAACACCGTGTTACTCGATAAGAAAATTACTCTAATTTATATTAATTAATTAAATATTTTAAGAAGAGTTTGGATTTTAAAGGTAATGAACTAAGTAAGCATATCATTTTCCAACAAAGTACCCACTATTTCCGGTCAGGCATTTCTATCAGAACCCGCTGAATAGCTGTAATCTTATGATATAAGTCATGTTTATCGATGATATCTATCCTGTTTTAATACAGGGAAAATACTAATCTTTATGTAGTTGTTTGATTTAGTGGTTTTGATTCTTCAGTCTCTAATAAAGGATTTTTTGCTGAGGAAGGTTAAATAGGATAATTAATTGTTTTTATTTATCCATGGATAAATTGAAAGCGTTTGAAGAAGGGTACGGGCATTTTTAATTATATGTTTATTAGGATTTTTTTAGCATTTTACCTTGCCAGGTATTTCTTTCTTCCATAACGCTTTCAATTTTTTTTTGCATCCTGTCTGCTCTTACATTACCCCATCCTTCATTTAACCGGTATTGTGGAGGCACCTCACTTACCAGGCGTTCTATGGCAATTTCCGGACTAAGTCTTTCCAAGAAACGTATGATGAAATCAATGTACTCTTCCATACCGAAAAGTTCGAAGAGTTCCGGATGGCGAAGGTAATGGGCAGCAATTGGCGTATCTTTAATGATCTGCAGATGGTGAAATTTAAGTGCATTTAATGGCATGCCGGATAACATGAAGGCTTCATTCAACATCTCATTCCTTGATTCGCCGGGTAGCCCGAATAACAGATGACCTGTTATATGTAGTTCCCGTTGACTGGCCTTTTCAATGGCCCTTAACGTTTCCTTAACACCATGACCCCGATTGATCCGTTTCAGTGTTTTGTCATATAAGGATTCTATCCCCAATTCCAGGAAAATAAAATATTGTGACGACAATTCGGCCAGGTAATCCAGTATGGGTTCATCCACACAATCGGGACGGGTAGATACGGCAAGTCCTTCTATACGATCATGCACCAGTGCGGATTCATATATTTTTTTTAAATCTGCCAGGGGTTTATACGTGTTGGAATAAGATTGAAAATAAGCGATAAAATATCGCGTCTGCTTATAGCGCTTCTCAAGGAATTCGATCCCTTCGTCAAGCTGGGAAATTATATCTTTTTCTCCGCCACAGTATGATGGAGTAAAACTATCATTATCACAATAAAGGCATCCTCCAACTCCTTTGCTTCCGTCCCGGTTTGGACATGTAAATCCCGCATTTACTGATACTTTCTGGATTCTTCCTCCATATTTTTCCTTTATTCTATTCGAAAAAGCATTATATCTGCGTAAATCATTCCAGGGATATCTCATATTCATCCTTCCTGTTTCAATGCATTTCTCAGGATCTCAACGGGATGTAATGCTTTTACTCCCGTTCCATCCATGATCTGATGGCGGCAACTTGTTCCCGCTGCTGCAATGATGGTTCCCGGATCAGAATTCCTTACTGCAGGAAAAAGAACCAGCTCCCCGATCTGCATGGAGAGCTCGTAATGCTCTTTTTCATATCCGAATGAGCCGGCCATACCACAGCAACCGGAAGGAATCAGACTGGCTTCATAATGCTCCGGAATGGACAGGATCTCCCGGGTAATGGATTCCGAAGAAAGTGCTTTCTGGTGACAATGTCCATGGATCAGTATCGTTTCACCACTTTGTGTAAAGGCTCCGGATTCAATATTTCCATGTTTATATTCTTCATAAATAAATTCCTCGATAGTTTTACAACGTTCTGCGATCTCTTCTGCCCGTAATCTGATTGCGGGATCCGCCAGGGCCGGATATTCGTCCCTGAAACTCAGGATAGCGGATGGTTCGATCCCTATCAGTACCGAGGATTCGTCCATGAGCTCATCAAGAAACCGAATGTTTTTCTGAGCCAGTTTTTTTGCAGACTTCAATAATCCTTTCGACAGCCATGTGCGTCCGCTTTCCTTAAGATCCGGAATGATAACCTCATAGCCCAGCCCGGTCAGCAATTCAATGGCGGCTTTACCGATCTCCACATCATAATAATTGGTGAATTCATCGGCGTACAGGAAAATGGTTTTTATGGTTCCGGTGCGTCCTGACTTTAAGGCATTCGGGAATTGATTACTCCATTTTTTCAGGGTGATTTTATGGATCGCAGGCAGGGTGCGTTTTTCCGAAAAACCCAGAAGGCTGCTCTGCATATTGCGCATTAACGCTGATCCGGTAATGCGATTGTATAAACCCGCAAACCTGGCATTCATGGCGTTTAAGTTATTGAGATTACCGATCATTCTGGTCCTCAGTGGAGTGCCATTGGCTTCATAATAATGCTGAAGGAATTCAGCTTTCAGCTTCGCCATATCCACGTTTGAGGGACATTCCGATTTACATCCTTTGCAGGAAAGGCAGAGATCGAGCACCTCATAGATCTCTTTATGATCAAAAGGATTATGCTTGGTTGAATGGGTCAGCATTTCCCTCAGGATATTGGCCCTTGCCCTTGTCGTATCCTTCTCGTCCTTAGTAGCCATATAACTCGGGCACATGGTGCCACCGGCTGAAACCAGTTTCCGGCAATCGCCCGAACCATTACACTGTTCGGTGGCACGGAGAACCCCTTTCGTTTTCGAAAAGTCAAAATATGTGTCAATCTCACGGGTTCCCTGGTCAGGCTTGTAGCGCAGGCTGGTATTCATGGAAGGAGTCCGGACGATTTTCCCCGGATTGAACAGGTGATCCGGATCCCAGGCTTCCTTTATCTCCTCGAGCAGACGGTAATTTTTTTCTCCTATCATAAAAGGAATAAATTCGCCCCTCAATCTTCCATCACCATGTTCACCACTCAATGAACCATTGTATTTTTTTACAAGGTGCGCCACTTCATCAAGAATAATCTTGAAAATTTTCTGTCCATCGGATGTCTTCAGATCGATGATAGGCCGCAGGTGCAATTCTCCTGAGCCAGCATGGGCGTAGTGCACACTGTACAGTCCATATTTTTTCAGGATCTGGTTGAAGTCCCTGATGTAGGCCGGCAGGTCATTCACATCCACCGCCGTATCTTCCACCACAGGCACTGGTTTGGCATCACCCGGCAGGTTCGACAGCAGGCCAAGTCCGGCTTTTCTGAGCGCCCAGATCCTGGCCATGTCATCTCCTTCCAGTACAGGATAATGATATCCATAACCTGCTTTGTTAAAATCACTGATCAGGTCGTTAACGGTCTTGTCGAGATCTTTTTTATCATCCCTGGCCAGTTCCACAATGAGAATGGCTTTGGGGTCGCCTTTAACGAAAAAACGGTTCTTGCGCTGGGCTATATTTTCCTTGGTGCAGTCGAGTATATAATGATCGATCAGTTCACTGGCATGAGGGTGGTATTTCAGTGCAATGAGATTGGCCTCCAGGGATTCATAAAGCGATTCAAAATGAGCACATATCAGTGCTTTGTGGGGAGGCGGCAGTGGATCTACGTGCAGTTTGATCTCGGTAATAATTCCCAGGGTGCCTTCGGAACCGGCGATGAGCCTGCACATATTGAATGGTTTATCCGTACCCGTAAAAGGAAATGACTCCATCAACAGGTCAAGCGCATAGCCTGTATTCCTGCGTTTTATTTCCGGCTTTGGGAATTCCTTTTTAATTTCTTCCTGGTTTTCCGGATCCTGCAAAATCGTGTGTGTGGTGCGATAAATTGCATTTTCAAGACCGGAAACACAACCTGATCCGTCAATTTTTTTAAGGTATTCGTCCCGGTTGAGTTCCCTGAATTCTACCTCCTCACCGTCAGCCAGGATCATCTTTACCGAGATCAGGTGATCACGGGTACTTCCATAAACGATTGAATTGGATCCACAGGAATTATTACCCACCATGCCACCGATCATAGCCCGGTTGGCCGTAGCTGTTTCCGGTCCGAAAAGAAGATCATATTCAGTGAGATGCTGATTCAATACATCACGAATAACCCCCGGCTGTACGCGTACATAGCTTGCCTCCTTATTGATCTCAAGTACTTCTGTCATGAATCGTGATACATCCACCACAATACCATGACCGACAACCTGACCGGCAAGCGAGGTGCCTGCAGTTCGTGGTACCAGGGAGGTTTTCAGTTCCCTGGCCAGACCAATGAGTTTCTTTATATCATCATTGTTCCGGGGATAAGCAACCGCCAGAGGCATCTCCCTGTATGCGGAAGCATCCGTGGCATATATAGATCTTCGGGCCAGGTCAAAATAAAACGCTCCGTCAATCTCCCTGGCAAATTCCCTGAACCGGCTTTCAAACATCTTACTCCTTAATTATATCTTCAAATATACACTATTCAAATTTTTAGATTTGGTCGTGTCAACTGAAATGTTTCTTCCACCACGACTGAAATACGATCATGGCCCAGACATGAGCATGGGTATCACCCGGACTGCCGGAAAACAGCTTTTTTTTCAGTTGTTCCACTTCCCTGACATTAAATATGCCCTGATCTTCAATGAAATTCCTGTTAAGGAGGTCGTTCTCTATTGTGGATCTCAGTTCATTACTGAACCAGTTCAGCAGAGGAACTTCGAATCCATGTTTGGGCCTTTTATGTAATTTGCCGGGAATTAGATCATGTAAAATTTCACGAAGAATGGGTTTTTTCATGCCTCTCTGAATCTTTGATTGCACGGGAAGAGAAAATGCATACTCCACAAGGTGATGATCGAGGAAAGGTACCCGTACCTCCAGGCCATGGGCCATGCTCATCAGATCCACCTTATAAAGCATATCGTTAGGGAGGATAAATTCGAGGTCTTTTTTAAGCAGGGTATTCATATCCGGTGGTTCGGTTAGCCCGGCGGTCAGTTTTTTCCGGTAATCGATCAGTTCGTTTTTTTCATATTCCTCCAACGAAAAAAGCCTTTCCTGATCCTCCGGTGTCATCAGCGACGCCCAGAACCAGTATCTTGCGGAGATATCGAACCGCAAGCCTCGGGCATACCGTTCCAGTTGACGGAATTTGTTGAAAAGGGGATTGTTCCTGGACCGTGGAAGAAGTCTGAAGAGAGGATGGCCTGACTTTAATATTGAGTTGGTCAGGTTTTTTTGTATCGACCGGTAAAAGGCCATGTGTTTGTTGTAGCCGGCAAAAATCTCGTCGGCACCATCTCCCGAGAGGGCTACGGTTACATGTTTACGGGTATATTTACTCAACAGGTATACCGGCAGGGCTGAAGAGTCGGCAAAAGGTTCGTCGATATGATCAAGGATCTCATCCAGATGATGATATAGATCGCTGTTGGTGATATTGAATACATGATGTCTGGTGCCAAAATGACCGGCGACTTGCCGGGCATACGGTGTTTCGTCGAAAAATGTCTGTCCCGGGTAACCCACCGAAAAAGTTTCCAGCTCTTCCTTATGGCGGGAGGCCAGGGCTGTAATCAGGGAAGAGTCCACCCCTCCGCTCAGAAAAACCCCCAATGGAACATCGGCGACCAGGCGCTGCCGGACAGAATCATCCAGTTTTTCAAGCAATGTTTGTTTCTGCTCCTTAAATGAATCCGGAGGCGCCGGGTTATCTGCAGAAACTTCATAATATTTCCGGATTTCAACTTCGTTGCGTGTTAATTTAATATAATGACCAGGCAATAGTTTATATACACCGTTCAGTATCGAATAGGGGGCGGGAATGTAATTGAGCTGGAAAAAAAGTGACAGGCTTTTCCGGTTGATCTCCCTTTCAATGCCAAATGCCATGATCGATCTCATTTCACTGGCAAAAAGAAACTTATCATTATCACTGAAATAATAAAGTGGTTTTATCCCGAAACGGTCGCGGGCAATGAACAACGATTTTTCAGTTTTGTCATATACGGCAAATGAAAAAAAACCATTCAGTTTTTTCAGGCAATTTCCCCGGTAATGGATATAGCAATAAAGAAGAACTTCGGTATCCGATTTTGTCCTGAACTGTACCTGATACCGGTTTTCCAGTTCGGCTCTCAATAATTTGAAATTATAGATCTCCCCGTTAAAGAGGATCAGATACCTTCCGGTATGATCAGATAAAGGCTGGTCAGCTTCCCGGGAGGTATCGATGACGGCCAGCCGGCGATGACCAAGCCCCACTTTTTCGTCAAAATAAGAACCCTGTGCATCCGGACCGCGATGTTCAAGCCGGTCAATACTGCGCTGAAGGTTGATCAGGTTGAATCTTCCCGCTTCATTGAATGCATATATACCCGTTAATCCGCACATGACGTAAATAAATATGGTAAAAAATTGACCAATTGCCCAGAAATTTTAATTTTTACACAAAATAAGGAGGTTTCCAATTAAATGAGGACTAGCTATTTACTTTTATTTTTGATCCCGGTATTCCTTCTTTATGGTTGCGCTGCGGGCAAAAGGGCCAGGTCCAAAGATATAAAAGCGATTATCAATACGGCACAGTCATATACGGGAACACCTTATAAATTCGGTGGAATGAACCGGTCCGGTATGGATTGTTCGGGTTTGATCTATGTATCTTACCGGTCAGCCGGTTTCAATTTACCGCGAACAACAAAAGAACTTTCCAAGTTCGGTAAAAGGATTAGCATGGAAAGTTTGCGTCCGGGTGATATCCTGTTTTTTTCCAAAAAGAAAGGAAAGAGAAAAGTAGCGCATGCAGGCCTGGTCACTGAGATCAGGGGGAGAAGGTCGGTAAGGTTCATTCATGCATCCACCAGGCTGGGGGTAGTCGAGTCGGAATTGTATACCAATTATTATCAAGGTATTTTTGTTAAGGCCCGGCGGCCGAAATTTTAAGTTTTTACATTATATTTGCAGAAAGCCAATGAGTGAATGATTGAATCAAATCACTCATTCAAAAATCATTCATTCACTCATTATGCTTCCGGGGCATTAGCTCAGCTGGCTAGAGCGCTACGCTGGCAGCGTAGAGGTCATCGGTTCGACTCCGATATGCTCCACGAATTTATTTGGTGATTGAGTGAATGAGTGATGTGGAGATCTGACGCGTTCTGGTCAGTGGGGTAAACAGGCTTGTGAATTATTTGGTGATTGGAAGATTGGAAAATAAACTGGTTTGGTGAAGAAGAGCTTTGCTAAAGCTATTGCGCGCTTCGGTGAATGCAGTCCATGATAATCGATCAGCTAAATAATGGCTTCTAAGGGTACCGCTGGCCACAGACCATTATAAATAATCAATTCTATACTTCAACCTGCGGGCTACATGCTTTTATTCCCATTCAGGGAATTGCGTGATATTTAAATCAAGCGATTCAATCTTTTTCAAATCCGATTCTTCGAGCTCAAAATCAAAGATGTTCAGGTTTTCCATCATGTGTTCTTTTTTCGAGGTTCTCGGGATGGCGACGATACCTCTCTGATAATGCCAGCGCAGACTCACCTGGGCATTGTTCTTATTGTACTTTTTCCCGATAGCGGCCAGCGTTTCATTGGTGAAATGTCCGTTACGCCCCTGGGCCAACGGAGACCAGGCTTCCATCTGTATACCGTATTCTTTCAAGGTTTGATGGGCTTTGTCCTGTTGAAAGAAAGCATGGGATTCGATCTGATTGACCGCAGGCGTCACTTTTGCATAGGACATCAGCTCCTCGAGATGATCGTCTTCGAAGTTGCTTACGCCGATCACCTTGATTTTTCCTTCCTCATAGAGCTCTTCCAGGGCCTGCCAGGCACCTTTGATATCCCCACGGGGCCGGTGGAGGAGGTAGAGGTCCAGGTAATCCAGTCCGAGTTTGTCCAGGGAAGTCTGAAAGGCCTTCTTTCCGCTTTCGTACCCGTAATCATCCACCCAGATTTTGGAGGTGACAAAAAGTTCTTCCCGTTTGATCCCGCTCTTTTTGATTCCGGCACCGACGGCTTCTTCATTTTCATAAACTTTTGCCGTATCGATCAGACGATAACCCAGTGAAATGGCATCAGCAACACAACGTACACCCAGATCATCATTGAGATACAAGGTGCCGAATCCAAGAATGGGCATTTCTATGCCATTGTTAAGGGTAACTGTTTCGATTGAGGTTGTGGTTCCTGATCGACTTGAATTTGGAACGCCAAATAATTTAGAAGTTCCAGCACCTAAAAACATTGTAGTGGCAGCTAATCCTGTACCTGCTTTTATAAACTCCCGGCGTTTTATTCTTCCCGTTTGTGTTTTTCTTTTCATTTTATTCTTTGTTTAATATTAATCCAAAATAGCTTGCCCGCTTTCCCTGAGGATTTAACGGGAATTACCAACAACAGAGTATATCAAAAATAAATAAATTTAATAGTTAATACATATATTAAAAGATCATTTTTGAATTCCTCAATCACGCCGGGAAGATCCTGGTAATATCAATCAGATCATGTTCACAGGAATTTTGAAGGAGGTGGTCTTCTTACCGGGGTACGATCAGCTTGACGGGAATCTTGATTTGGGCCATGCAACACCAATATAGAGGATTACAAGCCCCGCTTCCTGATCCATGCAGAAAAGGTGTCGAATATAGGAATTGAAGGCCGGGGCACGATCGACGGGCAGGGGCAGGGCTGTGATTGAATTCATTGACGTAAAAGAAGCAAAGACCTTGAACCTCAGAATCCCTGAACAGAAGGCAGAGAAAATAACTTTCATTGAACGGTAATGAATACGTGCCGTATCTCGCCATGTATATTGGAATTTACGCTTCCAGGACCATGAAAATTCTTTTGTAATGCCAGGCCGGTCAAGGACGCCATTAAACCGGGAACTGCCGGCACGGAAGCCGGTCAGGTTATTGATTGATCATTTCTTGACTGCCGGATATTGATCCTGTTCAAACATGAATTAGTGACAGAATTTTCAATATGCCAATGAATCTGCCGCAACAGATATTGAACAGGGATAAAAGGATTACAATAAAAGCTGAATCTAGCCGGTATTTTCCTCATTTATTCTCCGAATGTTTATATTTGCAGGGGAACTAAGTATGAGTTGTGAATGCGTGAACCAAGATCACTCATTTTTAAATCACTCATTCACCCCATCAAAAACCACTCATCGGTTAACCGGGGTCTTAGCTCAGTTGGTTTAGAGCGCATGCTTGACAGGCATGAGGTCGCTGGTTCGAATCCAGTAGACCCCACTAGTTTATTTGGTGATTG
>CAZIXF010000037.1:26145-34955 GCA_964543195.1 uncultured Roseivirgaceae bacterium
GGTGATTTTTCCGAAACATCAAACCCCATAATTCAATCATTCACTCATTTCCCGCCTTGTGCGGGATCAAGCCAGGGGCATGACAATAAATCACTCATTAATCACCGTCCCCTGAATATAGAGATATTCCGGGCCACCCTCCACATTGGCCGTGATCTTTATGGTCTTGTGAAATTTGCCGAGCGCAGCTGCATCAAAAGTAGTTTTTACCATTCCTTTTTTGCCCGGCATAATGGGTTCTTTTGTATATTCTGTTACCGTGCATCCACAGGAACCTTCCACATTGGAAATAATAAGGGGGGCATGCCCTGAATTGGTGAATTCAAATTCATGGTTCACCGGATCCTTATGGGTTACCTCGCCAAAATCATGGGTAATCTTATTCCAGTTAAATTTAGGGATTTGAAATTGAGCATAACTGTAACTTACGCTCAAAACAGATATCATCAGAACAAACCAAAAGAATCTTTTTATCATAGTTTAATATTTTTTTCCCATTAATAACGAAAAAGGTAAAAATGTAATCTGTAATTATTACGAAAATTTATGATTCAGGGTTAGATGAGCCATAGACCTGCTAAATTTGAATATTGCCGGCCAAATAGAACAAAGAGGCCGGCCAATTTATATTTGCTGAAATATCCTCCGTTAAAGGAAAAATCCATGCCTGGACTTAGGTTTAATTTTTGTTGAAAAATCAAGCCACCATATTTTTACCCAATGATTTTTTCTTGTAAAAAGCCCTGATCATCCGGGTGAGTTTTTCCGCTTCCAGCAAAAAGCCATCATGACCATATAGTGAATCGATCGTTACAAAATCGGAATTACTGACCTGCTCGTTCAGGTATTTCTGCTCCGGGATCGGGAAAAGAATATCGGAATCAAGTCCAATAAACAATGATTTTGCCTTCACCCGTTTTAGGGCTTCCTCCACACTTCTCCGTTTCCGGGCTACATTATGCGTATCCATAGCCTTGGACAGAAACCAGTAACTGAATGCATTGAATCTTCTGGCCAGTTTTTCACCCTGATAAGCCTGATAGGTACAGGCTTTATAATTTTCAACCTTATCCATATCTTCCTCACTCTGGGTGGCTTTATATGTGATATAGTTTCGATAGGAGATCAAGGCCATGGCCCTTGCTATCTTCATGCCATTGATCCCGGCCGTATCGGTACTCAGTTCCCAGGTAAGGTCCTGTTCGATGGCCATTCTCTGTGTCTCGTTGAAGGCAATGCCCCAGGGAGAGTGAAAGGCATTGGCCCCTATGCAAACCAGGTGTTCAAACAGGTCCGGATCACTTACACTCCATTCGAGGGCCTGTTGTCCCCCCAGAGAACATCCGATCACAGTATGGATCTTATTAATGCCCAGATGCTCCCTCAATAGCCCGAAAGAACCAATTATATCCCGGTTGGTAAGTTCGGGGAATTTATGATAATAGGGAATGCCTGTGGAGGGATTAACCGACAATGGCCCGGTAGAACCGTAACAACTGCCCGGCATATTGGCACAGATGATAAAAAATTCAGCTGGATCGAATAAAAGACCTTCGCCGAATAAACCAGGCCACCAATCCTGAAAATTCGAATTCCCCGTGAAGGCATGACAAACCCATATCACATTGGATTTATCCTTGTTCAGCCTGCCATAAGTGGTATAATAAAGTTCAAGACCGGGAAGTTTCCCGCCCAGCTCGAGCGGGAATTCCTGATCATAATGATATGTCTGATGTTTTAACATGATCTATTTAATACATATTATTCCAGTTCACCAGCCAATGCTTCATCACGTACCTGTTGAAAGGCCTGATCAAAATCAGCTATGATATCATCAATATGCTCAATCCCGGTTGATACCCGCAATTGAGCGGGATGAACTCCGGCGCTAAGCTGTTCCGCCTCGGAAAGCTGCTGATGCGTGGTGGAAGCAGGATGAATAATAAGCGTTTTGGCATCACCCACGTTAGCCAGATGGCTGACCAGGTTCAGGCTGTTCACGAATTTTTCAGCCACTTCCTTACCGCCTTTTATTCTAAAGGTCAATACGCCCCCAAATCCGCGCTTCAGGTATTTTTTGGCCAGCGTATGATATTTGGATGATTCCAGACCCGGATAATTCACGCTCTCCACTGCCTCGTGGTCCTGGAAATAACGGGCCAGTTTCATGGCATTATCCACGATCCGGTCTATTCTCAGTGAAAGCGTTTCCAGTCCCTGTAAATGAAGAAATGAATTGAACGGACTGGGTGCAGGACCAAGATCCCTCAGGCCTTCGACCCGGGCACGTATAATAAAGGCAATGTTGCCGAAATCGCTGCCTTCACCAAATATATCCCAGAATTTGATCCCGTGATAACCTTCAGACGGTTCGGTAAACTGTGGGAACTTTCCGTTTGCCCAGTTGAAATTACCTCCGTCCACAATGATCCCCCCGATACTGGTGCCATGACCGCCAATCCACTTGGTGGCTGATTGAACCACAATATTGGCACCATGATCGAGCGGCCTGAAAAGATACCCGGCAGCACCAAAGGTATTATCCACGATCAAGGGTATATCATGTTTCCGTGCCACTTCCGCTATCTTTTCGAAATCCGGCACATTGAATTCAGGATTCCCTATCGTTTCCAGGTAGAAAGCTTTGGTTTTCTCATCGATCAGTTTTTCAAAACTTCCAGGCTCGTCATCTTGGGTAAAACGGGCTTCCAGGCCGAGCCGTTTAAGTGTCACTTTAAACTGATTATATGTACCGCCATACAGATGGCTCGTGGTTACGAAATTATCACCGGCCTGCATGATGGTATGCAGGGTAATGAACTGTGCTGCCTGTCCGGAACCTACGGCAAGAGCAGCCACACCACCTTCCAGCGCAGCCATACGCTTTTCAAACACATCCGAAGTGGGATTCATGATCCGTGTATAGATATTGCCGAATTCCTTCAATGCAAAAAGATCGGCTCCATGTTTGGCACTTTTGAAGTTATATGAAGTAGTTTGATAAATGGGAACAGCCCTCGACTGAGTGGTTCCTTCCACTTCCTGTCCGGCATGTACCTGCAGGGTTTCAAATTTTAGTTGTTCTGACATAAGTAATTATTTAAAGTTTGGTTTAAAATGTAATGATCTCTAAAAGTTCATAGTATGCACAATCTGCTAATTACAGTCGATTGATGCAATCGGCAGAGATTTTGCTAAAAGCAACAATAATAACTGCTTTGCATGTAACAGGTATTGCAAATCTTTGAAGTGAGCTGATAATAGGGAATGAAACCCAGCAATGCGAGCACGAATTGTACTGAAGAAGTAAGTTTTATCATAGTAATTTAATTTATATTCCCCTAAATTAATGGGTCAGGAATTAGCACCTTGGCCTGTGTGACCAGGTTGCTAGAGCTTCTCAGAGCCTGTCTCTCCACTCTTCTTTATAAATCAATTACATTGTATAATTGATTTGATCTAGCTAAAATAGACGAATATATAGAATCCTCCAAATTATTCTCCCAAAAGTAAAATAACACACCTTATATTCACGTATTTTTATACATAAATGCAATTCGAATATATCCTTATGCAGTTCAGGTTTATGAGGTTTATCCTAATTCTGTTAATATCGTTATTTTTTACAGGTCAATCACTCTTCAGTCAGTCGGAAGAGGAGATCAATATTGTCGGATTACGTTTTCTTGATTATTCCAAAGATCTTCCTGAGGACATACTTCAGTCAAAATGTGCGGTTATTGTTTCCGTGCCGACTGTTTCGAAAAACAGCTCGGAAAGAGGGGCCTGGAAATTATATTCATCCGAAGCCCATGAATATTTTAAGAAGATCGGCATAGATCCGGTGGCCTATTTTTACATCGATGATGTATTTGCCGGCCGGGATGCGACAAGGGAATATGCCGAACATTTCAGGAACCGGGAGATCGATTATTTTATTTTCCTGAGCAGGGTCCTTATTAAGATCCGGAATAAGGATGCCTATCGTGATGTGATCGTGATCACGGCTTTCAACGGGGAAGACCAACTGATCAGGAACGGACAGCCGGCCTATAAGGACCAGAGCAAGGATATGGAAAAACTGATGAAAAAGATATACGGGATCACAATACGAAAAGATTATGTGAGGACCAACCACCTGATCATCGATAAACCCGAATTTTTTGAAGCGTTTTCCATTATTGAAGGCCGCAGAAATGAAAGTTATCCGGTCGACCTGCGGGTTGACAAGCTGGCCGTTCCAAAATTTGAAAAAGTGGAAATACCTGATAATCGTCCGAGAGGACTTATCAATAATATGATCGCCGAAGAAGCCGAAAAATACAATGCCTCCGTCGAAAGGTTGAATTTTGAACTGGACCGGCAATTCAAGGATTATCCCTGGGATTATGAGCTGGTAAAATACAATCCTGATGAAGAAGAAATGTGGCGGCAGGGTTTTCTATATATTCTCATGTATGTCCATACATCCGGCAAATCGGTAAAACAAATGCTGGACTATGAGATCAATGAAGCCGAAACCGAATACATTACTATTAAAAAGAAGAATGATCAGGGAATTACCCTGCGAACCATACCGGTTGATGCACCCGTGTATAAGTTCTATGTCAGAAGCCTGGCCAGGGATGAGATCTATGTAGGAGAAACCTGGGATGCAGATGAAACCTGGCAGGAGGCCCTTCAGAATTTTCTTTCGAATCTTGTGGAGAAGCTACGCAGACGATAAAGCCACTGCAAAGGATTTGTGTTTTTATTGTTACTGAATGACCGCCCGATCCGTTAATCGAACAAACCCGGTTCTTTCAACAGAATTCTTTCCTGTTTTCCGGACCCTCCTGCACAAAACTACCCACATAGGTATTTACATTCATTGTGCTTTTATATTCAAAATATTTCTCTATCGCATATACACTGGAGGTGAATCCTATATCCCCCCAGGGAATCTCCTGCTCGCCAAAATAACGTACCTCCATGGTCTCCAGTCCCGGTTCCGTTTTATCCGTGTCAATACGCGTAAGAAAGATCAGGTAGATCTGATTAACATGAGGAATACTGTATATACAATGGAGTTTGATTATCTGCCCGTCCAGTCCCGTCTCTTCCTTTAATTCCCTCAAGGCTCCATCTTCCGCCCGTTCACCGTTTTCCATAAAACCAGCGGGCAGGTTCCACAATCCTTTACAAGGATCTATAGCCCGTTTACAAATTATGATCTTGTCCTGATAGACAGGAAGGCAACCTACAATGACCCGGGGATTCTGATAATGTATGGTTTTACATTCCGGGCAGACAAACCTTTTCATGTTATCCCCTTCGGGGATTTTGAATTCCAGGTTTTTACTTCCGCAGAATGAACAATAATTCAATCCCGTAAATTTTAAATATTCACTTTATTGAGGGCCTCTTCCACATACTCAAAGGTGGTCAGTATCTCCGCCTTTCCTTCCCTGACGACAATATCATGCTCATAATGCGCCGATGGCCTGCCATCACCCGTTATTATGGTCCACCCGTCCTTCAGCTGTTTAACATTTTTGGTGCCAAGATTGATCATCGGCTCTATGGCCAGGGTCATTCCCGGCTTCAGTTTTGCACCCTTTCCCCGCTTTCCATAATTAGGTACTTCCGGGGATTCATGCATTTTTCTTCCCAACCCATGTCCAACCAACTCACGTACCACTCCATAACCATGTTTTTCGGCATGCTGCTGTATGGCAAATCCAATATCTCCAATCCGGTTGCCGCCCACGGCCTGTTCTATGCCCAGAGTAAGGCATTCTTTAGTTATTTCCAATAACCTCCTTATTTCGGGATCAACCTCGCCTACCATGAAAGTATAAGCCTGATCTCCATAAAATCCATTCATCAACACACCACAATCTATTGAAATGATATCCCCTTCAGAAAGAGGCTCCTTATTGGGAATACCGTGAACAACCTGCTGATTCAGTGAAGCACAAAGCGTATTGGGAAATCCGTATAAACCTTTAAAGCCGGGAATACCTCCATTGTCACGGATATATTCTTCTGCCATTCGGTCCAGGGTTAAAAGATCAATCCCGGGTTGGATTTTTTCAGCCAGTATACCCAGTGTTTTGCTTACCAGCAAAGCACTTTTTCTCATCAACGCTATCTCTTCTTCCGTTTTTATCTTGATCATCTATTCTTTATTAAACATTTTTTTGATCCGGTTAAAAACATTATTCTTACGGTAATTCCCATGGGCTTCCGGATCGGTTACCTGATGATCGAATTCCTCACCATCGGGATACAACATCTGCCATACCTTGCTCCATCCGGGAAAACCACCTATATTACGATCATCGATGTATATATCGGCCTGTATCTTCCTGCTGATTTCTGCGGTAAGTTCCTCTTCCGGGTAATTTTTATTCACCGCATAAAATTCAACCCCGTTCTTCCGGCAATAATCCACAGCCTCCTCCAATGACTTACCCGAACGGAAAGTCCACAGGATCAGCTTATGCCCTCTTTTCTGAAGAGCTTTCAGGGTATTGAAAGCAAACAGCATTTCCCTGCCTATCCGGGGATAATCGTGTTCAACGATCGTCCCGTCAAAATCTACAGCAATTATTTTCGAATCTTCACTGATCATAACAGATCATGAGCTAAATTTTATCCGGGTTTTTACCTTCCTGATCTCCCGTTCGATTATCAGTCCCGCTAATATGCCTGAAATGTTGTTGCCATGCAAACCATTGATTACCTCTTTGAACTTTTCTTCATGGATATCAAGCCGGTACATGACATTCAATAACCGTTCAAAATCCTTTTCCAGCAAATAGGTCATCACTTTTTCTATCTGCCTCTTTACATCATGGAGTTCTGAACTCTCGGGAACCATACTTTCCCCTGCAAGATTCAGATCGCGGTTGACCAACCGGATAACGCCTATGTTTAATTACTTTCGTTTGCGGTTCACTTCCAACAGATTATTTAATCAACCCGGAAATCTTTTTAAATGTTTCCGTACCGGCTACCCGGCAGAGTTCAAGAAGTATGGATTCATAGGAAGTAATTATAGCACCCTCCTGTCTGGCCCTTTCAATGGCAATATCCTTATCATTCTTTTTTCTGCTGGATATACAATCCTCGACCAGAACAGGCATATATCCGTTTTCGACCAGGTCGAGTACGGTCTGCAAAATACAGACATGGGCTTCGATCCCGGCAAGTATAACGAATTTTTTTCCGGTTCGGTTCAACTCGGCCAGGAAGCGGCTTTCGTCACAACAACTGAATGATATTTTCTCAACGGGTATCACTTCATCAAGGGATTCCCTGACAGCCGGGATGGTATCTCCCAAACCTTTTTTATACTGTTCAGTCAACAGGACAGGCATTTTCAGCAGTTTCAATCCTTCTATCAGTATCTTTATATTTTTTTCGAGCTGTTGATTATTATGAATATGCGGAAACAGTCTTTCCTGAACATCAACGATCACCGCAACCGATTCTTCTTTTGAAATTCTCATTCTGAAAATTGTTGATTCTGATTAATGATTGCAAATTTACACTCTAATCGTTGAAAAGAACACAGTATGAGATAGTCAAATTCCTGATCCACCGGCGATATGGAGAAGGATATTTAAATATTCACCTATTGGATCACAAATAATGAATAAGAAAAAGAATAACCGGCAGGCTGCCCCACCGGAGAAAACTCCGGAAAAAAAGGGCTCGGTGTGGTTCGAAAACACGGTCTATTTTGCGCTCATATCAATAATCTTTCTGGCATCCTATAGCTATACCTTTGATAAAAAACTGGATCTTAACGGAGATAATGCCTATTATTATGTACTGGCCAAGGCCTTATCCCAGGGCGAAGGTTATGTGAATATTGCCAGCATTGAAAAAGGACCGAACAACCATTTTCCTCCCGGATATCCATTCATCATGTCCCTTTTCATGCATTTTTCCGATTCGGTAGTATTCCTGAAAATGTTTAACGGTTTGTTTCTTCTGATCAGTCTTTACCTGATATTTTATCTGGTCCGGCACCTTACCGGGAATCTTAAAATGGCCTTTATCGCGGTGCTTTTTATAACCCTGAATGCCGATATTCTCCAATACAGCACCATACTAATGACCGAAATCCCCTTTATCCTGTTCTCCACGACCTGCCTGATCTTTGTGTATAAAATTGATTTCGGCAAAACCTGGTACAAAGATCCATATATTTACCTGGCGTTGACCAGTCTGGCAATATCCTATTATATCAGGTCTACCGGACTGGCTCTTTTCGGGGGAATTATTCTTTATCTCGCATTTAAAAAACAATGGAAGCATGCGCTTTTCATTTTTACAGGTTTTATTGCGCTGGCACTTCCCTGGATCATAAGAAGTCAGCGCCTCGGAGGCAGTTCTTATATAAAGCCCCTGGTCATGATCAATCCCTACCGGCCGGAACTGGGAAATGCGGAACTGATCGATTATTTTAACCGGTTTTTCAGCAATCTTTCCAGGTACATTACCAGGGAGATCCCCTCATCGGTGTTCTCTTTTATCAACGTGAATTATTTCGAGGAAATCAGTTTCAACGAGTGGTTGCTTGGTCTTGTGATGGTGGCTGTGGGCATTTACGGGTTCTATAAAATATGGCGGAAAGGATTATTGATCATCTGCTATCTTCTGGGGACCTTTGCTATATTGCTTCTCTGGCCTGACGTATGGAAGGGGGTCCGGTTTGTATTACCGGTAATGCCTTTCCTCCTGATGGCCCTGTTGACAGGCATTTATTACCTGGTCGCCGGTGTGCTCGAACAGATGAAATTCAAGATGAAATTCAA
>CAZIXF010000037.1:35055-46372 GCA_964543195.1 uncultured Roseivirgaceae bacterium
AGATGAAATTCAAGATGAAATTCAACCTGTTGATCTTAGCTCTTTTTGCACTGGCATATATCAGACCAATCAATCAATTACATCTCAAGGCCAAAGAAGATTATCCGGCCAACTGGAAAAACTATTTCAAGATCGCAGAATATTTTGACCGGGAAAAAATACAGGATGTGGTCGTGATATGCCGGAAACCCATGTTGTTCCATCTGAAATCGGGCACTTATACGGCCGTATATCCCTATACCTCCGATCCGGATGAGATGCTGGCTGATTTCAGGGAAAATAAGGTGGATTATGTAGTACTGGATAACCTGGGATACGGGCAAACCTATCAGTACCTTTTCCCGGTAATCAGGGATAACCCGGATAAATTTCCTCCTGTACTTATTTTGTCAAACCCCGATACGTATCTTTTCCGGTTCGCGCCTGAGAATTAACTATGGAGCAGATAAATAAACTTACCGTCATCATCCCTGTGTATAATGAGGAATCGACCATTTACCGGGTTCTTTTAAAAGTAGACTCTATATCGTTGACAGGGAATATAAAAAAGGAATTAATTGTAGTGAATGATGGGTCGACAGACGGCACAGCTGAAAAAATCCGGGAATTCATGGACCGGTATCCGGGAAAAATTCATTTGATCGATGAAAAGAAAAATAAGGGTAAAGGAGCCTCCATACGAAAGGGCATTGAAAAGGCTGATGGAGAATTCATGATCGTGCAGGATGCCGATCTCGAGTATGATCCTGAAGAATACAACCTGCTTTTAAAACCGGTGGTGGAAGGGCATGCCGATGTGGTTTACGGCTCCCGGTTCCTTGGGGGAAAAGCACACCGGATTCTCTTTTTCTGGCATTCACTGGGCAATAAATTTCTTACCTTTCTGTCCAACATGTTTACCAACCTGAACCTTACCGATATGGAAACGGGTTATAAAATGATCAGGACTTCAATGATCCGGTCGATCGTATTGAAAGAAAACCGGTTCGGTTTCGAGCCTGAGGTCACGGCTAAACTTGCCCGGATCAAGGACATCAGGATCTATGAGATCGGGATATCTTATTATGGAAGGAAGTTCAAGGAAGGGAAAAAAATAAACTGGAAGGACGGGCTGAAAGCCATTTACTGCATTTTCAGATATAATTTGATCCGATGAAGGAAAATCAGGCACAGGAATACGATAAGGAGGGATTGGAAACCCTGAAAGTGATCTCCGGGGCTAATAAATTCAATCAATGGATGTATGAAACCATCCGTCCTTATTGTCAAGGTAAAATCCTTGAAATCGGAAGCGGCATAGGAAACATCTCCCGGTATTTAATTAACCACGGATATGATATTACGCTCAGTGATCTGCAGGACAGGTATTGCAACATCCTGAGGACCAAATTCGGTAATTCTCCAAATTTGGAAGACATCCTTCAAATAGACCTCACAGATCCCGATTTCCCCAATAAATACAAAAATATCCTGGCCAAATTTGATACGGTATTTGCCTTGAATGTAATCGAACATATCGAAAATGACCGGCTGGCCATAGCCAATTGCCGGTTTTTACTCAAAAAAGGAGGAACGCTGATCATCCTGGTCCCGGCTTACCAGAGCCTGTTCAATAGTTTCGACCGCGCTCTGGGCCACTACCGCCGGTATACACGATCGGCCCTGACCACAGTTTTTAAAAATAATGATCTCCGTGTAATTCATTCCCGGTATTTTAACCTGGCCGGGATAGCAGGCTGGTATGTATCGGGGAAGCTTCAGAAAAATGATACTATCCCGGGTGGCCAGATGAAGCTGTTTAATTTTCTGGTCCCTGTATTCCGGGTCGCTGATATGCTGGTAAAAAACCGGGCGGGATTATCGGTTATATGCGTGGGCCGTAAACCATAAAAAAAACCTGCCCGGACCATCAGTCCGGGCAGGTTCGCTCTTCATTGTATTAATTTTTCATAAATAACCGGATCTCCAGATCAGATCACACCTTCAAGCACATCCTTCATGGCCACACGCTTGCCATCCTTATAAGGTACGATCCAGGCATCGCTAACACCCATTTCACGCAGGTATTTTTTGAAGGTATCGGCTTCCCAGTAATCCCTGAATCTTCCCAGTGTTATCTTCTGAACACCTTCATCGGTAATTTCACCGCTGAAATTTTCCGTATTGTTAAAATACTTGGAAAGGTCCTTGTTTCTGAAAGCGCCGATCTGAACCTTAAAGACTACTCCCGAATCGTCATAAACGGGTTTTTCGGCCGGTTCACTTTCTGCCTCCTTTTTAACTGCAGCCAATCGCTCTTTTGAAGCAGCCAGTTCAGCTTCAAGCCGGCTCACCTGCTGCTTCAACTGATCTACCTCATTCTGCTTCTCATCCACTTTTGCTTCCAATGAGGAGATCTGTCGCTTATACGCCGATATTTCACTTTTCATCGATTCGTTTTCATCAGATATCTGTTTAAGTAATATCGGATTTTTTTTCAATTCCTTGGCTTTCCGTTTCCACTCTTTCTTTTCCTCTTTGGAAAGCTCATCCTGACCACTGGCCAAGTTTATACTTCCGATAAAAAGTACCAGGCTCAATAGAAATACCAGATTTTTCATATTCTAAAATTATTGGTGAACAATTGCAAAATTATTAGCAATGTATAAAAAAAACCAAATAAATTCCAATTATACTTTTTTTTAATCCTCCCAATCCTCTCAAAAGCTTCCGATCATCTTTTTAGGATCCACCCATTCGTCGAACTGTTCATTGGTTACCAGATCCAGTTCAATGGCCGTTTCTCTCAATGTTTTACCCTCCTCATGCGCCTTTTTTGCTATTTTGGCTGCCTTTTCATATCCGATATGCGTATTCAGGGCCGTAACGAGCATCAGTGAATTTTCGAGATTTTCTTCGATCCTTTCATGATTAGGTTCAATTCCTACTGCACAATTATCATTGAAAGATATACAGGCATCCCCTAATAAACGTGCAGAGACCAGTAAATTGTATATCATTACCGGCTTAAAAACATTCAGCTCAAAATGCCCGTTCATGCCCCCCACATTCACCGCCACATCATTACCCATTACCTGCGCGCATACCATGGTGAGGGCTTCCGGTTGAGTTGGATTAACCTTACCGGGCATGATGGATGAACCCGGTTCATTGGCGGGAATATTGATCTCGCCGATTCCACAGCGCGGCCCCGAGGCCAGCATCCTAATGTCATTGCCTATCTTCATCAGGCTTACGGCAAGCTGTTTTAAGGCTCCTGAAGTCTCTACTATGGCATCATGAGCCGCCAGGGATTCAAATTTATTGGCGGCGGTAATGAATGGCAACCCGGTGAGTTCGGCGATCCTGGCTGCCACTTTCACGTCATAACCTTTTGGTGCATTCAGTCCGGTTCCGACTGCAGTGCCGCCCAACGCAAGTTCTGAAAGATGATCAAACGTGTTTTCCAAAGCTGCCAGTCCATGATCGAGCTGACTGGCATATCCGGAAAATTCCTGTCCAAGGGTCAGTGGAGTGGCATCCATAAAATGTGTGCGCCCGATTTTTACCACTTCTTTGAATTTTTCTGATTTCGCGGCAAGCGTATCCTTGAGCTTGGAAATCCCGGGCATAGTCTGCTCCTTCAACATTTTATACGCGGCAATATGCATGGCCGTGGGGAAGGTATCGTTCGATGACTGTGATTTATTCACATCATCGTTGGGGTGGACCTTTTTCTTTTCATCGGTGAGTTTACCACCCAGTAACTCATGGGCCCTGTTGGCCACCACTTCATTTACATTCATGTTGGATTGGGTTCCCGATCCGGTCTGCCAGACCACCAGGGGAAACTGATCATCGTGTTTTCCTTCGAGGATCTCCTCACATACCCTGGCGATCACTTCCGCCTTTTCGGCAGGCAACACGCCCAGTTCCCGGTTGGTTAAGGCAGCCGCTTTTTTCAGATAGGCAAATGCCATTATAATTTCACGCGGCATTTTCATGTGTTCTCCGCCGATCCTGAAATTTTCTTTGCTTCGCTGTGTTTGAGCTCCCCAGTATTTATCGGCAGGGACCTCGATTTGTCCCATGGTGTCTTTTTCAATGCGTACATCCATTTTTCGTAATATTTTTATTAAACATGTTTTTATTATAACAACACGATTTATAAGTGAGAAATTTCCTTCAACAAAGCATTTCTCTTTATTGATAACCAATTAACACGGCAATGACCAAAGCCATGGAGCCTAATATCCATAGTTTAACCAGCATTGGGAAAATAAACCTGAACCACTTATCATAGGGGATCTTACCAATTCCGAGAATGCCCATCAATACGGCATTGGTCGGCACGATCATATTGGTAAATCCGTCACCAAACTGGTAGGCAAGCACGGCGATCTGTCGTGACAGGCCGGTCAGATCGGCTATCGGTGTCATCAGGGGCATGGTCACAAAAGCCTGTCCGCTTCCTGAGGGTATAAAGAAATTGATAAGGCTTTGTATGATGAACATACCTACCGCGGCTATTTCCGATCCTGCCAGCTCCAGCGGTGCAGCCATGGCATTCACTATGGTATGCAATACCACGCCATCTTCCAGAATAAGGGCAATGGCCCTGGCAAACCCGATAAGGAGGGCGGTGGTGGTAAGCTCGGTGGCTCCCTTTGAAAATTCCAGGGCGGTTTTATCCGGCGACAAGCCTGCAATGATGGCTACCAGTATAGTAAGGCCCAGAAAAACAGCATCCAGTTCAACAAGATACCAGTTCCAGCCGGAAAGTTCGGAGATCCCGAATACGATCAGGATCAACGCAAGCAATATTACCACGAGGATAAGCCAGTGCCGGACAGTTATTTTGGTTTCTTGCGGGCTGGTATCGATATTTAGTTCCACTTCTTTTTCCAGATAACTATTGTCCGGATTTTCGCGTACTTTTTTTGCATAACTGTATACATGGTGAAAGCCAACCAGGAAAAAAGGTGTAAATAATATAAGGCGATAAAAGATTCCCGATGCGGGCTGCAGCTGAGCGATCTCCTGGGCCACCATAACCGTGAACGGATTCAGCGCGGCTACCCCATAACCTACACCGTATCCCACGACCATTACCCCGATGGCCGTGATCCGGTCCAGGTTGAGCGATAAACACAGGATCAGAAGAATGGGAACGAACGGAATGAATTCCTCGGCCATCCCAAGTGTGCTCGATCCGATGCTGAACGCCAGCATAGTAAAAAAGATAAGCAGCCATGGGCGGTTACCGTATTTTTTTATCAGCTTTCCCAGGAAGGCATCGATCATCCCGGTCGATCGTATTACCGCCAGGGTACCGCCGATGATGAACACGAAAAAAATGATGGCCTGCGTATCCTTGAACGCATTGGGTATCACCATGAAAACATGCCATGGTTTCAATAATTCCGCTTCCGGCACCTCATGATAACTTCCGGGTACTACGACGGTATGGCCTTTTTCATCTTCTGTGGTCCTGAATTCACCTTGCGGCAACACATAGGTAGCGATCTGGGCCAGTACCATCATGGCAAACAACAGGACGAGCGTATGCGGTATTTTTATTTTCTGAAGCATTTATTTTCTGTTTGATAAGGACCTGTTGAAGAATAAAAATCGTTTGTCTGTTGAACCCAGGTGGTATTCACTGGCACTTTTAATGGCTTCTACCGTATAAAAAGCCTTTGGATTGAATTCATTGATCGCTTTCAGTATGAAAGGCAGTCTTTCCCGCTTGATGACAAAGAATAATATATTGACTTTCCCGAAACGTCCTTCCCCCGGCACGTTGGTATAGTGGAAATCATGGTCTTTAAGAAACCTTAAAAGTGCAGAGGCACCGAATCGGATGATCACCCTGACCAGAACCTTACCAATTGCCAGCCTTTCTTCTATTTTGATGCCTACGTAGGTGCCAAAGGCATATCCGCCGGCGAAAGCTACATAGGATGCCGGGTTTTCCAGATTCAGCATGATCTGACTGATCGCCATGAGCCAGATCATCGATTCCACGAAACCGAGCACCGGAGCCAACCGTTGGTTGCCTTGCATAATAAACAATACCCGTAAAGTGCCCAGCGTTACGTCGAGGATCCGGGCGACAAATATCAATAAGGGCAGTACAATATAGTGGCCTATCCAGGAGGCTGCTCCTGAGTTTTCCAGTAATAAGTCAATCATGGCTACTTCCTTTTCATTATTACATTAAGGAATTTATTACTTCATCGATCCGCTCATAGCGCCGTATATTAATCTTGTATTGATCCGGTTTAATACTTTTCGGCGCATATCTTGATATATAAATATGGTTGAATCCCTGTTTTTCCGCTTCCAGGATCCGGTTTTCCAACCGGTTTGCGGCCCGTAACTCTCCGGTGAGTCCCAGTTCGGCGGCAAAACAGGTATCACCTGCCAAAGGGATCTCCTGATAGGAAGAAATAATGGCCAAGGCCACTGCCAGATCAAGCGAGGGATCCTCCACTCGTAAACCTCCTGTAATGTTCAGAAATACATCCTGGGTTCCCAGGCGGAAACCGGCCCTTTTTTCCAACACGGCAAGAAGCATATTGAGTCTTTTAAAGTCGAAACCCGTTGTACTGCGCTGCGGTGTGCCGAAAGCGGCCGGGCTTACCAGGGCCTGCACTTCGATCATCAGGGGACGTATCCCTTCAATGGTAGACCCGATGGAAACCCCGCTAACATTTTCATCCCGCTGGGAAAGCAACAGATCGGAAGGGTTTTCCACACCTTTCAGCCCGTCCGTGCGCATTTCATAGATCCCCAGTTCCGAGGTGGAACCGAACCTGTTTTTTATACACCGGAGGATCCTGTAGACATGGTGCCTGTCTCCTTCGAACTGCAGCACCGTATCTACCATATGTTCCAGTACCTTGGGGCCGGCAAGGTTTCCCTCCTTGTTGATATGTCCTACAAGGAATACCGGCACATTTTTTTTCTTGGCATAGTCGATCAATTCACTGGTGCATTGCCTGATCTGTGATACGGAGCCCGGAGTAGAATCGATAAGGGGTGAACTCAGCGTCTGGATGGAATCGATTATGACCATATCGGTATCCACCTGTTCCAGCCCGGCCAGGATGGCATCCGTATTCGTTTCCTGCAGAATAAAGCTGTTATCACCCAGTTCCCCGATCCGTTCGGCCCGATAGCGTATCTGTGACGGGCTTTCTTCTCCCGACACATAAACAATTTTTTTGTTTTTCATGCGCAGTGACATCTGGAGCATGAGGGTGGATTTCCCGATACCGGGGTCCCCTCCGATCAATACCACAGAACCGGGAACAATTCCCTTGCCCAGTACGCGGTCAAGTTCCTTATCACCTGTCTCGATCCGGTTTTTAGATTCAGCCGACACTTCACGCAGGGGCAGCGGTATTGATGTAAGGGTTTTCTGTTTCCTGGCAGGCGTAGCGCTTACCACTTCCTCCACAAAAGTATTCCATTCGTTGCAGGAAGGACATTTACCAAGCCATTTGGGCGATTGAGCGCCACAGTTCTGGCATATATATATGGTTTTTTCTCTGGCCAATTATACGGTTAATTCAAGTTCCCAAATATAGAGGAATTCCTTATTTTTATAAAAGATTAAAAGGCTCATTGTAAATTGATCTAAAATCCTGTTCGTTCACAATAACTATGGCCGGTAAACATGATATTTTTATACTTTCGTTGTATTTTTGAAAATCATATAACCAACACCTGTTTTTTCTAAATTTTTAAAATTTTATTTTATGGCTCGAGCATATAATTTTTCTGCAGGACCCGCCACTTTGCCTGATGCTGTTCTGGAACAGGCAAAGAAAGAGTTGCTTGATTTCAAAGGCACGGGAATGTCCGTGATGGAAATAAGTCATCGCTCCGCAGAATTCAAAGAAGTAATAGAACATGCGGAAGAAAGCCTGAGAAACCTGATGAAGATCCCGGCTCATTATAAAGTGCTTTTTTTGCAGGGTGGGGCGTCCAGTCAGTTTGCCATGGTTCCTTTAAACCTTTTTTCCGAAAAAAGAAAAGCCGACTACATTCATACCGGTCAATGGTCGAAAAAAGCCATTGCTGAAGCAAAACGGTACGGTGAAATAAGGGTGGTAGCCTCATCGGAGGATAAAACTTTCAATTATATCCCTGAGATCAGGCCGGACATGTTTGACCCGGACGCCGATTACGTTCATATCACTACCAACAACACCATCTACGGTACGGCATTTCACGAACCTCCGGATACCGGCAATGTACCGATCGCAGCCGACATGTCGTCCAATATCCTGGGTCAGGAATATGATGTTTCGAAATTCGGCGTGATCTATGCAGGAGCTCAGAAAAATATCGGCCCTGCCGGGCTCACCATTGTGATCGTCAGGGAGGACCTGATCGGTAAAGCCCTTGACTTCACCCCCACCATGTTCAATTATAAGACCCACGCCGATAGTGGATCGATGTTCAACACCCCGCCCTGTTTTGCCATTTATATGGCCGGTCTGGTTTTTGAATGGCTCACCAACCTGGGTGGCGTAAGCACTATCGAAAAGATCAACAGGGAGAAAGCTTCCATGCTTTATGAGTTCCTCGACAATTCCTCGCTTTTCGAACCCACGGTGAAAGGATCGTATCGTTCCATCATGAATGTTCCGTTCATTCTTCCAACCGATGAACTGAACCAGAAGTTCATCAAGGAAGCTGCCGGTCAGAACCTCAAAACCCTGAAAGGCCACCGGACAGTAGGCGGTATGAGGGCCAGCATTTACAATGCCATGCCTAAAGAAGGGGTGGTAAAACTGGTAGAGGTCATGGAAAAATTTGAAAAAGATAACGCATAAAATATTTTTTAATTATGTTCAAAATCCAAACTCTCAACAAAATCGCCCCGGCAGGTCTTTCTCTTCTTCCTTATGATAAATATGAATCGGCTTCGGAGATAAGCAATCCGGATGCAATCCTGGTCCGGAGTTTTAATATGCATGACATGGATCTCCGGGATAATCTGCTTGCCATAGGCCGGGCCGGTGCCGGCGTGAACAATATTCCGGTAGATTCCTGCACCGAAAAGGGAATTGTAGTCTTCAATACCCCCGGGGCGAATGCCAATGCGGTAAAGGAACTCGTCCTGACCGGGTTATTCCTTTCATCGAGAAATGTAATCGGTGGGATCAACTGGGCCAAAGGGTTGATCGGGAACGGCGGGGAAGTTCCCAAAATGGTGGAAAAAGGCAAATCGCAGTTTGTGGGACCCGAAATAATGGGAAAGACACTGGGTATTATCGGACTGGGGGCAATCGGCCGGCTGGTGGCCAATGCCGCAGAATCGCTGGGTATGAAGGTGATCGGCTTCGACCCTTATATTTCGGTGGATTCCGCCTGGGGTCTTTCACAGAATGTTCAGAAAGCGAGGGGTTTTGAACACCTGCTTGGTGAATCGGATTATGTGAGCCTGCATGTGCCTCAAACTGAAGACACACGGGGTTTTATTGACAAGGCTAAGATCAAAATGATGAAAGATAACGTGAGGATTCTCAATTTTGCACGGGGCGGGCTGGTAAATGAGGACGATCTCCTGGAAGCGCTCGATAACGGCAAAGTGTCGGCATTCGTGACGGATTTCCCCAATGAAAAACTTCTCAAACACGAAAAAGTGGTGGGTATACCCCATCTGGGTGCCAGCACACCGGAGTCGGAATCGAACTGTGCCGTGATGGCCGTGAGCCAACTGAGAAATTATCTGGAAAACGGGGTCATCCATAATTCGGTGAATTTCCCGGAAGCCGAAATGCCCCGTAACGGCGGATGGCGGCTATGCATCGTGAATAGAAATATCCCCAAAATGGTGGGGCAGATCACTACCGTGCTGGCCAACCAGGATATCAACATCAATGATATGCTGAACCGTCATTATGAAAAGATCGCCTATAATATAATCGATGTGGACCAGGAGATCTCAGATGAACAGATGCAAAACATAAAATCAATAGAAGGGGTTATCCGGGTACGGGTAATTCCGGAATCGAAATAATTATGGCTATCCTCAAACCATTCAAAGCATACCGCCCTGTGCCTGACAAGGCTCATTTTGTGGCTTCCGTCCCTTATGATGTGATCAGCACAGAGGAAGCTAAACGGGCCGTAAAGGGAAATTCGCTATCTTTTCTCCGGGTGATCAAACCTGAGGTGGATTTCCCTAAAGACCATGATCCCTATAGTCCCGCTGTTTATCAGAAAGCCAAAACCAATTTTGAAAGAGCCTGTGAAATGGGCTTGTTCAAACAGGATGAAAAGGAGTCATTGTATATATATATGCTTGAAAAAGAGGGGCATCGCCAGACCGGCATTGTAGGTTGTGCGGGCATAGAGGATTATTTCAATGAGGTGATCAAAAAACATGAGCTCACCCGGCCGGATAAAGAGGAAGACCGGAAAAACCATATCCGCTATACGAATATGAATGCCGAACCGGTGTTTTTAGCCTATCCCAGGTCAAAAGTCCTGGATGGCATCGTGGCGGAAATAAAAAAAGCGAAGCCGCTCTATGATTTTAAGATGCCCGACCGGGTTCGTCATGTAGTCTGGCAGGTTTCGGATGAGCCCACGGTCAAGTCCATAACCGATGAGTTTGAAAAAATCCCGAAAACTTATGTGGCCGACGGCCATCACAGGACGGCTGCTGCAGCCCTTGTGGGACGTGAACTCAGAAGTAAAAATCCTCATCACCAGGGTATTGAAGAATATAATTATTTCATGGCGGCCTATTTCCCGCATAATCAGCTTACTATACTGGATTATAACCGGTTGGTGACTGATCTCAATGGGTTAAGCAGGGACGAGTTCATTGATCTCCTCAGCCAGAGTTTTGATATTAAAACCTGTGGCCCGGGTCAGTATAAACCGAAAAAGCCCCATGAACTGTCCTTGTATCTGGAAGGGAACTGGTGCATCCTGAGGGCAAAGCCGGGCACCTGGAATGATAAAGATCCGGTGGACAGGCTGGATGTTACCCTTTTGTATAAACAGATCCTGAAACCGATACTGGGTATCGAGGATGTGCGTACCGATAAGCGGATCGATTTTGTAGGAGGGATCCGGGGGCTCGATGAACTGGAAAAAAGGGTGAACAATGGTGAGATGAAGGTGGCCTTTGCGCTGTATCCTGTCCGTATGGATGATTTGATGGAAATTGCGGACAGAGGGGAGATCATGCCTCCCAAAACCACCTGGTTCGAACCGAAACTGAGAAGCGGGTTGTTTGTTCATATGCTGGCTTAGTATTTCGGCAAAGAAACAATAAGTCACCAGGCAGAGTTGGGGAGGTGGGCAG
>CAZIXF010000037.1:46472-55356 GCA_964543195.1 uncultured Roseivirgaceae bacterium
TGTGGAGTCGGTCAGGTGGTGAGGTGGGGGAAAATTAGAGTTGCGATATTCTTCAAAATTCTATCTTAAAAAAATAAACCCAGATTATTCATTAGAGTATAAATTCCTGATTATCAAATATTTTCTAATGACGACCATTAGAATTTTCTGCCAGTAATATGCACATTTTCGGATAGTTCCGTGTATATTATATATTCTAATGACAGATTTGGAATCAATACTTATTTGGTTGAGTACAGCAGGCCTGTACCCTGAACCGGGCGAATTGCAGCTCGAACCGGAGAACAAGCCAATTAATCAACCGCAATAAACGTGGTGGTCGTTCCCTGGGGCGGATCATAAACGATGGATCCCCCGCTAACCTCAAAAATTCCGATATCCTTATACTTTTCAGACCCATCTTCACTGGTTCTGAATGCCCTGAACCGCGTACTTTCGGTTCCTTTAATCCTGATCTCTATTGGCAGTGACCAGATATAAATGTTGCTGGTCACCACGAAGGCATCCGGATTACCGGTATCATCACCGGCAAAAGCAATTATAAATGCCTGTGGGATGGCCAATACAGGTTAAAATCAAACTTTTCTATCCGCTGTGTACCCTCATCAAAGTTCCAGCGATAGACGTCTTCCCCTTCGTTATGAAGCGAGATATATTTTACCGGACATTGATTATTAACAAGATATTTCACCCAGTGGACCATATAATTACATAGATCATGAGTCCGGGATTTATCCAGATCTCTTCCCCCAATGAATTTCTGCTGGGTGGCCCATGGAGGGGGCCCATACAAGGAAGTGATTATTTTCCGGATCGATAAAAATATAAATGAATTTATTAAATAAATATTAATAGACAATTTGAACCTGTAACAATAATCGGAAGCCTTCCGATTATTGTTGTATTGGTAAACGATGCGGCCTTCAAAATTTATTTATAGAGAAACAGCCCAGGCATATAGGATTTATATGCATCATATGCTGATTAAGATATCACGACCAATAACCGCTGGAAAAGAAAAGCTTTCAACGTGCTACTGAGAACCAATGCCCTCTGATTCAACCCCAGGCTCAGCCAACCCGGTCATCGTAAAATTCACATATATGATTTTTTTTAACTGATCAATTTTTAAAGCTCCTGGAGATTGATAGATCCATGGGGTAGATTTTTGACAGCGATGAATAATATGCTTGCAATAATTTAAATTTGGTTATTTTTATCATTTAAACTTTTATTTGCCCGATGGACTGGTCTGAAGTAAAAACAAAGGATCCGATATATCTGAATCTTGGAGGAGGACTCAATTGCCACCCCAATCCCGAATATGAGAATTATATTTCCGTAGACCTTGATCCTCCCGATCACGGATGGGCCGTAAAGCATGATATCAGGAACCCGATTCCTCTCCCCGATCATTCCGTCACCCGGATCCATTCCGAGGATTTTTTTGAGCATATCAGCAAAGAAGAGATCAAAGAATTACTGGCCGAATGTTATCGCCTGCTCAAACCCGGAGGAAGGCTGAGAATAAGTGTACCGGACTATAAAAATCCGAAAGACCGGCCTTTTCTTGATCAGCAAAAAGACCCCAGACTGCCCCTTCATGTTACGCTGACCCACTATGAGCTGATGAAGGATCTGATCGAAGAATCGCCTTTCAAAAATTATACCTTCTACCATTACTGGGAGGGCGATCAGTTCATCCGGAAGGATATTGATTATTCCCATGGAATTATAAAGCGAACACCTGAAAATGATCCGCGATGCCGCAAGAACGGGCCACTCGACTACATAAAATACGGGTTGAGGGATTTTTTATACCTGGTATCCAAAGGATTCAATGTTTCCCGGCTGGATATGCAAACCCGGAAAGGCCATCCACTGTTTATCACCAGTATAGTCGTGGATCTGGACATGGAGTAAAAAATGTGATGCATCTGCTTTGAAGTTAAATTTTTTTCTCCTTGACCAGGTCCGCTTTCTTCCGGGCTTCTTCAATGGTGGTAGCCAATACCGTGACATGGCCCATCTTACGATAAGGACGTGTCAGTTTTTTCCCGTATAAATGAATCTTTACTCCAGGTATCTCCATGCATTCGGTCAGGTCATCATACTGCACCGGGCCCTCTTATTTTCCTTCTTTTCCGTGACTTATTTTTTTCTTGCCGGTTATTTCAAGATCGGTCGGGCCGGCATGATTGATCAGGAAGGGTGTCAAACCCCGGAAATCACTTCGATCTATAGGAAGTATGAAAGGATTCTAACCTTGGCGACAATGATGTGAATGATGTAAAAAGGTAACGTCAGGTATGAATGAAATAAATTATAACATTGAGCTGAAGGCCTGGAAAAAATTATTTCATCAGTATGACAAGAATCAGAATGCCTGTATTCAATATGACAGCAACAGCTCCCTTTTCGGGTAGCTTCCTGGTACTTCCGTCCCAGAAAATCAAATAAAGAAAAATGGAAAAAGTTGCAGAGAAAAGTATGGAGGGACCCCATATATTCAGGCCCGCGAACAAGGCCACACCACCACCTGCAAATCCAAGAGCCGCCAGCAAACAGAAAAAGGATGCCAGCCACCTGATGGTTGAGTTTTCCATCAATCTTGAAAGCAGCCAAGAATCCTCCGGCCAGGTCATGCCCGGCTGAAGCTCGAAGAGTTTCCGGCTCTGGCCGAAATACAGCAGGTGGACCAGGCCATGCAGAATGAAAAACAAACCGGTAAAGATCTTCAGCATGAGATAAAGAAGTTGGCTTAATTTTCGACAATAGAATTCACGGGATATTTCGAATTTTTCGGAAACGTCTCAATGGAAGTTAACAATTCCTGATAAACAAAGTCAAAACATAATGATTATTTGACTTTAAATCATTAAAAAATCCCGGATACGTAAATTCATGAAAACTTTCGTAAACGCTTATTTACGGCTAATCAACCTGTACACCCTTACATGGGCGTCCTCCCCGACCACAGCTATCCGGTCCTCAAAAACATCGATATATTCAATGTTCGAACGGTCAGCCTGCACTTCCGGATCGCCG
This sequence comes from uncultured Roseivirgaceae bacterium, assembly GCA_964543195.1. GTDB lineage: Bacteria > Bacteroidota > Bacteroidia > Cytophagales > Cyclobacteriaceae > JAGTVG01. Next base: position 49,521 of record CAZIXF010000037.1, read on the forward strand.
ACCAGCTTCCAGTTTGAAGTATCATATATCCTGAGACGTCCCTTGTTATCCCTGCCTCCCGCCAGGAGATATTTACCATCCTGTGACCAGGCTACGGCCTCGATGTAAAAAAGCGGATATTCCCAGACGACAGACATCCCCTCCGTATTGTATACCACAAGTTCGCCATCACTGTATCCCGCTGCAATCATTTTGTCGTCCGGTGAAAACCTGACTGATTTAATAGACGATATACTGGAGATCGTACCGTCACCAACTCTTTCCCAGTCTGACGTACGGTTCACCAACACATGACCGTAATTCCCGGCCGATACCAGAAGTTTTCCGTCTGAGGAAAACTCCGCGGAATTTATTACCCCTTCCACATTGCCGTGCTGAATGCGCGCTACCTGATCCCAGGTGGACAGATCGATTATTTCTGCCGACATGGGCGCCGCATGGGCCAGGTACCTTCCATCATCCGAAACACCCAGGCCATCCACTTCCTCGTCTACCTGAATATGACGGTATAATGATCCGTCTGACAAGTCGTATACCTGAACACCTTTGAGATTCCCTCCCAGAATAACATATTGGCCATCCGGGGTAAAAGCGCCACATTCTACCTCCATACCCTTTTTCTTTCCGCCTGAAATGTCAAATTCAGTCCGGCCGGCAAGATCTTCATCTTCAATATAGGTAAAGGTTTGGTTAATGGTTCCATCGCGGGAGTCCAGCACAAATGCTTCTCCCAGCCCGTTCCCGGTTACGAGATATCTTCCATCGGCCGAAAACTCAACAAATTCAGCGGTTATCCCGTCATCTTCTTTACCCACATTTTTTCCGGCTTCCCATCTTGGATCTACCAGTTTTGACCATAATGGTTTCAGTTCTACCCAAGGGTCACTGATCTCAGCGCTGGAGCTGCCATCCTGGGCCGGAAGAAAATGAATAGGCAAGATGATATTAATTAATAAAGAAAGTGAGAGGATTTTTAAGGGGTTCATGTCAGAGGTCGTGTTTAAATATGGTTATTAATATCAAAAGAAATTTAGAATTTACCGCGATTAAAAATGATTAAAATGCTTTCTCTTCAATGAATATCATAGAACTTTCCGTTCTGTTTCCGGGATCAGATGGGACAGAGCGTGATGACGACAATCCAGACAAAGGCAATAATTACAAAAAATACAGCCGAAATAAAAAGGACGGTTTTAATCTGGTTTCCCATCCTAAAAAAATTTGACATAAATATACCTTATCATACCATTAATTTTATATAAAAACATATATTTATCAATAATACATAAAGGATCCTATACTCAAACAGAGCAATTGGCATGGAATTTAAAACCCCAAATCGCTGGTCATTCGTTTCGGGAAATCAACTAAAATCATGAATCAAACGGATAAAAACAAAAAACCATCCAAGGAGGATATTCATTCAACCAAATCGGATAAAAGGGGTGTGGCGGGATTATTGGAAACCTTTCTCAGAAGGTTCCGGCTGGCCAGTTTCATGCTGGCCTTAACCATACTTTATCTTTTATGTATGATTGCCATGGGAGTATCAGCCACTCCGGGGATCTTCCTTTTTAAATGGCTTGACAAAGTGACCGGACACTGGCCATTGATCCTGCATTACGGAAGCCTGGGAGTGAGCATTGCAGGTGGTTATTTCTTATATGGTCTTACACTCATTTTTGTAATACCTTTCTTTAATTTCATCATTCCCCTGCGTGTAAAACCTTTCCGCGGATCTTATTATTCGCTTGCTTCGGTTCCCTGGTATATCCACAATGCATTTACTTATGTGGTCAGGTATACCTTCCTCGAGTTTTTTACTCCCACACCGCTGAATATTCTTTTTTATAAAATGATGGGTATGAAAATCGGAAAAGGTGTACATATCAATACCACCAATATCTCGGATCCCTGTCTGATCGAACTGGGTGACCATGTCACGCTTGCCGGTTCGGCTACCCTTTTTGCTCATTATGCTACCCAGGGTTATTTAGTGGTTGAACCGGTAAAGGTGGGGAAGCGTGTGACCATAGGACTTAAGGCCACCGTGATGGGAAATGTTGAGATCGGCGACAATGCCGTAATTGCCCCACATGCGGTTGTTAAACCCAAATCAAGGATCCCGGCAGACAGCAGGTATGGGGAATCGAAATAATAAAAAAATTAAAATCTGCTGATCAAAACGTTTCGCACCTGCCGGAAGCCCTTATCATTCCTTCTATCTTCCTGTTAAATCCCTTTTCCCTGTTCAGATCTTCCAGGTTCAGGTGCATACGATACTTCCATTGATTTTCCGGATTGCCGGGTACATTGATCCGTTCTTCGTGTACCTCTTCTCTTCTCAGTTCCTCATCGGTTGCCAGAAGATCCTGAATGGGAAAGATAGTCCACATGGCAGAGGAGTAAAGATGCTGGATAAGGATCTCTTCCACGATCCAGGGTTCACACTGTGGGGGCGCTTCCCCTGAATGTCCCAGCATGCTTCGAAAATATCGATTGGTTTGTTCCCGATCCTCTTCCCACCAGCCTCTCAGGGTAGACATATCATGTGTAGAGGGACTGGCCACGGAGAGATAGGGTGCATCATGCAAATATCCGAATTCTCGATCCGTTTCTTTTGGCATTCTCTGAATAAACAGCCTGAGTATTCCCAATTCATGTAATACATCGGGTACACAATCGGGTACCATTCCCAGATCCTCACCACAGACCAGCATATCGGAAGCACTGGTTATGGCAGGAAGCTTGATCAGGGCCTGCTCTCGCCAGTAATCTTCCTGCCGATGGTAATAATAGTGAAGATATATTTCATCCGATACGGACTTTGTATTGTCATCAAGTTCCCTGAATGAATAGGTGTCATGAAAAGCGATCCTGGGATGATAGGCCTCTGTTTCTGAATTCTCATCTTCAAGGAACAGCACCTCCGAGACCAGTGAAAACAATCCATTCTTTATTTGTTCATCCTTTGACTGTTCTTTTTCATCCTGGGGCTTTTTCTTTTCAAGATGTTCCAGGATCTTTTTCTGTGTGCTGAATGCTGCTTTTAACTGATAATGATCTTGATGGGTATGGTCCAGGTATTTCGTGATCACTTCATTCTTATAAACGCCAAAAAGATCATCCAGTATATGATCCCGGACATAGGGTTTACAGAAGCGGTTAAAATCAAAAAATACGCCTCGTTCTTCTATCTCACTTTTTTGCAGAGGAATGGCGGGATTGAAAAATCCAAGCAATCCTTCCACTGAATCTGCGGGAATCTCCCAGATCCTGAAAAATCCAAGTATATGATCGATGCGATAAGCATCAAAGTATTTGGCCATCTGGGTAAGACGCCTCCTCCACCAGGCATAATTGTCTTTAGCCATTTCTTCCCAGTTATAAGTCGGAAATTTCCAGTTCTGGCCGGTGGCTGAAAAAGCATCGGGGGGTGCACCCGCCTGTTTATCCATATTATATAAACGGGGTTCAACCCAGGCATCCACGCTGTTCCGGTATATCCCAATGGGAAGATCACCTTTGAGGATGACACCTTTTTTCCTGGCATATTCCACCACCTCACTTAATTGAAGATGGAGATGGTACTGGATGAAATAATGAATCGCAATATCATCATAAATTTTACTTGCCGAGTCTACCAGTTTTTTAATCTTCTGTGGATCATAATCCGAAAACTCTTTCCATTTTTTAAAATCCGCTGTCTTATATTTATCCCTCAGATAGGAAAAGGCTGCATAGGGTACCATCCAGTCGCGGTTTTCGTTGAAGAACTTTTGAAAACCCTTGTCGTTCAGGAACTTTTTCTTATCCTGGTCATATATTTTTTTGTAGAACCTGGATTTAAGTTCCATAACCGCCTTATAATCAAATTCCGAATTTTTATTCAGTTTTTTCCCTTCCTTAATGAATTTGCCCATTTCGGTTTTATTCCTGAGCGTGCCCATCGCTGGCAGATGAAGGTAGACGGGATGCAGGGCAAAAACAGAAATGGCGGCATAAGGATAGGAATCGGCCCATGAATGGGTGGCAACCGTATCGTTAATGGGTAGGATCTGTATCAGTTTAAGATTTGTTTGCACTGCCCAGTCAACCATGGTTTTCAGGTCGGGAAATTCTCCCACACCAAACGATTTTTTGGTTCTAATGGAAAATACAGGAATGGCTACACCGGCGCCATTCCAGTTATCTCTCCTGTAACGGTAATGCTGTTCTGTATTGATCACCAGTGAATTGTCCAGTATGGTCACATCATGTTCCAGTACACGGTTATCCCCCCCTTCCCAGCTTACAAGCTTTTTCTGTTTTTTATCATATATCCCGAATTTATAATTGATGGGTTTGTCATCTTCTTCCAGGAATACCCTTGCTTTCCACAGGGGATAGTCACTGTCATCCATCATAATGGCCTCCTCGGGGATCCATTTTCCCAGACCGGTAGCATCTCCTGTCACACAGAAATGGTGGTTCTCATCAATACGTGGCGCATAGAGTTGAAAAACATGATTATAATAGTTTTTCTTTTTAGGGTTCGTTGGTTTCCTGCGCCAGAGATTACCGGCAAACGCCGAAGTAAACAGCGGATTTTCCGGATGAGCCGATGGCCGCCATTTGTCTATCAGATGCGTCGAACTGAATCCGGTGCTTTTCTGTGAAAGAGTCCTTGGTTTTCCCCATTCTTCCGTGTTTTCAAGGCTACGCTCATCTTTGAGTATATATTTATACTCGATCTGATCAAGAATTTCCTCATCAACGAAAAGTTCCAGTCTCCACTTCCCATCCCGAACATAATCCATCCTGGAAGCACGGGATTCATCCCATGATCCCAGTTCAGGAATGGATCCAAGCACACATAAATTCTCGCCAAATTCCGTATAATATTCAATATTGAAAACAATTCTCATCCTGAGTAAGGTTAAAGGCATAAAGTAAAATGCTCCAGACTAAACTGAAAATGAAAAAATCCCGTTTAATCAGTTATTACAATATTAATGCATAACCAAGTTTTTTCAGCTTTATTATACTTAAATTTTCAAATTCGGAAAAATATGTTTTCCTTAGGTTCGGGTAATTAAAACAATGATGATGGAGGAGGAGATTTACCATACTGAATTTTGCACTTTATATTGGAATAGGGATCTTGAAGCCGTAAGGGAAGAATGGCGGATAGCCAATTGCCCCTTCGGAGAGTTTCAGTTCCTGTTGTATTATATGATGGACTATTGTGCCAAAAACAAGGTCAAACATCTGATCATTGATGCGTTTGGAGCCATTTCTCTCTTGCCGGAAAAACATCATCTCTGGCTTGAAGAAGAGTTTAATTCTGAATTTGTGGCTAAGACTGAAGTAGATACCATTATTCTCATTATTCCTGAAAGCCTTGTCACCTCGATCTCCGTCAATAAATACTACGACAGCATCAAAAAGAACGATTATAATATTGAGGTACTTAAACTGAAAAACCTGGAAGAAGCCACCAATATGTTAAAAGCCAAAATGAACCATAAATAAGGAGCATATTCTGCTGCACTGTAGATGCCTGTGTGAAAATTTCTGTTTAATTAAAGAGATCTTATTTAAACCTGCTACATTAGCGATCTCTGCGTGAATAATTCGAATTTATCAAACCGATCTTATTCATGATCAAAATCCAATGTTCAATGCCCAATTTTTTAATTTTTTAAACTGTTCTGAAAGTTGAAACTGCATAGAAGGATGAAGCGGGCTTTGAAATTTCAGAAATTGATCATTCAGAAATTAACCCCGATTATTCATAAATCATTCTCAAAATAAACCGTTTTTACTATTTAAAATATTTATTATCAGGTAGTTA
>CAZIXF010000038.1:0-54810 GCA_964543195.1 uncultured Roseivirgaceae bacterium
TACTAAATAAATAATTAAAGATGAAATAACCTACTGTATGAAAAATTGAGGATAATAAGTTGCTCTTTTTCAATCATATATAAATCAACCGGCAATTTTTTTCCATTCTTTTTATGGAATCTCAAAGTCACCTGCATCCTTTAAGAAAAAAGTAAAAACGCCATGAAAAGTTTAGTAACAATCTGTATCGCAATTTTGTTAAGTGCCTGGACAAATGGGATCCATGAGAAAAAAACCATTTCCGGCCATGTGTATTCCAATATCGATGCTTCGCCTCTGCCCGGAGTATTGATAAAGCACAAAGATGGAAATCAGATGACCTATACGGATAAGTATGGGTCATATTCGATAACGGTTCCCGCCGGGGCCATTTACCTGATCTTTTCCCATGCCGGATATAAGGATCGGGAAATCAGGATTGGTTCAGCCAACAAGATCGACGTCTATCTTATTCCCGCAAGAAATGAATACAAACTAAAGAAAGACCGGCCCAGAACCCAATCGGAAGAGATGGCTACTATGTCGGCTGCCTATGAGGCAGTTGATTACACAGCGGGAGCCGGCTATGCACCGGCCGATCCTGCCTTTATGCAGCATAATACGGAAGACTATAGTCCGATTACCGAAAACATCTTTCATAAGCCTTCGGCAAATCCTTTGTCAACCTTCTCTATCGACGTAGATGCGGCCTCCTACAGTAATGTCCGGAGATTCATCAACTCCAGTCAGCTACCTCCTGTGGATGCAGTTCGAATAGAGGAAATGATCAATTATTTCACCTATGATTATCCGCAACCCAATGGAGAAGCTCCATTTTCCATCAATACCGAAGTGGGATCATGCCCATGGAATGATAGTCATTATCTTGTCCATATAGGTTTGCAGGGTAAAACAATACCCATGGAAAACCTCCCGGCTTCGAACCTTGTTTTCCTGATCGATGTGTCAGGGTCAATGAACCAGTCCAATAAGCTGCCTTTGTTAAAGTCTGCATTCAAAATGCTGGTCAATGAACTCCGTCCCCAGGATAAGGTATCGATCGTGGTATATGCTGGAGCGGCAGGTCAGGTTCTTCCCCCAACCAGCGGGTATCAGAAAAACAGGATCACCGGTTCACTGGATAATTTACAGGCCGGGGGTTCGACGGTAGGTGGCCAGGGAATAAAACTTGCCTATAAAACGGCCAGGGAACATTTTATCGAAGGTGGTAACAACCGGGTAATCCTGGCTACCGATGGTGACTTTAATGTAGGAGAATCAAGTGATGCTGCCATGCAGCGTCTTATTGAGGAAAAAAGGGAATCCGGGATATTTCTTACGGTGCTCGGATTTGGAATGGGAAATTATAAGGATGCCAAAATGGAAATACTGGCAGATAAGGGTAATGGGAATTATGCTTATATCGATAATATCCTTGAAGCCAAAAAAGTATTTGTTAATGAATTTGGTGGAACACTGTTTACCATAGCAAAAGATGTTAAGATACAGGTTGAATTCAATCCGGAAGTAGTACAGTCCTACAGGCTGATAGGCTATGAAAACCGCAAGCTGAGGGATGAAGATTTCAATGATGATAAAAAGGATGCCGGTGAGCTGGGCTCAGGGCATACAGTCACCGCCCTTTATGAAATCATACCGATAGGGGTAGAGGATCAGTATACGGGAAAGATAGATGAACGGAAATATCAGGAAAAATTACCGGTCAAAAAAGGCAAATATGGGAATGAGATAATGACAGTTAAACTCAGGTATAAGCTTCCTGATGAAAATACCAGTAAACTGATCAGCAGGATCGTTAAGAATGATCCGGCAGAATTCACTGATGCCTCTGATAATTACAGGTTTTCAGCAGCGGTGGCCGGTTTTGGTATGATCCTGCGTGATTCTGAATTTCGAGGCGATGTAGACTTTGATGATATTCTGCAATGGGCCATGAATTCCAGGGGACAGGATGAGGAAGGATATCGCAATGAATTTATCAGGATGGTTGAGACTGCACAACTGCTGGGCAAAAGTTAGGGTCGTCAGATCCGGCAGACTGGAAGAGGCTGTTTTCTAAAGCAGCCTCTTTTTATTGATCCTGGAATGCCGCCTTAAACGCTCCCTCCTGTTCAAAAAATCCTGATCCCGGAAATTTATTATCCATTTTTAATTATATTTAAGCATGCTGATATAATATACTTTTTTAATCATGACGATATTCAAGGCCAATAAGATTGTATTTGTATTTATTTTAATTGCTGTTGTTATCACTTCCTGTCAGAAGGAAGATCCCGTCCGGGATGACCGGCCCAACATCATTCTTATACTGGCCGATGATATGGGATATTCGGATGTGGGCTGCTATGGTGGAGAGATCAGCACTCCAAACCTGGATATGATGGCAGAAAATGGTATCCGGTTCACTCAGTTTTATAATACGGCGAAATGCTTTCCGACAAGGGCCAGCCTCATGACCGGTTTGTATAGTCACCAGGTGGGGATGGGTAAAAGTGCCGGGAGTTTCAAGAAAAATTGTGTAACCATCGCTCAGGTACTCAGGGAAGCTGGTTACAGGACGCTGATGTCGGGGAAATGGCATGGTACTGACTTGCCCGTGAATATGGGATTCGACCGGTATTATGGCCTGGTAGACGGGGCGGTCAATTTCTGGAATCCCGGTGAAAAACGAGCCGGTGAGCCAATGCCCGGACGCAAACAGCATATGTATCCAAGGACCTGGGCCATTGACAGTACGGTATATAAACCCTATACGCCCGACGATCCGGATTTTTATATGACGGATGCCTTTACGGATTATGCCTTAGACTATCTTGATGAGTACCGGGAGGAGGATAAACCTTATTTTTTATATCTTGCCTATACAGCTCCCCATTATCCCTTACATGCCTGGCCTGAGGATATTGCCAGATACCGTGGTAAATATGCCGGTGGGTGGGATAGCCTGAGAGAGGTTCGCTATCAGCGTATTCTCGACCTCAATCTCTTCCCGGAAGGGGTGGAATTGAGCCCCAAGCATCCAGAATGTCCGGATTGGGAGGATATAGAAAATCAGGATGAGGAAGAACTTAAAATGGCTGTCTACGCAGCCATGGTCGACAGGATGGACCAGAATATTGGCAGGATCATGGATAAGGTAAAAGAATCGGGTGAATGGGAAAATACCCTCATCATGTTTCTTTCGGATAACGGGGCCTGCGCCGAGGTCGCAGATTATACTCCGGATGTGCCTCCCGGTCCTGTGGAATCTTATCGCAGCTTAAACCTTCCCTGGGCTAATGCCACCAATACCCCGTTCAGAAAGTTTAAGAATCATGATTTTGAAGGGGGGATCTGTACTCCCTTTATTGCGCATTATCCTTCCCGGATACCGGAACCGTTTATCACTGATCAGCCCGGTCATCTGGTCGATATAATGGCCACCTGTCTCGATCTTGGGAAAGCCACCTACCCCGAACGATTTGATGATCATGAAGTGCTTCCACTTGAAGGCAAAAGTCTTGTGCCTGTATTTGAAGGTCGTCAGCGCGAAGGTCATGATGTGATCTATTGGCAATGGGCCAATAGTACCGGTATACGGCAGGGCAACTGGAAGGCTGTGGGTTATGTAAATACCCGGTGGGAGCTATATGATATTGGAAAAGACCGGTCGGAACTCAATGACCTGGCCGGACAATACCCTGAAAAAGTCAAAGAACTCGACCAGCTTTTCAATGCCTGGGCCAGGAAAGTAGGTGCAAAGGAAAAGGTGGATTCACTGCAGGTCCGGTGATCTGATTATTGACCTGGCGGCCACGCATCTTTGAATGAAGTGCTGGAAGACCGGATCCCTGCATGGACCTGGCAGGGATACGCTGACCTGATAGAAGAGAAAGCATCAAGGGAGCTGGATTGATAAATAAAACGGCAGAAAAGAAATGCTGAAAATCAAGCATTTATTCATCCGGTAAATATTTCCTCTTTGAACGTGACCGTGCCACCAGTCTTTCAATTCCATAAAACACCGGATTACCAATAATTTTAGCTCCGGTTTTCAGTCCCTTTTTGAAAGAAGATCCTGCCTGGTCTCTTTCTTCCGGGAAGGCCTTGTCAATGGCTTTTTCAAAAATATAACCCACCGGATTTCCCACCTTGAGCAGGGTATCCACATTTTTTTCACTGGCCATACCTTTCAGCATGAAGCCGATATTGGAAATAATATTGGACGTGATGCTCCGGGCAGTCTGAATAATAAAACGGGTTGAAGGATAGAGTTCACGATAGTTCCTTACATAGGTTTTGGTACAGTAATTCTCCGTGATCAGGGATACCCGGGTTACCAGGGCCGCATTGATCAGCCCGTCTGTCATTGAACTCATGATCTTATCCAGAAAGGGAATATTCTTGATTCCTTCCGAGGCAAACTTTGAAAACACTTCTTCGGTAGCATATTCTGCTGCTTCGGATCCCCCGATGAGCATTGAATAATAAACCTGTTTTCCTATTTTCCATACGTCCCGGTTGGAAACCCGGCCATTATAAAGTATAAATATTTCGCGTACCATATATATACTGGAGGATAGGATAAGCAATGCATCGATAAAACCATTCTGTATGATGCCGGTCCTGTAAAAAACCTGGCTAACATACCGTCTTCGTATCTGCTCGGATTCCTTGTTCAGTACCTTGATTACCCGGTTATAATCTTCTCTTGTGGGTTGAAGTTTGTTTACATCAATTCCTTTTTCACGGAGAAGCCTGTTCTTTTTAAAGCGGATAATCCGTTTTTCAATGACATGTAATTCTTTGTCCAGATTGGTGGTGGGCGAGGGATTTACGGGGATCGAAAAGATCCGGATAAGGGGAATGATCGCAAAATAAATCGTTAATGCACCTAATAGGCTCAATCCGACTATGGCAAGCACCGGGTCAATAGATTTCAGGTAAGAATAAAAGGAAATAAATTCTTTGATAATGAAGAACAACAGAAAGAAGGATAGAAAAAAAATGATCTTTTTAATAAATTTGAGCATTCCTGTACAATCTGATTAATTGGAGGATAAGTACTTTATAAGACGTAAAACGATCCATACGGGTTGGCTTTTTATATGTATGCTATTTCATGGGTCCCTTTAAGAACGGTTCTGATAGGGATTCTTTATGGAAAACCCGGGCATGGCTGTCTCTACTTTCGGGGCAGAAAGGGATCCTTTATGATCAGCTTGGCATGGCTTTCTTATTGATCGGTTGGGAAGGCCTTTCTTAATGAACGATTGCAAATGATTTCAATTAATTGCCGGTAAGGAAGTCCGGCCGCTTTAAGAACAGGGCATAAATCCTCCGGAAACTTTCTGATAGAATGCTGGTGGTACACTCCACGCTGAGGTTCCCGAAGCGTCTGAAAGCCGTTAGGAGAGGATAGGTTGTTTTGCATGGTTTCCTATCATTCCAAAATAAACTTAAGGAAAGGAACATCGTATTTAATAATGAAGACTGAGTAAAAAATTATGACAGACAATATCAGAGAAAGACATGAAAAATTCAGGGGTTCAAAACCTGAAGTAAAACGACCGTTCAGTGCAAAAAGGGTAATAATCTATGCGATCATTATAGCCCTTATCGTATTGGTGGGAGCCATTTTTGTTTATCTATAATCCCGATTCAGGATCTAGAGCAATTCATTGGCCAGGTTAGCCAGTTCGGATCTTTCCCCCTTTTCCAGGGTTACATGGGCATAAAGCGGATGGTTATGGATACGGTCTATCAGGTAACTCAAACCATTACTTTGTGAGTCAAGGTAGGGTGTATCGATCTGGTAAATATCACCGGTAAAAATAATTTTGGTTTGTTCACCCGCTCTGGTTATAATGGTTTTTACTTCGTGTGGAGTAAGGTTCTGGGCTTCGTCCACAATAAAAAAAATATTGGATAAACTTCTTCCCCGGATATAGGCAAGAGGTGTGATCATGAGTTTCTCCGTATTCAGCATATCATTCAGCCGCTTATAATCCTTGTCTGACTCCCTGAACTGATTCTGGATGAATTTCAGGTTATCCCATAAGGGCTCCATATAAGGGTTGAGCTTCGATTTAATATCACCCGGCAGATATCCGATATCCTTATTGCTTAAAGGCACGATAGGACGGGCCAGGTAGATCTGCTTGAAATTCCTTCTCTGTTCAAGAGCCCCTGCCAATGCAAGAAGTGTTTTCCCGGTACCGGCTACACCCTGAAGTGTTACCAGTCTGACATAGGGATTAAGCAGCGCATGAATAGCAAAAGTTTGCTCGGCATTCCTGGGTTTAACACCATATACCGACCGTTTATCCACTTTTTCAATCCTGTTTGCGGCTGTATTATAACAGGCCAGACCAGAATTTTTGGCACTTTTAAGAATAAAATACTGATTGTTTATCGGTTTATTCTTTTTTAATATCTCTTTAACTGAACAGCCTCCATCCTCATACAGTTTGTTGATCAGGTCAGGGCTTATATCTCCCACCTGGGATTTACCGGTATAGAGTGTATTTACATTTTTGATTTTACCGGTTTCATAATCTTCCGATGTCAGATTAAGGGACTTCGCTTTAAGGCGTAAATTCACATCCTTGCTGACCAGAATGATATTTTTTTTGGGGATCTGCTGCTGAAGGTTCAATGCAGCATTAAGGATTTTATGGTCTGCTTTCCGTTCATCGAAGATCTGTTCTGCATCGAGGCTTTTTTTATTGGGTGACGACATCAATACCTTGAATTTGCCTCTTCCTTTTCCATTGAGCGGGATCCATTCCTGCAACTTATGCCCTTTTGAGAGCTTATCGATCAACCGGATGAATTCGCGGGCCTCGAAATTAATGGTGTCATTTCCCTTTTTAAAATTATCGAGTTCTTCAAGTACCGTTATGGGAATGGCCACATCATGTTCCTGAAAATTCAAAATGGCATCATGTGAATATAAAATCACGGATGTATCGAGTACGAATATCTTATCTTTTGATTTCTCGGGTTTTCCCATTTTCGAAAATTAATAAACAGCCATCTTTTGTCGATAAACATCTTCATCTTCCCTCGGCTCAATTTCCAGGATATTGGCCATGACCAGCCAGACCAGTGTTTTTGATGCAGTGAAACTATTGATGCCGGCAATTCTGCTGAACTCATTGAGCGTGATTTCAGCATGATTACCCAGGTAGTTCATCAATATTTTTTCCTTTTCACCCAGGTGTACCTTAACGCCTTTTTTACGGTTTCTTTTTTTCAAAATCTCAATGAGTTCACGACTGGCCTGGATGCTCCGGTCTTCGATACGAACATAGGCCTTTTTATTTTTTTTATGTCCGTTTTCCAGAACAAAATGTGGTTTGATTTCGCTTTCGAAGATGATATAATGCAATACATCTCTTTTTTCATTGAGCCTTACCACATCGACCATATAATTGACTTTGGGGGAGCAATGCCGGGAGATGGCATTTTCGAGTACAAAAAGGTCTTCCTCAGCGGTTTTGGTGCCGGTAATACTTCCATCATCATCCACACCGATCAGTAAGTGACCACCACGGGTATTGGCAAATGCCACAATCTCCTTCACGATCTTTTCGGGGAAATTGGCCTTTTTCTTGAATTCGGTTACTTTGTTTTCACCCCTTTTGGCCAACCATTTTATTTCCCTGATATCCATCGTTTTTGGATATTTTTATATTAATTGAATCAATAATAAAGTTATATAAAAATATGTAATTCGGGAATGGAAACCGATCAATAATCTATTTCCTCGTTGTTATCGTTTTTCATGGTGAACATACTGCTGAGCAGATCCTTAAACTGCATGCCGGCAGAGATATTCTGTTTACTGATCAGGCTGTATTCCGAAAGTCCATGTAAAGCAAATTCCATGAAAAAATAAAGTGTATCTTCATCTTTTGGCTTCTGATATTTCTGAACAAGATCTTTTAGGCCGGGAACCTTACCCAGCGCTTTCTTATATTCCGAATATTTCAGGTCGAGTATAAGGTCGACTTCATTCCCATTACCGAACCAACCGGTAATTTTTTTATACGGATTGTTTTCTTTCTGTTTTCGCACCGCTTCGGGATCGGGAAAATAATTTTTAAACTGGGTCCGTATTGCTTTCCCGATAAGATCCTGCGCTACAATGCCGGGGCCTTCCTGTTCTCCCTCATACACCAGTTCGATCTTCCCGGTAATGGCCGGTACCACACCCATGAAATCAGAGATACGGATGTTGGTTTTCTTTTCTTTGTTTATCAAGGTACGCCGCTCAGCCGCACTTATGAGATTTTCATAGGCCGAAATGGTCAGCCTGGCTGACACGCCGCTTTTGGGGTCCACATACTCCGACTGCCTGGCTTCAATGGCGATCTGTTCTATGAGATCTTTGGCCAGCTCATTTACCATCATTTTCTGCACCTGTTCCGGTTTAATCAGGGCTTCCTGCATGGTGATCTTTTTGCCTATCTCTATGGATTTGGGATAATGGGTAATGATCTGGCTGTCGATCCTGTCCTTTAACGGGGTTACGATCGAACCACGGTTGGTGTAATCCTCCGGATTGGCCGTGAAGATGAATTGAATGTCAAGTGGTAACCTTAATTTGAAACCCCTGATCTGAATATCCCCTTCCTGCAGGATATTGAACAGGGCAACCTGGATCCTGGCCTGAAGGTCTGGCAGTTCATTGATGACAAAAATTCCCCTGTGTGACCTGGGGATAAGTCCATAATGGATCACCCTTTCATCGGAATAAGGAAGCTTGAGCGAGGCGGCTTTAATGGGATCCACATCACCAATCAGGTCGGCCACAGACACATCGGGTGTGGCCAGTTTTTCGGCATACCGTTCACTGCGATGGATCCATTCGATAGGCGTATCGTCTCCTTGTTCCTCTATACTGTCGCGGCCATACCGGCTTATCGGTTTCAATGGATCATCGTTGAGTTCCGAACCGCCAATAACCGGGATGTATTCATCGAAAAGTTCGACCATCATCCGGGCAATTTTGGTTTTGGCCTGCCCCCGCAATCCAAGAAAATTTATATTATGCATGGAAAGGATGGCTCTTTCAATATCCGGGATCACTGTTTCTTCATATCCCCAGATCCCGGGAAAAGGATTTTCCTTTTTTTCCAGTTTCTTAATAAGATTATCCCGTAGTTCCTGTTTAACAGGCTTTGGTTTATAACCTGATCCTTTTAATTCGCCCAGGGTATGGATCCCCGGAAGCTTGCCAGTTGGTATATCTTCGTAATGCATAATGGTTTCTAAAACGTTTTTCTGCGATTTCTTTTATAATCCTCAAACACAAGATGGCCCAGGCCCTTCAGGCTTGAATAATAGGCATTCCCGTTATTTACTTTCGTAAATTCCTTTACGAATTGCTTTAAATAAGGGTCCGATGCGATCATGAAAGTGGTGACCGGGATATTGAGTTTCCTGCATTGGGCTGCTCTCGTAAGGGTTTTGTTGATGATTTTTCTGTCCAGGCCAAAACTGTTCTTATAATATTTGATCCCTTCTTTCAGGCAGGTTGGTTTTCCGTCGGTGATCATGAAGATCTGTTTGTTGGGATTTTTCCGCCGCCGGAGCAGATCCATGGCCAGCTCGAGACCTGCCACCGTATTGGTATGATAGGGCCCCACTTTGAGATAGGGGAGATCCCTGATTTTGATCTGCCAGGCATCGTTACCGAATACGATAATATCCAGTGTATCTTTTTTGTATTTGGTGATGATCAGTTCGGACAAGGCCATGGCCACTTTTTTTGCGGGGGTGATCCGGTCTTCCCCGTACAGAATCATGGAATGGCTGATATCGATCATCAATACAGTTGAGGTCTGGGTCTTGAATTCTGTTTCAACTACTTCAAGATCATTTTCGGTAAGTTTAAAATCATTGAATCCCTGGTTGATCTGGGCGTTGCGGATCGAATCGGTCATTGAGATCTGATCGATGGAATCGCCGAAATGGTATTCCCTTCTGTCCGTACTCAATTCATCCCCCTGTCCTGTGTGTGGTGTGTTATGATGACCCGGCCCTGATTTTTTCAATTTGCCGAAAATTTCTTCCAGAGCACTTTTCCGGATGGATTGTTCACTCCGGGCCGTGATCTTCAAGGCACCCGATTTCCCATCCTCGGTAATATACCCCTTTTTCTTGAGGTCCTCAATGAAATCACCCATTCCATAATCGTCATCAGTCAGTCCGTACTGTTTATCAAGCTCATTCATCCAGTCGAGCGTTTCCTCTACATCGCCGGAAGTGATCACCAGCAACTGCATGAAAATATTCAGTAGTTGCTCGAAATTACTTTTATTTCCATTGGGAGGAGGAACATATTTGCTGAATCTAAAACCACGCATAATCCTGATAAATTAAATGATACATCACTGCCAGAAATTCAGCCGGGATATTAATAAAACGCAACAGGAGACCAAATGTTTTTTATTCATCGGGCTGACCTGTCCCCTTCAAAAACCCGTTTATGAACATTGCACTCCGGCATTGCAATTACCGGGTATCAACAGCCGAATCTTAAATTTAATAAGAAATTTTAAACTTTGTGGGGTTCAAGTATCTCCATGTATAAATTTTCATACAGGGGCAGGATTTGATCCACGTTGAAATCCTTTGCCCTCGACAAAGCGCCCGCTTTGAATTTGGGCAGGTTATTATCATCCAATATAGTAAGCGCCTTCTTTGTCATGTCCTCGATATCGCCCACGTTACTCAGGAAACCGGATACACCATCCTTATTCAATTCGGGCAGACCACCCGTATTGGATGAGATCACAGGCACCTCACAGGCCATAGCCTCAAGAGCGGCCAGGCCAAAGCTTTCTTTTTCGGAAGGCATCAGGAAAAGGTCCGAAACGGATAATACTTCTTCTATATGATCAAGTTTCCCGAGGAAACGGATATCATCGCAAGTTCCAAGTTCCCGGCATAGACTTTCCATTTTGGTTCGTTCGGGACCATCACCTACCAGCAATAGTTTAACAGGTATTTCCTGTCGGAGATTGTAGAATACTTTTAACACATCCTCCACCCTTTTCACTTTTCTGAAATTGGAAGTATGAACGACCAGTTTTTCATCAAGTGGGCATATGGCCTTTTTAAAATGATCTTTTTTCTGTTTAGTGAACCGTTTAAGATCAATAAAATTGGGTATCACACGGATATTCCCGGTAATATCGAAATGATCAAGTGTGTCCCTTTTAAGTGCCTCCGATACTGCCGTAATTCCGTCAGATTTGTTGATGCTGAAGGTCACCACGGACTCATAGGAAGGATCCTTGCCTACCAGGGTAATATCCGTACCATGCAGGGTGGTGATAAACGGAATGGAAATACCTTTTGTTTCGAGGATCTGTTTGGCCATATAGGCTGCCGATGCATGAGGGATGGCATAATGAACATGAAGAAGATCAAGTTTTTCATAAAGGGCCACATCCACCATTTTTCCGGCAAGAGCCAGCTCATACGGAGGATAATCAAACAATGGATAGGGGTTGATGGTCACTTCATGATAGAAGAGATTTTCATTGAAAAAATCAAGCCGGGAAGGCTGTGAATAGGTAATGAAATGAACATTATGTCCGCTTTGAGCCAGGGCTTTACCCAATTCGGTTGCCACAACTCCACTACCCCCGTATGTAGGGTAGCAAACAATGCCTATATTCATTTTTTATGATTATGTATCGAAGAATAAATAATAGTCTGAATTCTTTTACGGATATCCTGATCGATAAGTTTCCGGTTATCTATATCGGGATATGTTCTGTTCGATAAAAATACATAAATTAAATTATATTCAGGATCTACCCAGGTGTAAGTGCCTGTAAAACCACTATGGCCATAACTGCTTCGGGATGCATAATAACTGGCAGGATTATATTCATCCCCCACATATTCAGGCTTATCCCATCCCAGGCCCCGTCGGTTCCGAAGGTATTGTCGTGAAGTGAATTCATCAATTGTGGACGGAAGAAAATAATCGCTTCCTCCGTAATATCCTTTTTGCAGAACCATCTGCATGATCCGTGCAAGGTCGAAAGCATTGGAAAATAAGCCTGCATGACCCGCCACGCCTCCGTATAAAGAGGCGATCTCATCATGCACATTGCCCCAGATCTTCCCTTTCCGGAATGTGTCATCTATTGCTGAAGGTACGATTTGTTTAAGATCAAATTTTTCTTTGGGAAGGAAAGCCAGATGCTGCAGGCCTAAAGGATCATAGAGGAATGTCTGAAGGAAGGTACTCAACGCCATCCCCGATACCTCTTCAATCAATTTCTGAATAATGTAGAACCCGATATCACTGTATTTGTAATCGTAGGGTTTGTCCGGGTCCTCTTTTTTCCTGAGTTCCGATCGCACCATCCAGTTCCATAAGGTATCCTTAGTGGCCGATAAAGTGAATAATTTATCGATCACCTCTATATTATACTGATCGGTACTGGTATTATTATAGTAACTGACCCCCCTGCTATATCTTTTTAATGTATTTCTCCAGTAAGGATAATAAGGGAATAGCCCTGACTGGTGGGTCAATATATCGCGGATGATCAGGTCTTCTTTATTGGTGTTTTTCAACTCGGGCAGATAATAGGAGATTTTTTTATCCGGATCAATATAACCCCTGTCGTACAACATCATCAATGCCTGAACAGTGCCTGCCACTTTGGTGAGGGAAGCCAGGTCATATAATGAAGCAGAGGTCACCTTTTCAAGGCTGTCATAGGTATGATAACCATAGTTTTCATTGAAGACTACCCGTCCGTTCCTTGCAATAAGTACCTGGCAGCCGGGCATGGCGCGTTCCTTTATTGATCTGTATATGATCGTATCGATCAAATCCAGATAGGATGTGTTGAAACCTTCGCGGTCCGGATCACTGAAACCAAGTCTTCCGATTGGTGAAGTCGGACTGCTTTCTCCCGCCAAAATATGCCCGTTAACCGATACGGGGAGTTTGCCCTTGCCGGCTACAGCACCAAACAGCACCTGGGGCACTATTTTATGGGTGGCTTCCACATCCTCGTATGCACACACCACATGATCAAAATGAGAAAAGTATTTCAGGCTGTATGGTATACCGAATCCAACCAATACCACACGGGTCAATTCATTCAACCGTTCCAGAAAGAAAAGTTCAGCCTGATCCAGGCCAAAATTATTCCGGGGAGAAAAAGAAAGATCATGAAGGGAGACGATCACCACTTCGTATTTCTCAAGGGCTTCAAGCTTGGATTGCAATTCTTCCGGTTCAGTTTTGACTTTAAGAAAAAAATGGTTGAATACTGCAAATTGATCCAGTCCATGCTGAAAGGGGCCTGTGTTTTCAGCATGCACACTGAGCGAGGCAAAACGGATGGTGTCGATCACGCGAAAGGGCAATAACCGGCCTGTATTTTTAACAACCGTTACTGCATTTTCAAATATCTCAGCCGAGAGGGATCCGGCATTCCGGTTCAAAGCGTCGACCAGTTCCATCGGATTCGGATCAGGTAATTTCTGATCTTTTATAGGGTATTTTCTTTTAAGTATTTTTTTTACGGATTCGTTGAGGCGTGCTTCGGTTATTTCATTATTATAAATGGCCTTTCTGAATTCAGAGAATACTTTCGATACATTGACAGGAAGGACCAGTACATCACAACCGGCTTTAAATGCCTGTAATTCTGCCTTGCCGGAGGGCAAAATACTGGTTACTCCCCGCATATTCATCGCATCGGTAAAGACCGGGCCGTTAAAACTCAGTTGATCCTTCAGCACACCGGTAACGATTTGAGGCGAAAGGGTAGCCGGCCATTGTTGTTGATCACCCAGAGAGGGAATGTTCAGGTGGCCGGCCATAACTCCATCGATGCCTTTTTCAATCGCCTGTTTAAATGGGTATATCTCAACCGAATCGAGACGGTTACGATCATGGTTTATGACCGGGAGTGAATAATGAGAATCAGTCTTGGTATCGCCATGACCGGGGAAATGCTTGCCCACGGTTATGATACCGTTATCCTGATGGCCTTTGAAATAGGCAACTCCTTTTTGACCCACTGACTTCGGATCTTCACCGAAAGAACGGATATTGATCACCGGGTTTAAGGGATTGTTGTTTACATCCAGCACCGGAGCAAAATTAATATTCACACCGAGCAATTTCATCTGCCTCGCTACTTCAGCCCCATAATTATATATCAGGCCGTTATTTTCTACCGCACCGAGGGTCATTGGTTCAGGAAGTGGTTCAACTTCATTAAACCGCATATTGGCACCCCATTCGGCATCCATGCCTATCCATAAAGGCAGTTTTGCCACCTTCTGATATCTTCTGACCAATCGTACCTGCTCTGCAGGTGATCCCTGGAAAAAGACAAGTCCCCCGATATGATTATTCCTCAGAAGGTACTCGATATTCTTATAATGGTCTTCATCACCTTTTGAATAGGCCGCTACCATGATCAACTGGCCGATTTTCTGATCGGTTGACATGGTCTTCAGAAGACTGTCCGCCCAGTCATTCATTTTATCGGTTTCCAACGGAGGCCGGCCGGATGCAGAAGAATTAATTATTAAGAAAAAAGTCAGTGGAACAAAAAATCCAGTCAATCGTAAACCCATACGTCACCTTATGATTTAGGCAAATTATCATTAATTTTGTAGAAATAAGTCCTTTTTGTTATATGAAATTTCAATTTCTATCCAGAATCCCCAAAAATAAACGATTTAATTTTCAACCACGGTATTACGATCCGATAAAAGAAGAAATGGAAGAAAGGACAAACCGGATAAAAACGAAAAAAGATCCAGGAGAAAGATCATATCGTGAAAACATTTCTGCTGCATTTCGCCGCCGGAGCCGTGTACAGCGGAGGTCCGGAATACTGCAGTTCAGCTTCGTGATCCTGTTTGCCCTTATCTTTTTCGGATACATATTCTATGGGGGGAAGATCTTTTTTGCTTTCCTGTTTCTGATTCCTTTTTATATTT
Organism: uncultured Roseivirgaceae bacterium; assembly: GCA_964543195.1. Taxonomy (GTDB): domain Bacteria; phylum Bacteroidota; class Bacteroidia; order Cytophagales; family Cyclobacteriaceae; genus JAGTVG01. The sequence continues at coordinate 14,986 of CAZIXF010000038.1, forward strand.
GGATAAAACTGAAAAAAAGCAAATAAAAACATTGCATGAGGGACATCATACAACTACTGCCTGAATCTATTGCCAATCAGATTGCCGCAGGTGAGGTAGTTCAACGTCCTTCCTCGGTCGTTAAGGAATTAATTGAAAATTCGGTAGACGCCGGAGCTTCTCATATTCAGGTGATCGTTAAGGAAGCCGGCAAAAACCTGATCAAAGTGATAGACAATGGTGAGGGTATGTCGCTTACCGATGCCAGGATGTGTTTCGAAAGACATGCTACCTCAAAAATCAGGAGTGCGGAAGACCTTTTTCATATCAAAACCATGGGATTCAGGGGTGAAGCCCTGGCCTCAATATCGGCAGTAAGCCAGGTGGAACTCAAAACCAAACAAAAAGATGATGAACTGGGCACATTAATCTGCATTGAAGGATCGAAGGTGATCAGGCAGGAAGCGGCAGCCTGTCTGGAAGGTACTGCCCTCGAAGTGAAGAATCTTTTTTTCAACGTGCCCGCAAGACGGAATTTCCTGAAGTCCAACTCGGTGGAAATGCGTCATATAATCGAGGAATTTCAACGAAATGCATTGAGCCATCCGGAGATCGCTTTCAATCTTTATCAGAACGATATGGAGGTGTACAATCTGCCGCCGGGGAAACTGGTAAAGCGGATTGTGAACATTTTCGGTAAAAATTACCAGGAACAGCTTGTGGCGGTGCAGGAAGATACGCCTCACCTGAAAATTAAAGGATATATCGGAAAGCCTGAATTTTCGAAAAAAACAAGGGGAGAACAATTTGTATTTGTGAATAACCGGTATATTAAAAGCAATTACCTTAACCATGCTGTTCAAACTGCCTATGAAAATCTGCTTCCCCAGGAATACTATCCTTTTTTCGTTTTATTCCTGAAAATTGATCCTGAGCATATTGACGTAAATGTGCATCCTACAAAAACGGAGATCAAATTTATTGATGAGCGAACCAACTATGGAATTATCAAATCTACGGTAAAACAGTCGCTGGGACAGCATAATATAACTCCAAGCCTCGATTTCAGTTATGATGTAAATATTGATCTTGAACGGGAACTGGGCGGTGACGAATCAGAAAAGACCAACAAAGATCTGAATTACGAACGGTTCAGGTTATCCGGGAAGGAAGCTTCCAACCTTAAGCATTGGGAGAAATTGTATGGTGATCCTGAAGAAGCCACATTTAAAAAAAGGGAAGACCCTTTTCCCGGGCCAGAGGATTTGTCATCCCCGAGACTCATGGGAAGCGGCATAAATGATGCGGATCAGTTAAAAACATTTAGTGAAAAAGGGAAAACAGAACCGGGGCCGGTAACATTCCAGGTCCATGGAAGGTATATACTCTGTCAGGTTAAGTCGGGACTTATGATGATCGATCAGATGGCAGCCAGTCAAAGGATTGCCTATGAAAGATACCTGAATCTGATGACAAATAAGACCGCCACCACTCAAAAGGTCCTGTTCCCGGTTAGTATTGAATTGAACCCTTCGGATTTTTCTCTCGTTATGGATATCAGGGAAGAAATACACAGGCTGGGCTTTGATTTTGATCTTTTCGGAAAGAATGCCATTATTATTAATGGCATACCTTCAGGGCTAAGGGAAATAAATGAAAAGGAAGTATTCGAGGGCCTGATCGAACAATATAAATGGAATAAGGAAAAACTGGAATTAAAGATCGAGCAAAACCTCGCCTCCTCACTGGCGCGATACTCAGCCCTGAAACCGGGTAAATTGATTGACGAGGAAGAAAGAAAATCACTGATCAACCAGTTGTTCGGTTGTAAAAATCCTAATTATTCGCCATTTGGTGATCCAACATTTTATATTTTTACCCTTGAACAAATTCAGGATTATTTTAAGCAAAGTAATTAATGTTTGGTAACCTTACACCCATCGTTCGAAACCTGCTTATTATTAATATCGGATTGGCCATTATACAGGGGTTCCTGAATATCGATCTTATCAGTATAGGCGGATTACGATATATTAATGCGGAAACGTTTTATCCCTTTCAGTTTTTCACCTATATGTTTATCCATGCCCCCGGTTTCTGGCATATCTTCGGCAATATGCTGGCTCTTTTTATTTTCGGGCCATGGCTCGAAAGGGTATGGGGCTCGCAGCGATTTCTTCTATTCTATCTTGTTTGTGGTATTGGCGCCGGGGTATTATGGGCTGCAGTTGATTATTTTGAGATAAGAGCTATTGAAAAAGATACCCAGGCGTATTATCAGGATCCCAATCCGGAACGGTTCAACCAGTTTGTTGTGGATCATTGGCAATATAATCAACAGGTGGAAAACCTGGTGGAGCGATATGCTGAAAATCCACAGAACCCTGCATTAAAAGCCGAAACCGTATCCCTGGTCAGGCAGTTATATTACCGGAAAGCCAATATGCCTATGGTTGGAGCAAGTGGAGCCGTATTCGGTATCCTTATGGCGTTTGGCCTTCTTTTCCCGAATGTAATGTTAATGCTTATAATCCCACCTATACCCATTAAAGCAAAATACTTTGTTTTATTATATGGATTATATGAGCTGTATGCCACCATACAACAATCACCCGGTGATAATGTAGCCCATTTTGCTCATCTGGGTGGGATGTTTTTTGCATTTATCCTGGTCAGATACTGGGCTAAAAAAGGTTACCGTTGATACCCCATAAATGATTAACTTTGTATGTTGAGGAACAATTAATATGCAGGGAAACAGTTTGATAAACGAATTTAAGATGGCCTGGAAAAAGCCGGATAATGCGCTGGTCCAGATCATCCTTATTAATTTGACCGTATTTATTCTGTTGAATATAACCAGGGTGATCCTGAGCATTTCGGGTAATGAGGAGATCTATGTGTGGATTATCAACCAGATAGCGCTTCCTTCCAATATAACTACCTTCCTGTTGAAACCATGGACAATAGTCACCTACTTTTTTACTCATGAGAGATTTTTCCATATCCTCTTTAATATGTTGTTTTTCTATTGGTTCGGTAAGATCATCTATGAATTTCTCGGCAACAATAAATTGATCAATCTTTATGTGCTGGGAGGATTGATCGGCGGGTTTTTATTTATACTCATCTATAATCTGGTTCCCTTTTACAGTGAAAGGGTTCAGATTTCAATCCTTATCGGCGCATCTGCCGGTGTATTTGCCGTGGTAGTAGGATCGGCCACTTATATGCCGAATTATACGTTTTTCCTCCTTTTCCTGGGACCTGTAAAGATCAAATACATCGCCATTTTCTATGTGCTCTTATCTTTCTTCAACATAGATGGCAGCAATGCCGGTGGTGAGTTATCGCATCTGGGAGGTGCAGTGATCGGTTTCTTTTACATTCAGCAGTTAAAAAAAGGCAATGATTTCGGCGAACCGATTATCAAATTTATTGCTTTTGTAAAGAATTTATTCAAGCCGAGTCCGAAAGTCAGGGTTTCCTATAAGAGTAAGGAGAAAAAATCGGAGAAGAAAAAGTCCGATTTTAAGCCAAGATCGGATGTCGAGCAGGATGAAATAGATGCCATTTTAGATAAAATATCAGAGGGAGGCTATGAAAGCCTTACCAAGGAGGAAAAACAGAAACTCTTCGATGCCAGTAAAAAATAACCCGGATCAGTTTCTTTTATTGGCCAGCTGACCGCATGCCGCATCAATGTCCTTACCCCGGCTCCGTCTTAATTTTACATTCACCCCTCTTTGTTCAAGATAATTCCTGAACGCCTCAAGCTTATCTTCCCCCGGATTCCGGAAGCCGGCCTGATCAATGGGATTATATTCTATTAGATTTACTTTGGAGGGGATTCGTCTGATGAGCTTGTTTAGCTCAGCCGCATCCTGCAGGGAATCGTTGAACCGGTCGAAAACAATATATTCAAACGTGATTTTTGACCTGGTTTTCTGATAAAAATAATCCAGTGCCTCCATAAGTGAATCCAATGAGTTGGTTTCATTGATGGACATGATCCGGTTTCTCTTTTCATCATTGGCCGCATGAAGGGAAAGGGCAAGATTGAATTTTACCTGGTCATCACCCAGTTTTTTAATCATTTTGGCTATCCCGGCGGTGGACAGGGTGATTCGCTTCGACGACATACCCAGTCCGCAAGCGGAGGTGATCCGCTCAATGGATTTCAATACATTTTTGTAATTCAGCAGGGGTTCTCCCATTCCCATGAAAACCACGTTGGTAAGCGGGGTATTGAAATATTGCTGTGAAAGCTCACCAATCCGTATTACCTGGTCATAGATTTCTGCAGGCAAGAGATTTCTCTTCCGCTCGAGATAACCTGTTGCACAGAACTTGCAGGAAAGTGAACAACCAACCTGTGATGAAATGCAGGCTGTCACCCGGTTTTCGGCCGGTATCAGCACACCCTCGATAATATGCCCGTCAAATAAACGGAACGCTACCTTTATCGTATTGTCTATGCTTTGCTGGGTATAATCTATATGTATCGGTCTGAATTCAAAATTATGGTCAAGGGAATCCCTTAACGGTTTTGAGATGTTGGTCATCTCGTCGAAGCTGATTGCGGATTTATTCCAAATCCACTCATATATCTGGTTGGCACGGAACGATCTTTCTCCGAGTGCTGTAAGCCGTAATTGCAACTCGGTCAGATCCAGCGTTCTTATATCGGTTTTCGTATCGGCACTTTCCATTCTGCAAAATTACTAAGATAATCGGAGAGATAGGATACGGGAAAATCAGCTTGGATGTTTTATTTTAATAGCGAATAAACACCACTGACAGGAAAATGATCGGATGCCTTGATCTCCCTGTGCGTGTTGAACTGTTCCAGGCTGAGCTCCTCACTATAGAATTGATGATCGATCCTCAGGAAAAACAACTTTCCATTGAAGGTAAACCCGAAACCGTTGCCTGCCTGTACGAAGGCATTTTTTAAATCCTCGTTCAATTCCCTGTAGGCATAACTGTAGGGTAAATCATTCAGATCTCCGCAGAGAATCACGGGATAATTAATATCCGAAATATGTTTTTTAAGGAGTCTTACCTGTTTTGCCCGTTGAATAAACCCGTATTTAAGGGGAACAGCTATATTCTCTACTCCCGATTGAATATTCTCAGTGTTGATTACTTTGTCCTCATCAATGTGCAGGGATTGCAAATGCATATTATAGATCCTGATGGTATCGCCATTTATCAGCAGGTCTGAGAAGATTACGTTATTCTGGGATTTCTCCTCAAACTTAAGGGTACCACTGTTGATTATCGGGAACCGACTGAAGATTACCGGTCCGAACTCTGCGCCCGACCTGTTTTTCAGTATAGGGATATGATGGTATTTATATCTGTTATTCTGACTTATTTTTTCAATGGTATTGTAATGGGGTGATTTGGAATCGTTGTAAAACTCCTGAAGACACATCACATCAGCTTTCTGATCATTTATCCAGTTGATGATATTCACTACATCGGCTGTGTCGGATCCTTCATCTTTATATACATCAAATACTTTTACATTATACGATAGTACCCGTAATCCATCGCGCTCTTCACCGGCATTGAAGCTTAGTGTATACCGTATATAGCCGAAAGCGGCTATCAGCATCAGACCGGGAAAGGCGGCACTCCATTTCAATTGCCTGATACGGACCACAAAAATAAAGGCATTGATCGCAATTACGGCAGGTATGGCATAAGAGACGAACCCGGCAACCCATAATTTGTCGGGTGGAACATATGTACTCAGGTAAACAAAGCCAGATACCAGTACAAGGGATATGTTAAAATAGTTTTTCAATCTGTTTTGAAAATGGCTGCGCTATATTCATTTTCTCTCCACGCAAAAATTTAGAAAAAATACGATAAATTGCATCTGTATTTAGAAAAAAAATTAATTTATTATGTTGTCATTCAGTATTGGAATTATCGGAGGAGGAAATCTGGGCAGGTCGATCGCGCTTGGGCTCCTTGAAAGTAAGAAAATAGCTCCGGAAAAAATAACGGTTTCACGAAGAAAAACACACCTGATCGAAGACCTGAAAGCCAAGGGAATTCAGATTACAAGTGATAACCTGGAACTTACCAAAAACTCAGATATAGTTATCGTGGCCGTTAAGCCCCACCAGATAGAAAAAATCATCAAAGAGATCAATTCCGGATTGAACCAAAAAAAAATATTGATATCGGTGGTTACGGGTGTATTGATCAATGATATAATCCAGTATATCGGCATAGATATGCCGGTTTACAGGGCTATGCCCAATACAGCTATTGCAATCCGGGAATCCATGACCTGTATCTCTACACATGATACATCGGTAGAGAACCAGGATGCTGTTTTTTCAATTTTTGATCAGATGGGTAAGACCATAAAAATTGAGGAAGAACTGATGGATGCCTCAACGGCATTGGCCGCCTGTGGGATTGCTTTCGCTCTCCGGTTCGTCAGGGCAGCCAGCCAGGGAGGCATTGAAATTGGTTTTGATTCAGCCAGTGCAAAAATAATTGCTGCCCAAACGGTTAAGGGTGCTGCGGAATTATTGATAGAAGGCGGGCATCACCCTGAGGATGAAATTGATAAAGTAACCACTCCCATGGGATGTACGATAGCCGGGCTGAATGAAATGGAACACCAGGGATTCAGTTCATCACTGATCAAAGGTATAATTACTTCATTTAACAAGATCTGATCCCGGTGAATCAATATATAGTACCTGATATACATGGGTGTGCAGAAACTTTGCAATATGTGGTGAAAGAGCTGATTAAACCGGGTTTGGAAGATCCGGTTTATTTTCTTGGCGATTTTATCAACAAAGGTCCCGACAGCCGTGGGGTGATCGATTTTATATTGTCCATGGAAAACAGCGGTTATCCTGTCCGGTATATAAGGGGAAATCATGAACAATTATTACTCGATGCGCTCGAACATCCCGGTAAAACCGGAGATTTTATTTCAAAGGGAGGAGATGCCACCCTGAAAAGCTTCAATGTGGCCGATGTCATTGACATTCCGGCAAAATATATTAATTTTATCAAGGAGTTACCCTATTATATTGAACTCGAGGACTTTATAATCGTTCATGCAGGTTTGAATTTTGAAAAGGAGGATCCGTACGAGGATAAAAATTCGATGCTCAATATCAGAGATTTCCCGGTGATCCCTTCTAAGATCGGTGGTAAAAAAATTATCCACGGGCATAACGCCTCCTCATTGGACCAGATCCTTGGGCCTTTGTTTTCTGAACGACATCCCGTGGTTAACCTGGACAATGGTTGTGCTTATAAGGAAAGAAAAATGATGGGAAATCTTGTGGTATTAAATCTTAATACCTGGTCTGTTCATATTCAGCCTTGTATTGATTAATTTTTGTTGACTATGGATATTCAACTTGTAAAAGGCGATATTACTGAAATTGAAGTGGATGGAATGGTTAACGCCGCCAACTCCAAACTTGCCGGAGGCGGTGGTGTGGATGGTGCAATCCACAGAGCCGGAGGCAAGGTGATCATGAATGAACTCGATGAGATACGCGAAGAAAAAGGAGGTTGCCCTGCAGGTGAAGCGGTAGTGACCACTGCCGGGAACCTGCCAGCCCGGAAAGTGATCCATGCAGTCGGACCTGAATGGCGAGACGGATCAAGCAGCGAAAAGGAACAATTGGAAAATGCCTACAGAAATAGTCTGAAGAAGGCCGATCAACATCATCTGAAATCAGTCTCATTCCCCAATATCAGTACGGGTGTGTATGGTTACCCGAAAGGTCAGGCCGCTGAGGTGGCCATCAATACCGTATTAGAGTACGGTAAGGGCAATACTCAAATCGAAAAAGTAATTTTTGTATGTTTCGATGAAGAATCATACAGCATTTATGAAAATATCCTGCATGAAAGAAGCATATTTTAATTACTTGAAACCATTTTTATTCTCATGAAAAGGGGAACGGACATTCCCCGGCATCACCGGGTCAGGGGCAGTGATATAGTTACCCTGATAAGACTCCCCAATTTATTGATCATAGTACTTACCCAGTATTTCACTGCCATATTTTTAATTGGCACCCATGATCCTTTTGAAATATATTTATTCGATATCAGACTTTTGTTCCTGTCTCTTTCTACCGTTTTTATTGCTGCTGCAGGATACATAATAAACGATTATTATGATATTAAGATCGATCTTTTGAATAAACCGGGCAGGGTGGTGGTAGGCAATATACTGGGAAGACGCACTGCGCTCATACTTCACTGGCTTTTAAGTGCTATGGGAGTGATCCTAGGCACGGTCGTGAATGTATTTCTGGGAATAGTGAATCTGTTGGCTGCTTTCCTTCTATGGTTTTACAGTAATCATCTGAAAAGGGTTCCGTTCATTGGGAATTTTACGGTAGCTTTTCTTACCTCACTCAGTCTGATTGTAGTTCTTATCCTTTACCCGGAACATCACCTACTTGTATTGACTTACGGAATATTTGCTTTTTTTATTAACCTGATCCGGGAAATCATCAAGGATATGGAGGACCTGAAAGGAGACCAGGAGTTCGGGGCCAGGACACTGCCGGTTTTATGGGGCATCCGGAAGGCGAAATATTTTATCTATATTTTGATTCTCATTTTCGTTATTCTGCTTGCCTGGCTCACAATTATATTGAATAATTATTTTTTGAAAGTATATTTTACCATATTAGCTATCCCGGCAGCATTTTTTGTAAGAAAATTGATCAGGTCAGACACCCGGGGTGATTTCAGATATCTCAGCGGATTCAGTAAAGCGATTATGCTGAGTGGGATAATAAGCATGATCTTTTTTAAACTGTTGTATTAAAATAATTGAGGGACATTGAAAAACATAGCAATTTTTGCATCCGGAAGTGGTACAAATGCTGAAAACATCATACAATATTTCAAGGATAATCCGGAAATACAAGTCAAATTACTACTGTCAAACAAAAAGGAAGCTTATGCACTTGAAAGAGCCGCCCGTCATGGCGTGGATACCATGGTGTTTAACCGCGATGATTTTTATAATTCAGACCGGGTGCTCGAGAAATTAAAAGCAGAGGCTATCGATTTTATTGTACTGGCCGGATTTCTCTGGCTGATCCCGGAAAATATCATAGAGGCCTATCCTGGCAAGATCGTCAATATCCATCCGGCTCTTTTGCCGAAATATGGCGGAAAAGGGATGTATGGATCCAGGGTACATCAGGCAGTAATCGATGCAGGAGAAAAAGAAACGGGAATAACCATTCATTATGTAAATCCAAGATACGATGAGGGCCTGATCATATATCAGGCTAAATGCCGGGTAGCCCCCGATGATGATGCTGAATCCCTTGCACGGAAGGTCCATGAGCTGGAATACAGGGACTTCCCGAAAGTAATTGAAAATCTACTGATTAAATAAATAAAAAAGTTTAGTTTTGCATCTTTGAATAACCCCTGTTATGTCTAGAAAAAAGATAAATTCAGCGCTTGTTTCAGTTTTTTATAAGGATGACCTGGAACCCATTATCAAATATCTGGATGAGCAGAATGTGACCCTCTATTCGACCGGAGGCACTCGAAAATTCATTACAGATCTGGGTGTAGAAGTAACCGCCGTCGAGGACCTCACCAGCTATCCATCTATTCTTGGGGGTCGGGTTAAAACGCTGCACCCGAAAGTTTTTGGCGGAATACTTTCCAGAAGAGAACTTTCATCAGACAGGGAGGACAACAAAAAATATGAGATACCCGAAATTGACCTGGTCATCGTTAATCTCTACCCTTTCGAAGAGACCGTTGCCTCCGGTGGCAAAGAAGATGAAATTATAGAAAAAATTGACATTGGAGGCATATCGCTGATAAGGGCGGCTGCTAAAAATTTCAGGGATGTGATGGTGGTTTCTTCGAAGGACCAATACGGTGAACTGCTGAACATTCTCAGGCAGAAGGAAGGGTCAACGGATCTTGAAGACAGGAAACATTTTGCCACCCGGGCCTTTCATATTTCTTCCCATTATGATAGTCATATATTCAATTATTTTAATCAGAATTCTGAGATCAGGGCACTAAAGATCAGTGAAGACCGGGTAACGGAACTGCGATATGGTGAAAATCCTCACCAGACCGGTTCTTTTTATGGTGATCTGGGCGCGCTCTTTGACCAGTTGAATGGGAAGGCCCTTTCCTATAATAACCTTGTGGATATCGATGCAGCAGTTTCCCTTATCGAGGAATTTGATGATGAAATTGCCTTTGCCATATTAAAGCATACCAACGCCTGTGGTGCAGCTATAGGGAATACGGTAAAAGAAGCTTATGAGAAGGCGTTTGAAGCGGATACGGTTTCCGCCTTCGGAGGGATACTCATCACCAATACAGAGGTCGACAAGGCGGCTGCTGAAGAGATAAACAAACTTTTCTTTGAGGTGATCATTGCTCCGGGATATCCGGAAGATGCCCTGGAGGTATTGAAATCCAAAAAGAAAAGGATCATTCTATTGCAAAAAACTAAAATGGGTGGGACCGGGATTATTAAATCCCTGCTCAACGGATATATTGAGCAGGATAAGGACCTGAAAACCGACACCATGGAGGACCTGAGGACAGTAACGAAACGTGAACCGACGGAGGCAGAAAAAAGAGCCTTATTGTTTGCTAGTAAAGTGTGCAAGCATACCAAGTCCAATACTATTGTGCTTGCCAGGGAAGGGCAGTTGCTTGCCAGTGGCGTCGGACAGACCTCCCGGGTAGATGCCCTGAACCAGGCAGTAGCCAAGGCGGGAAATTTCGGGATGGACCTGAAAGGGGCTGTAATGGCCTCGGACGCTTTTTTCCCTTTTCCGGATTGTGTCGAAATAGCGGACCAGGCTGGTATCAAAGCTGTGATCCAGCCGGGTGGATCAATAAAGGATCAGGATTCAATCGATTATTGTGATAATCATGAAATGACCATGGTGTTTACAGGATACAGGCATTTTAAACATTGATAAAGTAAAAAATTTAAAAAATATAGCATAAGAAATATAATATGGGGCTGTTTGATTTTTTCTCAAGTGATATTGCCATCGATCTGGGGACGGCAAATACGCTGATCATCCATAAAGGGAAGATTGTGGTGGATGAACCATCCATTATTGCCATTGATAAACATACCAACAGGGTGCTGGCTATCGGAAGGGAAGCTATGCAGATGCATGAGAAGACCCATGAAAATATAAAAACCATCAAACCGTTAAAGGACGGCGTGATTGCCGATTTTCATGCAGCCGAACAAATGATCAGAGGAATGATCAAGATGATTGATAATAAAAAAAGCTTCTTCCCATCATCTCATCGTATGATCATATGCATCCCCAGTGGCATAACAGAAGTGGAAAAAAGAGCAGTCCGTGATTCAGCCGAGCATGCGGGAGCAAAAGAAGTCTATATGATTCAAGAGCCCATTGCGGCTGCTCTTGGAATAAATATTGATATAGAACGGCCTGTAGGTTCCATGGTAGTGGACATAGGAGGGGGTACTACCGAAATAGCGGTTATCGCCCTTTCAGGAATAGTCTGCGATCAATCGATCCGGGTGGCTGGTGAAACATTCAACAAGGATATCCTTGATTACATGCGGCGACAGCATAACCTCCTGATCGGAGAACGTTCTGCCGAACGGATAAAAATAGAGGTTGGCTCGGCGCTTACCGAACTGGATGATCCTCCCGATGATTATGAAATACGGGGAAGGGATCTTATGACTGGTATTCCCAAAATCATTAAAATATCATATTCCGAAATCGCTTTTGCCATCGATAAATCGGTTTCTAAGATAGAAGAGGCCGTTTTGAAAGCACTTGAGATATCCCCCCCCGAGCTCTCGGCCGATATTTATGATAATGGCATACATCTGACCGGTGGCGGAGGTCTGCTACGCGGACTGGATAAACGACTGGCCCTGAAAACGAAGCTGCCTATTCACGTAGCTGATGATCCGCTGCGCGCAGTGGTTAGAGGTACAGGTCTGGCGTTGAAGAATCTGAATGAATACAGGGCTATTTTGATGACATGATTTGTGAATGCGGCAATTATTTGAATTAATTTACCGTTTCAGGGCTTTCTTTATTTTTATGTTGGTGGAAGTGGTGTGTTTCTGGATGCTCATTGGGAAAAGTGAATTTCATAATGCTGCCTTTTTTAATACGTCAAACCGGCTTATAGCTTCTGTTTTTACCGTAAAACAAAAAATAAACCGCTATTTCAACCTTGTAAAGGTTAACAATGACCTGGTCAGGGAAAATGCCTTTCTGAGAGAATTGATCCGGGCGGAGCAGGAAAGAAAGGTGGTCTCCGACACCTCGGTTTCTGTCATGGATGCTACCCGGGTTAACCCTTACGATACCGCATTGCAGTTTGAGTATATCCCTGCCCGGGTGATCAACAATTCTTTCCGGTTAACGAATAATTTTATCACGCTTAATAAGGGAACCGACCATGGAATCCAACCTGAAATGGGGGTGACCAGTTCGGATGGCATAATAGGGCAGGTTAAAGCGGCATCGGATAGATACGCTACGGTTTATAGTCTGTTGCATAGTGAAATGTATGTTTCTTCCATGATACACAGACTTGGCGTTTATTGTACTGCCAAATGGCAGGGAGGCAGTCCCATCGAAGCAAATCTGTTATATGTTCCACGACATGTAACAGTACAACCGGGAGACAGCATTGTGACTTCAGGATATAATGCTATTTTTCCGCCCGGTGTTCCGATCGGAAAGGTAGAATCGGTGGATATTGAAGAAAATGAGACTTTTTACGATATTCAAATAAGATTATTCAATGATTTCACCAGATTATCGTACGTGTATGTAATTAAGAATAAGTTCAAGGCTGAAAAGGATTCTATCGAGAATATTCATGAGTAGAGGAAATATTTTATATAACCTGTTTATCTTTCTGGTCTATCTCTTGTTACAGGTATTCCTGTTTGATAATATGGTCCTGTTCGGCACTGCTTTCTGTTTTATATACATTGGATTCATTCTTCTGCTTCCTTTACAAACCAGTCCAATAGTTTTGATACTGACTGCTTTTGGATCGGGACTTGTCGTAGACCTGTTTTATAATATACCCGGTGTAAATGCAGCGGCAAGTGTGTTGATTGCTTTTATCAGGCCCTTCTGGTTAAGCATGATCACGCCAAGAGGAGGATATGAAGATGTTGATGTGCCTTCCTTGAAAATTTTCGGGTTCAGCTGGTTTTTAACTTATGCCCTGCCTCTAATATTTATCCACCATCTGGCGTTATTTATAATAGAGGCCGGGGAATTATTGAATTTCTGGTTTGTGATAAAAAAATCTATTTTTAGTTCACTGTATACTTTTACTATTTTAACAATTGGACAATATATTTTTGGTAAGAAAATGAGGTATGCATGAATGATTCGAGGAAAATAGTGATCAGGATCGCCGTTGTACTGATAGGGCTCATCTTCGTGATCAAGCTCTTTAGCATCCAGGTGCTGAGCGATAATTATAAGATGGCCGCAGAAAGCAACATCATTCACAGGATCATTGAATATCCATACAGGGGACTGATCTTCGACCGTAACAGGAAACATATGGTAGTGAACGACCCCATGTATGACCTTATGGTGGTGCCCATGGAAGTGGAATTAAAAGATACAACGGAATTCTGCCGCTTGTTTGACATCGATCAGGAAACATTTATTCAAAAATATAATGAAGCCCACGATTATTCCATTATCAAGCCCTCCATATTCATCAAACAGATATCGAATCAGGAATTTGCACGGATACAGGATAAGCTTATCAATTTTAATGGATTTTACATTTCGGCCCGTAGCGTAAGAAGTTATCCGCATCCGGTAATGGCCAATGCACTGGGGTATGTAGGTGAGATCAGTAAACGGCAACTGGAAAGAGACACTACCGGTTATTATCACATGGGTGATTATATCGGGATCAGCGGCATAGAATCAAGCTATGAAGAGGATCTGAGAGGTAAAAGAGGCGTCAAATATAAAATGGTGAATGTAAGGGGAGTAGAAAAAGGCTCTTTCAAAGATGGAGAACTGGACACCTTATCCATTCCGGGCAATGATCTTATTTCTACCATCGATCTCGATATCCAGATATATGCCGAAAAATTACTTAAAGGAAAAGTTGGCAGCCTGGTAGCTATAGAACCTGCCACCGGGGAAGTGCTGAGTATAGTGAGTGCCCCGGTATATGATCCCAACCTTTTGACCGGCAGGGATTTTTCGAAAAATTTCAAAGTACTGTCATCCGACACGCTCGTCCCTTTATTCAGTCGACCCATCATGGCCATGTATCCGCCCGGCTCCATGTTCAAGACAATACAATCGCTGATCGCTCTCCAGGAGGGAGTGGTAAGACCTTATGAACAGATATTCAGTGATGGTTCATTAATAGGGGATCTGGCTCCGATCGGATATTATGATATCAGGAAGGCGATTAGATATTCTTCAAATAACTACTTTTTTAAATTGTTCAGAAGGATAATCGAGCAGGGTAAGGATCCCAACCGGTATATTGATGCACGTATAGGTCTCTCAAACTGGAGAGAATATGTGACCAATTTCGGACTGGGCGTGGCACCGGAGATTGATCTTCCCAATCCGAAAGGCGGATTTATGCCGACCGTTGAATATTATGACCGGTTTTACGGTCAGAACAGGTGGAAATTTTCGAACATCTATTCTTTAAGTATCGGACAGGGAGAAACGCTTGTTACTCCTCTTCAGATGGCTAATCTTGCGGCGATAATTGCTAACAAGGGATATTTTTATCACCCTCATATTATTCAATCGATCGGAAACACAGGTCAGCCTGAGGAAAAATACAGGATAAAAAATGAGGTGGGCATTGATTCGGTCCATTTTATTCCGGTGATCGACGGCATGCAGGAAGTGGTGGCGTCCGGGTCGGGAAGAAGAGCTTTTATGCAGGATATTGTAGTTTGCGGAAAAACCAGTACAGTGGAAAATCCGCATGGCCCGGATCATTCCGGTTTCATGGCCTTTGCACCCAAGGACCATCCCCGCATTGCCATAGCGGTATATGTGGAAAATTCCGGATGGGGAGGCAGGGCAGCAGCTTCTATTGCCAGCCTGGTGATGGAAAAATACCTGACAGGTGAAATAAAAAGAAAGTGGCTTGAAGATTACGTGCTGAAAGGAGAGTTTTTATATTGAGAAGGGATATAAACATAGTCAATAATCTGGATTGGCTGGTCCTGATGATCATCGGGATCCTGATGATCATGGGCTGGCTGAACATCTATGCTTCCGTTTATGAAGAAGAAGCGGGCATGAGCATCTTTGATTTTTCACTGAATTCCGGTAAACAACTTATCTGGATAGCAAGTACCCTGGTGATCTTTGTTGTTGTGATGTCCATTGATTTTAAATATTACGAATCGATGGCCTATATCTTCTATGGGATATTGATTTTCTTATTGATCTTTGTTTTGATATTCGGAGATAGGGTTTCCGGTGCAAGGTCATGGTTTGAGATTGGTTCGGTGGTTAAAATACAACCTTCTGAATTTGCCAAATTCACCACTGCTCTTGCGGTTGCCCGTTATGTCAGTCAGCCTGGATTCAAATTCAGTAAATTCAATAATCTTGCCATGGTGTCGTTTCTGGTCCTTACTCCCATGGCACTGATCCTTTTACAACCTGACCCGGGCACAGCGTTGATCTTTACTGCCTTTGTGCTGGTCTTTTATCGTGAAGGCCTGGCTCCGATAGTATTAGTCCTGGGTATTTTGCTGGTTGCCCTGTTTATCCTGACCCTTTTCATTGATAAACTCTATATATTGCTGGCTATTGGCCTGATCACGGCCATTGCCATTGGGTTTGCGGAAAAAACCCTGAAAAAAATCGCAGGGATCCTGTTTGTTGCCCTTCTGACATTGAGTGTTACCCTCAGTTTTGATTATTTTCAAACCAATGTTCTGCAGCCTCATCATCAGAAAAGAATAAAAATATTGATCAATCCAGATGCCGATCCCCTTGGAGACGGATGGAATGTGACCCAGTCGAAGATTGCCATTGGATCCGGCGGTTTATGGGGTAAGGGTTTTCTGGAAGGAACCCAGACAAAATTTGATTTTGTCCCCGAGCAATCCACCGATTTCATATTTTGTACACTGGGCGAAGAACATGGCTGGATAGGAACATCCGCTATCGTAATATTATTTGTAATTCTGATCCTGAGGGTATTTTATATCGCCGAAAGGCAAAAATCCCGGTTTGCCAGGGTGTATGGATATTCGGTTGGATCAATTATTTTTTTCCATTTTATGATCAATATTGGAATGACCATTGGGCTTTTCCCTGTTATCGGTATTCCACTGCCTTTTTTCAGCTATGGGGGGTCGTCACTCTGGGCCTTTTCAATATTGTTGTTTATCCTGCTCAAGCTGGACGCCCACCGTAAACAGATCCTGTTCAGATAAGTCTATCATTTGCGGATTGCAGATCGATCAGATGAATTTTTTGTCAACCACGGTCATGAATTCCACAACCGGTTCATCTTCTTCATTCCAGATATTTGTATTGAAATAATTATTGGAAATGTATTCCAGGGCTTCGTTTCTGTCTGAACAACTGTCGAGATATTCAATCACCTGGTTGAATTCCTTGTCATCATTCCTGAATAACTCTTTTACGAACATGAATTTCTGCTGAATGGATATATTCTTTCGTATACTGTCAATTTTCTGCTTTCGATGGTAGTTGAGTACCGTATTGGCCTGTTCATTTTCAAGTTCGTCAGCTAACGTGGAGCGGGATCCGGTAAGCTTTTTATTCAGGGTATCCTGGTCTTTCTTGGTTTCTTCAGGCTCATTTTTGACATGGATATTTTCCTGATCAGTAGCCTCTACATCCATATCCTTATATAACTTCTGAAGATAAAGGGGTTCTATAACGGAGAGTTTTTCAATAAATGGATCCGGATCTTCAGGTTCAAAATTGATTTCTTCACATACGCGATTGAAATATTTTCTTGCTTCCTCACCGTTCAATACCTCCTCTTCGACACGCCCGATTTTTTCTGTAAAAGCCTCATATAATTCATTATTTATCCTCATGAATTTCTTTTTACGGGAAAATCCGGATTTTTCATGGATGGTTTTTGCATTACCCAGTTCTTTGTAGAAAAATTCATAGGGGGAAAAGATCAGATACAAGGTATCCATAAGTGCTTCCTTGACGAGCGGTTTAAATTGTTTCTTTTCAATACGAATATTTCTCGACAGGACATTAAGAAGGTCTTCAAGCGCTCTTTTTACTTCGCCTTTCTCATAATTGAAATATGGACTTTTCAGTTTATCCGCTTCCTTCTTCCATTCATCCATCAGTTTTTTAATGATGAACAGGTTGACCTGCTTAATTTCAGTAAAGTCAAGAATTTCCTCCCCGCTAATGCTGTCTTTTGTCCTAAAAAAATTATCACAGACAATATCTGAATAAATATCGGCGTAAGATTGTAAATAATCAGTGTTAATTACGCTGTCCATATAAAAGCCATACTTAAGATTAATAATTCTTTAGAAAATTAACGAAATTGCTGGTAATTCGATGTGTTATAATTCAATTTTATATAGATTTTATTGAATTTTCACTACCGGAAAAGTAAAGATAATATCTTTTTCGATGTATAATATCAAAAGGTGAATAATGTTTGTAGAACCTAATATGGGTACCGGGAGCCGGAGATCCTACCGGCGATCGGGTTGGATAGAGGTGATTTGCGGAGCTATGTTTTCCGGGAAAACTGAAGAATTGATCAGGCGGTTGAACAGGGCCCTAATTGCCAGGCAGAAAGTGGAAATCTTCAAACCTGCCATCGATAAACGTTATCATGAGAAATATGTCATATCCCACGATAAAAACCAGATCCGGTCTAACCCGGTCGATTTTGCCAATGATATACTTTTATTAAGCAGTAATCAGGATGTAATCGGTATCGATGAGGCACAGTTTTTTGACAAGGAACTCGTGGATGTGGTCAATACACTGGCCGATCAGGGAAAAAGAATTATAGTAGCCGGCCTTGACATGGATTATAAAAGAAAACCTTTCGGGCCAATGCCGGACCTGATGGCAATTGCTGAATACGTTACGAAGGTTCATCCGGTATGTATCCGTTGTGGACAACTGGCCAGTTATTCGCACAGGTTGTCAAAAGCGGGAGATCAGGTGCTGATAGGAGAAAAGGATTTTTATGAACCGATCTGCAGGGAATGCTACACCGAATTGCAAAAATGAAGATCCCGGGAAAATTTTTGATTCCCTGGGTATGGGTTGTTTTCAGTGTTGTGGCTATGGCCCAGGAAAATATTCCCATAGGAACATGGAGAGATCATGTGGCCTATAATAAAGGAAAGATCGTAAGTGTCGTTGATGATCAGGTTTACTGCGTGAGTGAAAATGGGTTTTTTATTTATGATCCTGAAGATGGAGGACTGAGAACGGTATCCAGGGTTGATGGATTGAATGATGTAAATATTACTGCGATTGAACACATCGAAAAATTTGATGTGATCGCACTGGGCTATGATAATGGTAACATCGATATCATTACCGGTCAGAAAATCAGCAATATAAACGATATAAAAAATTCACCCTTTTCCTTTAACCGGACAATTCTCGATATCGAAAATCATAGTGACCTTATTTTTTTCATTACTGGATTTGGGGTGGTAGTCTATAATCATCCTGGAGAATTTATCAAGGAAACCTGGCAGGATTTAGGTTCTTCAGGAGATTCACTCGGAATAAATAAGGCAGCAATCCTTAATGATTCGATCTTCCTTGCTACCCGGGAAGGTGTAATTTCCGGATCGCTAAGCCCTGAAATAAACCTGCTTGATTTTCGAAACTGGAAACGCCATGATATAAATGACGGCCTCCCGGCAATCCACACCAGACTGATTGATGTCTTCAATAACCGGTTGTATGCCATTCAGTCTGATCATGAGATTTTCCGCTATGAAAATGGAACCTGGGAATCGCTGAATACCGGGATTTCTGAAATGATATTATCGTTAAAAGCTTCGGAGGGTTCACTCATTATGGCTGCCGGGAACCGGATATGGTTATTGAATGGCCAGGAAAGCCTTACAGAGATCAATAGTCCTTCCATCCTCGAACCTTCCGATGCGATCCAATATGAAGGTCACCTGTATGTGGCTGATAATCTGAATGGTATGGCAAGGGTCACAGGAGAAGGAACCAGCGAGATCATCTCACCGAATGGGCCGTTTTTCACAGTATCAGAAAGGTTGGAGAGGATTGATGATCGGGTCATTACTCTGCCCGCAGGATTTAACCGTAATTATCAGCCATTGAGAAATAATAATGGATTCAGCGTGTTCAGGCAGGGGCGCTGGGAGAATTATAATAACACGGGAGCGGCAGGTACGATACCCATGCCTGACGTGAAGGATCTGGTAGACGTCACCTATGATGAATCCGGCGGAACGGTCTATTTTGCTTCTTTTGGCTATGGCGTAATGAGTTGGGATCAGGCCACGACTTTTGTGGTATATGATGAAAACACTCCGGGCAGTACGCTGGTAAATTCGGATCCGCCAGGTGAAAACACCCTCATTTCTTCGGTGGATATTTCAAATGAGGGCACTTTATGGATAACGAGTTATAATACTGATCCGCCATTGCATGAATTTGACGGACAAGATAACTGGCAGTCATTCAGCCTGTCCGGGAACAGTGAGTATATCAACAAAATGATCATTACTGAGAATGGCGATAAATGGATGGTTGTAAACCCTGATTTTGGTGGTGGTATTATTGTTTATAATGAAGAGACGCGACTTTCAAGATATCTGACGGATGTGCCGGGAAACGGCGGCTTGCCGGATAACCGGATCTTCGATCTTGTGGAGGACCGTGAAGGTGCGGTATGGTTGGCAAGTGCCAATGGAGTGGCATATTTTCCTTTCCCATTTACCATTCTGGATGAAGAGTTTGTGGATGCCATCCGCCCGGTTTACGAACAGAATTTTCTTTTCCGGAATGAAATGATTTCAGCCCTGGCCGTGGATGGAGCAAACCGGAAATGGATAGGTACAGAAAAGGGCATCTGGTTATTCAGTGAAGAGGGTATACTGTTGTTAAATCATTTTAACGAGGAAAACAGCCCCCTTTTTTCTGATAGAATTATTGATATTGCCATTGATAATAATTCGGGAGAAGTATTTATCGGTACCGATAAAGGTTTATTATCATACCGGGGCATGGCTTCCGAACCGGCGCCCGGTCCTTCCCGTGTAAAAATATTCCCCAATCCGGTCACCCCTGATTTTAACGGATATGTGGGTATCCATGGCTTGCCCGAATCTTCTGTCATAAAAATCACCGATGTGTCGGGCAAACTGATCTTCCAGGCTCCGGCCAATGGGGGAACGGCTACATGGAATGTCAGGGATTATAATGGGCAAAGGGCCAGCTCAGGTATATATCTTGTCTTCAGTGCTACCGGGAGTGGTGAGGAAACTTTTGTAGGAAAAATAGCCGTTATCAATTGATATGAAGCACAAGACCAAAGGCATCGTACTGAATTTTGTTAAGTTCCGGGAATCTTCGATAATTGCCAGGATCTATACCGAAAAATTCGGGTTGAAAAGCTATATTATCAATAATGTCCGTGCTGCCAAACCCCGGTATCCGGTATCCTTATTTCAACCGCTCACCCAGTTGGAAATGGTGGTATATAACAAACCCAATGCTTCAATAAACCGGGTGACAGAATTAAAGTGTATTTATAATTACAGGACCATACCCTACCAGATAGCCAAATCGACGGTAGCCCTTTTTATTACCGAAATTTTTTATAAGATGCTGAAAGAAGAGGATCCCAACCTGGATCTTTATCATTTTACCGAAACGTCTTTGCGGATTTTCGATGGAAAGGTTATGAATTTCATGAACTTTCATCTTCAATTTTTGTTGAAACTGACCCGTTATCTTGGGATTGCTCCCATGGACGCAGCTGAAATAATAAGGGAGATCGAATCTGGTAATCCAGGGTTTGTATTGACTGATAGAGAACAGAATCTGATCAATGAATTGCTGGACTCTCCTTACAACAGGAAGGTGAATACTTCTAACGAAATACGCAGAAACCTTTTATCTCATATCATGCTTTTCTATCAGATACATTTTGATTACATAAAGGAGATCAAATCATACAGGATTTTAAAGGAGGTATTCGAATAAAAAAAGCCTGACTTCTATAGCCAGGCTTTTTATCCCAGTTAATTTCAGATTTTAATATGTGCAAGATGCCTATTAAGAATGGGCTGATACACATGGCCAAATTGATCATAACACCATTTTTTAAATTCCCATAATTCCTTGGGCACTAACATTTTAATGGCCTTCTTCAATTCTTTTTCGAATAAGTTTCTGTCAAAGCTCACTTTTTTAAGAATTGTTTTTGCATACTCCAGCATTGCCATAAAAATTTAGGTTTAAAAAACACGTTATATAATATCGAGAGAAATTAAATTCGAAAGGGAATATACCAAATTTATCGCTAAAATGAAATGAATGGGCTAATTTTGCAGATGATAAATTCGGTATTAATGAAGCAATGATCATGAAATTAAAATCACGGTTTTCTTCAATACGGTTTCTAGTACTTTTAACGGTAAATCTGCTTTTCGGGTTTAGACTATTTTCCCAGCAGGCATCCGTTCAACTGGGTCCGGATGAGATCGCGTTGAATGAGGCGTTTACCATAACGATTACCGTCGAAAACGGTCAGATAAAAAGCTACGACCAGTTTCCTGATATACCGGGTTTTGATAAAAGCGGGACTTCATCCAGCAGTTCTACCAATATCGTAAATGGAAGGGTCTCTTCACGGCAAAGTATTATTCAGAATTACCTTCCACGGTCGGAGGGGGCTTATGAACTTCAACCCTTTTCTATGGAAATAAACGGACAGGAAGTGAGATCGCCGGGAAAGGTCATAAAAGTAGGACCGGAAACACAGCAACGCGGGAACCGCAACGATCCCTTTTCGACCGATCCTTTCGATAATTTTTTCAACAGGCGACAGGAAGCTCAGGAATTTGTTGACATTCAAGAAGATGCCTTCCTCGCCCTGACCACTTCGAAAGATGAGGTATATATAGGTGAAGGGTTTACTGTCACACTGGCCTTTTATGTGGCGGATGATAACCGGGCACCTTTGCAATTTTACCAGCCTGCCCAGCAACTGGCTGAGATACTGAAGGAATTAAAACCGGTAAATTGCTGGGAAGAAAACTTCAATATAGATAATCTGAACGGCAACCCCGTTTCCATCAATGGGAAAGGGTATACTCAGTATTCGATTTATCAGGCTACCTATTATCCTCTTACACTCGACACTATAGAATTTCCGTCGGTGCCTTTTAAAATGATCAAATATAAAGTAGCAAAAAACCCTTCTTTTTTCGGACGAAGCCGAAAGGAAGATTTTAAGACTTACCAAACTAAACCTCAACAGGTCATGGTGAAAGACCTGCCACCACATCCATTGAAAGACCGGGTCTCGGTAGGTAATTACAAGCTGAAAGAAAATATAGCTTCCACCTATCAGAAAACAGGACAGAGTTTTAATTATTCATTCACGGTATATGGTGAAGGTAATATTTCTGCCATTTCAAGGCCGGAAATTCAATCCAATGATGAATTTGAATTTTATCCACCTAATATCAGGCAGAATATCAACCGCGGCAATGGAAGAGTTAGCGGTGAAAAAACATTTAATTATTACATCATTCCCAATGAACCGGGGAAGTATGATCTGGGTGAATATTTTAACTGGGTATTCTTTAATCCGGCTACGGAAAAGTACGATACCCTGCTTTCCGATGTAACGATCGAGGTTACCGGTGAGAGTAAAAGAAACGAGCAGATCCAATCCAATGACCTGGGTACTTTTTATGATCTCATTGAAATAGAAAGTAACCGTATAACAGCATATCATAAGGATCGGTGGATAAAAACCTTTGCCAACCTGTTTATTTTGATTATGTTAGGGGCCTCATTTTACTATGTTTTCAAAAAATAATTGATGGGGAATTCATTTGGTGAAATTTTCAGGATCACCACTTTCGGGGAATCGCATGGCCCTGGCATCGGAGTGATCATCGACGGATGTCCGGCAGGATTGGAGATCGACAAAAACTTCATTGCTGAAGAGTTAAAAAGACGTAAGCCCGGGCAGTCCAGGATCACTACCCAGCGAAAGGAGGAGGATGAGCCCGAATTACTTTCCGGGATTTTTGAAGGCCGCACTACCGGTACACCTATTGCAATGATCATCAGGAACAAGGATCAGCGTAGCAAGGATTATGATCATATTGCCAAAAAATTAAGGCCATCGCATGCGGATTATACTTATCAGGAAAAGTATGGTATCCGGGATTACCGGGGAGGGGGCAGAAGCTCGGCAAGGGAAACGGCTGCCTGGGTAGCTGCAGGAGCAGTTGCTAAATTATTTTTGTTAAAGAAATCAATAAGGATTTCTGCGTTTGTATCCCAGGTAGGGCCGGTGAAACTGGATAAACCGTACCAGGAACTCGATCTGAGCCGGACGGAAGAAAATATTGTACGTTGTCCCGATCCGGCAACTGCCGGGAAGATGATCAGCTATATCGATAGAACAAGAAAAAACCGTGATACCGTGGGAGGTGTAATATATGGAATCATCCGGGGAGTGGAACCGGGTCTTGGCGAACCGGTATTTGAAAAGCTTCATGCACAGCTGGGTAAAGCCATGTTGAGTATTAATGCTGTAAAAGGGTTTGATTACGGAAGCGGCTTTGATGGAGTAACCATGCATGGTTCTGAACATAACGATGAATTTTATGTGGAGGATAATAAGGTGAAGACCAAAACCAATTATTCCGGAGGGATACAGGGAGGGATCTCCAATGGTCAGGATATTTACTATAGGGTAGCCTTCAAACCGGTTGCCACATTAATGCAGGATCAGGAAAGTATCGATACGGAAGGAGAAAAGACGGTGGTATCCGGTAAGGGTCGCCATGATCCCTGTGTGGTACCAAGAGCTGTTCCTATAGTTGAAGCCATGGCCGCCTTAGTAATCGCTGATTTTTATTTATTAAACCTCAATACAAAAGTCTGATGCCAAGGTTACCAAGGTTACCCCTGCACACACAAATCATAATCGGACTGGTGGCCGGATTGCTTTTTGGGCTGGCCAGCATTTTCCTGAAAATACCCGCATTTATCACGATCGACTATATCAAGCCGGTTGGTATAATATTCGTAAATGCACTGAAAATGATCGCAGTACCGCTGATACTGGCCTCGTTGATCGTGGGTGTAGCCAATCTTGGTGATATTTCGAAACTTTCAAGGATGGGAGGTAAAACGGTGGGAATGTATATTGTTACCACTTCTATTGCCACTACCATTGGTCTGTTTGTAGTGAATGTGGTCGACCCGGGCCTTGTGATAAGTCCTGAAACCAGGGAAGAGATCCTGGGTATATATTCTATCGAAGCCATTGAAACCACCGGGAAAGCTGAATTATTGAAGCGACAGGGGCCTCTCGAACCCTTCGTAAGAATGGTCCCGGTAAATTTTTTTGATGCCACTACGAAAAATGAAAATATGCTTCAGGTGGTATTTTTTGCACTCATCTTTGGTATAGCCTTATTGAAGGTCCCCAGAAGCAAGAGTAAAACCGTGATCGCTTTCTTTGAAGGGGCCAATGAGGTAATCCTGGTGATCATACATTTTATCATGATGCTGGCCCCTTATGGTGTTTTTGCTCTTATTGCTTCCCTGATTGTGGAGCTGGCCGGGGATAATCCTTCGAAAGCCTGGGAGATATTATCGGCCCTGCTTGTATATGCGTTGACGGTACTGGCCGGACTCACTACCATGATAGTGGCCGTATATCCGGTAATTTTTAAAATATTCACCAAAGTCAGATACAAGCGGTTTTTTAAAGGGATCAGAGAGGCCCAGTTGCTGGCCTTCAGTACAAGCAGCAGTGCTGCTACCCTTCCTGTTACCATGGAATGCGTTGAAAAGAATCTGAAGGTTTCAGAAGAGGTTACCAGTTTTGTATTACCATTGGGAGCCACCATCAACATGGACGGCACCAGCCTGTATCAGAGTGTGGCTGCGGTATTCATTGCCCAGGCGATGGGTATTCACCTGACCCTCGGAAGCCAGATCATGATCGTGGTTACGGCTACCCTGGCATCCATTGGATCCGCCGGGGTGCCCGGAGCCGGTATGGTGATGCTCGTGATCGTGCTGGAAGCTATCGGAATACCCGCTGCGGGCCTGGCACTTATCATTGCCCCTGACAGGATTCTGGATATGTGCCGTACCGTGGTGAATGTATCCGGGGATGCTACGGTTGCCATGACCGTGGCCAGTACAGAAGGCGAGGATGTGGGAGATAAATTAAATTTTTCACAACCCTGAGCCCCTGAATTCAGTTATAAAAATTAAAAATCAGATTTATATGAACAGAGCAACCAATATATACTTTGAACAGAGTCCCAATCCGGACTCCCTGAAATTCGTGATCAATTATCATATAGTTCCTGAAGGAATACCTTATGATTTCCCCGATCCCGGATCTGCGGAGAAAGCACCCCTTGCCCGGAAATTATTTAAACTGGACTACGTAAAAAGAGTGTTCTTCATGAACAATTTTGTTACCATCACCAAAGATCCTGACATTGACTGGATCGAGATCCGCGAAGAGATCAAACAGATCGTTAAGAATCATCTTGATGAAGGTGATGCGGTTATAACAGACAACGAAAAAGAAGAAAAACAGGTTTCCGGTGCGGAGGAGTCGGAAATGGATCTTAAGATCCGGACCATACTTGAAGAATATGTTAAACCTGCTGTGGAAATGGATGGCGGGGCAATTGAATATCATTCTTATAAAGACGGGGTGGTTAAAGTGCTTCTGCAGGGAGCCTGCAGTGGATGCCCTTCCTCTATGCTGACCCTCAAGGCGGGCATAGAAAACCTTCTGACCAGCATGCTTCCCGGGGTAAAAGCCGTTGAAGCGGAAGGCGTATAGACTCAGGAACGCCGGTAGTATTTCATAATGTGGTTTGAAAGGACCGAATAGATCTCCATCAGATCTTCGTCATGCTGTAATAATTCCAGGTGCAGATCGATGGTTTCATGGTCTTCCCTTTTTGCCGGCCCGGTCTGACCGGCTTCCGGACCCATTGTAAACACTTTATCAATTGTGGCTTGCAGTAAAGGAAAAAGAAGGGACTGGTCCAATTCACGCTCACGGAGCAGGTTGCCGGCAATAGTGATCAGATGGTTGGAAAAATTTGCCGTCATAACAGCCGAAAGATGTAGGACCTTTCTTTGTTCGCTGTTTAATTCATATACCGATTTCGAAAGGCCTTTCGCTGTGGAAAGAAGTATTTTTTTACCATAATCAGAATTAGCCTCCACACATAATGGGATGTTCCGGAAATCGATCCTCATGTTTTTGGTGAAGGTTTGAAGTGGATAAAATACACCGGTATGGCTTGCTGCCGACCGCTCCAGGACCTGCAGAGACAAGGCTCCGGATGTATGGATAAGCAAAGCATGGTCAGGGATGACGATATTGGAGACGATCTCGGTTACTGCACTGTCTTGCACAGCAATTATAATTACATTCACATTTTCCCGGCTGAAATTCAGGTCCTTTTTTATGGATGTATTATACAAACGGCCTGTTAACTGATGTCCATGCTTTGCTGTGCGGTTGTATAACAGACTGATCCTGTGGCCGATATTTTCAAGGGCCGGGGCTAAGTGCCAGGCCAGATTACCGGCGCCGATAAGGGCGATATTTACATAAGGAGGCATATTTCCTGCAAAATAAAAAAAGCCGGGCAATAATGCCCGACTTAAAACCAAACTTTGCAACCACAAAAACTACTATTAATCAAACTTCGTGTCAATCACCCCTTGAGGTGCCTGCACAAGTTCAACCAAACCCCTTAAGTGTTCAAGGGGTAATTTTAAAGATTTTAAAAATTTATCAAATAGATCTGATCAGGATGTATTTGATAATTTTTCCTTCTCCGATTTAAAGAATCAAAGAATATCCAAAAAATCTGCTGTCGTTTACTGGTATAAAAATATTTCTCAATAAGACCATAAAAAATGACATAAATCATGATCGGGAAAAAAATTATGAATAAATAACGGATATTCTAGTATATGATAGGATCAGGGTACATGGCTGCAATGGCAAACCAGTAACCGGTAACTGACCGGGTCGGATTGAGATTTCTTCCCCGGTCGGGCCCCGTGACTGCCAGTCCGAAAATATCATATTTATTGCCCTGATTGTCTTCCATGATTATATTCGGCGCATCCTGGTTTGGAGTGAAAATAAGTTCTTCTCCGCCCTGGATCTGACTGGAAAAAGATACAATGAATTTTTTTGCCTTATTTCCCACAACCACTACCGACTGACCCTGAAAATTATCCATAGCAATGGTGGTGGTGTCGCCAAAGGAAGCAAACCTGTAAATTTTGGCCCGGTCTCTGACTAGGATCGCATGGACTTTCTCCTTAAGGGAAAGTTGGTCATCAATAGGTTGTGTATAAAAATGAATCGTATCGCTTTGCTTATATGCTTCATACGGATCCACTTCATAATCGAAGTCGTAACCGGTAGAAGGCGACAAGACCCTTGTGCCAGGAAACATCGCTTTCCAGTTGCCCCATGCGGTTTCCACTACCTGATAGGTTTCCGGGTTGTATCCTTCCAGCTCGCCGTTAACACATTCATACATCATGGGCAGCCAATGACTGTTGGTCTGCCTGTCATATAAAATATGATTGGATTTATAGATTACTTCAGAAATTCCAAATGTAGATGATATTCCCATGAGGTCTCCCCGGTTCCAGGCGGCACTTGAACCGCTCAGGGGACTGTAACTGATCAATGTTTCAGTTGTGCGGATATTGTCGTTTACCGCTTCATGATAATTCAACATACCTATTGGATAAGCCCTGAATTCACCATTTACATTGACTCCAAGTATTAGATCATCATCTTCAAGGAAATCCACACTACTCATATTTATTGTGGAAGGCTCATCCAGTGCCGGGATCAAATCATCGGGGGTCCCCCGGTTAATTATTTCACCTTTGGGGATCAGCCAGTTGGCGTACTCAGGATTCTGTTTCGGGTCAGGAGGAGGATTTTCAATGGTACAGGACAAAAACCCTGTGATTAAAAGAAAAAACAATATGCTATTAAGCGTTCTCATTTCCGGAAACTTTTCAAATAAATAAAAAAAGATACGCTTTTCTAATCTTTTAATGAAAATAGATGAGAAAAGACCACTCAGGATCCCTTTACCCTTCTCAGGATCGCCATGGTAAATCCAAGCATAAGGATAAGCGTGCCCAGCCATAGTATATTGATTAACGGTTTTTCTACTGCCTTAAGTATTATATAATCTTTCTGGGCCGTATTAATACCCAGTACCGCTGCATCTTCTTCCGGTATAAGACTTAAGACGGTTATTCTGACGCCCAGCGGGGTATTCTGGTCCGGTATCCTTCCCGCAAGATTATCACGGATCAGATAGATGGGTTCGAGCAGGTGATCCTGAGAATTGCCTTTGATCCGTATTTGGGCTTTAACGGCAATATCACCCGTTTCCAGTGGCACATCTTCAACCTTTTCAATCCTTTTAAAACCTTCCAGGACTGCTGCATAATCGTTTACGAAAAAAGACTCCCCAATGGGAATCTCCATTTCTTCCGTCTCAGACCATTCTTTCTCATCTTCAGCCACTACGGTTACATGAGTATATATATCCCTGAAGGCAGCTCTTTTAATGGAAGGGGATACCACATTGCCCATATTGGGATTTTCCTGTAAGCGAGGATACAGGAAAAATACCTGTCCGTTTGATTTTGTATACTTCACTTCATAATAAGTATTTTCCGGGTTGTACTTCAGGGTATCATCTTTGCCGATCACTTTTTTACCCTCCCTGATTACATCTTCCCTGGCTATCAGATAATGGGGATCTTTTGAAGGTTTAAAATGGCCTCTGTCATAATAACCCGGTTCATTGCTCAGTCGTATTTTTTTTCCCGTATAGGTCAGCCGGTAGTTATCCATTTCCTTTGGCTGATCCTGAAAAAGCAGAATATTTTCTTTGTTGATCTCTTCGGGGAAATTACTATTATAGATCATTCCGGAACGGTTAAATGAGATCACCCTGGATAAACCGGATGAATAAAGAATGCCGATCAACATTAAGGCTACGCCGATATGGGCTACAGACCCCCCTGAGATCCGGATGTTTTTTCTCGAGAGCCTGATAAAGGTAAGGCCATTGGAAACAAGGGTAAATACGCTGGCTGTCAACAGGATCAGGAATCCGGGATTGTGGAGTCCCGAAAATACAAGTATCACCGTAGTGATCAGAAGTGTAAATACCAGTGCAGGAGCGAATTCATTGAACACAGATCCTTTCCGCATCTTTTTCCACCAGAAAAACTGTCCTATCCCCGATAAAAGGGCTATGCCCATGGCAAACCATATCTGTATCCGGGTGTAAAAACCCACCTGGTCGGCAGGAGGCGCCATATTGGATTCGATTCCCAGGTTGTTCAGAATTGAATTAAAAACTGGAATTGAGGTAGGAACGATCACCTGGAAAGCAGACAGGCAAAGTACCGTAGCTCCCATAAATATCCAGAAATCCCTGGAATAGATCGAGAGTTCCTTATCAGTTACCGGTATGGACCTCCAGTTTCTGATCAGAAGATAAGCTGAGATCAATGTGAATACCACAAGATAAATCAATAATTGCCCGCTTAGCCCAAGATCCGTAAACGAATGTACGGAAGAATCTCCCAGGATACCGCTCCGTGTGAGAAAAGTAGAATACAGGACCAGCACGAATGCGGCAATAATTAATATATAGCTGGTTCGTAAAGCGGTATTGTTTTTTTTATGTATGAGCATGGTATGAATGCTGCCGATCAACACAAGCCAGGGTACAAAAATCGCATTTTCCACCGGGTCCCAGTTCCAGTAGCCACCGAAATTCAATGTTTCGTAAGCCCAGTATGCGCCCATAATAATACCGAGTCCGAGTGTGGCAGCAGCAAACAAGGTCCAGGGCAGAGCCGGTTTGACCCATTCTTTGAACTTTTTTTTCCATAAACCGGCAATAGCGAAGGCAAAGGGTATGATGGCAGCCGCAAACCCGAGGAATAAGGTGGGAGGATGGATCACCATCCAGTAATTCTGTAACAAGGGATTAAGCCCGGATCCGTCTTCGGGTACGAAATCGGGGTTTAGCGAAAAGACGGGAGCTTCAATCACATCACGGGTGAGCATGAAAGGAGAGCTTCCGATCTTTAAATCTGCTATTACTACCCCCAGGATCATGGAAGCCAGGAAGGCCTGAACGAGCGAAAAAACAAACATAACGGGAGATTCCCATTGCCGGTTGTAGCGGATAAAGATCAATCCAAGGATCATATGCCAGAAGATCCAGAGCAGGAAACTTCCTTCCTGGCCTTCCCAGAAAGCTGACAATTTATAATAAAAAGGAAGATATTTTGAAGAATGGCTCCAGGCATAATGATATTCAAAATAATCATTATACAGGATGGTGTAAAGGGTAACAACAATTCCGGCTATGGCCAGGCTGTGGATGTAAAAGGCTATTCGGCCATTAACCATCCATCCCTTCTGCTCTTTGCGGCCTGACATATAATACGACAGCGAGGCGGCCAACGCACTGATAAATGCAATAATTACGAATAAATGTCCCAGTTCCCCAACAAGGTAATGCATAATCCTATCCGCTAACAGGTTAAATTTTTATTTCCTCTTCCTCGTATTTTGAAGGACATTTAAGCAAAATTTTATCCGCAATAAAAAGATCATCTTTGTATGAACCGATCACGACCACCTGTCCCGATCTGATCAGATCCTGGGGCATCGGTTCGTTATAATAAACCCGCTGTTCCTTTCCTTCATTATCGATCATAGTGAAGAATACCGATAATTTATCTTTACCCGGTTTCAAACCCACTATCTTTCCCTCTATGTTCTTTTTTAACTGCCCCACGACATGGATCTTTTTATTATTCCCGTTTTCTGCCATTGACCTGGCCTTGCTGAAGGTTACATAAGTGCTGGCATCACCTGCTGTAATAATTATGATCATTACGGCAACAGCGATGACTATAATCCCGAATATGTGTGTTTTTTTCACTGTTCTGATCTCCTTTTAAATTCTTTCTCAAATCGGTTTAACTTTCTGTCGATAGTGATCAGGTAAATAAATAATCCGGCCACGATCACCACCAGAACAAACACTACGACATATATTTTTCCGGAAGCCCTTAGCGCATCCGCCATCTCGATGCCCTGACTTGCGGATCCCTGAGAAAAAGCCACAGAATGCATTAAACTTGTCAAGATAAACAACAATACCTTTTTCATATATTCCTTAATCTTCAAATTTACTCCTTAATTTTGAAAACCGTATACGAATTTGAATTATCCATAATCCCAGCAACGTCCAGGCAATGATAGAGGGATAAAAAACGATACGCAAATTATTATCCAGGTCATAAATATTAAAACCCGGGTTCCCGCCACTGCCGGGATGCAAAGAATCGGTTAGCCGGGGAAGGATGTATAAAAAGGGAAGCAGGGTAGACCAGGCAAATATATTGTACACCGCCGCTATTTTCGCCTTCTGCTGCTGGTCTTCAATGGAATTGCGCAAAACTATATAAGCCAGATATATAAGCATGCATATGGCCGCCCCATTTAGTTTGGGGTCGTTTACCCACCAGGCGCCCCAGGTAAATTTCGCCCATATGCTGCCGGTTACCAGTCCCAGCAGGCCGAAAATCACGCCCATATAGGCAAATTCCCGGGCAATCCGGTCGTCCTTTAATCTGAACCTGGCAAGATACCTGATGGAATACCCCAGGGAAGTGGTCAGCAGGATCATCATGGTAAACCACATGGAAACATGGAAAAACTGATTCCGGATACTTTCGTTCACGATAGCAATCCTGGGCACGTTAATCAGGAAACCGGCTATAACCGTATATAATACCAGTACCACGGCTATAATTTTCCACCAGTGTTTATGTACGAGAAAATGATCTAACTTCGCCATATATACGGAAATAACAGATACGACATGGAAATAACGATGGTATCGATGGCAATAAGAAAGATAAGCTGATCCGCGCTTACCGATCTGTCAAGACCTTCGATGGCATTTTTTGAAATCCGCATGATCACCAGCAGGAGGGGCAGGATCACCGGAAAACTTAATATGGCCATTAATGAGGTGCTGTTCGATCCTTTGGAGGCAATACCCGAATTCATGGTCAGAATGGCAGCCAGCCCGATTGAACCCAGTAAAACATCAAGAAGGAAAAGACCCATATCCTGCACGGGATTTCCCAGTACAAGGCTGTAAAATCCCAATCCGGTCAGTCCTATCGCGGTAAGCAGTACGCTGTTATAAATTAATTTGGAAAGGATCATGGAAGCCGGATTGGCTATAGTATACAGATAGATCAAACGTCCTTCATTGAGTTGAATGAAACTTTTGGTGACGGCATTGACCGCTGTGAAAAGAATGATGATCCAGAACAGGGTGTTCCAGGTAATCGGATTGAGCGAATTGAGTTGAGTCTGGAAGCTCAGGTAACAGATAAAGATAATACTAATCAGATACAGCAGAATACCATTGATCGCGTACCTGAGCCTCCACTCAATAATAATTTCCTGCAGAATTAAGGCCCGTATCTCCCTTAAGATCATATATTATGGGGTAATTCTGCAAAAATACAATAAAAATTGATCCCCTGCGTGGCAGAGTATTCACGATTTACAATCTAAAATCGTAATATGAGCATGGCATTGATATTTCTTGGCGGTTGTACGAAATATCCCGGTTCCTGAACACCATCAAAATCCGGATCCACTGGAGCGCCATAGGTAAAGTACTGTTTATCGAATATATTATTGAAAAAGACATTCAATGTATGTTTGTCAAGGAACCGGAAACCCAGCCGTGTGTCCGCCACGAAAAATGAGGGCAGAATCAGGTCAGGCTGATTGGTGGGTTCCAGATAGGATTCACCGATATACCTTCCTGAGAGTTCAAGTTCAATCATATTTCTGTAATGAAATACAAGACCCGCATTGGTCATGATTTCCGGACTAAATGGTTGGGAGACGTCTGTATATATATTGGGATCTTCTTCCGGATCATATTCACTTATCCTGCTTTTCATATAGGTGGCATTACCCTTGAAAGAAAGTTCAGGTATCAGCCTCCATAACCAGTCAATTTCCAGGCCTGTACGGTAACTGGAAGGTATGTTCTTTCTGAGTTGTATGAACCCTTCCGGTACAAATTCACCGATCGGGGCAATTTCATTGTTGAATTGCATGAAAAAGGCATTGATGTTTACTTCGGCGTTGATATCCTGATACCTGAACCCCCCTTCAATATCATGAACATATTCCGGTTTTACATCTGATGATTTTGCACTGGCCAGGTTGGAAGGATTTAACTGAAATCCGCCTAAAATATCGACTTTTGTGGGTTCCCGGCCGTTATATCCATAAAAAACATAAAAATCCTTGAGATCGTCAACGGCATATGTTAATCCGATCTTGGGATTCAGAAAGGTCCAGTTTTTAATAATATCCGGCTCATTGGGCAGTAAATTATCATCCGGGTTGATGAGCAGGCTCATCGTTCTGAACTGTACGTCGCCGAGAAATGAAAGCTTGCCGAAAGTATATTCGGCTTTTGCAAATGCGCTGAATTCGTTTTTTCGTGAACGTTCGTGATAATAGGGATTTGCCTTTTCCGGCACGATATTTTCCAGATTCTGCCTTTTGAAATTATAGGCATGAATACCAGCACTGAAACCCAGGCCCCGGTCATCCAGGGAATGATTAAAATAAGATGTTACCCCAATATGATCATTGAGCAGGGGAAAATTGATCTGCATAAATCGTTCCCTTATAAAGTAATTACCCGGATCGTTTGAACTGTAAATGCTGTCGGTGGTATAGAAACCTGCCGGGAAATCACCACCGGCAGCTCCGTAATAGATGGAAGATACCCAGGATGAATGATCCGTCAATGACCGGGTATACTGAAGCTGTACGAAATCCTGTCCGAAATCATCGATATCATTTTCATTAACGTAATTCGTTTTAGGATCCTGTTCAATATCGGATAGCGCTACAGGGGAGTAGGCAAGCCCGTTCTTGGACTGACCGGTAAAACCGGTAATTTTAACCATATCCTTTTCTCCATAATATCCTCCGGAAAAGAAGAGAGAATATGAATCAGTGCTTGTATGATGCCTGTATCCTTGTGAATTGGTCTTGGTAAAACGGGTATAAAATGCAAGATCATTATCGAGCAGGCCGGTCTTTAATTCGGCGCTGGCCCTCAAAGTGGAGAACGACCCGCCGGTCAACTGTATTTCTGTCTCGGGTTCGGAATTTCTGAGATCAAGCGATTGAAAATTGATCGACCCGGCATAAGATGAGGTACCGTTGGTACTGGTGCCCACACCGCGTTGTACCTGTATGGATTCAACCGAATTGGCAAAATCGGTAAAATTTGAAAAGAACACACCATGGTCGATCATATCATTCAGAGGGGCTCCATCCAGTGTTATGTTGATCCTGGTCTGGTCAATCCCCCTCAGGCGCATCTGGCCATAATTCGTCAGATTGGTTCCCGATTCCGAGTAAGATACTACGGACGGGGTCATTTCATTGAAGAGAAAAACAGGATCCTGACCCCGGTATTGGTTTTCAATTTCCTGCCTTTCCAGTGTATTCCGGGTAACCGGCACATTTTTTTCTCCACGGATTGCCCTGATCACGATTTCCTCCAGTCTGTATTCGCTGTTCAGGCCTATCGATAATTCTGTAGATTCGGAAACGGCCAGGGTTTTGGATTCATATCCAACAAAGCTGACTTTCAGGTTATACTGGCCTTCTTCCAGTTGAAGGCTGAAATATCCGTCTGCATCGGAGATCACTCCTTTGTCGGTATTCATTACCTGGATGGTCGCCCCTGGTAAAGATTCCCCGCTTTGGATATCAAATATTTTGCCCTCGATGCGTAATTGTGCATAAACCGGCAGCCCAATGCCAACCAGCATTAGCAGGATAACTAATTTTTTCATAACATTATTTATTTGGTTAACAATCAGAAAGCCGGGGAAGCTTTCCATACTGTTTACCATACCTTCCCTTCGTCCGCATTACCGGCATCAGGTATTGAGAGTATGATCTCAGCCCGTTGTTATAGGGCACCCCTTTTAATAAATATAAACCAGGAGGATTATGATATGAGATGGCTGAAATTTCTCCCTGCGACCGCATTACCGGTATCAGGTTCAAAGGGTTTAATCTCAGCCTTATCAGGCACCCCTGTTTATGCAAATGTACACTATTTGATGATCAAAGTAAAGGATCTACAGCTGAAATGGCGGTTTTGAACCTTTCCCGGTAATCACCCCGGATCTCTACAAAGGGTAATCCAAGGTTGTTCAGTAGCTGATAATAGACATCATAGAAATATTCACGCATATGGGGGTGTTCCCGCTGCGGATCGTCTTCCCAGGGCAGGTCAATGTAAGTAAGTAAATGCAGATCATAATGACGGTTTTTGATTTCTGCGTTGATCCATTCTTCACAATGGCCATATTTATGCTCACTCCAGACTTTGATCACCAGCAGGTTCGTATCACAGATCAGCACCCGGTTCGCTTTCTTCATCAATTTATCTTCCAGCTCGATCTGGCCTATTGCAATCTGGTTCAGGTCATCCTTTTTATATGGTCTGTCGATCTCATCCAGATATGGCCTGGCGAATTCAGGTACCCATTCCGTACCGTAATGTTCGGCAAGTTGTCTGGAAAGATAACTTTTGCCGGTTGATTCCGGACCAACCACAGCTACTTTTTTTATCGACTCGACTTTTGAAGCGTTTTTTTCCACGAAATATAACCTGATACAGCCAAAATAAAAAATATGAAAAATTGAAAACTTGTCAAAATTAGGCCTTTATGATAATAAAGAGGGATAGAGATAAAATCGCCGATGATCCAGGCTATCCAGTTTTCAATGCGTTTTTTAGCCATCAGCTGCATCCCCACAAAAAAGATAGCGGTTGTTATTGCATCGATCAGCGGAACGTCGGAATCTGTCAGCCGGGTCAGGATGAGATAAAGTAATATAAAGGAAACCACCAGGGTGAACAGTGTCCATATCCAGTCTTTTCGTGAATTGGTAGTGATCGGGGCTTGCTTTTCTCCCGGACCTTTTCTCAACCAGTAATACCATCCGTAAATACTCATCACGAAATAATAGGCATTGATAGCCATATCGGCGTATAATTTGGCACCAAAAGTAAGGTAGATATAAATCAAAACACTGATAATACCGGCAGGGAAAACAAGTATGCTTTCTTTTTTGGCAAACCAAACACTGAGAAGGCCAAAGATCACGCCGAGGGCCTCGAGCAAATTGAGTTGTTTAATGCCTTCCAGGAGACCTTCCAGCAGGTCCATAATACGATATCTGTTTTATTCGGGAGGCAAAAATACTAAACCCTCTTAATTTATTTATTTTCGTATTTTTCGTTGTACTGGTCGAACTGATCCTTCCGGATAAATTCAACCCGTCGATTCCTTCTTCTGCCGTTGATGGTGGCGTTGGTTGAAACAGGACGACTTTCACCATACCCGATAGTCTCGATCTTGTCCGGATCGACCCCTTTATCGACAAGATAGTTATAAACCGACTGGGCCCTTCTTTCAGAAAGGCCCTGGTTATAGGCCTCCGGGCCGGTGCTGTCGGTATGACCGGCCAGGATTATATTAACCGGTGTACTGTTCAGGAGATTGACTATCCGGTTCAGATCGGGATAAGAATTTTTTCTGATCACATCGGAATCGAAATTAAACAGGACTTTAACAGACAATACTCCATCCTTTATTTCAATGGCATCTTCTACACGTTTATATTTTTCCCCATCAATCATCACGTAGTCACCCTCTTCCTTTTTTTCTTCATCTGAAGGGGCCTCCTGCTTTCTTGCCAGAGCCCGTTGTGCCATAACCTGTTCCATCTGCTGCGGATCTACAACGATATCCTTTTCTATCTCTTTAAAATCCTCAATATTGGCAAGGTCTATGGTATCTTCCAGCAACGTAAATCCGTCAATATCCACCGTATATTTATATTTTGAGCCCACGGGAAGTACAATTTCATAACGCCCGGTAAGAGAATCGGAAACCGTATAACCCACCTCCGTCTGTTCGGGCAGCAGATCATAGGAGATCCTGGCTTCGATCGGTTCGAGTGTTTGAGAATTGTAGATCCGTCCGCTCATGGTCACTACAGGGGCAGGCTGAAAAAACAGGGGCAATTCGATGCGGTGAATATCTGCGTCCAGTTCTGTATCACTTTTTGAAAAATAGGCAAACTGTCCGGAAGGGGGTATGTTGAAAAATGTATCATCTTCCTCAGAATTGACGTCATTGCCCAGGTTTTCAGGTTCTGTCCAGTTCTGCCAGGAATCATCGAGCCTGCGACTTATATAAATATCAAAACCACCGAATCCGCTGTACCCTTTGGATGAGAAATACAGGGTTTCATTATCGGCAGCAAGAAAAGGTGAAGATTCCATGTCCGCTGTATTGATATCATTGCCGAGATTCAGAGGTTCGGTCCATGTGCCGTTATCCATCTGAAAAGACACATAAATATCTTTACCACCATAGGCATCCAAACGTTCTACGGCCATAAGTAATGTTTTCCTGTTCTGGGCTATAAAATAGTCACCGTCATTGTTTTCAATAAAAGCATTATTTATATCTATTGGTTGAGGCGCTGACCAGCCTGTACTTGACTTGGTGCTGATCGACACACCCGGTTTCATATCCTCGTTTCTTTGATACCGGTTGCCCAGG
Organism: uncultured Roseivirgaceae bacterium; assembly: GCA_964543195.1. Classification (GTDB taxonomy): domain Bacteria; phylum Bacteroidota; class Bacteroidia; order Cytophagales; family Cyclobacteriaceae; genus JAGTVG01. The sequence continues at coordinate 53,073 of CAZIXF010000038.1, forward strand.
ATCACCGCCATGGCGTTGCCATCGGGTGTTACCGAGCTGATATAATTTGCCCCTTGATTATTGAGGGGTGTTCCAATGTTTTTTGCTTCCAGCCATTCATCGATCTCTTCGTCATATTCGGAAAACCAGATGTCCTCGGGATCTTCCGTCCCTCCAATATTTTCAGGATGATTTTGCCTGCTGAAATAAAGCGTTTTGCCATCGGGCGACACCAGGGGTCTCATTTCCTTGTATTCGCTATTTATGTTATCACTTAATTTTTCTGTTTTCAAACTGCTGGATACATTTTCGGCGATTTCAATTTGAACCTCAACCGGATCATTCGAAGTGGAAATGCCAATGGCATCAATACCATTATAACCCGGTACGCTAATGCCATCGATCACCAATTTTACAGCCTGGACCTCATAATCAGTTTCATCAATAAAAACATTTAACAACCGGCCCCGGAGTTCTATTGGTCTTGGCGAGAAAGTATTCACCAGGTATTCATTGTCTTCCCTGTCATAAGTGAATAATTGAAAGGTAGCACTGGGATTATAAGATTCTGCTATTGCAATCTGCTGCACCCTTACCGGATTATCAAACCCGACTTTTATGAATTCTTTTTTATTGGGACTGGCCGGAAGCCAGGCATTGGGGCTATCACCTCCTTCGGGCAAAACATCAGGTTTGCCTATGACCTGCTGAGCTGAGTATTCTTTTGGAGATAATTCAGAAGAAAACTCGATTACAGAGGCCGCCCACTGAACTTCCTGTCCAAAAGAGGGTAAAAAAAATAGGACTAGTATTAATACCAATAAATTTCTTAGCATGATATAATTGTTTAGCGCTTGATTATTCTTACTTCAACCCGACGGTTCAACCGGGCGGCTTCTTCAGAAGCTTTCCTCGAAATCGGTCGGGATCCGCCATAAGCTTTGGTCATTATCCTGTCTGTATCAATACCTTTTGAAATCAGGTATTTTTTTACTTCAATCACTCTTTCCTGGGATAATTTAAAATTCTTGGATTTACCGCCACGAAAATCCGTATGTCCTTCCAACTGGATGATCATACCGGGATACTCGTTCATCTGATCAACCAGCCTGTCAAGTTCCTCAAAGGACTCTGGTTGTATCTCCGATCTTCCCAGTTCAAAGATCAGATTTTCAAGCCTGATCACTTCACCTTCCTCAGGCAAATAGGCCAGATAATAATCCCTGGATATCATGCCGGTGCCACTCGATTGGAAAGGATCGATATTTTCGGAGACCGCCTTATAGTTCGGGGCGTTCACCACAATATGATATTGTTCGTTCCCAAATGTCTCATATTCATAATATCCTTCCTCGTTTTCAGCCCGGGTAACGCCAATATAATTCCCATATGGCAGCTTTTCATATGTGATTTTAGCATTTCTGATTCCTTCATGAGTGGCCGAATCGTAAACATGACCGGTTATTTTTATAATGGAATCTGATGATATACCTTCGGTATAGCCGGCTTTTCCCTGGGAAAAGGTGCCTTCATTGATAAAAAAAAGCAGGATGATTATGGAGAAAATGTATTTCATCGGTAGTGCTAATCAAACGAATAAGGCCATAAACAGCTTTTATATTGCCGGGATTCAGAATTATTTATAATAAACCCCAAATTAAAACATTTATTTTATTATTCTTTAACTTTCCACCCTATAATACATAGCTGTACAGGTCTGCAAGTTAATATTCTGGATGAAAATCATCCAGAATCAACT
>CAZIXF010000039.1:0-53740 GCA_964543195.1 uncultured Roseivirgaceae bacterium
ATTGCGCTTAATCGGCCCTTCGGGCGAAAAATTTATGAATTTTTCGGGTTAAGGATACCCATCGCACCTTCACATTCATGAAAGGTGAATTTTGCCAGGCCCCGCATAATCCAACCTCTTTGGGTTTTCCTGTGTATTTATAATTGAGAATATCATCAGGAATACATTATTGCCTGACCATGACCTTGATCCACTTTTTTAACTATTTATTTTTAATTTCTGTTCTATTCCTTTTCTTTGGTTGTGAAAAGGTGAACTAATAGAAAAATGCGCACATCAGATTTTTTAACACGAAAAATGATCCAGGTTTTATTTTTCAGCCTCAGCCTCCTGCTGCTGATCGGCCGTCCGGGAAAAATTACAGCCCAGGAAATGGATATCGATAAGGCCATTGAGCGCCACAGGAAAGGCGAACTGATCGTAAAAGCTGCACCCGGCGCAGAGGAGCGGAAAAACCAACCAAAAAGGTGAATATTCCATGCCCGCCTTTTTCGGGAAATATGAAGTGACCGTCAATGGTAAAACCAGAGAAGTCGAGCTGAGCAAAGAAGCCGGCAGGGTGGTGGTGGAATTTTAAATCATTCATCACACTCGGCCTGGCAACTCCGCATATCTTTATAACTATTATAACAGGAGTGCTCCTCTGATTTTCGCCCGGCTAAAAATCAGAGGAGCGCTCCGGCACTTGAAATCTTTACCTGTCCGTTTCCACCACTTCAAGGCCCAGCAAAACGGCCACGTCCTTCAACGGCTTTCTCAGGTCACCCAGCGTTGCATTGGTATGTATCCCGTACAAATAAGGCTGGAACTGATCCTGTATCTTTTGAATGTCCTCATGCCTGATCACGATCTTGGCCGTGCACATTACGTTGTCCAGGTCCTCTCCGCCGGAATATACTTCATGACCATCCACGGTTGTGCCGGTGTGCAACCGTAGCGTGTTGTTTAGGGTATGGATCTCCCACAAAGTGACCGGTTCACCCGCAGGCCATTCAGCGGTGATCCCGGTAGATGAGCCCGGCTCCGAAGGGATATCCCGCACAGGACTTTCCGCATGGGTCCGGATCGTATAGGGTAACCGGTGATCTCCGCCCTTAGGGTTAATGGGAATGCCGCAATGCAGGATGATCTCAGTGGAGTTGGCTACGTCGTAGATAAAATCTCCGAGCATGCTGGGCCGCCCGGTCAGCTTATGGGCCAGCACCTGGCCGATCAGGATATCCGGATAATTCTGGCAGACCGCCTGTATCCCCCTGGTCTTGAATCCCAGCTCAAGGCCTAACCCGGGATTGTAACGGTCCTTCAGTTCACCGCTTCCGGTAACCGTCCGGATATGGGTCGACACGGCATTGCAATCGTATTTTTCCCTCAGGGCTTCCAGCGCAAGATAACCCCGGGTGGTTTTGAGGATCTCTCTCCTGGAGGCCTCCACACTCCGGGCATTCCGGATCCATTCGTCTGCAACGGCTTCTGCCTCGTGGATGTCTGTATTTATATAGGCTTCATAAAACTCTTCCGGTTCCACCTGAACGATCTCTATCCCGAAAAGTTTCTTTAACTCCCGGGTATAACATTCATTATGATCCTCCGGAAAGGATTGGTTGTGGTCGCCCCGGTAATTGACACTGGCAATGATCTCGTCCGGATGATTCTTTGCCATCAGGATCCTGGTCTCTCCGAGCTCCTTGATCACCCGGATCAGATCGATCTTATAGACCAGGTCATCGAACATGGCCTTTGTAACCGACGGATCACTTAGATTCCTCCTGTCCAGCTGGGCGGTCAGTACATGGGTATGCTCATAGCCGGAACCGCCCGTGAGCACACTTTCGTCGGCAATTTTTCCCGTTTTGAACAGGTGATAGGGCTGGGCATCCATGAACTCGAACAGGTTATACACCACGATGGTGGGCAGCCCGGTGAATGCCAGGCGGTAATCCCCGGCGATCCTTCCGATGATCAGCACACCATCGTAATCGTTTTTATTGCTTTCCACTTCATCACAGGCATCCTTATAGGAACCCTCCCACTCGATAAAATCCACTTCCCCGCAGGCATCACGGAGTTGCTTCATCAGTTCGTCGCTTGTGGTGAAATTTTCCGGAGCGCCACCGGAACCGGTACAGCCACATCCATAGGAAGTAAACATGGTAAAGACCCTGGTGTTGCCGCTTTGGGCAAAAACCAATACAATGGATAATAAGGTAGAAACGATCAATGAAATTATCTTTTTCATATCAGGAAAAATTGTTAAAAGTAGAACGTTAGTAAACACAGTAAAAAAACACAGTAAAAAATCAGAGGCTACAAATCGATAGAGTCATGTATTACGGTTCAGTGAATTAAAATTAAAAAACTGTTCAGTATATTCAATGAAAGCCTGATTTATTTTTCTCGCGCGGAATACAACCTTTATCGGCATTATTGATTGATTTTCTTCATCTTCCAGGCCTCCAGGTATTTCAGTTTAGCGGTTCCGCCCAGGCTGGTCAGGGCCACCCGGTCTCCTTTTATATATTCTTTTTCCATCAGCCTGGTCACGGCATATTTCCCGCCATTGACAAAGACCTCAACGATCTGTTTGTCAATGAAGATCTGCAATTCGAGAGGAACACCAGGGTTCCATTCCGGCATGGGAACTTTCACACCTTCCACGTTCAATACATCCCCGCTCCAGATGATGTAACATCCGCCTTCACCTTCATCGTCACTCAGCACATTCAAACCGCAGAAGGAAGCCGATCCGAGTTCCATCTCAAGCTGAAGCTCCAGTTGATCGCCCCTCACTTCCTCAAGGACATCGACGTAGGTGGTGGGGCCATCCACCGGCAGATCCCTGCCGTTGACAGTAAAATGGTCTGATCGCAATTCTTTCAGGATGTCGACAGGCCGGCGTATCAGGTCTCCATCCTCACCGATCGTCAGTTTCCGTGGAAGGGCAAAATAACCGTTCTGATATTCCGAATCGTTCTTGATATCGTCTTCCCTGAAATCCGGCAGGAATGGCCTGTCCCAGCCGGGTATCCAGGCCATCACATACAGGTCGCCCTTGTCATCCAGGATGGTTTCCTGGGCGTAATTATGGCTGCTATGATCCAGGATCCCTTCGGTATGGGGAATAAACTTCAGCGTCTCCGTGTCGAATTCGCCTGTAAAGTACACGGTCCTGTCTACCGGGGCATCGGTCGATGCCAGTATGATCCATTTATCGCCAATGGGTTGTATCTCCGGAACTTCCAGGTTCCTGTACTTATGCTTGGGAACTGTGAAAAAAATACCTTTATAATCCCATTCGGTCAGTTCCTTATTTGCAGCTTCAAACAGGGGCACGGGGACGTAACTTTCATCCAGGAGGTCCGCACAGGCGATCATAAAGGTCCTGCCCTCGGCAGAAAAAACGAACGGATCCCGCCAGAATTCATCGAATTCGGGCAATCCCGGATGGTCGAGCGTGAGAACAGGATTTTTCCCTTTATGTTCCCATTCCGAGAGTTCCTCGTTGGTAAACTCAGCCCTCCAGAACATATTGATACCTTCCTTGCCTGCACTATAGATTCCAACAGGCTGACCACTCTCCAGAATATAGGTGGATCCGGATACCACGCTATTCAGGCCCAGTTCAAATGCCGGGGTGATGCCGGGTTTCATATGTTCCCAATGCAACAGGTCGCGGCTTCTTGCATGGGCCCAGAACCAGCCGCCAAGTGCAGGGCTGAATGGGGCCAGTCCGTAATATATATGATACCAGCCGTCATAATAAATGCCCCCGTTCGGGTCTCCCATCCCTCCTGCGGGAGGTGCCAGGTGGTAGACGGGGCGCAAGGGATTCTGCATGACCATTTCAGCCTGCCTTTCAAAGGCCTGTTGAATATTCCCGGTGGTCAGCTTCCAATCCTGAGCCTGTAGCCTGTCATAATGCATGCCCCATATCCCCAGTAAAACAACATTTAAACAGATCAAAAATATTCTTCTCATTATAAAATTGTTTTGGGATTCGATGAATGGTTAAATATATAAATTCCTTTTTAACTTTTATTCTTGTTTGACAAAAGAAAAAGGGATGATATGGGTTTTGGGAAATGAGGATGGTGGATGGTGGATGGAAGAAGGAGGATTTCTGCAGTAAGCAATAGGCGGTACCCGGTGAACTGATGAACAAATGAACTAATGAACTGCGCGGTAGGCGGTAGGCGGTAAGCAGTAAGCGGTAAGCGGATGGTGGATGGTGGATGGAAGATGAATGACAGGGGTGATGGGGTGATGGGAGAAATGCAATTAGTCCTGAGTGCCTCGCGGAACGGGATGTATCGAAGGACGGTTTTAATAAAGAAGAGGGAGGAAAGGGATGGGGCGCTGTACACGGTTATACAATGAAATCAGACTCCCTTTCCTCAATTATTCATAATGATCAATCACATCGTTACAGGCTGATGCTTTGCGATGAAATCCGGATCGATCTCAATTCCCAACCCCGGTCCCGTGGGCACCTTGATTTTCCCGTCTACGATCTTCAGGTCGGAGGTGGGACACTCAAAGGGTACATGGGTGCCCAGGCCATGGGTCTCGTGGTGAGGCCCGGCATTGGGAAGGGCCGAAACAAAATGAATATCATAGAGATAACCAAGGTCTCCTCCCGACATATGCGGCACACAGGTTTTCCCGAAGGCCCCGGCCATCCGGGCCACCTTCATGGAGCGGACATATCCCCCGAAATAAAAATTATCGGGCTGCACGATCTCGATACCGTCGTGGGCGATCAGCCAGCGGAAATTATAATAGCTCTGGTCCTGTTCGCCGTTGGCGATGGGGATGGTCAGTGCATCGGCCACAACCTTGATATCCTCGAAATGCCAGTACAATACCGGCTCCTCAAAGTATTCATAATTATACTCTTCCAGCAACCTGCCCACGCGGATGGCTTCGTTAACCGAATAATAACCGTTCGAATCGGCGTACAGGGCAAAATCGTCGCCGAACTTTTCACGCACCATCGGGATGAGCTTTTCCGTTTTACCCGGCAGCCCTTTATAATGAATGTCCGTGGTTCCGGCATGCTGGTACCCCACCTTGATCTTCAGCGCATGCACATCATAACGCGACACGGTCTCGATGATCCGTTCCATGTGTTCCTCCAGGGGCAGGTGCCGGAACTCGGTGGCCATATACACACCCACCTCGGGATTATGGATATCACCGATCAGTTCGCCCATCGGTTTACCGGCCATTTTACCAAGCATATCCAGGATGGCGAATTCGATGGTGGCCAGGGGAATTCCCAGGGCACGGCCGTTGTACCTGAAGTTAAACCGGTACACGAACACCCTTTCCAGTATCAGGTCCAGTTCCCGGGCATCCTGACCGATGAAAAAGGGCTGAAGCTTGGCCACAAACATGGGCCAGAGCACCCGGAGCTCGCCATGGCCCACGGAAATGCCTTCGGCCCCGTCTGTGGAGCGCACCCGGCACACGAAACTATTCTCATGACGGAGCAGTTCCACGCTCTCGATGATCACAGGGGTGTTAAACAATTCTTTCTTCAATACCGGCCTGGCGAGCGCTTCATCGAGTATGGCATATCTCTCCTGAAGATCCTGTGTGTCTTCCTTCCCTGACGGGCTGCAGGAATAACCGGCAAATGCCGCAACCATGCCTCCAGCAACGGAGGTGGTAATAAATTTTCGTCTTGTTGATTTCATATTTCGATTATTGATTTCTGTTTATGTTTTTTAAAAATTTCATTCGTTGTTCTTATCCGGTATGGGCCCGTCGATTCTCAGGGCACAACACTTCCCGGCATTAAATTAAAAAATTTATGACTGGATTATAGTACAAAACGAGTGGTATTATTGGTTGTGTTGAATAGTTATCGCATACCTTTCCGGTTTTTTGGAATAAGTAGTTTGCCCGGGAGGGAAGTCCCGGGAAGTCGGCAGGATTTCAGGTTGGGGATCGGTGTTATCAGATATCTAAATTCGCAGTCAAAGGGTCCACGGTAAGAGCGATCATCCCCTCCGGAAAAAACAGGGAAAATCCGGTCCGATCCGGCAGCCTGCTCATTTTTCCGGCACCTCTCCCTTTTCTCCTTTACTTCTGAAAAGCGTGAACAAAAAGCCCACCAGGAAGATGGCCGAGGTGCCGAACACGATGGTCAGGTAGGTATGAAACTGATTTCCGAGGGCTTCTTCACTTAAAAACAGATCGGAGAGGCTCAACCAGAGGATCACGCCCAGGCCGGCGATCACACCGGCAATGGCACCCACCGTATTTTTATGTTTGGAAAAAACACCCAGCAGGAAAAGGCCGAGCATGCCCCCGCTGAATATGGAAGCCAGCTTCCACCAGGCATCCAGGGCGCTCTTTACCTGGATCATGGCTATGGCGATCAGGATGCCACAGAGACTGATCACGAAGGATGATATATACAATACCCGCATGGCTTCCCTGTCGGAAGCAGTCCTTTTGAAAAAACGCTTATAATAATCCGTCAGGAATACGGTGGCCGAACTGTTGTAACTGGTGGAGATGGTGCTCATTCCGGCGGCAAAAATCGACGCGATCAAAAGCCCCGTGACACCTACCGGCAATTCGTTCACTATAAAATAAGGAAAGATCCCGTCACTCTTTGTGGGATCCTGTAAATCAGGTGGCAACTGCGCTGCTGCCGACTGATAAAACGAAAACAGGGCCGTACCGATAAAAAGGAACATCAATGATACGGGAATATACAACATACCTCCACTGAATGCCGACCGCCGGGCCTCCCTGTCGGACCGGGAGGCGATATACCGTTGCACATAATTCTGGTCTATCCCGAAATTCTGTAGGTTGATGAAGATACCGTAAACAAGCACAACCCAGAAAGTGGATTCGGACAGGTTCAGGCTGAAGCTTCCAAGGCTGAATTTATCATGGGAAGCGGCAATACCGATCATTTGCCCGGGACCTTCGGGCATATTCAATAAAATATAGGCAATGGAAACCAGCGCACCCGTGATCAGGATGATACCCTGTATGGCATCGGTCCAAACAACGGCCTGGATCCCGCCCAACACGGAATAGACCATTACGACCAGCCCGGTGATCACGATGACAATGGCAATATCCCACCCGAAAATGGAATTGATGGTCAGGGCCAGCAGGTAGAGTATGGTACCGATCCGCATTAACTGGGTTAAAAAATAACTGACCGAGGCATATACCCGGGCCCAGGGTCCGAACCGCTGCTCCAGGTAGGTGTAGGCCGACGGACTGTTCACCTTTCTGTATAATGGAACAAAGACCTTAACGGCCACAATGGCGGCAATGGGAAGTGACAAGCTGAACACAAAGGCATTCCAATCCTTTAAATAAGCGCTCCCCGGCAGGGCAAGATAGGATATGCTGGAGACAAAGGTGGCAAAAATCGACATCGTCACCACCCAGCCGGGGATCTGCCGGTTGCCCAGCGTGAAGGCAGATGAAGTTTGGCTTTTTCTGTAAAAAGTGGCACCAAACACGGTAACGCCAAGCAGGTAGACGAAAAATATGATCAGGTCGGCACAATGCATGGAAAATTCATATTAGATCAGCGAATACAATAACATTTAAAAATAACGCATTATGTGAATAATCACATTCGTATCAGCTGTTTCATTGCCATAATTAAACCGGGACGACCTAAAAATTCACCAGTTTTATTCCCAGTTTACCGGATTGCTCAAACAGCAGGTCCAGCAAGGCATCGAGCTTTAATAAGTACGGCTTTTCCGGAGCGGGATTTGTAAGACGCAAAACAGGTAAGATATTCATTCCCCGTTTTCTGAGAAAAAGCTTGGCGGATAAAGGGTAATATTTATTGTCGGTGGTCGAATCCAGCAGCGTCAACAGGTGGTTCAGATTTTTCAGATCCGGGTCGCTGTCCCTGGTTTTTTCGATCATACCGGAATAGAACTCGGGGTAGAAATTTGCCCCTATGGGTGATATCCCGGCCCCGCCTGCCTGAAGGGAACCCAGGGCCGTGGGTGTATTTGCATTATAAATCCCAAGGGGTGTATCCCTGGTGACCCGAATCTTTTCTTTTATTTCATCCGGGTCATAACTGGTATCCTTATGATATAAAAACCGGCCTGTCTTACCTATCCAGCTCATCAATTCAACAGATATTAACCTTTTATAAGGTACGGGGCATTCATAGGTCCCCAGCGGTATACCGGGTGTCAGGTCCAGCAGCTTCTCCAATTGAACCCGGAATTCCTTTTCAGACCTGAATCGATCAACCGGCTGATTGGTATTGATCACCACGGCCTGCACGCCCGTGTCGAATAGCTTTTTAATGAAGTCGCTGTTTTTGTCCGGATCCTGCCCGAAGGTTCCTGTCGATACCACAGGGATCCTTCCATTGACCTCTTCTACCACCGTACGGGTTATCAGGATCTTTTCTTCGGCGGTCAACTGAAACATCTCACTGGATAGGCAATTGGCAAATAATCCGTGGGCCCCGGCCTGGATATAAAATTCGGTTAATTCTTTTAGCGTATCGATATCGACCTGATAATCCTCACTGAAGGGTGTGAGCATGACCGGCCATAAACCTTTTTGAAGCGGATCCATAATAAAATTCCTTTGATCAGCTTGAATACGCTGAATAGTCTTAATGTTTAAGTATACATAAAAATCAGGAGTTTATGGATTTTATGACAATTAATGTTAGAATAAACAGAATGTAAATTGTGGAATAACCACATAATTTTTTTTGATCCTCTCCGCAGGCCGAGATTGAATAGGAGAAATAATTATTATGTTTTACCTTGCCATCAATTCTGATTTTTTAAAACTACGATTATGAAATCTCTTATTTTTTACTGCTTTGTTTTTTTACTCATCGCCGGATTGCTTATCACCGGGTGTAAAAGCGGTGACGGGTTCGACAACCGGAGCTATATATCACTCGATGGTCAATGGGAGCTGGAAGAAACCTATTCTCCCGGCCCTGTTCCCTCCGGTTTTTCGCGTACGATTCCTGTCCCGGGAATTGCCGATATGGCCAAACCGGCCTTCGACAGCATTGGATATAACCAGTCAGGTAACCGGTATCTCTGGTATAAAAAAACGTTTACCCTCGATGAAAACATGCCGGTTGTACGGTTAAAGATCAATAAGGCAAAATTCGGTACGAAAGTGTATGTAAATGGCAATGTGGTGGGTAGCCGGCTGTACTGTTTCACGCCCACCATCTTTGAGATCCAGGATTACCTGATTGAGCCCGGAAAGCAAAACGAGTTACTCATAAGGGTAGGCGCTGCACCCAAATCCCTGCCGGATACGATACCCTACGGGCATGATTTTGAAAAAATTAAATACCTTCCGGGCATTTATGATGAGGTAAAGCTGATCGGCAGCGGGAATCCTTATATTTCCAATGTCCAGATTGCACCGGATATCGAAAATCCGCATATTAAAGTTCAGGTGCTGCTGGAAGGAGTTTCCCAGCCGGGCAATCTTCAGTTGACCTATAAAATAAGCGAGGATTCATCGGGGAATGTGGTGGCTGAAGGGGAACATGTCCCGGATCCAGGACCGGATTTATCCGCGGAGGCCCCAAAAATTACTTTTAATATCCCCATCCCCGATGCGCAACTCTGGTCTCCGGAACACCCCTTTTTATACAATCTGCATCTCTCCACAGGTTCGGATAATATAACGGAACGTTTCGGGATGCGCACGTTCAGGATGGATCCGGAGACGGGAAGAGCATACCTGAATGGCAAACCTTACTTCATGAGGGGGACCAATGTATGCATATTCCGTTTTTTTGAAGACCCCCAGCGGGGAGATCTTCCCTGGGATGAACAATGGGTGCGGGAACTGCACCGGAAATTCACATCGATGCACTGGAATTCAATGCGGTACTGTATCGGTTTTCCGCCGGAACAATGGTATGATATTGCCGATGAAGAAGGCTTTCTTATTCAGAACGAATATCCGCTCTGGGGTAATACCAGGGTAAGCGCACATGCTCTCACCGAAGCCTATGAGGCTGCGATGAAGGAATACTGGAATCATCCCTGCGTAGTGATCTGGGATGCCCAGAATGAAACCATCACGGAAGCTTCAGGAAAGGCTATTCAGAATGTGAGGGAGCTGGATTTGTCGAACCGGCCATGGGACAATGGCTGGTCGCCGCCTCAAAAGATTACCGATGCCATCGAAACGCATCCCTATCTTTTCACCAGATACATAGATCCGGATAACGTGCCTCCCGGAGAATACCTGCATGAATTGCTTTCCGAACCGCGGATACCGGGTAACGGACCCAGTGAACGCAGTCCGAAGGAAGATAACGGCAGATACGGGAATGCCATCATCATCAATGAATATGCCTGGTTGTGGTTGAACCGGGACGGCACACCCACCACCCTGACGGATATTGTCTATAAACAATTAACCGGTCCTGATGCCTCCAGAGAGGAGCGGCTGGATTTTTATGGCCGCCACCTGGGCATGCTGACCGAATACTGGCGCGCTCATAGAAAATGTGCCGGCGTATTGCATTTCTGCGGGCTGGCCTATTCCCGCCCGGAAGAGCCCAGGGGCCAGACCAGCGATCATTTCACCGATATAAAGCAATTGAAATTCGAGCCACATTTCCTCCAATACGTCAAACCCGCTTTTTCGCCGGTGGGACTGATGATCGATTACTGGTGGCAATACCATGAACCAGACGCAGGGATCAGTGTTCCGGTCAATGTGATCAATGATACCGACACGGATTTCACCGGTAACCTTAAATTGTCCATAGAAGGCCCCGATCAGACCTTTAGCGAAATGAATGAAGATATCCGGGTCGAAGGCCTGGGAAGGGCCATCCAGGAATTTTCAATGGAAATACCCCGGGAGCCCGGTCCATACCAGTTAATTGCAGAGATAACGTATAACGGACAGGTCATAAAGAGCATCAGGGATTTGGTGGTTAAATAAGAAAATGCACAAACTTTTTAACCCCGATTATTCATAAACCATTCTCAAAATAAACCGTTTTTACTATTTAAAATATTTATTATCCGGTAGTTACAAAAAGGGATTAACCCCTGATAAGCGCAATTCAGTAGCCTATTTCTGGGCTATTTGATTAAGTATAAGAATTTCAAAACCCTATATAATTCTTTGATTATCAAGAAATTGCGCTTAATCGGCCCTTCGGGCGAAAAATTTATGAATTTTTCGGGTTAATATTGTCATCCACCATCAAAACAAAATTGCACAAATAGATGTGCAGTGATAAATCTCATAGAACAATCTGAGGCATTAGTCGAAAATGTGCCCTCGCAATTTAAGCGCTATTTGATTGATCAGATAGTTACTAATGACGGATTTGAGTTAAACAAATAAAGATCATACTTTTCTCACCTGAAGCGGGTATTGACAATGTTGGTATACTTTGAACCGAAAGTATAGGTTATGGCAATCGAGGTGGAAAAAGAAAAATCGGTAGCCAGTTCACGCTGTTTTAAAAGAACTTCTTCCAGCGACGCTTCTCCTTTGGGCAGGTAAAGCTGATCGTTGATCACATCATATTCAGCAGCTAATACCAGGGAAAATCCTTCAAACAAACGTACTGAGGCCAGGCCGTAAAACTCTATCCTCCGCTTGGTATAATCATGCAGAAAATGGGAGCCTGAAATCCCTGTTTCGATACGTCCCCACGGCTGCTGAATATTTACCGCGCCCTTGAGCTCATGATGATAAAGGGTTTCGCCGGTTTCGCCAAAAATAGTCTCATCAAAATAGTCATAGTAACCGTAGCCGATCCGGTAAGTAAATGTAATGGCTTTCCGGGTAGCCATCCGGTAAGGCAACAGGCTGTATTCTATGCCCGGCATGAATTGAATCCTGTGCCTTATATTTTGACTGTTGAAGGTATAATAGGTGGCAAAAATACCGGTCGACCAGTGATCATTAAGACTCATTATAGCATAACTGTCGAGACCATGACGGCGTTGAATACTCGTGACGGGCTCTTCATTTTCGGAGGTAAGTATGGATATCCAGTCGAAATTAAAATATGGCCTTACCCGGAATTTCCAATCCTCCGTCACCCGGTCGGCGAATACTCCCCAGCGTGAATCGAAAATCCTCTGGTTTGTTTCCATTTCCAGTTCAATGCTGCCCAGGTACGCCTGGAAAATCCAATAATTCCAGGGGTCGTCATTGTTGTCAGATCTGTCGTCTTCCCCGTTGCCTTCATAGGAAATGGCAAAAGACTTACCCAGTGGAGTTTGCAGCATGAAGGAAGCCAGTCCTCTTTTCAAAACATCAGTGATCACCTCCCGCTCTTCGGCGGCAGTAGCATCCGGGTCTACATAACAGGTCAATGTGTATTCCGTTCCGGAAAAGTCCTGCCTGCCAATAAAAGAAAACTGGTATTCCCTTCCGCCTCCGGCCAGGCGGATATGAGTGACAAACACATGAATATCAGCCATTTCCTGATCACGTACATAATTCACAAACGGCAATTCGATACGGATATAATCGTAATCACATGGAGAACAGTCGAGATATGCGGAAGGAACATCCGCCTGTGCTTCCTGTTCTTTCAGGGCTGTTGAATCAGTGATCGATTCTTGACCGTAAAGTGAAAATTTGCCCGACAAGATCAGTAATGAAATTAAAATAATATACGTTCGCATAAATCCTTTCAATAGCATTTGTTTTTAAGAGAATTACTTTCGTTCATCATTTCACAATAAAAGATAAAACATATCCGGTGAGCGAAAATATACAGACAGGCGTCCCGGGCTCTCACTTTCAGCATCCCCGCGGACGGAACGAGACGTTCGGTTTGCCCGAGTCATCGACGATCTTGATCCAGCCTTCCAGTTCCTGCTCGATATTTTTTTCCTTTGACAGATGAGTGTTGCAGGGATCTTCTTTAAATATAGTCACCTCAACCTTTGTCCAGAGGCCGGAATGTTCGTCGGTCGGGTCGATCCGGTTTCTGACACCTTTCAGCACCTCGATAATCTCTGATTCTGTCGTCGGGGATTCCCTGAGGTTCAACCCGGGTGAAATGGCAAAAAAGCCCTGCAGGAACGTGGGGTTTTCGGCCACGAAATCCTGCCATTCCATCAGTTGGAAACCTTTGTTGGCTATTTCACGCTCACTGAGCCAGTAATTGTACTGGCGATCAATGATTCTCACAAAGCCGTTTCTTCTTTCGAAGTAGGTCAACGCCCATTTTCTGTATCCCACTTCCCGGAAGTGATCCACTGTGATCTCGGTCGCTTTCTGCGTGTTGACATCCACAAAGTATATCTCGAAAAACGACTCGAAACCTTCCCTCTCTGAAATATTTCTTGTCAATGTGCCGGTCTTTTCTCCGCCGGGCCTTTCATACACGGTAAAACCTTCCGGGGGAGTGAAGATGCAGCATATTCCTTCCGTTTCAATTTTTTCAGGCATGATCAGGCCGTGCTGAAGCTCCTGGCCGTATGCCAGCATATGGGAGGTCAAAAAAAGCAGGGTGGTTACGATCCGGGTCATATTGTATAAATTTCCGTTTTCAGTTCATATTTACGGCTCAGGTATAGGTTATCATTCAAAAACAGGATGAATTTCGATAGTATCCTGCTTAAAGTTTGCCGTGCTGTTGCAAATATAAAGTGTTCTCGCAGTGTTCTTACGGTTTTGCCCCCGTTTTTTATCCATCGTATTTGAATTATCCCTGTATTTCCGGAAAGTCCCGATAGCGCGGTTTTCATCCGATTCCACCAATTGGAAATGGGTAACAACGGTTTGATGAGCATACCCTCTTGCCGGGATTTAAAAAAAATTTATAACTGGTTTTAATGCATTTCTCATATAATCTATACATTTGTAACTCGTCCTCCACCTGTATATATGATGCCGGAATGCTGAAAAATACCGGGCAATAATCTTTTTTAAATATCTTTTTGATATATGGAATTTTTAAGGTGTTAACTTTTAATCAAACTTTAATCCTATGAAAACTAACGGAATAATCATTGTTATCGGTGTCATGGTGTTGCTGGCAAGTTCATGCAAGCCATTCTATCAATGTGGTGAAACCAGGCCTGAAAAAGTAAGGGCTTCAAAACGGGTTAAGGCGGTTCTCGAGGAAAGGGATGAGCTCTGTAAAACAGTGGAAATGAAAAACAAGGAGATCAGTGAATTGAAAGAGGACATCTCCATTTTGAATGAAGAAAACGATGCCTTGAGGGAAAACCTGTCGGATGCCAGAAAGCGGAATGCTGAACTTGATAAAAAATACAATGACCTGATGAATGAAAACCTGTCCCAGTCGGAACAATTCACCATCGCCATGCAACAGAAAACGGCCGAACTTGAGGCCAAGGAAAGATTGTTGCGCGAAAGGGAAAATACCCTTAACGAACTGCAGGAGATGCTTGCCCGTCAGGATTCGATCACGAAAAGACTGAACGATATTATAAGAAATGCCCTGTTGGGATTTCAATCCGATGAATTATCCGTCGAGGTCAAGAATGGGAAAGTGTACGTATCCATGTCCGATAAATTATTGTTCAGGTCAGGCAGCGCGGCCATTGAAGACAAAGGAAAGGAAGCCATAAAGGTGCTGGCTGAAGTGCTTAAAAAAAACCCAGACATCGATATTCTTGTGGAGGGGCATACCGATAACGTTCCCATCCGTACAGCCGTATACAGGGACAACTGGGACCTGAGCGTGGCCAGGGCCACCTCGATCGTCAGGATCCTGACGGATGATTATAATATTAAGCCCACACGGCTGACAGCCTCCGGCCGCGGGGAATTTTCACCCAGGGCATCCAATGAGACGGCCGAAGGTAAGGCCATGAACCGCCGTACCGAGATTATCCTTTCACCGAAACTGGAAGAGATCATGCAACTTTTGAATTAGGACCTTAATAGAATTTTTAACCGTAAAAACCACATCCGGTCAATAAATCCCAACCGATGAAAGGATCAGTTATACTTCTATCCGCCTTATTTTTTCTGTATGCATGTTCAGGGGTACAGGACAAAGCCTCGGTGACCCGCCCGGACATGCCGCCAAAACCGGAACCTGAAAGTTACGTCTGCTACAAGGCCGGATCGCTGCTGAAGATCGACGGCCGGATCGATGAGAAAAGCTGGAATGATGTGCCATGGACCACGTATTTCCAGGACATCGAAGGACCGGCCAAAACCGAACCCCGTTTCAGGACGAGGGCAAAAATGATGTGGGACAGCGCCTGGCTTTATGTAGCGGCAGAACTTGAAGAACCTCACGTATGGGCCACCCTGAAGCAACGCGATGCAGTCATATACCATGATAATGACTTTGAGATCTTCATCGACCCCGACCATGATACGCATGCCTATTATGAATTCGAATTTAATGTCTTCGCCACGGAATGGGATCTGCTGTTGATAAAACCTTACCGGGACGGGGGTCCGGCCGTCGACGGGTGGGACGTACCCGGGCTTGAGGTCGCCGTGCATGTGGATGGCACCCTTAACGATCCGTCGGACACCGATACGGGTTGGTCGATAGAGATCGCCATACCCTTACAGGCGCTGAGGGAATGTAACCGGGGCAGGCTGCCGGCTCCCGGGGATCGGTGGAGGATCAATTTCTCGAGAGTCGAATGGAGGACCATCGCCGAAAATGGCCGGTATGAGAAGGAAACCGATCCGCAGACCGGCCGGCCTTATCCCGAAGACAACTGGGTGTGGTCGCCCCAGGGAAGGATTAACATGCATATGCCTGAAATGTGGGGGTATCTCCAGTTCTCGGATATCACGGCAGGTGAAGGAAGGGAAGAGTTTGTTCCCGATCCCGCATTTGAGGAGAAGTGGGCCTTGCGATCGATCTATTATGCCGAAAGGGTGTTTTTTAAGAAACAGGGCCGGTATACCACCGATCCCGGGGAAGCAGGCCTATCACCGGACGACTTCCCCGAAGAACTGGGTGATCCGGTCATACACATCACCAGGACCACCTTCGAAAGCTGGTTTGAAGGTGCGGCAGCGGAAGGATGGACCATCTACCACGACGGGAAGATCATCAGGACCGGAAAACGGGAATAATTCCTCCCGGTTGCACCGGATTAAGCCGGAAGGGCGTTGTCCTTTCCGGACTGCAATCCCGGGATCTCATTTGTTCCAATCTATTTGATATGGTTTACTTTCCGATCACCGCCCCCGTTCATCCGTTCAATCGTTCACCCACATCACCAATTCAAAAAGTCGACACATCAAAACATCACTACATCGCCAAATCCCCACCTATTCCCTCGCCGCCAGATACCCCCAGATATAGGCCGTCTGTCCCAGGGGCCGGTCGATCACATACTCATTTTGTGAAACGAACCAGAAAATATCGAAGTACGACTCTGCCGAAGGCCATTCCCGGACACCGGGCGTACACTCCTTATTCAGCTTGTACTCCAGGTTCGATCCGCGCTCCAGGTTGAGCGAAAGCTCGCTTGGGCCGAATACCGAGATCCCGATGGGCGCCGGTTGGCCGGTATGCCGGGAATCTTCATGTAATGCATTCTCTACATGGTGGTCTCCCAGGCCGGTGGTCAGGCAGAGATTCATGGGATTGGCCCCGGCCGAATACAGGGCCGATCGAAGTATGGTCTTCAGATACAGGGGATCGCCGGTGAGATGATGGGCCCGCACCAGTATGGGCTCAGCCGGGATGGTGTACGTGGCGGCCCAGCTTCCAAGCGGCCTGCCGGGCCTTCCCGTGGTAAGGCCGTAGGCACTTTCTTCGGAATATCCCACTATCTGATCGGCTTCCGCGAGCAACCTCTTCCTGGCTTCGTCCCGGGTTTTCCTGTCAGCCAGCGACTCATCGAGACGGGCATAAATAAACAGGGCATCGTGTCGGCTGTGCTCCAGGCTCTCCAGGAATACGCGGTGCCAGCGTGCATCCTTTGTCAAACGATAAAGCTCAACGGCAGCCAGGTTACGCTCTACCGGCACCACCCGCTTCGCACGATCCCGCACCTTTGCGTAATCGGGGCTATTTACCCATTTTTCGTATTCCACCTCGGCCCATTCCATCGCTTTAACGGCACTTTCTTCCCATATCTCCGCCTTATCGTCTTTTCCCAGCATTTTTAACACATAGGCTGCCCGGGCCGCTACACCCGTATAAAGATAACCTGACCAGTGATCGGGGGCATAGGCCAGCACCGTATTCACTTCCTGCCATGAGGTAGTCCCTTCCGCCGGATGCTCTGCCGACTCGACCCCGCCTCGGATGCCGCCGTCGGGCAACTGCATTCTCCGGTAGATATCGAGCCCGTACAGGGCTTCATCCACCACATCGGGCAGGTCGTTTTCCGATTCCGGGATATCCAGGCAGAGGTTCTTGAAATAATCGGGATTAAGCTCCACCAGCTCCAGGTAATGCCTCGGGGTGAACAGGTGGTTGATCCGCCGGTCCCAGTCCCCGGCATCCATCGTACCGCCCCAGGCCTCGGGCACCAGCTCATCGGTGATGCCGGCCACCAAGTTGCCGAAATTATCGGTATCGGTGCCCATGGCATTCAGACCGTTGCCGCTGTTAAGCAGCGAACAGGTCGATTGATAGATCTTCACGCCATCGGCCGGATGGAAACTCCTCGGCCGTGCAAAATCCGTATAAGGTGGTTGCATGGGAATACCGCTGCGATGGTTAAAATGACCCTTCATGGATATCTTGAAGGCATGTTTCCAGGTGCTTTCCTCATCGATGTCGAACGGGTAACCGCAACCGATGCCTTCCACACAAACGCGATAACGGCCCGGCGTATCGAACTGGCTGAAATCGAGACGCATCACATCGGTCTGGCTATGGTTGGTACGCGTTCCGACCCCTTCGGGAACATTTCCCGGCCATTGCATGACCGCCCTCCCCGTGAAAACCTTCTCATTCGTGTTTTCATCGATCAGCGTGAACGTTAAATTGTCAGGATAAGTGTATCCGCCTCCATTCCCCATCCAGATCGACAAAAACGCATTTTTATCCAGGTCGCCGGCCCGGAACCCGATCTGCGATACATGAACCGCCTCGCTGCGCACATGGTCCGGGTCGTGCACATAATATACCGATGGGCGGTCCAGGTTAAGCGCCGGCAGGCTGACCAGGTAGGCGTGACCTGTTTTCAACCGTTCCGGCAGTTTCAGGAACAGCCAGTGTTTAGCCGTATAGAACTGCACCGTATCGACCTGCCGGTAGGTGGTCCAGTTGGTGGGTTTGGTTTTCCGCCATACTTCAACCGGCAAAACCGCCTGGCGGTATTGATCATCTGTGAGAGAACTGATCTGATAATTCTCCGCTTCATCAGCCACACCAGTATTCAGATGCTTGCCGGCTAGCCGTTCATAGAGCATGACGGTCTTGCGGTCCGGACCCACCAGGCTACCCAGCGGAAAACTGTCACGCACGACGTATATGCTGCGTTTCTCCCCCAGTCCGTTCAGGGGTCCTGTGATGATCTCATCCGTGGGGTCCTCCCGGTAAGGGATCTGTATGGAGGGAATGATCCGGCAGGCCTCGATCTCGATGCAAAGCACGTCCGGGGCTACCGGCGCCACATTGGTGATCCGTGGCGGCTCCTGTTCCATCCCGGTGGAAGGCAGCGCATCCCCCGCCAGGTTGGATACGGGCTCACAATCGGCCTGTAATTGGCCGGGGGAGGTTGGCGGTGAAGGCTGTCCCGGCTGACCCGAAGCGGCCAGATGAAGGGTAAGTAAGGCAAGTATTATGATCCATGGCCGGGATTTAAAAATGTATGTGGTTTTCATAATTCAAAAATTAAATTCCAAATAGAACGGGACGCAAATTAAAAATAATAACGACTAAATCAAGGATAATAAATCAATCCGGGTTAAGGATAACCTGTCCGGGCTTTAAGCGGCAAACGCTATTTCAGCATCCCCGCCGACGGAACGAGACATTCGGCCAAACGCCGGCATGCTGCGGGCGAATAATTATGAGAACCAAATTTGTTTAGTACAATTTTACTGATTATACTTTAAGGACATCCTTATCCTGTTAATAAAAAATATAACGGCATGAAAATAGCGAATGTAAAAATTGAAGCTTTAACAGGCGATATTGCAAATCAACCTGATATTACGGCTATTGTCAATGCAGCCAATGCCGAACTGCGAATCGGTGGCGGTGTAGCGGGAGCTATACATAGTGCGGCCGGCCCGGGCCTGGCAGAGGAATGCAGGCAGTATGCGCCCATCAAACCCGGTGAGGCGGTGATCACATCGGCGCATAATTTGCCCAACCAATATGTAATTCATTGTTTGGGCCCTGTTTACGGTATCGATAAGCCTGAATCCGTATTACTGGCCAACTGCTACCGCAACGCCATTAAAACAGCGGAAGAAAATAAAATCGACTCCATTGCATTTCCGGCTATCTCAACGGGAGCTTTTGGATACCCTGTTGAAGCGGCGACAGATGTGGTTGTTTCCGTGATCCAGGATGTATGCCCCGATACAAAGTATCTTAAAAAGCTGCGTTTCGTTCTGTTTAGCAGATCGGATTTATCCATTTACCAGGAAAAATTAAGTCACCTCAGCGCTTAAGTACATGCGGGTTAGTTGCCGCTCCAGCAAAGCAAAGCGCAAAGGCGTGTTGTGGATGAAAAAATTGTGAATTTTTCAGGTTGGGGATTACCTTTGCACCCTGAAAAAAAGAACGGTTTATTGGCCATGATAAGAAGATTTATAAAATTGAAGGATTCCGGCTGAATACAACCACAACGAAAACTATGATAAAGAAACAAATACATCTTTGCGAAAAATCATAGCAAGTCAGCATTCAAAAACCGGTTTACTGTTAAATGAAAGAAAAAGAATACTTAGCCAGCGTTTTAAAAAAAATAGATTTAGCCATACAATCCATCAACGAAAGATTGCAAAACCAGCAAAAAAATATCCGGGATGCCCAGAATCATTTGCAGGAACACAAAAGGGACATGGATCATCTCGAGAAAAACAATGTGAGGGAAGCTGTTGATAACATGATGTTGGTGGGCGAAAATCAACTTGAAAAGCGAAAACGACTCCACAGGCTCAGAAACATCCCTTATTTTGGACGCTTTGACTTTAAAGAAGAAAACAAATCCAAACCATCAGCCATCTATGTTGGCATTCATAATTTTCAGGATGATGACAGAAACGGAAACCTGGTTTACGATTGGCGGGCTCCCATTTCCAGCATGTTTTATGATTTTGAAATGGGTGAAGCCTGGTATGAAAATGCCAGGGGCAAAGTCCGGGGTGAAATTAATTTAAAACGCCAGTTCCGTATTCGTGAAGGGAAAATGGAGTATATGCTGGAAAGCGATATTACCATCCAGGATGACGTACTGCAGAGAGAGCTCAACCGGGCCTCTTCCAGTAAAATGAAAAATATAGTGGCGACCATTCAGCGGGAACAAAATGCCATTATACGAAACGAAAATGCACAAAACCTTATAATGCAGGGAGTGGCCGGATCAGGCAAAACCTCTATCGCACTGCATCGCATTGCCTTTCTTCTGTATAAATTCAGGGACATCATACGCTCTGAGGATATCCTGATTATTTCTCCCAACAAAGTTTTTGCAAGCTACATTTCCAATGTCCTGCCCGAGCTGGGTGAAGAAACCGTTAAAGAAACCAGCATGGAAGAGCTGGCCAATGCGCTTTTGGATTACCAGATAAAATTTCAATCCTTTTCCGGGCAGGTGGCCGAATTATTGAGCAACAACAATGAAAAACTCATCCACCGTATCCGCTTTAAAGCATCCGCGGAATTGCTGAAAAAAATGGATGAATACCTCCTGCACCTGGAAAACAACGAATTCAAACCCGCCGATATTTTCATCAATAAAAAACCCGTCCCTGCATGGTTTATAGAAGAAAAGTTCAGGCAATATAAACGTTTGCCCCTGTTGAAACGCTTCAATGAGATCGTGAGGGAAATAGTGGATAATGTATTAATACATTATAAATATGAAGTGATGGGCAGGGAACGGACGGAATTGCATACTACGATCAGGAAAATGTTTCCATCCACCAATCTCCGTATGCTCTACAAAGGTTTTTATCAGTGGCTGGGGGAACCCGAATTGTTAAAAATGAAGAAAGGCGCCACCTATGAATATGCTGATGTTTATCCTTTGATCTATTTAAAAATGCGACTGGAAGGAATGAAGCCGTTTCATAACGTGAAACATTTAGTGATTGACGAAATGCAGGATTATACGGCCGTTCAGTACAAGTTGCTGAACCATTTGTATCCGTGCAAAAAAACCATTCTGGGTGATATTAATCAATCGGTAAACCCGTTCAGTTCCTCAAATTTAGAGACTATCCGGGGCGTTGTTCCCAACGCAGAATCCATATCGATCCGGAAAAGCTACCGTTCCACTTACGAGATCACGCAATTGACCAAACGCATCGGCAATAATGTAGAGGTGGAGGCGATGGAACGGCACGGGAACGAACCTCATATCACCTCTTTCAATAAGGAGGAAGAAGAAATTGAACACCTTAAAAGATCGATAGGCAGGTTTATAAAATCAGACCACAATTCCCTGGGCATTATCACCAAAACGCAAGAGCAGGCAGACAAACTGTATCAGCACCTGCAGGACCCGGATTTGACCATTAAACTTTTGAATCCGGGAAGTGTGGCATTCGGCGGGGGAATAGTAATAACCACGGCTCACCTGGCAAAAGGACTTGAGTTTGATCAGGTTATCGTTCCCTTTTGCAATTCAAAAAACTACAGGACCAAACCTGACAGGCAAATGCTTTATGTGGCCTGCACCCGGGCAATGCATGCGCTGGAACTAACCTGTACAGGTGCATTAAGTCCTTTTTTACAATAATCCCAAGCCATGCAATGCCCATTGTGTAATACGCGGCTGGTAACTGAAAAAGATGACGAATACTTTGAGTGCAATACGTGTTATGGGCTCGTAAAAAATAAAAGGCTTTATCCGGATGAAAAAGAGGAGCTTATGGTCTATTCGGAGCACAAGAACGATGTTCATGATCCGGGATATCAAAAATTTACGTCCCCTATTACCGGCTATATACTGGCAAATTTTGAACCGCACCACAAAGGACTGGATTTTGGCTCAGGCCCGGGCCCTGTAATTTCCAAAGTCCTGAAAGACTTCGGGTATACAATAAAACAATATGACCCCTATTTTGCCGATAATCCCGGATTATTAGCGGATAAATACGACTATATTGCCGCCTGCGAAGTAATTGAGCACTTTTATAACCCGGACAAGGAATACCGGCGGCTAAAGGGTATGCTTAAGCCGGGAGGACAGCTCATCTGTATGACATCCCTGTACCACAAGGGGATCGAATTCAATAATTGGCATTACCGGAGAGATCCAACGCATGTGTTTATTTATCAAAAGAAAACCATTGAATACATTGCAAGAAACTATGGCTTTGATTCCTTTGAAATAAGTAATGACAGGAGGATTATCTGGAAATGAGTACCGGGGCCAATGATTGTGTTCTTAATTCCTTTTCGTGAATACCAGGAGATAAAAAAAGCTGACGTAAAACCTGATATTTATTCGTTTATGTTTTTTTTGAACATGGATAAATACTCATGGCAGGTCTGCCTTTCAGCACATTCCACGGTGCCGAAAATAATACTTCCTTCCCATATGAGGTATATATCTCCATTGTATTGGTCATTGATCCATATCAGCTCATCATTTAATATTTCATTATCCTGTCCTGTGAATTCGATATACGACTCAAGCATATCCCGGCATCCGGCAGGGCTGTCTTCCTGAATAAGAAAAAGCTGGAATTTCTGATCCCCCATTTGGTAAACCGAAGTAAACGCATTGCTCAGGAATTCAAATCCCAGAAAATTCTCAGCTATATACATGCCCGAATGCGGCTGCCTGTTCATTTCAGGAAATTTTTCGAGTACGGCCGGCAACCCGGCATCTTTATCAAGTTCAGTTGCCAGAGCTCGCGCCAGGTCTGTCAATTGGGTATGATCTTTTTCTTCAAGATCATACCCGTGTAGTTTAACATAATACTTTCCGCAAGTCATATTGAGTATATCATCGATCTGGTAAGCCTGTCCACCTACGGGTATAAAATCATATTCAGTTGACCGTTCGATGGAATAAATGCCAAATGCATGTTTTACATCCTTATGCTCATATACTTCCGCCTTGATCATTTCCCCGCTGTCATTCGTGTACTCCTTTACCCAGAGGTGAACAAAATCATAACTCAGGAAAGCATCGGCAGCACCATTAATATAATCGAACAAATTCCCGGGATTGTATTCACGTGTTTCCCGGGCTTTCTCCCAGCCTTCCAGTGGGGGAAAAACCATCTCCTTTTGCTGGGCAGCAACATACCTTCCACCCATTGCCCCCATAATCAGGAAAACGAGTAACTTTTTCATATCCTGTTTGCTTTTTTTCAGGTTAAAAATTCGGAAGGAATATGCTTGATCCTTGATATGTCGCCGATCTTTCCGGGTATGTCAAAATTCTTGCGGCAATCGATCAGGCATTCGTCACAGTCATCGCAGGGATTATCCCCGATGTTCAACTGGCGGATCAGGTGCTGGGCGTCCCTTTTCTGATTATACCCATAGGCATACATGTACGATCGCATGATATCATGAACGGGGAGGTGTTTCCGGCATTGTTCCTGACAGGTTATACAACCGTCACAATACAAGCCGCCCTGGGATTTCCGGATGTCCAGTTCCTCCATTTCCTCTTCCGTAAGTTTCATGTCTTCCATCACAGAAAGGGCTTCTTCCAGCTCTGAGAAAGCAGTGAATCCGGGAATGGTAGTATGTACATTCGGATCGTTGAGGATGAATTTCAAAGCGGCTTTCGCATTTACGGGAATATTTCTTTCCCTGTCGATATAACCCCCTGCCATCGTCTTCATGCCTACTATTCCTACTCCTGCCTCAGCGGCCCGGGCTACGGCCTCCTTCACTTCCGGATAGTGATCCTGCCGGTAGTTGATGGCGGTGAGCACCACATCATAAAAATCACTTTCGGCCACAGCGTTTATCACTTCATGTTCATTCCTGTGCGTTGATACACCCAAAAACCTGGCCCTTCCTTCTTTTTTAATGGTTTCCAGCACCTTCATCAGGGGTTCGAACAGCACCGCTTCCCTTTTCCATACTGAATGAAGATATAGAATATCAACATAATCCATTTGAAGTCGCTCGAGACTGGTATTGAATTTTTTCAAAAACTCATCCGGTGATGTATCCGTGGTAAACAATCCGGTCTCGGGTTCCATCCCTTCGCCTTTTACTTTCGTGGAAATTACAAATGAATCACGGTTATAATCTTTCAGAAGGTTTCCCAGCATGACCTCATTCCGGCCTCCCTGATAGACATGGGCAGTATCCAGATGCTTTATACCAGACCGGAGAGCCGCTTTTACCAGGTTCGGATTATCAGAACGCATCACGCCCATACTTACCACGGGTAATTTGAGACCGGTCTTCCCCAGGTCACGATAAATCATTTTATTATTTTCGGGTTTCGTACCGGCCTTTGATGGTCCATGAACCAATAGGGCTCCTGCAGTACTCAATGCGCCGGATCGTAAGAAAAATCGCCTGTTCATAGAAAAAAATTTTTAGTTTCAACATAACTTTCTGTTAAAAAAATAGCTGGTAATACAACAATTAAATTACTATATATTCGCTGCAATTAAAAGGGAAATAAATATTCTTTCCGGATAATCGCCACCTTTGCCCGTGCGTTTAATGACAAGCCTCTTGATTTTGTGAAATAGCGCTTTACCTGGATCTGTATTAAGTGCCCCTGCCCCCGGGAGATCGTATATCGCGAATCGCGATACGCGACATACTAAACCGTTTTTAAATCCTGCTCGCCTATAAGTTTATATGGCCGGTTAAATGCTTCCTGGCTTACTTTAAAATACCTGGAGAATTTACGTATATTATCTTTGGAAAGACCTCTCCTGTAATTCAATATACTCGAAACCATGCCTTTTGACATATCCAGAATTGTAACCAGGTCCTTTGATTTTATATTATTTTCCTCACACAGGGATTTTAACATTTCAAACGGGTCCATCCTGGAAAATGAATTATGTGTCATTGAAATTAAAAATCGTTATATTTAATATCTAAAAAATTGGACCATAATGAATATTCAATCAGAAAAACTGGAATTAATTAAGTGGCTTGCAGAGATTGATGATAGCAGAATAATAAAACAAATTAAAACATTGCAGAGATCTATTGAAGAAAGGGTCAGCCCCGATCTCACAGATGAGGAAAAATCGGCAATTGACGAAGGGTTAAAATCAATTGATGAAGGCAGGATGAAATCTCATGATGAAGTAAAAAAAATGACCAGGGGAAAATTCCCAAACCTTTTCAAATAACATGAAGAAAATCATTTGGTCTGATGAGGCTATTCATGATTATCATCAAAATATCAATTATCTAATATCACAATGGTCTGAGGATTCCGCATCTACTTTTATGGATGAGGTGGAAACTACCCTGGAACTCATTCAATTTACACCGGAAATAGTTCCCTCGAGTGATTATAAATCAATAAGACGAGCGGTCATTAGAAAACAAATAACACTTTATTATATGATAAAGGAAGAATCAATTTATCTTGTTCGATTTTGGAATACATATCAAAATCCTGATTCAATAAATTTATAGTAGTCATAGATCGTATAATCTGTTATTCCAAGATCAATAATAAAAACACCATTTTAATTTTCAATAATTTATCAAAACGCACCGGTAATTGAGGTGAGATCTGGTGGACAATCAAATTAATTTGATAGGCTTCTTAATAATTATGATGAAAAACATAATCTTATTTTCCATATTTTTAATACTGCTAAGCTGCCAATCAAAGACTGAAACAGATTATGAGGCGCTTTCGGCTGAACTGGACAGCATTTTCGAAGTGGACCAAAAATACAGGAAGCAATGGTTATCCGTTCAAAAGACCTGGGGCCCGGACTCAAAAGAACTGAATGAACTACGGGAAAAACAGGAGAAGGCGGATTCATCCAATCTTATCCGGGTAATTGAGATCATTGACCGGCTTGGAACATATCCGGGTAAATCCCTGGTGGGCAATTCGGCCGGCAAAACTGTCTTTTATGTGTTGCAGCATGCCCCCGACAGCATACAGGAAAAATATTATGATCTTACCGTCGAGGCGGCCAACAACAATGAGTTGGACAAAAGACTGGCGGCCATGTACCGGGATCGATACCTGATGCATAAAAATCAGCCCCAGGTCTTCGGCACCCAGGTAATATTATATTCAAAGGTTCGATTCCCTGACCGGTCAGCGGATAGATTCACCCTATGTCTGGACCATTACCGATACCACAAACATTGATTCCTTAAGATTATGGAATGGCCTCGGTCCACTGGAAGATTACCTGAACCTTTTTGACATCAGCCGCAGGGAGTGAAGGCTTCCTATTCATATTTCACCTGACCTGGCCGGGATTAAGCATATAAATGAACCTATTAAAGCATGTTAACCTTTCCTCATAATATCAACAAATTCAGAAGGAATATATCTTGAATTCCAATCTTTTAACTATTCAAAGAAAGAGTGGGTAAAAAGATATTGGAATATTTGTTGAATTTATCTCCTTGTACATCGATGATCATGTATCGGAAACAAGGAGACTTTGTGAACAGAATTTTCTTCACGGCGAGTTGTTTAAGGCCAATGAAGATGAGAAAATTAATTTATTTATTTCTCTTATTTTTGATCTTGATGAGTTCTTCAGCATCTGCTAGATCTTTATAGGTATTAAGGGCTTTTTTATTTTGTATCAGATCATCTATATGTAAAACATCTAAAGGTACTTCTTCAACCATGTGAACAACCTTCCTGTCAAATACTTCTTCAATATCTATCCCTATTGTATGATTGAATATATCGATCGACTTGGGATATTCACCTAACCTTAAATGCGTGGGCTGTGCAAAATCATGATTCTTTAAATTCCCGGTTTCAACCCCGTAATCCTCCAGTGCTTTTAATAATTTTTTGCCATTATTTTTATCCGGTTTAAAAAATATATCGACATCCTCCGTCATCCGGGTGTAGCCGTATAAATTAACGGCATAACCTCCTGTTACTAAATAATCTACTCCATATTCATTGAGCAGTTTACAGAAGTGTAAAAAATCAGAAAGCATTTTTATTTTCAGGATGATGTATTCGGATCAATGAACCGGATGATTCTTTTTACAGGGCCCTTTGCCTGATCACCGAGGTTGATCTCGCGCAGGTGCTGCAGGTATTTTAACCGTTGTTCGGGTGAAAGGCTTTCCCGGTATTTTACTTCTTCCTCCTCAGCCGTTTTGAAATCAATTTTTCTTACGGATTTCTTAATACCCATGGACTTTTCAGATGTTCTTTAATAAAATTAATCAATTTATCGTACTTTACATTCCTCCAGCATCGAATTGATAATATTAAATACATTATGATCCGGTGAATATACCTTCTCAAATATTTTTTTGGATGCCTTAAAATTCATTTTTGAGTTATTCCAGGATCACTTTCTCGCTCTTCGGGTATTTTACCTCGTAGCCAAAGGTCAGCTCTTTCTGTTCTCGAGGTTTCATATCCAGGGTCCATTGAAGTATTCCTGTTTCCTGGTTATGGTCGGCGCCGGAAAGCTCATCTATATCCACCGTAATTTCACTTCGAACCGATACAGGAACCTGGTCATGGAGTATAAGATGAATGGGTTGTGATTTGTTATTCCGGACCTGGATCTTAAAACCACGGGATTCTACCTTGTTATTACCCAGGAACCGTTTTTTCACATATTCATCGACACCCTCGCGACTGATGATCACATTTCGGTCGCGGCTGTGGCGAAATATCCAGCGGATGAATTACTGGATCAGGTGCTTTGTTTCGAATGTTCTTAGTAAGGAAGATTTAAATAAGATCAATGCTTATTTAGGATTTCTCATAATAACCTGATTAAGCTTTGATAATATTACATTAACCAGGGTCTATAAATTCAGGTTTTAAAATTAAACCCGGTTAATCAGCTCCATTATCGTCCCTTCATTTCCCCGGACCAGTTATTTTTATATCTTTATGCATATTGCAGGATAAAAACAGTGCTTTACCTGTTATGAGTCGATTTTTTATAATTGCTGATGGGTACACTTTTTTACAGGTAATGCCTTATAAAAAACAAACTTTACATTTCAATTGAACCTGATTATGAACCCTAAAAACAACACCTTTTTGATGCTGCTTGCCGGGTTCAGCCTGCTGGCCCTGAGTTGCCGCCAGAATGGCAATC
Organism: uncultured Roseivirgaceae bacterium; assembly: GCA_964543195.1. Lineage (GTDB taxonomy): Bacteria > Bacteroidota > Bacteroidia > Cytophagales > Cyclobacteriaceae > JAGTVG01. Next base: position 28,363 of record CAZIXF010000039.1, read on the forward strand.
CCTCAACCGGCAGCGAAACGATTAAAGCCTATTGCCTTGATTTCAACTGGGGTGAAGGGGGACCGAACGCGTTTGCCGCACCCGGATTATGGGCGGATGCCGATCCGGAAGATCATATTAAATGGTACAGGCAGCTGGGAGTCAATACCATTCAGACGTTCATTGTCTCCTGCAATGGATATGCCTGGTATAAAAATGGTGTGGTTCCACCGCAACCCGGGCTGAAACATGATTTTCTGCCGGAGATGGTCAAACTGGGTCATAAAGAGGGTATGAAAGTGATGGGATATCTCTGCATCGGGTCGAACACACGCTGGGGAATGGAAAACCCGGAATACAGTTACGGATACCCGGCCGACAGGCACATTCCCTATACAGAGAAATATAAACGATATCTCGATTCAGTGATACGGGATGCCATTGAAAAAACGGGCGTGGACGGCTTTATGATCGACTGGTTTTACCAGCCCGACAGAAGCAGCTATGACGGCCACTGGCTCGAAAGCGAAAAGGAACTCTTCGAAGAGCTGATGGACAAACCTTTCCCGGGGATTGAACAACTTACGGAGGAAGAATACAATGCCTATAGCCGGCTGGCCATCGAAAGCTGCTGGGAGGTGATCCATACGGCCGCCAAAGAAACGGATCCGGATAATATTATCTGGTTAACCGCCTTTGATATCACCCATCCGCATTACCTCCACTCTAAGATGTTCCAGGAAGTGGACTGGCTCATGAATGAAGAAGGTGATCTGAATAAAATCGATTCTATCAGGAATATGGTGGGTAGTCATACGCAACTGATCACATGCCTGGCAAGCTGGAATAAAAAGGATGCCGTAAAGGTTGTGAAGGATGCAGAAAAAGCCGGTGTAGGCCTATACGGGTTTACAAAACCGGACGCCAATTCGCTGAAACCCTATATGGAATATTATTATCGGACTCCGATCGACAGTTTTGAAGGGGACGACCGGATAATCGCCACCTTTACCCGTGTATTTAATGACAAGCCGCTCGATTTTGTGAAATAGCGGGAAGTCTGGATCTGTATTAAATACCCCATACCCGGGGAAGCACATATCGCGAATCGCGATACACGATACGCGACATAGTAAAAAATTTGCTAAAATTGGACAATCCACCACCAAAGGAAGTGGCATTAACCCCGATTTTTGCCTTGCACCGCAAATTTTTTTCAGGCGCACACGCCTTTCGGGCAAAGCCCCGCAAGAACATGGCCACGCCCTAAGGACGTGGGTTTTTAATTTAAACTAAACCGTTTTTAAATCCTGCTCGCCTATAAGTTTATATGGCCGTTTAAATGCTTCCTGGCTTACTTTAAAATACCTGGAGAATTTATGTATATTATCTTTGGAAAGACCTCTCCTGTAATTCAATATACTCGAAACCATGCCTTTTGACACATCCAGAATTGTAACCAGGTCCTTCGATTTTATATTATTTTCCTCCATCAGGATTTTTAACATTTCACCCGGGTCCATCCTGGGAAATGAATTATGTTCTTCATCCCACTTTTCGATCAAAGATGTATTTTTTTTGGACATATTTTCAATCGGATTGCATATTTGTCCAATAATTTATACTTTTAAATATGATCCCGAGAGAGTCCACGGCAATAATTAGCAAGTTGAGGAAGCAGTTTCCTGTAATTACCCTCACCGGTCCACGACAGAGCGGTAAAACCACCTTGCTCAAATCGATATACACTGATATCCCCTATGCCAGTCTCGAAGATATTGATCTTAGAAATGCAGCATTAGAAGATCCTCGTGGATTTTTGGGCAATTTCCCTGAAGGTGCAGTTCTGGATGAAATTCAGCGGACTCCTGAGCTGTTTTCTTATATTCAGGGTATTGTCGATACAAACAAAAAGATCCATTTTGTTTTATCCGGTTCACAAAATTTCCTGTTGCTTGAAAATATTTCTCAGAGTCTTGCAGGCAGGGCAGCTATTTTAAAATTGTTACCTTTCAGTATTTCAGAACTTCAAAATGAAAAACTGGTGCCGGACTCTTATGAACAATTGATCTTCAAAGGGATGTATCCGGGAATCTATGACCGCGATATTGATCCGGAGTTCTTTTATCCATCATACATTAGCACATATATAGAAAGGGATGTCAGGCAGATTAAAAATATTGAGAACCTGAACAGTTTTTCAAATTTTCTTCAACTTTGTGCCGGCAGAACCGGACAGGTTGTCAATCTGAACTCTTTGGCATCCGATGCCGGAATCTCGCCGAATACAGTAAAATCATGGCTATCAATTCTTGAAGCGAGCTTTATTATCTACTTTTTACAACCCTATTACGAAAATTTCAATAAGAGAATTATCAAATCGCCAAAACTATATTTCTATGATACAGGCCTGGTTTGCTCTTTGCTTGGAATAAGTTCAGCAAACCAGGTCAATACTTACCATTCAAAAGGTGCATTATTTGAAAACCTCATCATCACTGACCTGATTAAAACCCGGCTTCATAAAGGAGCAAATCCGAAGTTTTATTACTGGCAAAATAAAACCAAACAGGAAATTGATTTAATTATAGATAAACCAGAAGGACCTGTTCCTTATGAAATTAAATCAGGGAAGACTATGAATGACAACTTCTTCGCCAACTTGAAATACTGGCAAAAGTTAACGGGCGAAAAACCTGAAAACCTGAATGTGATTTATGGAGGAGATACGAATTTGAAAATTTCAATTGGTAATTATATATCCTGGAAAAATCTGCACAAGCATAATATTTAAATGTGTTTTTGTTTGAGTTTGAACATTCGGCAAGAGGGAAAAAACAGTTTTCGAGTGTAAGTTCTTCATAGCTGGTCTGGTTTTATTAGCTGGATAAAAAAACAACAGTTTGAGAGATCACACGCTATGCTCACTCTCAAACTGTTTTAGTAGCGGGGGAAGGACTTGAACCTTCGACCTTCGGGTTATGAGCCCGACGAGCTACCAACTGCTCCACCCCGCGATGTATTTCGAATAGCAAAAGTAGACCAAAAAACGGTAATATCAAAATATATAGCCCCATTATAGGCCTGCCTGAAAAATATTTATCCCCTTCGATTGATCATTCCCCCTAAAAGGGCACTTTTTTAACCTCCGGATTGTTGAAATGAAAAAAACCTTAAAAATGAATAAAAATTCAACCCGTTTTTTTGTCGATATCATCTCAGCCGTACTTTTTCTGTTCCTGCTCCTCTCAGGCCTCATCATGCACTATGTCCTCCCTCCCGGTTCCGGACGATTCCAGACCCTGGCCGGCATGTCAAGACACCAATGGGGCGAGGTCCATTTTGTGGTGGCACTTATGCTGCTTATCTCCATATCGGTCCATATCTCCCTGCATTGGAAATGGGTGACGTGTATGGGGAAGAGAATGTTTTCTGAGTAAGAGATTTGGATTTTCAATTCCACTCATCGATACGATCCTGCTAACGCCGGATCACTCAGTGAAATGATTGATTTGTCCGGATTTTTCTTTTTGAAACAGTCCGCCAGGCCGACTGTCCGGTTTCGTGACAACCTGGAACCCCCCGGTCTCTCCATAACCTTCTGCAAAACAGTGCTTTAAAAATTTTGGCACGGTTTACGCCTCTTTTTTTACTGAATTTGAATTAGTAAAAACCAAAAATATGAAAACCATGAAAACGCTAAAGATCAAACTTCTCACACTTGGAATTACATTAGTACTGATGTCGGTTGTATTTATTTCACATGCCAGGGACGGCAGCAATATCAAAGAAATCAATGACATAGAATATTTTGAACAGTATATGGAAGCGGAAGAACTGATGACCGATCTCGAGATGCCGGTGAAAACGGAAACAAAGGTCAGGATCTATAATTCAGACAATAAACTGGTGATCTCCGGTAACAAGGAAGATGAAAATATCAAAAATCTGCTGAGAGTATCGGACCTGCTTACTGAAGTGGAAGAAACGGAATACTATATACTGAGCTATTGATAAGACTAATCAGTACATCTCCTCACTTCCCGACCCCATAACCAGGGGCCGGGATTGAGGTTTTATTAATATCCCGCCTTCTCCAAACAATCCGGACTCGATTTTGTTATAATATCAGAAGATTTGAAAGATAAAACATTTTGTTAAATGGGGTTAGGAAACCCGGTCAAAGCCTGCTGGAGTGGGCATCTATGAGAAAAACAAATCCGGGAATATCCCCATTCCATTTAATCAATGTAATTATCAACCAAATCGTTAAAACCATGAAAACTATAGCAGTTAAAACTATCGTTACCGTAATATTCTTATATGCCGTATTATCCATTATGCTCTCATATGGAAAACAAGGTGATGAGATTACAGAGGCCGAACTGAAAGACCAGTTCGAGCATTTCTTCGAGCAGGAAGAACTGTTCACCCATATCGAAGATCAATTGCAGCCGGATTTTACGGTCAGGATCTATAAGCCGGATGGAGAACCGGTGGCTTCAGGAATTGAAAAGGAAGAAAAAATCAAGAACCTCCTGAGAAAGTCCACCCATCTTACAGAGGTAAACGGTACAGGATATTTTCTGTATGAACCAAGATAAACGGCAGGCGGGGGTCTTGTTTGTGGTGTGCTTATCGGATTGTACCCATCGGATTGTACCCATCGGATGACCTGGAGTCATACGATGAGTTGGAAATATGAGTAGTTACCGGCTATCAGGAAATTGAATACGTGATGTTTCTCCGGAATTGGATATTACAGGCACAGGATCCCGGATTCCTGGTGGCCTTTTTTATTTTACAGTAAGACTTTCCGGAAACCGGCCCCCTTCCCCGCTCTCATTCACCGGCCCAGCGGAAATCCAGCACATACGCCGTATGGTCAAGCAGGACGATCAGCCGGATGTATTGTTCCTTCCTTACCGGAAAAAAGACCTTGCCCCGCACCGACTCGCCCGTTCCCACGAAACCTTCCTTCAGTAATTCCTTATCCAGATAAAAAAGGTCTTCCCGGTCTTGCCATCGTTCACGGTCGGCCTTGAACCGGACCCTATCGGTGGCCGCGAGACCCAACCCGGTCACCACATCCCTGAGTATGCCGCCGGGGATCTTTTCCCCGTGCAGTTCGGCCCGCCTGAAATCCCGGGCATCGAGAGCCGCATCGAAGATCACCAGCCCGGCACCCAGCAAGCCCATCAAGAGGCTTTTTTTACGATGCTCGTCGATCCGGCTCTTTAATATCGCGGCAATTTCCTGCCCGGCAAACGGATAATTCTTTTCCATGCCTTCCTCAAAAGCCCTGATCTCTTCCGCAGAGCCTTCCGGCGGATAGGGAACACCGGAAGCCAAAAGATACATATTACTGTCGTTCAGGCTGATACCGTAGGGCAGTTCGTTGATGATCTCCACATCGAAGATCATAAAATCCCCGGTCACGGCCAGGTTTTCAGCCCTGACGGTGATGTCCCGGTAGGTAATGTTGTTCACCTTATTGGAATGGACCGCAGGATCGTACCAGGAAGGCACGAGGATATCCTTAAAATCTCCGGGAAATACATTCAAACCGATAAAGATCAATAGGAGAGCCATGGGTACTGCTTTTTTCCATGAATTAAACAAGATTCATACCATCCGGCTCCTCTTTTTGTAATAATTTTACCTGATCGCAAAAAAAACCTAATTTTATACCGTGACGACCGAACCCCTGCCACCGGGCCACAAGGCCGGTTTCGTAAATATCATCGGCAAGCCCAATGTGGGTAAATCCACCCTCATGAACCGGCTGGTGGGTGAGAAACTGTCGATCATCACCTCCAAGGCACAGACCACCCGGCACCGGGTCATGGGCATCATTAATGGCGATGCTTTCCAGATCGTATATTCGGATACCCCGGGTATCATCAGCCCTCATTATGAACTGCAGCGGTCGATGATGAATTATGTGAAGCTGTCCCTGGAGGATGCCGATATCGTGCTGTTCATGGTTGAAGCCGGCGAAAAATTCGACAAGGACCAGCACCTCCCCCTGCTAAAAGAAACCGAAGGGAAAGTGTTGCTGCTTATCAACAAGATCGACAAGCTGGCCACGGACAGCGATGTCGATGAGGCGGTATCCTACTGGAAGGAAGCCTATGATTTCGACGGGGTCATTCCTGTTTCGGCCCTGCTGGGCACCCACCTCGACCGGGTGTTCGACGAGGTGGTCAGGCTGCTCCCGGAGCATCCTCCCTATTATCCCAAGGACCAGCTCACCGACAAGGCCGAGCGGTTTTTTGCCGCGGAGATCATCCGGGAAAAGATCTTCCTGTTTTACAAGCAGGAGGTCCCCTACAGTACGGAGGTGGCCGTAACCGAATTCAAGGAGGATGAAACGATCATCAGGATGCGGGCCGAGATCTTCGTGGAAAGGCAGAGCCAGAAAGGGATCATCATCGGTAAGGGAGGCTCGGCGCTGAAGAAAGTGGGTGTTGAGGCAAGGAAAGACCTTGAGGCGTTTTTCGAAAAGCAGGTCCACCTGGAAACGTATGTAAAGGTGGAGGCCGGCTGGAGGGAAAGGAAATCGAAGTTGGGGAAATTGGGGTTTCATTGAAACAGGGTGATGGGTGGATGGGTGGATGGGTGGATGGGTGGATGGGTGGATGTGGAGATGGGGAAATGGGTTTTTAATCAGGCAGTAAGATAAAAAAAATTAATTTATGGATTGGGTAAAACTATTTTGTCCGCAGCGAATGGGCGATAAGGGTACGCCTACCGGGCCGGAAGAAACGAGGAGCCTTTTCGAGCAGGACTATGACCGGATCATCTTTTCGTACCCTTTCCGGTGCCTGCAGGATAAGACCCAGGTGCTGCCCCTTCCCAAAACCGACTTTGTTCACACACGGCTGACCCACAGCCTCGAGGTATCGAGCGTGGGACGCTCACTGGGCAAAAAGACGGGAAAGACGATCGCACAACGGAACCCCGGCCTGCGGAAACAGGGGTTTAACGAGTTCGACTTCGGGGCTATCGTGGCGGCGGCTTCCCTGGCCCATGATATCGGGAACCCGCCCTTCGGCCATTCCGGCGAGGATGCCATCTCCGAGTATTTTATCCATGACCCTTTCGGGAAAACGCTCGAACCGATGATGAACGCGTCCGGATGGATGGACATCACTCATTTTGAAGGCAACGCCCAGGGTTTCAGGCTGCTCACACGGGAAAATTACCAGGGCTTGCGCATCACCCATGCCACCCTTTCGGCTTTCAGCAAATACCCCAGGGAATCCCTGTTCCCGGAACAGGATCCGGCCCGGAAAAGCCAGAAAAAGTTCGGCTTTTTTCAGTCTGAAAAAGAAAAATTCAGGCTTACCGCGGAATGCACGGACCTGATTCGGCGGTCGAAGGATTATTATTGCTGGAGCCGGCATCCGCTGGCCTTCCTGGTGGAAGCGGCCGACGACATATGTTACAGCATCATCGACCTGGAAGACGGGTGTAACCTGGGCCTGGTCTCCCTGGAAACTACCCGGGACCTGCTGGTGCCCATCATAGGGGATAAATTCCAGGCCGCTAAATTCAACAATATAAAGGATAAACGCGAGCAGGTGAGCCTGCTGAGGGCCATGGCCATCGCCTCACTGGTTGAGCAGGTATCCGGCGCTTTCCTCGACCGTGAAAAAGATATCGTGGACGGACGGTTCGACAATGCACTGGCCTCGGTGATCCCTGCCAGGGATGCGCTGAAAGAGATCATCACTGTTTCCGTAGATCATATTTACCGGTCGGCGCCGGTGCTCGAAAAGGAAACCGCAGGTTTTGAGGTGATCACCGGGCTGCTGGACGCCTATCTGCAGGCTTCCGTCGATTATTACCGCAGCAACCGCATGCCGGCAAGGAAAAACATGACCATCATCAATCTGTTCCCTGTCGAGCTGAAAAGGGTTTTGAATGAGGAAAACACCTCGATGGATACTATTGTGATGCACCTGCTGGATCATCTGACCCTGATGACCGATTCGCTGGCCCTGGAGACTTACCGCAGGATCAAGGGGATCAGTTTGCCGGGGATCTGAATTGTGAAACCGCGGTATTTGAACTGCATAGAGCGCAGCAGGACAGGACCTGCTTGAGCAGGACAAATGATACGGCCTTCCTCCGTCAAGTCGCTCAGAACTGATTTTAATTTCCACCTCCAAACTTTCCAAACCGTCATTGCAAGGAGCCGTCTCTGCAAGAACGGCGACGCGGCAATCTCCAATGGGGGACCGGGGCTGCAATCGGAGACTCCCACGGACTTCGCCCCCGGAGTGACGTTGCTATAGTAGGGGACTCCCACGGACTCCGCCTCTCCTCATCTACCCATTTCCCCATCACCTTCCCCAGTCCACTTCCCCAGTCCCCAGTCCCCGGTCCCCAGTCCCCGGTCTTCGGTCTTCGGTCTCCGGTCTTGTGTCCCCGGTCTCCCGTCCTCAACCATAAACCATAACCCCTACACCTTAAACCCTACACCCTGCACCCTACACCTTACACCCTCCACCCTCATCCCCCAACCAAATAAATCCAACAAAATCCCCGCATAAACCCACCCCAAACCAGTAAAAATCATTAGCTTTGTGCTTCATTTTTACATGTGGACTAAACTCGCTCATATCGTACTAAAGTTCAGGCTTTCCCTGATCATTATAATCGGCATCGTTACGCTGTTCATGGCCTACCAGGCCAAAGACCTGGTGATGAGTTATGAACTGGCCCAGACGGTACCGGACAACGACCCGGATATGGTCGAATTCCGCCAGTTCAAAAGCCAGTTCGGGGAAGACGGGAACGTACTCGCCATCGGTATGCGCGACAGTGCAGTGTATACGCCCGATAACTTTTATAAACTCTCCCTGCTCTGTGACGAACTGGGTAAGATCAAAGGCGTATCGGGCGTGCTCGGACTACCCTCACTCAAAAGAATTGAAAAAGACACCGAAAACAGGCAATTCGAACTGGTGGATCTCTTTAGCACCATGCCAAGGGAACAGGCCGCGCTCGACAGCCTGCTCCACCTCGCCAGGGATCAGAAATTCTACGAAGGACAGCTTTTTAACCCGGAAAACGGGGCTAACCTGATCCTGGTCACCCTGGATAAGGAGGTCCTGAATTCGGCAAAACGGATAGAAATAACTGATGATATCCTGTTCCTGGGCCAGGAATTTTCGAAAAAGACCGGGATCGACCTGAAATATGCCGGCCTGCCGTTCGTCCGCTCCGTCATTGCCGGGCGCATCAAGAACGAGATGGAGATCTTCCTTTTCCTGTCGGTGATCATTTCCGGGCTCATCCTGGCCTTATTCTTCCGGTCGTGGGAAACGGTGGTGATCCCCATGGCCGTGATCGGCGTGATGGTGATCTGGTCGATGGGCTTGCTCCAGCTCCTGAGTTATAAGATTACGATACTCACCGGACTGCTGCCGCCGATCATCGTGGTGATCGGCATTCCCAACAGCATCTACCTGCTGAACAAGTACCACCAGGAGATCGGCAAGTACGGGAACAAGATCCGGGCCCTGAGTGTAATGATCCGCAAAATAGGCATCGTCACGCTGATCACCAACCTGACCACCGCCATCGGGTTCGGGGTGCTCGTTTTCACTGACATCGTGATCCTTCGCGAATTCGGGCTGGTGACTGCCCTGGTGATCATGGCTACCTTCGTGGTGAGCATCATCCTTATCCCTGCCGTATTTTCCTACCTGCCCATGCCGCAGGGCAAACGGCTCAGGCACCTGGATTTTAAATTCATCCACCGCTTTCTCAACAGCATCGACCTGCTGGTTCACCGGCATAAATACAAGGTGTTTGCCGTGATCGGCGTGATTGCCGTGGCCAGTATCATCGGTCTTTACCAGGTCCACTCGGTATCCTTCATGGTCGACGACATACCGGACGACAGCCGGATAAAACAGGACCTGGCCTTTTTCGAAAAGAATTTCAGCGGTATCATGCCGCTCGAGATCGTGGTCGATACCAACAGGAAAAGAGGCGTGATCAATCTCCGGAACCTGCAGAAATTCGAGGAGCTGGAAAACTTCCTTGAGAAGCAGGAACATATCTCCAAACCCATTTCCATCGTCAGTTTCATTAAAGCCGCCAGGCAGGCCTTTTACAATAACAACCCCGATTTCTACGGCCTGCCCGACCGCCGCGACCAGAGTTTCATCATGCGGTATTTCAGAGGACAATCGACCGACAACCCCTTATTGAACGCTTATATAGATTCTACCGGGCAGGTGATGCGTATTTCCCTGAAGACTGCCGACATCGGGTCGAATAAAATGCACGACCTGATCGAGCACACCATCAAGCCCAAGATGAAGGAACTCTTTGCCAAGACAGACATCTCGGCTTATACCACCGGCACCACCCTGCTGTTCGTCAAGGGAAACTCCTTCCTGATCCAGAACCTGAGAAGAAGCCTTATTATCGCCTTTCTCCTGATCTCAGCCATCATGGCACTGCTTTTCCGGAACTGGAAAATGATCATCCTGTCGCTGATACCCAACATGATCCCGATCCTGATCACCGCGGGATTAATGGGCATTGCCGGCATACCCTTTAAGCCCAGCACAGCCATCACCTTCAGTATCGCTTTCGGGATATCGGTCGATTTTTCCATTCATTTCCTGGCCAAATACCGGCAGGAACTTTTTGCCAACAACTTTTTCGTACCCCTGGCGGTGAGTAAAAGTATCCGCGAGATCGGACCGAGCATGGTCTATACCTCGGCGGTGCTGTTTGCCGGTTTTATCATTTTTGCCTGGTCGAATTTCGGAGGCACCATAGCCCTTGGCAAGCTCACCTCGATCACACTGCTGATCGCCATGTTTACCAACCTGATCCTGCTACCCTCCCTGTTGCTGGCCTTCGATGATGGAAAAAGGAACCGCGATGCGCATCCGCCTATCGAGAATTATGATGAATTTTACGTGGAAGAGGATGACGAGGAAATCAATTTGAACTTGTTGACCGTAGATAATAATAATAAAATAAAAATCGAACAGGATTAAATGTTCAGGAAATGATGAAAACCAAGCCTAAATACCGGGAATATAAGCAATTCAGTTTTCCTGAGATCAGTAAAGAAATATTGGAATACTGGGAGAATAACCGGATATTCGACAGATCGATCAGCGAAAGAGAAGACAGAAAACCGTTCATTTTTTATGAAGGGCCTCCCTCCGCCAACGGTACCCCCGGCATTCATCACGTCATATCCCGGACGGTAAAGGATATTTTCTGCCGTTACAAGACCATGTCGGGCTACCAGGTAAAGCGGAAAGGCGGCTGGGATACGCATGGTTTACCGGTAGAGTTGCAGGTAGAAAAGGAACTGAATATCACCAAGGATGATATCGGGAAAAAGATCTCGGTAGAGGAATACAACCGGCGCTGCCGGGAAGCGGTGATGAAATATACGGATGAATGGGAAGACCTTACCCGCAAAATGGGATACTGGATCGATATGGACGATCCCTACATCACCTTCGACCGGAATTATATGGAAACGGTATGGTGGCTGCTTAAAAAACTGTACGACCAGGGCTATCTCTACCGGGGATATACCATTCAGCCCTATTCACCGGCGGCCGGCACCGGCCTGAGTTCGCATGAGCTGAACATGCCGGGCACCTACCGGGATATCAAGGATACGTCCATCACGGCCCAGTTCAGGATCAAAGGCACCGAAGATGAATATCTCCTGGCCTGGACCACCACACCGTGGACACTGCCGGCCAATTCGGCGCTGGCCGTAAACGAATATATCGATTACCTGAAGGTAAAAACCTACAACCCATACACCCATAAACCCATCAAGGTGATCCTGGCCAAAGACCGGTTCGATGCCTATTTCGATGAAAAGGACAAAGACCTCAACTACGAGGATTATGAACCGGGCGACAAGCGTATTCCCTGGGAAGTGGTGGAGGAGGTCAAGGGGAAAGAACTGGTGGGGATCAGCTATGAACAGCTCATGCCTTACATACCCCTTCCGCCACCGGCCTTCACGGTGATCTCAGCCGATTTCGTGACCACCGAGGATGGTACCGGTATCGTTCACCTGGCCCAGACCTTCGGTGCCGACGATTTCAAGGCGACCAGGGAGAAAGGGATCCCGGGAATTTATGCAAAGGATGAAAACGGCGAAGATGTGCCCATTGTCGACAAAAACGGGAAGTTTACCGGGGAGATCACCGACTTTGCGGGAATGTATGTGAAAAACTATACGGAAGAGGATGAGAACGATCCCGGTTACAAACCCACCGACGTGCTGATCGCCATCAAGCTGAAGGAAGAGAACAAGGCCTTCCGGGTGGAACGTTTCGTGCACAGTTATCCTCATTGCTGGCGCACCGACAAACCGCTTTTATATTACCCGCTGACCACCTGGTTCATCAAAAGCACGGCCTTCAAGGAAAGGCTGGCGGAGTTGAACCGCACCATCAACTGGAAGCCCGAGTCCACCGGTGTGGGGCGGTTCGGCAACTGGCTGGAGAACCTGGTCGACTGGAACCTGGGCCGTTCCCGGTACTGGGGTACGCCACTGCCGTTATGGTCGACAAAAGATAAAAAAGAGGAGAAATGCATCGGGTCCGTTGAGGAGCTGAGACAGGAAGTGGATAAAGCCATTAAGGCCGGCATCGAGCAGGAGCCGGTGGGTAAAGATTTCGACCTGCACCGTCCCTTCGTGGATGAAGTGGTCCTGATCAGCGACAGCGGGCAGGAAATGTACCGTGAGCCGGATATCATCGACGTATGGTTCGATTCCGGCGCCATGCCCTATGCCCAGGTCCATTACCCCTTTGAGGATGCGGAAAATTTCACCCGGAATTTCCCCGCCGATTTCATCGCCGAAGGTGTGGATCAGACCCGTGGCTGGTTCTTTACCCTTCATGCGATCGCCGGCATGCTGTTCGACAGCGTGGCCTTTAAAAACGTAGTCTCAAACGGGTTGGTGCTGGACAAGGAGGGAAATAAAATGTCGAAAAGACTGGGCAATGCCGTGGATCCCTTCGAGACCATCAGCCAATACGGTCCGGACCCGGTACGCTGGTATATGATGGAAAATGCCAACCCCTGGGATAACATGAAATTCGACATCGAAGGGGTGGCGGAAGCCCAGCGGCGGTTTTTCGGCACACTGACCAATACCTATAATTTCTTTGCGTTGTATGCCAACCTGGACGACTTCGCCTATACCGAAAAGGATATCCCGCTGGCCAAACGCACCGAAAGCGATCAGTGGATATCGTCCAGGTTGAATACTTTGATCGAAAGGGTACAGGCAGCCCTGGATGATTACGAGCCCACCCGGGCGGTCAGGCTGATCCAGCAGTTCGTGATCGACGACCTGAGCAACTGGTATGTGCGGCTGAACCGCAAACGGTTCTGGAAAGGGGAATATAATGAGGATAAGATTGCCGCCTACCAGACGCTGTATGCGTGCCTGGTGAATATATCGAAATTGATGGCCCCGTTCGCACCTTTTTATGCGGAACTGCTGTACCGGGACCTGAACAAAACCACGCAGAACGAAGACGCCGAGTCGGTGCATCTTTGCGATTTCCCGGAATCCAACGAGGCCTTCATCGACAAGGACCTGGAAGAAAGGATGTACCTGGCCCAGCTGATCTCATCGCTGGTGCATTCGTTGCGTAAAAAACACAAGATCAAGGTACGTCAGCCACTGGCCAGGATCATGGTACCGATCCTGAACAGAAAGACCAAGGACCAGATCAGGGACGTGGAAAACCTGATCACCTCGGAAACCAACGTCAAATCGATCGAATACATCGACGATACTTCCGGCATCCTGGTGAAAAAGATCAAGCCCAATTTCAGGAAGCTTGGCAAAGAATACGGCCCCCTGATGAAGGAGATCAACCAGGCCATTAGTGCGTTCGACCAGGATGACATTGCCGAAATTGAAAAGAACAATCGGTATGCATTGAAATTATCGTCGGGGAAAACCATAGACCTCACGCTGGAGGATGTGGAGATCTCCTCGGAAGATATACCCGGATGGTCGGTGGCTACCGAAAACGGTGTGACGGTTGCCCTGGATATCACCATCGATGACGAGCTGCGTAAAGAAGGTATCGCAAGAGATGTGGTGAACCGGATCCAGAACCTGAGAAAAGAGATGGGTCTCGACGTGCAGGATAAGATCAAAATATACGTGGAGGATAAAGATGCCTTGATCCATTCGGCCTTAGAATCCAATAAGGAATATATTTGCAATGAAACACAGGCCCTTGAACTGGATTTTCTGGATAATATCGAGAACGGGAAAAAATATCAGATGGATGATATGGAGATTATCCTGAAAATTGAAAAATAACTGGACAAAGCAATCGAAAGAAGTGAAATACAGCAAATTTTATATACTGAGCCTCATCATCATCCTGGTGGACCAGGTGGTAAAGATGATCGTTCATTTTAACATGGATCCCGGTGTCGTGGGCCAGATCAAGGTTTTCGATGACTGGTTCAAGCTTCATTATACGTTGAATCCCGGCATGGCATTCGGCATGGAAATAGGCTCGGAAAACGGCAAGCTCATCCTGACGATATTCCGGATCTTTGCAGGCGCCGGCATAGCGTATTATCTCTATTACCTGGCCAAAAGGAATGTACATCCGGGACTGTTATGGAGCATAGCGCTGATCCTTGGCGGTGCCATAGGTAATGTGATCGATAGTACTTTTTATGGGGTTTTTCTCGATAATGCACCCTATAATGCGTCGACTCCCTGGTTCCACGGCCAGGTTATCGATATGTTTTATGTCGATATATGGGAAGGCCGGGTCGCCGACTGGGTTCCTTTATTCGGGGGTGATTATATGGCCCTGTGGCCGATCTTCAATATTGCCGATGCCTCCATATTTATCGGGGTAACTTTTATACTGATCCGGCAGAAAGCTTTTTTCGCGGAGAAAGATAAAGAGGAAGCGGTTGAAGAAAGTGAAGTACATAAGGCGGATGCCACCTGAGGGGTGGTGGATGGACCGGGGACCGGGTTTAAGGTGTAGGGTGTAGGGTGTAGGGTATTAGGGACCGGGGACGGGGGATTTGGAGGCGGTAGGTGGTATGAGGATGGAGGATGGAGGATGGAAGATGGAGGATGGAAGATGGAGGATGGAAGATGGAAGATGGAAGATGGAGGATGGAGGATGAACCAATGAACCAGTGAACCAGTGAACCTTTGGGTAAGCGGCCGGAGGTTGAAGACGGGAGGCCGGGGGCCAGGGATCAGGAAGTGATCATTCTTTTTTTATTCTCCAGATTCGCTACGATCTGTTCCATTAACCGTTGAACCCGCTCACCGTAATCACCGCCAAGAGGCGGCAACTCGCTGGCGGTAAATTTATCTTTTATTTCATCCAACAGGTATTGAAGCCGGGTCATTTTAAGGATCTTCATGTTGGATATCATGCTGTGCCTGATCCTCCTGAACTCATCAAAATTTTCGTTCTTCAAGGCCTCAATGATCAACTGCTTATTTTCAGTGAATTCATTTCTCAAGGCATTCAAATAGGAGGTGTACTGATCGGGTACCCCATCGTACAAGGCATCCAGTTGTTCAAAATCCGATACCGGCTGCTCCTCTGCACCGGTATTATTACGGGACGCCTCAGGACCGGCCTCCGGGGAGAGACCGGCGTATTCCTTCCTGCCCGGCTTATCCCTGATCAGTTCATTGATCTTTTTCAACATGATATTGGGATTGACCGGCTTGGTGATATAATCATCCATTCCTGCTTCGGTGATCCTGGATAAGGCACTATCCGATATATCGCCCGTAACAGCCAGGATGGGCGTATATACGCCAATGGACGCTTCGATCTCACGGATCCTCCGCGCCGTTTCAAATCCATCGATCACCGGCATCTGAAGATCCAGCAGGATCACATCATAGGTGTTCTCACTGAACAGGTCAAGCGTTTGCTGTCCGTTCGAGGCCAAATCCAGGTGGAATTTCCAAAGATCGGCAAATCCTTTCATGAGGAACTGGTTAGAACTGACATCATCGGCATACAACATCCTGATTCCGCCCTCCTTCGATGGTTTAAGATCTTCATGCCGAACCTGCTCCTTCCAGGAATCTTTCTCCTCAACCCTCTTCATGGGCAGCGTGACCATGAAAGCTGATCCCTTTCCAGGCTCACTTTTCACACTGATCTCCCCGTCCTGGAGCTCGACAAGCTGTTTTACAATGGACAAGCCCAGTCCCGTACCTCCATATTTACGGCTGGTATCGGCCGACTCCTGCTCAAAGGGTTCAAAAATAGCGGAAAGTTTCTCTTCGGATATACCGATACCGGTATCATGGATGGCAAAATGGATCTCTGACTTTTCCTTACCGGCCTTCCCGGCCCGGACTTTAATGGTGATCTTGCCCTTTTCCGTAAATTTCTGGGCATTGCTCAGCAGGTTACTCAGGATCTGAGCCAGCCTGTTAAAATCCCCGCGTACCAATACCGGCAGGTCATCCTCCATATCGAGCTCTACCTTTACCCTGGAGCTGTCGAGCTGCAGTTTATAACTTTCATAAATATTGATGATAAACTCCCTGAGATTGAAATCGGTCTCTTCGAAAACGATCTTTCCGGCCCTGATCTTCGAGAAGTCGAGAAGATCATTGATCAGCCTGAGCAGGTTATCGGAAGAAAATTTAAGGGTATTGATAAATTTCAACTGCTCGGGACGCGGATCCTGTTCAAGTAAGAGATAGACCATACCGATCACCACGTTAAGCGGTGTTCTGATCTCATGACTCATCATGGAAAGGAACTCGTCTTTTGCATTCAGGGCTTCTTCAGCGGTCTTTTTGGCCTCAATGAGTTCCTGGTTGGTTTTAACGGCCTGCGTTATATCCCGGACAATTCCGATGGCCTCCTTTGAGGAAATGGCAATGATCCTGGCTTCATAATGCTTTTTCTCCTTATCGATCTCAAGATCATAATGGCAGCTTTCCACCTTGCGGGATTCGTACGACCGTTGCAGGCAATCGTAGATTTTGAGATATTCCGATTCGGGAAAGGCATCCTTCATATTTTTTCCTTCAAAGGTCATGATATTCCCGGTACTGAAGGCATTGGATTCGCCTGCCATTACTTCCAGAAAATCACCCAGCTTGTTTACCCGGAAGAACAGGTCCGGGAAAGCATCGAAAATGGCCTTGAAATTGATCAGTGTTTTCCTGAGCTGTTCGCTGGATTCCCTGCGGTCCGTTATATCGGTCACCGAACAGACGATCCGGGTGGCATTGCCGTTTTTGTAAAAGATCTTACCTCTTCCCAATACCCATAACAATACGCGGTGACGGTGCCTCAGGCGGAAGGTTTCTTCAAAGTAGGCACGGTGGTTCAGGATATTCTGATCGATGGCATTACGGAGACTATCCCGGTCTTTTTCATAAACCAGGTTTTCCCAGAAATACCCGTCGCCCATATCTGTATCATCTTTGTATCCCAGCAGGTTTTTAAGGCTATCATCCACGATCAACCGGTCATCTTCAAAAGAATAATCCCATATCCCGGTATGGCCGGCCTCTACTGCCAGCTGATACCGTTCCTTGATCTTTTCCAACTCAAGCTGGTAATTTATCCTTTCCGAAATATTGCGTATGTTGGCAATGGACTGGATAAGATTTCCTTTGTTATCGTATTCGCGCCTGATCAGGACTTCGACCCAGACCGGATAGTTGTCTTTATGGTGCAGCCTGATGCGCCTTTCCAGGAAAAGTTCCCGCTTTTCCAGGCTTTCCTGCCATATTTTCTCAAACTTTTCCCGGTCTTCCGGGAATAAAAAGGGCAGAAAAGATTCCTCGGCAAGGATCTCTTTATGATGATATCCCAGCAGTTGTTTACAGGAAGGACTAATATAGGTAATGCGATTGGACGAATCGAGGCGGATAATGACATCGTTCGAGTTATCCGCCAGGTATTGATACATTAACTGGCTTTTTTTCAACTGGCTTTCCGCCTGTTTCCTGTCCGTAATATCCCGTGATGTGAAGATCACATTTTTCAAAGCTCCCTTTTCATCAAAGAGATTACGGATATTGGATTCGATCCACCTGTACTCTCCTTTTTTGTTTTTCAGCCGGTAGGTGATGCTGTAATTGTTGGCTTTTTCAAGTGTGTTCCTCTGCCGGGTCACTTTAAAATTGCGAATATCATCAGGATGAATGAGGGCATTCACCTCATTTATATTCCTGAATTTTTCCGGATCATACCCCAGCATCTCTTTCAGGGATGGACTTTGATATAAGACATTGCCCCGGTGATCGAGCCAGGTGATCACATCAAGAATACTTTCGGTCAGTAACCGTATATTTTCGGAGGCCGTTTGCAGTTCATTCTGTGTATTGATATCTGTATCATAGGGAGGGGCCAGATTGATGGAAACACCTTTGACTTCAGCCCTTTGAACGGTCTTCTCTTCAACCCCGTCACCAATCTTATCCCCAATCCGGTCTTCCCTGATCTCTTCCAGGTTAAAACAGTAAAAGGTTTCATTATCCAATACCAACCTGTTGATGAATATCCGGACTTTTGCCTTCTTGGCTCCGTTTGTATCCAGGAAGTGAATGCCCTCCACGGAAAATGAATCTTTGTCAGGGAGGTTGTGGACCTCATCCTTCAGACCCGGGATCACCGAAAAGATATCAGCTTTTTTTAACTGGTCCGGACCGGATCCGGTCAGTATGGTGGCACTACTGTTCGAATCAATAATCCTGCCGGCTGAATTAGTGACTAGTACGGGATGCTGCAATGCTTTTATGAATGATGTCAAATCACTCATTCACTGATTATTCTAAGTCTATAAAACTGTAAATCGTTGATCGACAATCTTATCCGCATATAAAAAATTGTACAATTTTAATATTTTACAGTATTTATGTGGTTAAAAATTGGATCTTTCTTTGAAAGTTAAAAGAAAAATAATTTTAATACCAGAGAATTTTTAAAAAAATTTTTACGGGTTTGAATATGCAGTTACAGGCAGGTTGTTCTACGGAGCGAGGGAGGAATTTAGCTGTGGAAGAGAAGAATGTTTTTCCCCGGCAGTCGGCGACCGGGGATTTTGCGGGTAACGATTGCCGGTTTCCTGGCGCCCGGATTCATTTAACCCTGATTATTCCGCCTGTCACAGCGCTATTTTATTATCTTTGCGTAAATCTATTGATACATGTCTGAGAATAATAAGTACAAAAGACACACGGTTACTGCCGCGCTACCTTATGCCAACGGTCCTGTTCATATCGGACACCTGGCCGGCGTATATGTTCCTGCAGATATTTATGCACGGTATCTTCGATTGAGAAAAAAAGAAGTGTTATTCGTTTGCGGCTCTGACGAACATGGTGTGCCGATCACCATCAGGGCCAGGAAAGAAGGTGTATCCCCCCAGGAAATTGTGAATAAATATCATGTGCTGAATAAAAAGTCATTCCATGATTTCGGTATCAGCTTTGATGTGTATGACAGGACTTCTTCGCCGGTACATCATGAAACGGCGGCCAATTTTTTTAAAAAGCTCCATAATGATGGCGTTTTTGAAGAAAAAACCTCGGCACAGTATTTTGATCCCCGGGCCGGTCAATTTTTGGCAGACCGGTATATTATAGGAACCTGTCCGAACTGTAAATTTCCCGATGCCTATGGGGATCAATGTGAAAATTGCGGTTCTTCTTTAAGCCCGTCTGAGCTGATCAATCCGCGGTCTACACTCAGCGGGGAGAAACCTGTGTCAAAAGAAACAAAACACTGGTATCTGCCTCTGAAACAATACGAGGACTGGTTATCCTCATGGATACTGGAGGAGCATAAGGATTGGAAGCCAAACGTGTACGGCCAATGCAAAAGCTGGCTGGATACCGGATTACAATCCCGGGCGGTTACCCGCGACCTCGACTGGGGTGTGCCCGTTCCGCTTCCGGGAGCTGAAAAAAAGGTGCTCTATGTCTGGTTCGATGCCCCCATCGGATATATTTCGGCTACCAAACAATGGGCTATCGACCACAAAGGCGATTGGGAAAAATACTGGAAATCACCCGATACCCGGCTGGTGCACTTTATCGGCAAGGATAATATCGTATTTCATTGTATCATTTTTCCTGCCATGCTGAAATCACATGGCGAATATATACTCCCTGACAATGTGCCGGCCAACGAATTCCTGAATCTTGAAAACAACAAGATCTCCACATCTAAAAACTGGGCCGTGTGGCTGCACGAGTACCTCGAAGAGTTCCCGGACAAGGAAGATGTGCTGCGGTATTCGCTCACCGCCAACATGCCGGAAACCAAGGATAATGATTTCACCTGGAAGGATTTTCAGTCAAAAAACAACAACGAACTGGTGGCCGTGCTGGGTAATTTCATTAACCGGGCGCTGGTGCTTACCCAGAAATATTTTGATGGCAAGGTGCCTGAAAGGGGAACGCTGTCTGATTACGATCAAGAGATAATCAAACAGGTTAACCAATTACCGGATGGGATCGCCAGGGGCCTTGAAACCTATAAATTCAGGGAAGCGCTGAACAGTTTTATGGAACTGGCCCGGACAGGAAATAAATACCTGGCCGATACCGAGCCCTGGAAACTGATCAAGGATAACCCTGAACGGGTAAAGACCATTCTCAACCTGGCTATTCAGATCGTGTCGAAACTCGCCGTATTCGGTTCGCCCTTCCTTCCTTTCAGTTCCGTTAAAATCTTCGAAATGCTGAATATGGAACCGCTTTCCTGGGATGAAGCCACCGGTGATCTGCCGGTAAAAGAGGGTCATACGATCAATAAGCCCTTCCTGCTGTTTGAAAAGATCGAGGATTCCGTAGTGGAATACCAGGTAAACAAACTCAAGGCTACCCGTGATGCCAACTTAAAAGAAAAAGACCGGGAATATCCTCCGGTAAAAGCCGAGATCAACTATGATGATTTCGCCGGCCTGGATATGCGTGTCGGGGAAATAATGGGCGCGGAGAAAGTAAAAAAATCCAAAAAGTTGCTCAAGCTTACCGTGGATATCGGGTTTGAAAGAAGAACGGTGATGAGCGGCATTGCGGAACAATTTTCTCCGGATGAAATAACCGGCAAAAAAGTGATCCTGCTGGCTAATCTTCAGCCCAGGAAGATGATGGGCATTGAATCGCAGGGGATGATCCTGATGTCGGAAGATAAGGACGGCAAACTGCATTTTCTGATTCCCGAAGGGGATGCCGAGAGCGGATCTTCAGTGAGCTGATTTTAATTTATGGGTTAAATTATTTAATTTTAAGGCAATAGATAGCACCACACTCAGTTAATATAATAAACAGGTGTAATTATGAGGTTCCTGGTAAGTACTTTCGTACTTCTCTTTTTCATCTTTTCCGCATACGGCCAATCCAAATCAGATCCTCCGACCAGTAAAGGGGATGATTTTTCCAAAAAGTATGAGGGCATCAACTTTGGAGACAACAGCCGGTCAAAAAAGGAGAAATTAAAATCCAGTCCGATCATGCAATACTACGATCAGAAGATCGAGGAGTACAGGGAAAGGATGAAGAAGAATGCCAAAAAATACCGGAAGATGAGTAAAAAGATGCGTAAGAAGCAATATTCCGATCCCACTTATTTTGGCCATAAACGACCCCCCAAAAAGCGTAAACCCGGGAAGAAAAAATACTGTAAGGTTTGCAATATGGTGCATTGATTTGTGTAGGTTCATTGGTTCATTGGTTCATCCATCCTCCATCCTCCATCCTCAATCTTCAATCTTCCATCCTCCATCCTCCATCCTCCATCTTCCATCCTCATACCACCTACCGCTTACCGCCTCCAAATCCCCCGTCCCCGGTCTCCAACCCCCGTCCCCGGTTTCCCGTCCTCAACCATAAACCATAAACCCTACACCCTACACCCTAAACCCTAAACTTCCAACCCCGTCCCCGGTCCCCGGTCATCCGTCTTCCCTATAAAGCCCGTCCTTCCTTACTGCCTCCTTTCGACAGGCCATTCAGGGCTGATTCCGATTACAACCAGATTTTCCCGCCAGTATTCCTATAAAATCATTATTTCAATGTATATTTTAAAGCGTAAATTAAACATGACCCCATGATAAACATCAATCGATTTATTGAACATACCCTGTTAAAGCCGGATATCAAGCAGGAAGATATCGAAAAGCTGGCCGACGAAGGCTTGGAATATAATTTTGCAGGCATCTGTGTGCCCCCCTTCTGGGTAAATGCCGCCCGTAAAATGCTGGGTGACCACGATGTTCAACTGGTAAGCGTGGCCGGGTTCCCGCTGGGATACAATAAAACCGAATCCAAAATTGCCGAGATCAGGCAGGCCCTCGACGATGGAGCGGATGAAATAGATATCGTCTGGAACCTCTCCGCTTTCAAAGCCGGTCTTAACTGGGTAAAGATGGATATTTCAAAATGTGCCGAAACACTTCATGACCAGCATAAACTCTTGAAGGTAATTATAGAAACCGCATTCCTCTCGGATGATGAGATCCGGACTGCTTGCACCATATGCCAGGAAGCCGGTGCAGACTTTGTGAAGACCTCCACAGGATTTGCCCATGCAGGAGCCAGGGTCGAGCATATCCGGATCATGCGGGAAGTACTACCCTCACACATAGGCATTAAAGCAGCCGGAGGGATCAGGGATTTCGCGATGGCCAGATCCCTTATTGAAGCGGGTGCCGACAGGCTGGGCACTTCATCAGGAGTAAAAATTATTGAGGAAGCAAACCAAATTCAATCATGACAGAAAAAAAGAAACATGTATCATTGACCCTGATCGGCAGAGTGCAGGGTGTAGGGTTCCGATACAGTGCCGTCCAGAAAGCCCAGGAACATAATATCAAAGGGTTCGTAAAAAATCAACCGGATGGATCGGTATATATCGAGGCCGAAGGTGAAGAAACCGACCTCGAACATTTCATGTACTGGTGCGAAAAAGGCCCCTCCTCCGCCAGAGTCAACCATGTGAGTAAACAGGAAAAACCCATCCAGAACTATCCTTCATTTTCTGTTAAGCATTAAATGGGAATAGTTCCATTATTTATAATTAATTCCCATTTTTGGAACGCTATCCCATGAAACCTGCATGATATGGCCTTTCAGGCCACATTACGGGTTTGGCATGATATTTATGCCTATATAAACAACCAAGCCTCCTGGAAATGTCGAAAGGAGGTGGAAGTTATAGGTTGGTTAGGTTGATGAGGAAGGGCTCCGCAATGGAGCCCTTTCCTTTAAAAAAGCATAATATGAAGAAAATTATCGGATTTTTTGAAAACAGGGGTCACCGGATGATCATGCTTATATTTTTTATGGGAGCGGGAATGGTGATCAACTATTTCAAGTATAACTATTTCCTTCCCACACAGTTGAATGAACTGGTCGATATCCTGACGAAGTGTTCTGTGTAAACCCTGAATACCGGATCACTTCGTTCGATAGTTCAGCGGTTCAGCGGTTCATTGGTTCATTGGTTCAGCAGTTCACTCGTTCAAGGGTTCAATATTTCAATATTTCAAGGGTTCAAGGGTCACCTCTACAATCCATCTTCCATCCTCAATCCTCCATCCTCAATTTTCCATCTTCCATCTTCCATCCTCCATCTTCCATCTTCATACCATTCCACGCACAACAAACCGTCCTTCGATACTGCCTTCCTTCGTCAGGCCACTCAGGACTGGCTCAGCGGTTGTTTCGTCCTGAAAAAAGTTTACAGATTTTGAATTACCGGACCTTAATTTACACGGAACAGCGCCTCAGGACTTATTATCCTCGTATTCTATTATCCTGTTGATAAAATCCTCTATCTGCTCCACACCAAGTCTTTTTGCGATGATCTCCTTGTCCTTATCCAGCACATACAGGATAGGCGTGCTTTTGATATCATAATCGGCCCTGAAATTACTCTGGTAATACGGATCAGCCACATTGATCCAGTCCAGGTTGTACTCATTAATATATTTCTTCCATTTCTCCACATCGGTCACGGTACAGGCAGCCCAGACTTCGACTCCTTTACCCTTCAACCTGGTATAGATTTCCCTGAGCTTTGGCGTGGTTTTTTTACAATGGCCGCAATCGGGATCATAAAAATAGAGCACAATAAAGCGGTTATCCAGGTTACTCAAACGGACGGGGCGCATCATCGTATCGCGCAATATCATATCGGGGGCCTGATTGCCCACAAGATTGGGTTTAAGCTCTTTTACCCGCTTGTCAAATTTGGCTACCAGCGCAGAGTCAGCCCAGAAAGCCTTTCCTTTAAGATAATAATTTTCGGCCAGGTAAACGAAAACCCGCTCCATTCCCATGATATTGGAAGTCTCATATTTGTTGGTCAGTTTAACCAACAGGTACCGGAAGGTTTCATCATTCCCATCGGCCAGTGAAAGCAGATAATCGGCCGCCTTGCTGATGGAATCCGGGTGCTGGTGGGTCAGCTTATCCATATATTCATCGACCCGGGGCTGATAGAGCGGGGTACGCAATAATTCCGGATCCGAAAGATCGAAATTATCGAAAAAGTGTTTTTTATAATAAAAAAACCGTTTTGACCTATTGTCACTCTCTTCCCCTCCGGCAATGGTTTCCGGCACTTCCGGCTTTTGCATGGCCGCCACTAATTTGGACACAAGAGTACCTTCATTTTCGGCGATGAGATTATTCTGAAAATCCTTTATATCCTGACTGATTGCCGCCATTTGACCCCGGAGCGCTGATATCTGCTCCGATTCGGCCTGCGGATCAAGACCCTGGATCTTTTCACTGAGCTCACGTGATTTTTTCTGCTTTTCGGCCATATACCGTTGAAACCGGTTAAATAACTGGTTCTCCCTGCTTCCTTCCACTTTCATATTCCCGATATAGTCGCTGGTATCGGTCTCGATCGTAAAAGACGGTTCATTTACAATGATCTCGAAATAGACATTAGGAGAGTAAATGAAATAGATACCGCCGGTAAGCGGTTCGTCACCCCGGAAATGCAACACGTTACCGTCGTGAACCCGGGATGTATCTTTCACAAATTTCTGGTCTCCAAAATTATAACCCAGGTAGACCACTGAATCTTTGATATTTTCAATTTTTACGGTGATGTCATATCCCTGGTCGAGGGATTGGCCGGAGAGATGAACCTGTCCTGTAAGTAAAATAAATAATGTAACAACTGCTTTCATCCTGTTACTAATCATGGTAGATCCTTTTCGGTTTCTGCAAAAATAATATTTTCCGTTCTTTATGACGTATCCGGGCTGCCATACTTTACTATTTAACGGAATTTGCCCGTTTTGGATACTTAACCCCGATTATTCATAAACCATTCTCAAAATAAACCGTTTTTACTATTTA
>CAZIXF010000040.1:0-24526 GCA_964543195.1 uncultured Roseivirgaceae bacterium
TTTAAATAGTAAAAACGGTTTATTTTGAGAATGGTTTATGAATAATCGGGGTTAAGGTCACACTCAATATAATTAGGCAAAAAGGGGCTTCGGCTCCTTTTTAATGCAGGTACCGTTACACGATTGCCGATAACCATAGTTTAAATTGGCGATTAGAATAGGATGAATGACCAAAAATAAGTTTTCTAATGAAAGAAAACCGGTTTTCTGCCTGACCAGTATTTTAGCGTACTTATAAAAATCATTGTTCTGGCGCTTCCCACTTCATAGCCTTCATCATTTTAAAAAAGATATCCGTATTATCCATCATACCCTGAAACAATTCAGCTGATGGGCCAAATGCAAAAATGGGTACCATTCCCCCGGTGTGCCCATAAGTGGTATAATCGACATGGACAATTCCCTTTCTCAGGTTTCCTCCGGCTATGGCCATTCCACCGGTTTCATGATCCGAAGTAACAATGACGAGTGTTTCTTTATCAGCGGCAGCAAATTTTAATATTTCTCCAATCACAATGTCAAAATCAAGTAACTCTTCCGTTTGGTATAATACATTATGTTGATGATTCCCCCAGTCAATTTGAGATCCTTCAATTAACAAAAAAAATCCATTGTCATTTCTTGTGAGAACTGCCAAGGCTTTTTTGGTCGATCTCAATAACATATCATCACGACCCTCCATGATAGTTGGTGGATTGTTTTCGTACAATATTCCCGCGATTTTATCCCCTGAAGCGTTATCAAGGGCTGTAATGGTATCGATCACACTATAATTTTTTTCTCTGAAGGTATTCAGCAGATTCACTTTGTCAAGCCGGTCGGTGAAATGACATCGGCCACCACCGATCAGCACTTCAATATCCTTCCTGGCAAATTCCGTCGCAATCTGTTCATAATAATGGCGGCTGAATGCATGGGATGCAAATGCCGCGGGTGTCGCATGAGTGATCGCGGAAGTTACTACAATTCCTGTACTCAGATTCTTATCTTCAGCAATTTCAAGGAAAGTTTTCAATTTTTGATTATCGGGATCAATTGCTACTGTGCCATTATTAATCTTTTTCCCCGTGGCCATGGCTGTGGCGCCTGCAGCGGAATCGGTAATAAGATTATCGGCAGAATGTGTTTTTACAAAACCCGTAACCGGAAAACTTTCAAGATACAACTTGTTTTTGTTGGCGATAAGAGCGGCATTGATCTGACTTAAACCCATGCCGTCACCGATCATAAGAATTATATTTTTGGTGTTGCCCTTCTCAAAGAATACTTTTTCAACAGGATCAACTTTATGGCTCGCTTTGTATTTATATCTTTTGATGGTCCGGTAATCCGGTTTTTCCATCTTATTGATATAAATACTCTTCTGAGATTCTGATTCGTGGGATATGAAATTACAGAAAAGAAAGGTAGTGATTATAATAAACGGTAAAATTCTCATCAATTGATCAGTTAATTTGGATCCAGCAAGTTTTGGCTGTTAAAAATATTCAAAAAATTAGAGAAAAAATGAAAAAAAATTAATCATTATTTAAAAAAACGTTGATTTTAAGGTAAACAATTCGTGTTAAATATTGTTTAATTTCGACACCACACGCATGCAATATGATTAAATCAATACGGAATATTCCACAAATAGCAGCCCAGTTATATGAAAAACATAAAGATATTAAACTACCTCAGAGAATATTTTATCTGGCCAATGGTTATGCCTTTAATGCAGTCAATGTTTTGAAATACTGTGGTAAACAGATTTACCCGGAAGACCCTGCACAATTTAAATATTATTATCAGTCATATGAAAAGTTATCATTGGGCATTTTTTTGCCCGTAAACGGGAAAACTGAAATTTTTAATCACTGTTTGGATTCCTTTCATGAGTTTGTGATAATATCCAAGCACACACCGGATCTATTCCATAATAGGAATAACAGTTTGCAGTCGATTGATATTTCCATAGCGGGTAATCATTACGACTTTGATTCGAGTAATTATTTATATTTATTATTGATATTATATCAGGGATTAGGAACGGATTGCTATCAAGCTATTGATTATATGCGGAAGGATATCGATTATTATGAGGTTAAGGGACAGATCCTTGCAGATAAAATTCAATGGCATATCCAGAACAACAACAATCCCTTTATTTATATTGTAGGTGATGGTCCTAATTTATTTACAGCCAGACAGGCCGCGGAAATACTATATGAATCCACTGGATATCCCTTTCTACCAGTGAATATTGAAGAATTTTATCACAAAAACAAATACAACCGGCAGGGCGGATTGGTCATTGTATTTTATGATCACGGTCCGGGGAAATTGAAGATTGAACGTCTTAGGGATATTTATGCTGATTATAAAGATTCTTTTATATATATTGAAGAGATGGATCTGCAATGGAATCTTTCTCCTCTCAACTTGCTTTATCCGATTGTATTTGCCTCATATATTCTTGAAAAGAGATATCGTAGCCGGAAGCAGGAAATCTCTCCCAGGCACTGAAAGTATTATTCTATGCTGAAGATCACTTCTTTATAGATCTTTACTTTTAACTGAAACTTGCCCATTTATTCAATTCTGATCTGATCGTTTTTGGTTAATGTCTTATCGCCACATGTTGATATATTTCACCCTGGTACTTCCTTAAAGTATAATTCAGATCCATGAATGAAGACCGGCTAAAACGGCTTTATTTGATATGACTGGATTTTTGAGCGATAGTGGTTGAATCTTCAAAGTTGATGAATAAAAAGAATTTGTTCGTGATCCGGGGCTTGTGATAACACCCCGGGAACATTTTCAACAGATTTCCAGGACCGAATTTCTTATTAATCTTTACCATGAAAATGATCATGATATTTGAAAGGATCAGAAACAGCAACATGAGCAGTATTAATTGCGGGGAGAGGAATTCAGTAATTAAATCCGGTTCGATCACTTCCAAAGGGTACTGACCCCTGAAAAATGTCGCTTGTTTATCGTTATATAAGTATACTTTTTCAATTGTATCGGGAAATTACGGTATCAATTTTATATGGAATATACCGGTGTATGTTATATTTTAATTTATATTTAAGTTAAATAATGTGATGCAAATGAATAGAAGAAAATTTGTTAATGTTACCGGCAAATCTCTGGCTTTATTACTTTTATCCCGATCGCATTCTGTCAGGTCCTTCCCTGGACTTAAGGATCAGGTTATTACGGTGAAAGGTGCAATTCAACCCGGAGAAGTGGGCTTTACGCTAACTCATGAGCACATATTAGTTGACTTTTCAGGAGCAGAAAACTATGATCCTGAACGTTGGAATGATGAAGACGTCCTCGAGGTGGTTGCTCCTTACATTGAGGAAATTCAACAACATGGTTGCCATACCCTTATAGAATGCACACCTGAATATATAGGAAGAGATCCGGTGTTACTTAAAAAATTATCGGAAAGCACAGGAATTAATATTTTAACCAATACCGGTTATTACGGAGCCGCGGACAATAAATATCTCCCCGAATATGTATACACCGATGCACCGGAGCAACTTGCCCTGAGATGGATCGGTGAATTTGAAAACGGCATAAATGGCACCGGGATCAGACCAGGATTTATGAAAATTGGTGTTGCACCCGGTTCATTATCTGATTTACATGTAAAGCTCATTAAAGCGGCGGGTATAACTCACCTTAATACAGGAATGAGCATAGCCAGTCATACAGGGCCTGCGGTGGCTGCTTTTGATCAGATAAAGGTATTAAAAAAAACCGGTGTAAAACCGGATGCTTTTATCTGGGTGCACGCACAGAATGAAGAAAAGAATGAAAGACGTCTCGATGCTGCGCTGGAGGGGGCCTGGGTTAGTCTCGATGGGCTGAAAAAGGAAAATGTGGATCAATACATGGGATGGCTTATTTCATTTAAAGAAAACAAATTGCTTCATCGAGTGCTTATTTCCCATGATGCAGGATGGTATTCACCTGGAGAAACTAAAGGTGGTGATTTCAGGCCGTTTACCGATATTTTTGAATATTTGATTCCACAAATGCTAGTGAATAACTTTACAGAGGAGGATATCAATAAGATTTTCGTTGAAAACCCCTCAAAAGCATTCAGAATTTCGATCAGAAAAACCTGATATTTCGATTGAAAAAATCTTTAACTTGGTCGGGTAATTAAATTTTATCAACTTGGAATAAAACTGTTTTTGTGAAAACCAATGGATGTAGTTTGTGCTTTGATCTGGAAGGATACAAAGATATTAGCTGTAAAACGAAACAACAGGTCTTATCGTAAAGGCAAATGGGAATTTCCCGGAGGGAAGGTTGAATCGTATGAAAATCCGGAACAAGCAATAAAGAGAGAGATCCTGGAAGAATTAAACCTGAATATTAATCCGGTAAAAAAGTTGCCTTCCATAAACCATCATTATCCGGAACATACAATTCGGTTAATCCCGTTCATTTGTTATATTGAAGGGGGTCGCCTGTCATTAAAGGAGCATACCGACTATCAATGGGTTGAAAAGAAGGATTTGATTATTCAGGACTGGAGTGATGCAGACAAGCAGTTATTAATGATAATACATAATAATTTGCCGGATAAATGAAATCAAATTACCCTTCCGTATTTCTAAAAAAAGGCAAGGATCAATCCATAAAAAGATATCATCGCTGGATCTTTTCAGGCGCACTGGAAATAAGTGAAGTCTCTCCTGAAGATGGAGAGATCGTTGAAATATTTAATAATGAAGGCAACTACATGGCTACCGGACATTTTCAGGATTCCAATATTGCGGTAAGGGTGCTCAGTTTTACCCGACAGGAAATTAATTATGAATTCTGGATCGCGGTACTTACAAAAGCTTTTCAGTTACGCCAGGCAATCGGCCTGACCGAGAGCCATGAAACGACGGGTTATCGACTTGTATTCGGTGAAGGTGATGATCTGCCAGGCCTTGTAATTGATTATTATAATGGCGCCGTAATCATTCAAAGTCATTCATCCGGCATGTTCAGGAATCGTGAACTGGTTGCTGGGGCCATTCGTGAATTATATGGGAAAAAATTGCATACCATATATCATATAAAAGCAGTTTCCAGATCGGATCGTCATGGCGAATTTCTGCAAGGGGCGACAGCGGGTGGCTGGTTTCGGGAAAATAATCTTGATTTTTTTGCACAATGGGAGGGAGGCCAGAAGACAGGATATTTCCTTGACCAAAGGGAAAATCGAAAATTGCTGCGCGAATATTCCAAAAATAGAAATATATTGGATGCTTTCTCATATTCCGGAGGATTTGCAGTCAACGCCCTTGCAGCAAAGGCTAAAATGGTAACGGCTGTTGATATTTCTGGTTCTGCCATGAATATGGTTAATAAAAATCTCAAAAGGAATGGATTTGAATCATTCAATGCAAGGAGTGAAGATGTCATGGATTTTTTAAAGGCAGGGAAACAAAAATATGATACCATAATAATTGATCCTCCGGCCTTTGCCAAACACAAATCGGCAAGACATGCTGCCGTCCAGGGTTACAAGCGTTTGAATAATTATGCCTTACGAAAACTGAATACGGATGGGATATTATTTACCTTTTCTTGTTCTCAGGCAGTGGACAGGACGTTATTTGAGAATACGATCAGGGCAGCAGCTATCGAAGCTGGTCGAAAAACGAGGATCATACATAGACTTTCACAACCGGCAGATCATCCCGTGAATATTTATCATCCGGAAGGTGAGTACCTGAAAGGGTTAGTGTTAAAGTTGGATTAAAATAATTGATCAGGTTTTTTTACCGTTTTTAAGATTGGGTAATTTGATAAAAAAACTAGTACCCTTTCCAAATTCCGATTCTAAGCTTATCTCACCATTCAATCTATCTATTGATTCTTTTACAATATACAACCCAAGTCCCGAACCTACATTTGTATCGGAAGCTCTGTAGAACATATTAAATATCTTGTTTTGATGTTCCTTTTCTATCCCGATCCCGTTATCCGCAATCGTGATATCTGCATTTTGTTTGTTGATATTAACATTTATTTCGACCTTCGGATCTCTTCCATTGGCATAACGGATTGCATTGGATATCAGGTTATTGAATATTACTTTAATTCGCCTCGGATCGGAATAGAAGGGAGAGCGGCCTTTAATATTTACGATTTTTTTAATTTCACGATTTTTTGATGAATATTTTAAATTATCAAAAGTATTATCGATCAGTTTTTTCCAGTGAATTTTATTTTTGTCTACTACCAGCCGCGAATTGCGGGAGAGATCCAGAATATCTTTGATAAAAACATCCTGTTGATCGGCACTTTTGCCAATCATATCAAAATATTCTTTCAAGATATCCACCCTGTTTTCCTTTTTTGCCAGGTTTACCAATCCAAGTACAGAGGCAATGGGTGCTCTGAGATCATGGGATACCTTATATACAAAATTGTCGAGTTCTATATTGGCCTTCCTTAATTGCCGATTCGTTATTTTTTGCTTGTCTTCGGCCTTTTTCCGGAATGCAATTTCATCATTTAACTCCCGGGTACGTTCCGTAATTTTACTTTCAAGCGTTTCATTGAATTTTTTTATTTCCTCTTGTGCTACCGTTCTTTCGTATACTGTGGCTGAAAGGATGATTGTCGTGATACTGATTACTCCAATAAAGATCTGTAGTATGAGAATCGAACTTTCATTCGTATTCTGCACAAATGGTCCGACCTTATTGATAGTAAGATATATGGCGGATAATGAAGTAAGCAGAATACCGGTCATAGAGCTTTGTAGGTTAAATCGAAAAGCCAGCCAAAGCAGAAAAGGAATAATAAGAAAAGGTAAGGAATTTTCAATGGTGGGAGAAAGCTCCGGATTGTTCATCAGCAATCCGAAAACTAAAAGACAAAGAATAAAAAGAAAGGTTTCCAGGCCATTTCGTTTTGTTATCCTGATCCCGAAGCTCCTTTTCCAGGATAGTATAAAGGGTGTAAATAATAGGACACTTGCCACATTCGGGATCCACCAGTAAAACCATTGTTCTATAAAATTTTCTGCAATGATCACATTATTAATATATAAACTATATGTGCCAAGCGAAGATCCAATAAGGCACATTAAGAGAGCAATAAGAAGGAAAATGAAGGCATCATTGGTTTTACGAAATGGGTCTTCCCCTTTGATCAGAATTTTTAACAAAAAAAATCCAAACAGTATTTCTACCGTATTTCCTATAGCGATAATTACCCAGGCCTGAATAGATTCAAGACTGATGGCAATATCATTCATCCAAAATACCACCATGTAAGCTAATAACGAGCCGATGGTAATTCCTGGCCACGTCCGGGTACCCAGTAACAGAATGAGGGCTAAACCTACGCCGACTGGAGGCCAGACAGGGGAATTAAAAGGTTCCTTGAAAGCCAGGATTAACCCGAGATAAGCCGAAAAAAAATATACAACGGCCACAAGAATTATCCGGAAATCTTGGCTTTCGGATAAAAAGTGCTTGACGTTCTTCATTCTACGCCAGGTTAATTGACATAATTAATTGACAATTAATCTGTTAAATATCAAGAGTTAAATTACTACTTTTTTAAATAAATAAACCAATAAGAATAAAAATTAAACTACTTATGTAATAATTACGAAAGAAATAAACATTTTAATATACTTTCTTTAACATTAATCAAAAAATGTGATGATTTTATCTTTTTCGAATAACCTGAAAGAATTTCCGTGGTACGGTTATCTTTCGATTATTATTATTATTGTTACATGGTATCTGAACTGGACACTGGATGGTCTCAGAACACATTATCTGTTCTTTTCATTATGGCTCGGCTATTCTCTTTTTGTGGATGCCCTGGTTAAAAAAATAAAAGGGAATTCACTTTTGTCAAGGAACTGGAAAAAATATGTGACGTTATTTTTGATATCTATACCCGTCTGGTGGTTTTTCGAACTTCTCAATCAACATACTCAGAATTGGCATTATCTGGGAAGGGAAAATTTCAGTGATATTGAATATTTTTTTTATGCTTCATTGAATTTTTCAACAGTAATACCAGCTGTATTTGGTTCTGCTGAATTAGTAAGCACAATAAAATGGGTTAAAAATGCCGGAAACGGACCCCGGATACCATCAAATAAAGCGGGTTTAACCGGTCTGATTCTAATGGCTATTGTCTCTTTGTTTTTGATGTTTAGCTGGCCTTCTGTTTTTTATATGTTTGTATGGATTGCACCTTTTCTGATACTAGATGTGATTAATCATATATCAGGCAACCGGAGTCTGGTATTTTATTCTAATAACCGAAACTGGAAACCAATGATTTCTCTGGCTCTCGGTGCTTTATTATGTGGTTTTTTCTGGGAGATGTGGAACTATTATTCCAATCCAAAATGGATATACAATACACCCGGTGTTGAATTCTTATATGTGTTTGAAATGCCATTATTGGGTTATCTCGGATACATTCCCTTTTCCTTCGAATTGTTTGCCTTTTATCATTTGATAACAGGGACTAAAAGGAAAATAAAAAATACATATTATCTTCAAATCGAACCACCGGTCGATTGAATTAATTAATACGGATTGAGCTGAGAAGGATTAACCTGCTAACCGATTTAAGCCGGATTGTTTTGCATAGGTTAATGCTTCATTATACTCTTCCGGCGAGATCTGCCTGTTTACCAGGGTTTCATTACAGGCGAGAAATTCAGGCCGGTATTGATCCATTAGGTTAAAATAGGTATGTGGTGAAAGGTCCCTGATAAAATCAATGATTTCTAAAGTGGACGATTGGTTATTAGGCAAAATCAAATGCCTGACTATCATTCCTTTAATTGCAATGCCACTGTCGTTTGTTATCAGGTCGCCGACCTGTTTGTGCATTGCTCTGATGGCAGGGATGGCCTCATCAACGTAATTATCGACCCCGCTGAGTTTAAATGCATTTTTATTATTCAGGTATTTGAGATCAGGCATGTATATATCAAAAATACCGTCAAGAAGATGTATGGTTTGCACCGAGTCATAACCCCCGGAATTATATACCAATGGTACACTCAGCCCTTTCTCAATAGCATACGGCAACGCCCGCACAACAGCATGCACCATATGAGTTGGGGTAACAAAGTTTATATTGTGGCAGCCTTTCATCTGAAGTTCTATCATGATATCGGCGAGATCGGTATAGTCTGTTTCTCTTCCCGATCGTGACTGAGAAATATTATAATTCTGACAGAAGATACATCTCATATTACAATTTGAAAAAAAAACAGTACCGGAACCATTATAACCTACAAGAGGAGGCTCCTCCCCAAAATGAGGACCGTATGAAGCAATATGAGGTAATTCTCCCGACAAACATTTTCCGTCTTTTCTTATTCTTCTGTCAATTTTACAACGATGTGGACATAATGTGCAGTCTGTTACGATATCCATCAACCGGTTTGCTCTATCATTTAATAGACCTTCCTTAAATAAACGCAGGTATGAGGGTTTGATACGTGACATTTATACTCTTCCTTTCATTACCTAATTTATCAATTTTTAATGTTTTACCCATTATAAGAAAGAAAACATTTCAAATGAGATTCCCCACATGAAAAGTCATTAATTATCGTTGTTTCGACAATAAAAATATACCGTAATTGATTAAATTTGCGGATAAACTAAATCAAACATTGCAACTGAACCTCTACATAAGCAATACGCATAAATTTGCCGATATCATATGTTGGTATTGATGAGCGCATAGGCTCCGGCTTCATTGCACCATAATTCAGTAAAAAAGGCTTTTCATCAATTTAGTTTCTTAATATTTAATTAAATCAAAACAGACATGTTAGAATATCTGAAAGAACCGTGGCCATGGTATGTGTCAGGTCCAATAATAGGACTAATGGTGCCACTGGCATTCATCATAGCGAACAAACGATTCGGTGTATCATCCTCTCTCCGGCATATATGTGCAGCCTGTATGCCGGCAAAAATTGAATTCTTTAAATATAACTGGAAGGATGAGCTCTGGAATCTGTTCTTTGTAGGAGGTATTCTCCTTGGTGGAGCAATTTCCCGGGTCTTTTTAACGGATAATGTTACCATAGATATAACTCAGGGAACCGTAAATCAATTGAAAACACTTGGTATAGATGATTTTACTGGTTATATGCCGGAGGATATTTTCAGTTGGAATAATTTATTATCCCTTCAGGGTGTATTATTTGTTATGGTTGGTGGGTTTATGGTAGGCTTTGGCGCCCGCTGGGCAGGTGGATGTACATCAGGACATTCCATAACCGGTATATCAACTCTTCAATGGGTTAGCCTGGTGGCGACCATTTCGTTTTTCATTGGAGGTTTGTTCATTACTCATGTTATTTATCCCATTTTGTTATAATCAATTATGAAAAATATAAAATATCTGATCTTAGGCACATTGTTCGGTATCATATTAAGCAAATCAGAGGTAATTTCCTGGTTCAGGATTCAGGAAATGTTCCGGTTTGAATCGGTTTTCATGTATGGCATTATTGGACTGGCTATTATTGTTGGATTAATTTCCAACCAGATTATTAAAAAATTCAATATTAAAACTCTTTATGGAGAAAAGATCATCTATGAAAACAAGCCCCTTCACAAAGGGGCTATCTATGGAGGCATAATTTTTGGTTGTGGTTGGGCTTTAACAGGGGCTTGTCCCGGGCCGTTATTTGCATTGGTTGGCAACGGGTACTCAATTATCCTGGTAGCCCTGGTCTTTGCTTTGTTTGGCACGTGGACATACGGCTATTTTCAAAACAGACTCCCTCATTAAGATAGTCTTTATTCGGAAATTTATCATCATCAGGATAGCATGACTCCCGGGTTTTTCCTACCTTACGGGATTAAACCTTTTAGAGTATGAGCATAAAAACCCTGTTGATGATCTTCGGCCTGTTTTTTTACCTTCAGACCCAATGTCAGGATTTTAAATTCAAAGGTCAGTGTAGATCCACACTTATCGAACATTTTAAACTTGGTGAAAAAAAAGCTTTTGAAAGCAAGGAAGAAAATAAAAAGGTGAATATACAGTTTGATGGCAGGGTGCTCACAACCGGCAAATCAGATCATAAATATATCTGGCATCAGAATTCAAGGGATATGGAAGTAATACAATTGAATTGTATTGAACGGGTTGAGGATGGTAGATATCCCTATATCGATGCAAAATTTGAAATAAAATTTGTTGATAGTAAACATATCGAACTGATAAAATTTGTGAGCACATCACCCACCACAGAAAAAAGGATCACATACTTCATAGAAATTAAAAAGACGACCAAATGATTGATCACAGAGAAGGTATGTTTGACCTATCAGGACGGATTCTGCTTCCTTGTTTTTATGGCATAAAAATCAAGACAATTTTCGCTCGTTATTTTGTTCCGGGCTTCAGAAGGAAACTGACTTAAAAATTCAAAATAGATGTCCAGAACTTCCTGGTAGGATCCTGCTACCAGGCAAACAGGCCAGTCGCTGCCTATCATGAGACGGTCCGGGCCAAACGATTCGTAAGCCACATCCAGATATGGATAAAAATCCTGTGGTTTCCATTTATTCCAGTCTGCCTCTGTAACCATTCCTGAGAGCTTACAATATACATTTTTAAATTTAGCCAAGGATTTGAGATCAGTTGCCCAGGGTTCCTTCGTGCCGTTTTTGATGTCGGGTTTGCCTAGATGATTAAGCACGAATTTTAGTTCAGGTAACTTGCTAACCATTTCAGCTGTAGTTTTTAAATGCTGGGGACGGACAAGCAGGTCAAAGGTTAATCCATAATCCTGTACATAAGCCAACCCACGAAGAAAGTCCTTTCTTAACATGAAATCTATATTCGGCTCATCCTGAATAGCATGTCTTACCCCGACAAACTTCGGCAATCCGGTGAATTCTATTATATTTTCTTCAACCCGGTCGGATAACAGGTCGACCCAGCCTACAACACCCTTAATAAAATCATTTTCCCTGGACAGTTTGAGCAACCAGCGCGTTTCTTCAAGTGTTTTTCGTGTCTGGATGACAATGGATCCATTAACCCCGGTTTTTTCCATCTCTTTTTGGAGGTCTTCCGGAAGGTAATTATTCTTAATGAATATCATCTGTTTATTTATCCAGCTGAGCTCATCCTTATGATATACCCAGAAATGTTGATGTGAATCGATGGTATTCATGATATCATGTTTCCTGAAATTGACATTCTATTTAACTTAATATAATTTTTTTGATTCAAAGAGAAAGAATTATTAGAAAAAAATCATCGTTTCAGTAATTAATCCAATAAAAAATTTTTTGAAATATGTAATATTAAAGTATAATCTTATGCACCCTTTTCTTTATCGGCCGCCTTGCTTAGTCTGATCGCTGTATTAATTCCAGAATGGCAGAAATGATCGGCAGCCAGAGGAATCTAATAACAAATGGCATCACGGACAGCAGTTACGTAATCAAGCAGCTTTTCCAGACCCGATCCGTGATCTGTAACCTGGTAAAAGAATGTTCAGTCATTCCATTCTTCCACCAGTCATAATTTTTAGGTGTGATGAGGGTTTCCTCCATCCTGTACTTTACCACAACCGGAGATGTTTTGATTGGTATCTATCCGTATAATAAATCACCCCCATGGGAGCATCTTTGATTTACGCGATCCTCTGATCTGTTATTTTCAGGTCCGTAGGAGAGGAATTCCGACTTACTTTCTGTATACTGAAAGTAACAAACTCCTTAAGCGTATTGTAATTGATGCCTGCGAGACTCAAACCGTTTTTTCCTCTCTACAATCCATTTCTTTCAGGTCTTCCTGAAGAATGTTTCTTTTAAATTTCACTGCCCGGTTAAAAATCCGCAGCTGGATTTTCAACCCGGTGAATCAGTTTTTTCAACGTAATTTGTTTTATTTGTTACGAAATAAAGCATTGAATGGTCCAAAAATAGTGTCCGGGGAACTCATGAAATTGGAAAAATGGGACATTGTAGGAGGGTATGACTTCATCAAAATAATTAGATCATTCAGAATAAAACATTTATTTTAACTCATTATTTTGTTTTATTGTATTATCGTAAATAGTTGTTTATAAATAAAAATTATTTTTTGGTTTAATGAAAAGACGTCAAT
This sequence comes from uncultured Roseivirgaceae bacterium, assembly GCA_964543195.1. Classification (GTDB taxonomy): domain Bacteria; phylum Bacteroidota; class Bacteroidia; order Cytophagales; family Cyclobacteriaceae; genus JAGTVG01. The sequence continues at coordinate 13,147 of CAZIXF010000040.1, forward strand.
TCGTTAAAAATTCTGCGATGGCGGGCATAGCTCTGACCCAGCCGTTTTCCAATATTATTGTCAATAGAAAAAACCGGGAATACCGTACTGCCCTGATTGGAAGTGGCTGGTGGGGAAATAACATACTTGGTGAGGCGATGCGTGAAGGATCTTCCAGGATCGTGGCTGTTTGTGATCCTGACGAACGATATATCCGGGATACGGCTGCAAGGGTAGAAAAAGAAACCGGTCATAAACCTTCGCAATACCTCGATTACAGGGAACTGTTAGACAAAGAAAAACCTGATATTGCGATAATCGCTTCACCAGAACATTGGCATGCTTTGCAAGCTATTGATTCTCTTGAGGCAGGTTGTCATATATATCTTGAAAAACCAATAGCCCATACCATCAATGAAGGTAAGGCCATAGTTTCAGCACAGAAACGAACCGGGAAAGTGGTACAGGTAGGCCTCCACCGGCGCACCTCACCCCATTGCGCCCACGGGCAAAGAATGCTTAAGGACGGCAGGGTAGGAGATATAAAAATGATCCGGGCCTGTGTTTATTCTGATACAGTGGATACATTCATTGATCCACAGCCTGCCACCCCCGATTATTTACACTGGGATTTATATCTTGGTCCTGCCCGGTACCAACCCTATGCACCTACCATTCATCCCAGGGGTTTCAGGAAATTTTTGAATTTTACCAATGGGGTGATCGGTGATTGGGGTGTACATTGGATGGATCAGATCCTCTGGTGGTCCGAAGAGAAATATCCGAAAAAAATCTATTCTACTGCTGATATCGTACATCCGGATTGTGGATATGATTCTCCTGATTTTCAAAGTGCCGTTTTTGATTTTGATTCTTTTGTTGTTAACTGGGAACATAGATACCTAGGAGGGGATAGATCTGAAAAGCACCAGGTGGGCACATATTTTTATGGCACAAAAGGAGTGCTTCATATTGGCTGGATCGATGGCACCACCTTTTATCCGGAAAGCGACAATAAGGCAATAATTAAGATCCCTCATGAAATGCATTTGCCGGATCACCAGAACATACGTGAATTATGGATGGATTTTCTTCAGGCTATTGAAGGGAAAAAATCTCCTATTGCCGGAATTGACTCTTCTCATCGGGCTACAACAATGAGCCTTCTTGCCATGATTTCATATAAAACAGGAAATCAGGTGTTATGGGATGGTGAAAAAGAGATGATCATCGACAATCCGGAGGCCAGTAAACATATGTACCGGGAATACCGGGAGCCATGGGAATATCCTGAAGTTTAACTGTATCGGAAGGCCTTTCGGGATATGAAGATCATTTTTTTATTTAAATGATTTTGATATATTGTGTCCGGTTTAAGGTTTCGTATCATAATGGTTATGCCTATGATGCGAACTGACCGCATGGTATGTTAACCAACATCTTTCAGATATTATTTATTATTCTGTTCCCCGGACTGATTCTGTTCCTGGAAACTAAATTCAAGATCATTCAATGGTTAAGTGCTATTGTTGTTTGTTATCTGGTGGGTATCATAGTGGGTAATCTTCCCTTCATTCATTTAAGCTATAATGTGATTGAAGAAGTATCGAAAATAAGTGTCAGTCTTGCCATTCCATTACTTTTATTCAATTCCAATATACCTGAATGGATCAAATATGCTGGTAAAACCCTGATCAGTTATGTTTTAAGCATTGTAGCGGTCATGGTCAGCTCATATCTTGTATTTCTTTTTTTCAATAACAAGATTGAGAATGCCTGGCAGATATCCGGAATGTTAATAGGCGTTTATACGGGAGGCACACCCAATATGAGCGCAATTGGTATCGCACTCGACACACCCGGCGAAGTATTTGTAATCCTGAATAGTGCCGATGTATTTCTTGGTGCAATTTATTTTGTATTTCTAATTACTTTGGCACGTCCGGTATTAGGCTGGTTTCTACCTGAATTCAATGAAAAATCACAAAAGCCGGGGAACTATCTTCACAATGAAATAACCAATATTAAAAAAAGCCGGTTGATAATAAATATTCTTATTGCCCTGGTCCTTGGTATGATTATTCTGGGTATTGCTGCCTGGGTTTCGATCATGATCAAGGGTGAAATTGCCGGTCCTTGGGTTATATTGGTAATGACTACACTCGGAATAGGATTTTCATTTGTATCAGTCATTCAGCGTATGAAAGGTTCTTATGAAACCGCTCATTACCTCTTGCTTGTCTTTTCACTGGCTATTGGCATGCTGGCTGATGTTCAGGCGCTGGTCAACCAAACTTCAAGCCTGGCAACCTATTGTGCCATGGTCATGTTCGGAGCTGTTCTCTTACATTATCTGCTTGCTTTTTTATTCCGTATCGATAGGGATACTGTAATAATAACCTCCACTGCAGCCATATATGGTCCTGCTTTTGCCGGGCCAGTGGCCAATGCAATTAAGAATAAGAAAGTGATTGTATCAGGCATAACCATGGGGCTGCTGGGATATGCTATCGGTAATTATCTTGGTATTGGTATGGCGATACTTTTGGAATGAATTGGATTCAACTACCAGTGATCAGGGAAACCGATAACTCTTTAATCGACTATATTGACGACTTCGTTTTAATCCTTCTTTTATTTCAGGAAGTTCCTTTTTGTGAACCATAATTAACTGGTATCAAGTGTTTTTGAAGTTCCATTTTATAGAAGTTCAATAATAATGTCAAAATATTAAATAACAGGTTGTGATCCATTTCGTGACTGTTTTTTTAAATTATTGACATGGTGTTCAGGTACTTAAACACCATAAATTTCTCAATAAGATTTAGGGAAAAGCATGTAATATTATAAATTTGATGATATCTTTAAAACGGGACATATAATATTCTTGAATTATGAAAAACATATTGATTTTTTGTCTTGCTATTACATTCACCGTTCCTGGTATAGCACAAAATGATGGTTGGATTCAACTTTTTAACGGGGAAAATCTTGATGGATGGATCCAACGGAATGGTAATGCTGAGTATCGTGTGGAAAATGGACAGATCATAGGAGTATCGGTCCCCGACGAGCCCAACAGTTTTCTGTGTACTGAAAAAGATTACGGAGATTTTATTCTTGAACTGGAAGTAAATGTTGATCCACCCCTTAATTCTGGAATCCAGTTTCGCAGTTTAAGTATGGAATCTTACAGGGATGGTCGCGTTCATGGCTACCAGTGTGAAATCGATCCCAGTGACCGGGCCTGGAGTGGTGGTATATATGATGAGGCCCGTCGTGGGTGGTTATATAACCTGGCCAGAAATTCGGCAGGCAGAAAAGCTTTCAAACAGGGCGTCTGGAATAAGTATCGAATCGAAGCCATAGGGGATACCATAAGGACCTGGATCAATGGAGTGATGTGTTCCAATCTGGTTGACAATGAAACTGCAGCCGGATTTATCGCACTTCAGGTACATGGAGTGGGTGACGATCCTCTAAAAATCGGTAAGAAAGTAAGTTGGAGAAATATCCGGATCAAGCTTGTTGATCTGATGGAAAGCAGGATGGAACCCGATCCTGATGTGGATGTGATAAACTACATACCCAACACACTTACTCCTCAGGAAAAACGTAAGGGTTGGCGCCTGTTATGGGATGGCAAAACCAGCCGGGGCTGGAGAGGAGCAAAAACCGATCATTTCCCCGGATTAGGATGGGTGATTGAGGATGGTGTGCTGACCGTAAAGGAGAGTGGTGGAGGAGAATCCGAACACGGTGGAGATATTATTACAGTGGATATCTATAGTGAATTTGAACTGGAAGTTGATTTTATGCTTACCGAAGGAGCAAACAGCGGGATAAAATATTTTGTTGATCCTGAACTGAATAAAGGTCGGGGATCTGCAATTGGACTGGAATATCAGTTGCTTGACGATAGTAAACATCCCGATGCAAAAATGGGTGTAGCTGGAAATCGGACCCTTGCCTCATTATATGATATGATTCCTTCCACCAATCTCTCGGAGGGTACAGAAAACAAACGATTCAAGGGAATTGGTAATTGGAATCGTGCAAGGATTGTGGTCAGAGGGAACCATGTGGAACACTGGCTCAATAATATTAAAGTGGTTCAATATGAACGGGGATCGCAGATATACAGGGCATTGGTAGCCTATAGCAAATATAAAGTCTGGCCCGATTTCGGTGAAGCTGACGCAGGTCACATTCTCCTTCAGGATCATGGCAACAGAGTGCATTTCCGAAGTATAAAGATCAGGGAATTCTGATTAATTTATTATACTTATCCTAATTATTTGCCATTTAAAGCAGGTTAAAGAAATTTTTTAACCGATTGATTTTATGAAAATCATTATCAAACTTTTTATTGTTGTAATATGGGTCCTTTTTCTGGATATTCCAGTGATGTCCCAGAAGACTCAACAGGTATACCTTTCAGGAAAAGGAATTGACGATGCAGTCAACTGGGAGTTTTATTGTACAGATGGAAGAAAAAGTGGAGAATGGACAACAATTCCTGTGCCTTCATGCTGGGAACAGCATGGTTATGGAACCTATAATTACGGTCATGATGCGGATGAAATTAGAGGAAAAGAAACAGGAATATACAGGTTTTCTTTTCATGCCGACCGTGATTGGAAAGGAAAACAGGTAAAGATCATTTTCGACGGATCCATGACCGATACTGAAGTGGAGTTGAACGGAAAACCAGCCGGTCCTGTACATCAGGGTGCTTTCTACAGGTTCTCCCATAATATTGGTGATTTGCTTGAATACGGCAGGGAAAATGAGCTTAACGTTACTGTAAAAAAGCATTCAGCCAATGAATCGGTTAATGATGCCGAGCGCCGCGCCGATTATTGGATTTTTGGAGGAATTTTCAGACCGGTCTTCCTGGAAATCAAACCTGAAGAGAATATCGACCGGGTAGCCGTGAATCCGTCAGCAGATGGAACCCTGACTGCCGGGGTTTATTTTAATAACCTGCGCAAAAGTGACAGGATAGAAGTACACTTATATGATCGAAGTGGTAATCAGGTGGGAAATGCAGAGAGATTTTCTTTGAAAAATGGTGAAGTTGAGAAAAGGATAAGCGTAAACTATGAAAGTATTTCCACGTGGACTCCTGAAACTCCCCATTTGTATGAAGTAGAATTCAGGTTAATGAACAGAGATGAGACCGTTCATATATTCAGAGAAAGGATTGGCTTCAGAACGGTAGAGGTCAAAGAGCGGGATGGAATTTATGTGAATGGAGTTAAAATACGGTTGAAGGGAGTGAACAGACATTCTTTCTGGCCCGAAACGGGAAGGGCTACCAGCAAGAAGCTTAGCGTCCAGGATGTATTGCTGATGAAAGAGATGAATATGAATGCGGTGCGGATGTCACATTATCCACCAGATGTGCATTTTCTTGATGCCTGTGATTCTCTGGGTCTGTTTGTGCTCGATGAGTTGGCTGGCTGGCAGGCTTCCTATGATACTGAAGTAGGTAAAAAACTGGTGCGTGAAATGGTGATAAGGGATGTTAATCATCCAAGTATAATTATCTGGGATAATGGTAATGAAGGGGGTTGGAACACAGAACTTGATGACGAATTTGCAAAATATGATCCACAGAAGCGGATTGTTATCCATCCTTGGGAAAAATTCAGGAAAACCGATACCAATCATTATATTGATTTTAACTATGGCACCCATGATTCCTTTAACGGGACTCATATTTATTTTCCTACTGAGTTTCTTCATGGATTATATGATGGAGGTCATGGAGCCGGTCTGGAAGATTACTGGAATCTGATGCGCTCAAGGCCAAGGGCGGCAGGAGGGTTTTTATGGGTATTTGCGGATGAAGCGGTCTTTCGCACTGACATGGATGGATTTCTCGATACAGATGGAAATCATGCCCCAGATGGTATTGTAGGACCATACCGGGAAAAGGAAGGTAGTTTTTTCACTATAAAGGAGTTATGGGCTCCGCTACATTTCAAAGATATCCTCATTACAGATCATTTTAATGGTGTGATGGAAGTTGAAAACCGGTATCATTATACCAATCTCATGCAATGCAATTTTCTTTATGAGCTGGTTAATTTTCCGCCTCCCGGGGATGTGAGCATGGGTTATAAAACACTTGAATTCGGACAGATCAAATCACCTCGTATAGAACCGGGAGAGAAGGGATTGATCCGGATTGATCTTCCGGAAAACTGGAAGGATGCAGATGCATTATACATCAGAGTGCTTGATCCGTATGGTAATGAAATTTATACCTGGGATTGGGCCATATCTCTTCCTGAAGACTATTTTGATAAACATATATCCCTGGCCGGTGATAAAGAATTTGGTTTATCAGAAACCGGAGAAACTGTAGCAATGAGTGCATCTGGTGTAAAGGTATACATCGATAAAAACACTGGAATTTTGGAACGAATCTCGGTGAATGATACAATAATATCTCTGGAGGGAGGACCTGTTTTGGCAGAAGGGAATGCTGAATTTATCGATCACACCGTATCGAGATCAGATAGAGAATTAGTCTATCAGGCCGATTTTGCGGGTAATCAGCAGCAAATAAAATGGACTCTGCATAACAATGGCATCCTTCAGTTAAATGTAGTATATTATCCTAATAATGACGTGCCTTATTTTGGTATTAATTTCAATTATCCGGAAGATAAAGTAAATGGAGTAAGGTGGCTTGGTAACGGACCCTATCGTGTATGGAAAAACCGGCCAAAAGGAAACAGGCTGAACGTATGGGAGAAGGCATACAATAATACGGTAACAGGTGAAAGTTATAATTATCCTGAATTTAAAGGATATCACGCTGCGTTATACTGGGCCATTATAAATAATGAAGAGAAACCTTTTACAGTTTATACGACTACAGAAAATCTTTATCTTCGCTTGTTTACACCTGACGAACCCAAGGGCGGATCCATTAATGCCAAAATGATTTTTCCGGAAGGCGATATTTCTTTTCTTCAGGGGATAAGTGCCATTGGTACAAAATTTAAAAAACCCGAAGCACTGGGCCCTCAATCCCAGTTGAACATGTACCGCAGGCATCGTACCGACAGAAATCTTGAAATCGAATTGTATTTTGATTTTAGATAATCAGGACCATAACCTTCGTGTTTATGTTAAACATCAATTATAACCTTATTCCGGAGGATCTCAACGATAAACTGGAGAATTTCTGGGATCTTTCCGGTGTTAAGATAAAAAAGATCCATGAAGCCTATGACGAATCATTGGGCGCACCGGTATTTACAATTAATGGAAAATATACCAGCATGGGATGGACAGAATGGACGCAGGGATTCCAGTATGGTTCAGCAATACTTCAATTTGATGCCACCAATGAACTATTATTCCTGAAGCTGGGAAGGATACCGACAATAGAGAAAATGTCGAATCATCTCACTCATCTGGGTGTTCATGATCATGGATTTAATAATATCTCCACATATGGCAACTTGTTACGGTTAATGCGTGAAGATAAGATTAAGGATAATCCGTGGGAAAAGCATTTTTATGAACTGGCACTGAAAGTATCTGGTGCGGTACAGGCATCTCGCTGGACGAATACTAATGGTGGTGGATTTATATATTCATTTAATGGGCCTCATTCACTGTTTGTCGATACGATCCGTTCGGTACGTATTCTTATGGTGGGTCATATGCTCGGGCAGATATTAATGGGTGAAAATGATAAGCGGATCAACCTGCTTGAAAGAGGATTACAACATATTAAATCTACTGCCGACTATTCAGTATACTATGGGAATGGCCGGGATCTTTATGATGAGCCGGGCCGGGTGGCACATGAAAGTATATTTAATGTGAATGACGGTCATTTTCGTTGTCCAAATGCCCAACAGGGGTTTTCAGGACGTACAACCTGGACGCGTGGTCTTGCCTGGGCCATGCTTGGGTTTGCTGAAGAACTTGAATTTCTTGATTTTTTACCGGACGGAGAATTAGGAAAGATAGGCATCCGTGAAGAAATCGAGGATTATATGATGAAGGCTGCACAGGCAACCTGTGATTTTTATATTGATCATGTACCTCCTGATGGCATACCATACTGGGATACGGGAGCACCTAATCTGAATGAAATGGGCGATTATTTATCAAAACCGGCCGATCCTTTTAACAGTACCGAACCGGTTGACAGTTCTGCTGCGGCTATTGCAGGGCAGGCCCTGGTTCGTCTGGGTAAATATCTCGAAGATTTGGGCCATACGGAAAACAGCCAAAAATACACTCAGGCCGGTCTGACCGTACTCGAAACCTTATTGTCTGACACTTATTTGTCAATTAATCCGGAACACCAGGGACTTATTCTACATGCTATTTATCACTATCCCAATGACTGGGATCATAGACCAGAGGAGGGCAAGGTTCCATTCGGTGAATCAAGCATGTGGGGCGATTATCATGCCAGGGAGTTTGCTTTGTATGTTCAAAAGATGATTAAAAACGAACCTTATTATTCATTTTTTAATTGCGTGAAATGACAGCACCGAAGGATCAAAAACCGAATCGATTGTGTTTACATACAATCACCACAAAACCATGGTCATTGGAGAAAGCAGTCACTAAGTATCAGAAAGCAGGGATACAAGGCATATCCGTTTGGCGACATTATCTTGAAGGTCATGATCTTGCTGAATGTGACAGGAAAATTAAAAAGGCCGGTCTCGAATGTGTGGCGCTTGTACGCGGAGGCTTTTTTACAGGATTAAAGCCTGAGGATAGAAAAAAAGCCATTGAGGAAAATAAAAAAGTCATTGACGAAGCGGCCGGAATTGGTGCAGGAATGGTTGTGCTTGTTTGCGGAGCTACACCCGGACAATCACTTGATACTTCAAGAAATCAGATACGGGAGGCTATCGGAACCCTGTTACCTTATGCCGAGGAGCAAGAGGTAAAACTGGTTGTTGAACCATTACATCCCATGTATGCAGATACGCGGTCAGCAATTAATACACTGGAACAGGCTAATGATTTGACTGAATATTTCGGTTCGGATTGGGTTGGTGTGGCCCTCGATGTATATCATCTATGGTGGGATCCTGACCTCAAAAATCAGATCATGAGATGTGGTGAAAATAAAAATCTATATGCAGTTCATCTTTGTGATTGGAGGGTACCGGTCAGGAACATATTGAACGACAGGGAGATTATGGGAAAAGGCATAATTGATCTATCTTCCATAATCCAATGGGTGAAAGAAGCAGGATATAAAGGATTTTATGAAGTCGAAATATTTTCGGATCACTACTGGGGCATGGATCAGGATAGGTATCTTCAGCAGATTATTGATGCTTATTTAAAATATGATATATAATTTTTTATAACATGGAAGAAATTAAAATCGGAATAATAATGAATGGAGTGACAGGCAGAATGGGAACTAATCAGCACCTGCTCCGGTCGATTATGGAAATTATTCGTCAGGGTGGTGTGAGTCTGGATAACGGGACAATAATAATCCCAGAGCCTGTACTTGTCGGCCGGAACCCGGATAAATTAAAGAAGCTATCCGATCTGACGGGTGTCAGGAATATCTCCACTAACCTGGAGGAAGTATTGGCTGATGATCGCTACCAGATTTATTTCGATGCGCAAACCACGGGCAAAAGGGCTGATGCAGTAAAAATGGCTGCCAGGGTTGGCAAACATATTTATTGCGAGAAGCCCTCCGCTACAAATACTGAAACTGCTCTTCAAATGTACCGGGTCTGTGAAGAAGCTGGCGTAAAACATGGAGTTGTCCAGGATAAATTATGGCTTCCGGGACTCAGAAAACTCAAAAGGCTTGTAGATGCTGGATTTTTTGGGAATATTATATCGGTAAAAGGTGAATTTGGCTATTGGGTGTTCGAAGGCCATTCGATACCAGCTCAGCGACCCTCATGGAATTACCGGAAAGAGGAAGATGGAGGAATTATACTGGATATGTTGTGTCATTGGCGATATGTCCTTGATCAAATTGTAGGAAAGGTTAGATCGGTGTCCTGTCTGGGAGCTATTCATATTGATGAGCGGATTGATGAACAAGGACAACCCTATCAGGCTACAGCCGATGATGCGGCTTATGCCACATTTCTGCTTGAGAATAATATTGTCGCTCATTTTAATTCTTCGTGGTGTACAAGGGTCAGGCGGGACGATCTCCTTACATTGCAGGTTGACGGTACAAACGGGTCCGCCGTAGCCGGGTTGCGCGAATGCCATATTCAGGATTATCATATGACCCCTAAGCCGGTCTGGAATCCGGATGTGGAACAACCCATTGACTTTTTCGAGGACTGGGCCAAAGTACCTGAACAGGAAGCCTACGATAATGCATTTAAGATTCAGTGGGAGTTGTTTTTAAAACATGTGGTGAATGATGAACCGTTTCCCTGGAATCTGCTTGAAGGAGCCAAGGGAGTACAACTGGCCGAGTTGGGTTACCGATCGTGGAATGAAAAGAAATGGATTGAAATTCCTGAATTGAAATAATATGAAAAAAGTTGCTTTGATCACCGGTGGTACGCGGGGTATTGGATATGGCATTGCTGAAAAGCTTGCTGAAGAGGGATTTAATCTGGTGTTAAACGGTATGAGGGAAAGTGCCCTGGTCCATAAAGTAATTGAAGATCTCCGGAAAAAGAATGTGGAAGTTCATTATATCAGAGGCAATGTGTCATTAGCGGAAGACAGGGAGAATATGATAATGGCGATTAGAGAGCGATATGGTACTTTGAATATTCTTGTCAACAACGCCGGAATGGCACCCAGGAACCGGAGCGACATTCTGGAGTCTTCTCCGGAAAGTTTTGAAGAAGTATTAAAAGTGAACCTTGAAGGCCCATATTTTCTCTCTCAGCTTGCAGCCAACTGGATGATCGAACAGAAATCCGGTGATGGGTCATTTAAGGGAATGATCATCAATATATCTTCAATTTCAGCAACGGTGGCTTCTGTTAACCGGGGTGAGTACTGTGTATCAAAGGCCGGTATGAGTATGATGACCCAATTATTTGCTGTCAGGCTGGGTGAATTTAATATTCCCGTTTATGAAATCAGGCCCGGAATCATAAAAACCGACATGACTGCCGGGGTCCGTGATAAATATGATCAATTGATCAGCGAGGGTTTATGTGTACAACCACGCTGGGGATTGTCTGAGGATGTAGGGTTAGCCGTAGCTTCCCTGGCGAGAGGTGATCTGCCATATTCTACCGGGCAGGTGATCATGGTGGAAGGAGGGATGACATTGCCAAGGTTATAGCCAGTTGTGAAAAAGATTAGAAAAGAATTGACAAGTGAAGCGATGTGAAGAAAAGAAAAGGAAAGGAAAGGAAAGGAAAGGAAAGGGAAGGAAAGGAAAGGGAAGGAA
>CAZIXF010000040.1:24626-32152 GCA_964543195.1 uncultured Roseivirgaceae bacterium
AAGGAAAGGAAAGGGAAGGAAAGGAAAGGGAAGGAAGAGGTCTCAGGTGAACAGAATTACGGAATATATTATCAGGGGTATTTAATTAAAATGCTTAACACATGAATAAAAGAAAGATATGGAAATTGACTGCCTGGACAGCAGTTTTTTTATCGATACTGACTTTTACACCAGTTATCATTCCATACCATACATTTAAACCGGAATTGATGGGAATACCTTATACACTCTGGACTGGTATCCTGCTTATGATCGCATTTATAATCGTTACCTGGATTGGAGTAATTGTTCACCCCGGAGACAAAAACGAGCGTTAATATGTTAAAGTGGTTATTAATAATAGGTCCCGTTTATATTCTTATTCTGATATTGCTTGCCTGGCTTTCAAGAAGAAGGATTAAGAGCCCTCAGGATTTCATGATGGGTGGATTTGATATTGGCACAGTGCTGGGATTTATGACCTTTGCGGCCACCCTTTTCAGCACCTTTACTTTGATGGGCATGCCTGATTTTTTCAGAGTCCATGGAGTGGGAGCCTGGATATTTCTGGCCATTTCCGATGGGGCCATGGTATATTTTATATTATGGTTTGGATATCGGCTGAGAAAAACTGCAAAAAAAGAGAATTTCCGGGGAATGGCTGGGATGCTTACTGAAGTGTATGGTACCCGGTGGGCCGCCTATCTTTATTTCGGGATCATTTTCGTTTTCCTTATCCCTTATGTGGCTATTCAAATCAGGGGAATATCCATTTTTCTCAATGGTGCTTTCCAGGATTTTTTGCCTGTATGGGCCTGGGCTTTGATCATTGTGGGAATAATGATCATATACAGTGAGACAGGAGGATTAAAGGCCATTATGTATAGTGATGTTTTGCAGGGAATTCTTCTTCTTACTGTGGTCTGGATAATTGCAGGCCGTTTTGTCCAACAGGCTGATGGAATTGAAGCCTTATTTAATGAGGTAGAAAAGGTGGACCAACGCCTTCTGTCGGTACCGGGACCTATGGGTTTATTTACAGTACAGTTTCTGCTTGCCTCCTTCATCTCAATCGTGATGATCCCGGTTACTCAACCCCAGATATCCACTCGCCTTATGGTAATGAAAAACCTCGGCGCCATGAAAAGGATGAGCATCGGTGTAGGCTTTTTTGCCATGATCGTCATCTTGCCTACCGCAATAATCGGAATGACGGGTGCTATAAAGTATGGGGATTTAAATACGGCAGAATTCCTGTCCAGGGTATTGATCTTCGACCATCCTGACCTTTTGGCTACCCTGATCATGGTGGGCCTGATAGCTGCTGCCATATCAACCAGTGATTCTCAAATATTTGCTCTTGGATCCGAATTGAGATCACTTTTATTGGGGGACGAAAAAACCGTATTACGACGAACAAAAGCCGGCATGTTTCTGTTTGCCTTTTTTGCGTTTGTTTTCTCATTGATCAGTTCTGATCAACTCGTCTTGCTGGCAAGAGTAAGTTTTGCCGGAACAGCCATGGCGGGCCCCTTGATACTGATCGCCGTGTTTGCCCGGCAAAAAGCCAGGATGAGTTTTTTGTGGTTTGCCCTGGCAGCGGAAATCGTTTTCGGTTTGTCCCTGGTTGGTTGGATCCCTTCGGAAATTATCGGGATACAGACTGATTTTCTGTTATTTATCCTTTTGTTTGCCCATCTTGGATTAGTATTGTTATTGCCTCGAAAGAACCAATAACAAACAATACGTATATCATTTATGTTAAATGGAATATATATTATATTTAGATAAAATGCCATTAGCAAACAAGGCTCTTTACATGATACTTTATCATAATATGGAAAGAAAACCTGGAATTCTTTCTTTAATTCTGTTTATCTTTTTCAGTATAATTAATAATAATACAGTACTCGGTCAGGACATAACAAATGCTCCCGATACACTTTTTATGTCCAATGAGATTATCAGCATGGAATTGCGAACTGATTTTTCCCAACTTCAAGAAAAACGACAATTAGAAGAGGAATGGGAACAGGAAGGGGAGTTAATTTATTACAATTTATCCGGCGATCCTGTCGTCTTTTCTATAAAAGTGGAACCAAGAGGTAATTTTAGGTTGGATCCACAGAATTGTGATTTTCCTCCCTTAATGGTGAATTTCGATAAGGATAAAGTCGGTGGAACACTATTTGAAAATCAAAATAAAATAAAACTCGTTACACCTTGTCAATATGAAGAAGATGTGCTTGAAGAATATCTGATCTATAGAATGTATAATAAGGTTACCGATTATAGTTTGGCAGTTCGATTGGTGGAGATATTATATTATGATACCGGCAGGGGTAAAAGGGTTTTTAAAAAATACAGTTTTTTTATTGAGGATATTGACCACCTCGCAGAAAGAATGAATGGAGTAGAAATAGAAACACGACTTGATCCATTTACTGTAAATCGCCAAGTGATGAAAAAGATGCATGTTTTTCAATATTTAATTGGGAATAAAGACTGGTACATAACCACGGGTCAAAACATGAAATTTATTCAATCGCATGATACCACAGAATTACCTGTTACTGTACCTTATGATTTTGATTTTTCAGAATTTGTTAATGCTGATTACACCAAACCCAGAGGTGTTCCGGATGAAATGCTTGAAGACCGAAGAGAATACAAAGGTTTATGCTATTCAAGAGAAGAATTCCAAAGTCTTTTCAGATTTTATAGAAGTCTAAAACCTGAATTCATCGATATGATTATGAATATGGAGCTTATTTCAAAATTTACAAGGAAACAGAACGTAAAATATATTGAACGATTTTATGAGGTAATAGATGATGAAGAACTTTTCCAAAAGGAATTTATGAGTACATGCAAAACCCGAAAGGATTATTTTTTGTTTGAAGAATAGAATTATTGATGATATAATATTGATTAATTGATTTGAGCTATATGATGAATCATTGTGTGGTTGTCTATTTTTTAAACAAATGCGGAATCCAGGAGTATGATAATATTACATAATATAAATACTATGTGAGCCAATTTATTGAAAGTCGTTTTTGATAAAAACCGGTTGATATGCAATTCTCCATATTGGCTATCGGCAAGCCGATAATTAAATTTTATTTAATTTTATGAATCAACATTTCATGTAATAAATCGTTGAGAGTATTATAGACTAATCGCATAATATTAAGTTAGGGTTCATTGGAGTATTAAAATTTAAAATGATAAAGAAGTTGTTGACAAAAAGAGCAAATTTACATGGTCTTGGCTGGTTTTTTTTAACTTTTCTGATTTTTGCTTCGGGTTGTAAGGATGATGAAGTAGAACCAGGACCGGAGATAGCGCCTGAGATAAAATCAGTGAACAACTATATCTGGGACAATATGGATCTTTTTTATCTTTGGCGGGAATATATGCCAACAAATGTAGATCCGGATTCAGAAACGGATCCCCGGAATTTTTTTGATAGGTTGTTATATAAAGTTGAAGATAGATGGTCATACATCACAGATGATTATAAGGCTCTGATCAATAGCTTTTCCGGCATTGAAAAAACATTTGGTATTAATTTCGCTTTGTTCAGACAGGAAAATTCAAAAGAAATATTTGGGGTAGTGGAATATACGGTAAAAGGATCGCCGGCCTATTTGGCTGGTATAAGAAGAAGTGATGTGTTTGTCTCTGTTGATGGAACTAGGCTCGATTCCTTAAATTTTCGGGATCTTTTATTCAACAGGGAATCCTATCTCCTTGGGTTTGCGGAAATAGAGGATGGAGAGGTAGTTCCAAATGGCGAAACAATAAACTTAACTGCAGTAACAGTGCAGGAAAATCCGGTTTTACTGGATACGGTAATAGAAATAGAAGGCAGAAAAATAGGTTATCTCGTATATACTCAATTTATTTCTGATTTCAAAGAGGAGTTGAAGGCAACATTTGCCGGTTTTAAATTTGCCGGTATACAGGATCTTATAGTTGATCTTCGTTATAATCCTGGAGGTTCTGTATCCACTGCAACTCTAATGGCCAGTATGATAGCCCCTGCATCGGTTGTTAATGATGAGGCCGTATTTTCCCGTTATATCTGGAATGACCTGATTGAACAATACTGGCAAGATAGGGAGGGTGAAGATTCCCGAAATCTGGTCATAAAGTTCAATCCTGTTGATGAAAACCTCAACTTGAATCGTGTTTTCTTTATAGTGACGGGTGGATCTGCCTCAGCAAGTGAAACCCTGATCAACGGTTTGATGCCTTATATGGATATAACCCTGGTAGGTCAAACTACCCATGGTAAATATACGGGATCGATAACTTTGCATGATGAAGAGGAATCTTTTAACTGGGCAATTCAACCTATAGTTTTAAAGACTGCCAATGTGGATGGTGATACTGAATTTAAGGATGGTTTTGCTCCGGATATCTTTATAAGGGATGATTTATTTTCACCGTTAGGAAGCCCCGGAGAAGGTATGCTTGCCCAGACTCTTTCGCAGATAACAGGTATTCCTGCCGATCAGTTGGCCCGGAAAGCTTTGCCTGAGATTATTCAGCGAGCAGATTATATCGAATCAGGTGGGATGGTACCTGTGGATAAGAAGAAAATTCTTTACATCGATAACCTCGAACTGAACTGATTGATATTGAGCAGGGAAAATAAATAATCCCAAATCCGTCATTAATGCATAAATAGCAGGCACCCTCTTGAAAATGTGAAAATTACACATAAAAATCTCTTATGACAGTTAGACACTATTTGATAACCAACCACTTTTGTTTAAATGAATAATCTGATTGTTATGGATTATACAATTTTCCCGGTTGTGTGCTCTCTTTTTTTAACAAAGGCCATAGAAGGAATTGAATTTCCATCTGAAAAAACAAAGAAATCCTGAATTTATATCAAAAGGGTATTTTTTAATGTTCAGATTACAAGATCAGGTATAGATTTCAGGCTCCTGATCTTGATTTCCGGCCAACGGTATGGAAACCTTAAACCGGGTTGGTTTTTTATTGGTTTCAAGTGAAATTATGCCGTTCAGTTTTTCAGTAGCCAGCAGGGATTGATAAAGTCCAATTCCTGCCCCTCTGTTTTTATCATTGGCTACGAAAAACAATTCGAATACCCGATCACTATATTCCGGGTCGATGCCCACTCCATTATCGGTTACGGTAAATTCGAGGCGTCCATTCTGTTCAATTTCAAGATAGACAAAAGGCTTTTTCTCCAGTTGGTCATAAAATTTGAATGAGTTTTCAAGTAAGTTCTCCAGAATAATTTTTACCAGTATTTTATCCGTTTTAACATCTACCGGTGTTTTTGCGGTGAACCTGAATGAAACACCATTTTTTTCAAGTTTGAGATTTTTAATTACCTCATCCACCATATGATAAATATTTGTATCCTGGATATCTATTGGTTGGGAGTTAATTTGGGATACATTAGTTAACCGGTTAATAACCACGTTTAATTTTTCTCCGGTCTGGTTGATTTTATCCAGATAGCTGGACATTACGGTATCATTGGCTTCAATTTTAGCCAGGCTAGTCAAACCAAGCAGAGTGGCAATCGGACCTCTTATATCATGGCTGGTACGATAAAGGAAGCTGTCGAGTTCCTTTCTGGACCTGATCAGGTTTTTATTGGTTTCAAGTAATTCACTTGTTTTCTGTTGTACCATTACGTCCAGTTTTTCATTAAGGTGGCGCCTAAAGGTAAGCGTTCGCCAGGCAAAAGCCAGTATAATGATCATCAGGCCAACAATAATCCCCAGCATGATCATAAACTGGTTACTTCGTTGGATGGTCAGGTCTTTAGAGGAAATAACTTTGTCGGATTGGTATTGTTGGTAATCAAGAAACGAATTACGAATTTCTTCACTCAGGTCTGCAGAGAATATGCTGTCGTGGAGAGTAAATGCCTCATTTATAGTTTCATAGGCAAGTTCATAATCTCCAGCTTCTGAATAATATTTAGCTAATATTTTACTATTGCTTGCTATTATAGGTGCATATTTAAATTTTTTAGCGTAATCTAGGCTTTTAACTAAGTAATAAATGGAAGAATCAATTTTATTTTCCTTTTTATAAAGGTTTGAGAGAAAGCTATAAATTGTCACATATTTTTCTTTATTTTTTTCATCAATTTGGTCGATTGATGATTTAAAATATTTTTTCGCAGAATGAAATTCATTTAACATAAGATGACAATAACCCAACCCATTCAATAATTCGATTTTCATTTCATCTTTGAAATTATCAATAATAGGATGTAACTCGTGAAATATTTCAAGTGCTTGTTGATATTTTGATAATCTTGAATAACAAATAGCTATGTTTAATTTGTTTAATTCAATATTTTCAAGATTGTGATTAATTCTATAATTAAGTGAATTTTGAAAATTATTTAATGCTTGGTCATATTTCTGCAATCTTAAAAATATTACACCTAGTTGATGATAACCAACTGCAATATGTTGATAATCATTAATTTTATCAGCATATTTTATAACCTCAAAATAACTGGAAATAGCTTTATCATATTTCCAGGTATTTACATACATTAATCCATATAATTCATGTATAAACGGTAATCGGTCTAAAGTATTGTACTGTAATGCTAAAGCTTCAGCTTGCTTCAAATACAGCTCGCAATTATCCCAATCTGATTTTTCCTTATTTATTAAAGCCATAGCATAGGTTGCTCTGACTTCAATTTGATGTTGATTATATAGTTTGGCGTAGTGAACTGCATTTATTGCGTATTCTAATGCCTTTTCTTTATCCTTTGATAAGGACACTTTTAATAAATTGTAATAAAGACTGTCAAGCCTTTCGCCACCTGAATTGGATATTTCTTGTGCATTTATATTACAGTTAAATACTACAATTAATACTATGTATAAAATTATATGTTTTTGCATTTTTTCAATAATTCTTATATGATATAATTACATATACAAATTGTACTTTATAAGGTTGCGTAACAAAATATAAAGTAAACAAAAAAAATTTAATAACATAATAAATCTAAATAAAAAAATATTTGAAGTTTTACTTTGATAAATAGATTTAATTGGCTGAATTTGTTATACTTATTAACATGAAAATATCAGTATATTAATATATATAGATGATCTTATATATATGGATTAAATAATACAATAAATATATAATTTAATTAATAACCATATTAATTATTAGTAAACACAAAACATTAAATTGTATTTCTTCAATATTTATTTAGTAATATCTATGATATTATTATATACGAAAAAAGTATTACAAAAGTAAGAATCAAGTTAAGCAATTAATTTTTTTTTAATAATTAATAACAAAATAAACTATACAGAACAATGAAAAAGATATTAGCCATTTTAGCCTTAGCATTATTTACAACCGGGACAATAACATCATGTAGTGATGAAGAGGTAGTCCCTACAGAGAATTACAGTGGAGTAAATGAGGACACAACACCTGGGGGAGTATAATTAATAACAAAATAAACTATACAGAACAATGAAAAAGATATTAGCCATTTT
>CAZIXF010000040.1:32252-53295 GCA_964543195.1 uncultured Roseivirgaceae bacterium
ATTACAGTGGAGTAAATGAGGACACAACACCTGGGGGAGTATAATTAATAACAAACTTAAAAAAAATAAAACAATGAAAAAACTTATATCATTAATCATAATCGCAATAACTTTTGTTTTAACGGCTTCTATGTATGTTAAAACTGCTGAAATTGAAGAAATCCAGGAACCAATAGTGAATAATAATATTGGATTAATGGATGTAACTGTCGATGAGGGAATTTAATTTTCCCAAGAGAAAAAAGGTATCACTTTAAAAAAAAATTATTATGAAAAAGCTTTTCTATATCCTTATTACAGTTGTAATTATGATCGCATCAGTATCAATGTTGTTGATAAGGACCGAACAGGATCAGCGCGAAACCGTAACAACAACACCTGTAATAAATAACAACATCGGACTAATGGATGTCACTGTGGATGAAGGGATTTAGCCTGGTCGAAATGCCAAGTATTTAATCTGTATCCGGGTTTTAATTGAATTATGAAGTAGCCACGATATAATTAACCTTGATAAGTTAACTTTGTAAATTTATCAATGGAACCCGGTAAATCTGCCTAATTAATTTTTAATATTTTAATATATAATTGTATTTTTTGTATGAGTATGAATGATTACCATGATTTCTTTCCATGATAAAATGGTTAAATTTTTGTTATCCTCGTCAAGCTAATTTATTTATGACTACTGATTCCAATGCCGACGTATTGTCGGCAAATTCCTCACTCAAATCCCTTATCTTTATATAAGGGATAGTACTAGGTGATCTATCTGATTTCAGGAGTGCAATACTTGTTGATTCATCAAATCATGTCATATATCCCATCTTATGGGTTGTTAATGCTATGAAAGATCCATCCACTTATTCATATGTCATCAAATAACCGCTTTTCAACTGCATACAACACCAGGCCGGCCAGGTTTTTACTACCGGTCTTTTCAATAAGATTGCGCTTGTGCGCATCAACGGTCCGGGGCGAGATATATAATTCATCAGCAATTTCTACATTGGAATACTCTTTTAATATCAGATGTAATACCTCCTTTTCCCGATCTGTGAGCGGTACTTCTACCGACATCTTTTTTGTTTTCTTTCCTGACATCTGATCCATTACGATCTGGGTAACCTCAGCAGAATAATAATTTTCGCCTTCATATACCGCTTTAATAGCTTTTTTTAATTCTTTGCTGCCACAATTTTTTAAAAGATATCCCTTGGCTCCGGCTTTCAGCATCTGGCGGATATGCTGCCCTTCTCCCATCATCGTTAACGCAATAACTTTCTGATTAGGAAATTTGTCTGAAATGGTTTTCATCATCTCCACACCATCCATCCGGGGCATACTGATGTCGGTAAGTACAATATCAAATTCTTCTTTTTCCATTCGAATAAGGCACTCAACACCATTTGTCGCTTCAGCCGCAACCGTACATTCCGGATCATCCTGTAATACGGAAAGAATTCCTTCACGTACCATTTTGTGATCATCCACAATCATGATTTTAATTGGACCCATACCTTTATTTTATTTTTGATGTTGAATTAACCGATGTATTAATATCGAATTGAATATAGTCATTTTCTTTTATAATTGCATTGAAATCACCTTGCAAAGCCCTGGTTCGATGCTTTACTACTGTTAATGCCGCGTCCTCATTCTCTAGCAATTGATTGCTAATCTTTTCTTTGAATCCAAGAATTTCAAGATGAAGCTCCCTCTCTTCATGAGATATGTTTACCACAATATTCTTATCAATCCTGTTCCGTGTTAGCAATGCCAGTATTTCCCTTATAATTATAAACAGACTATTTTTTTCAAAATCTTTTAGATCATAATCTTTGATGTCATAAGAAAATTCAATTTTCACTTTATGTTGCTTTTCCCAAGACAGCAGCAAATCCTCAATAGCGGAGATCAGCCCGAAATCAAGTATTGACCGGGGCATGAGCTCATATGAAATCTGCCTCGATTCATTAATGGCTTGTTCAAGTAATTCAATTCCCTGAAAATAGGCCTTCATTTTTTTATCCGGTATGTTTATTATTTCCTCCGAGACTTCTCTTAACTGTATTGCAGCCATGGCAAGTCGCTGATGCAATCCGTCATTTATGTTTCTGGCTAACCTCAGTTTGTCGGAATCTTCTTTGTTCATGATCCGGGCATAATTCGAATATTGTTTTTCTTTTGTAGCTGTAATATCTATTAGATTACCCTCTATGGCAAATAAATTACCTTTATGATCATATTGGCCTTTTCCCTGGTCATTAACCCAGCTAATTGATCCATCCTGACGCTTAATGCGGTAATTAAGGTCATATTGTGAATGGGTGTTCAATTGTGATTTTTTTGAATTTCGTACCCGTTCTATATCCTTTGAATAAACAATGTGTTCCCACTTTATGCTATTTTCTCCAAAAAAATCTGAAGGTTTATGTCCGGTAATACGCTGGATTCCATCAGAGATATACAGAAATTTGACTACCGGAGATATTAACATCCGGTATACTACACCAGGCAGGTTGTTGGCCAGTTTAAGAAACAGGTTGTTTTTTTCGAATATTTTTTGTTCTATAATATTAATTCGATCCTGGTCAATGATCTCTAACAAGATTTGAGAATTTTTGCCCCTTTCCAACAAATTAAATTTTACAAGACAGGAGAGTAGAGAATCATCCCTTTTAATACCAGTCATTTTCAATGAGATTTCATCTCTTTCATCCTTTGATTTAATAAATGATTTAATCCTGTGTCGGATGTCCTGACCAAAAATATCATCTATATACATTCCTGTCAGCTTATTCTCAGGATATCCAAATAAATGGTTTGCCGTTTGATTTGAGTAAAAAATAGTCCCCAGAAAATCAATGATTATAATCGAATGAAAAAACTTATCGATCAATGATTCCGTGCCTAGTTTCATTTTTTCAAGGTATTAAAATTTTAACCAATAGCCGATGCTCATAAAATATCTTAATCTGTCATCCTGATCAACCAGTGGCTCTCTTTGAATTCCTGCCCGGCCACGCATATAATGATTTCCTGAGATGCGGATATGTCCGTGGCAATAAAGTCCGCCGGAGTTCTGTCGATAAAAACTCTCGGATTGAGCAGGCTCAAAAAATAAATAGCCATAATTTAAGGTAAGTCCAACCCACTGCTGACTGTCAAAATATTTTCTGCCCGAGACAACACCACCATAATTAATTTTTTTACCCGATATAAAATATAGATTAGAGCGAAATGAGATATAATAATTACCAATAGATTTGCTAACAATCCCACTTATTGCCCCAGCTTCATTTTCAGTGTAGGTCAAATATCTACCTCCTGCTCCAATCTCCAAATCACTGATAATTTGATAATAAAGCCTGGCCCCGTATCCGTTTTCGAGGGTCACAGGATTGAAAACATATTGGCCATATGCCATCATTCTCCATTTATTATTGAATTGCTGATACCACTCGACATCGACTTGCTGATAAATTTTGTCATACATTTTTCCGGTTGAAACCGCTGCAGTGACTGTTCCTTTTTTATAATCCCTGGCATATCCCAACCGACCCGTGTGCCAGGAATCCTGTCTGTTATTAAATAAAGAATGAAAATATTCCATATATAAATTATTGGACAGACTTTCATGCTTTATCGTATTCTTCAGTTCTTCTATCCGGTCATATTCCGGGAAATTTTTAATCAGGTCATTAATTGTAAGGAGACTTTTTTCATCTTCTCCAAGTTTATATTGAGCTATAGCCTTTTTGAAAAGGACATCTGGATTAATGCCATATCTCACCAGATAGTTATTGCACCAATAGAGCAGGCTGTCATGCCTCTCTGCCCAATAATATAGATCGGTTTTTAAAGAATGGATCTCCTGGTTAACCGGAAAAGATTGGTTTAATTCTTCAAGATGGTTAAGTGCCAAAGTATAGTCACCACTCCAGCCAAATATCCTGATCATTTGCATATTGAGTTCATAATTTTCCGGAAATTTTTGCAAACCTTTATCAATCATTTGACGGGCACTATCAAGATTGCCCTGTTCAGATAATCTCCTTGCTTGCTTTAAGATATTTTCAACTGAAAGATCCTGTGCAATTCCCTGATCGTATCCAGAAACACAAATGAACAAAAAAGCAATTAGTATAGGGTAAAAGTGTTTTTTCATGGAAGAAAAACTAATAATAGAACAATCATACTCGCGGTACTGAATCCGGCACGAGCCATATTTCCCCATGTTTTCACCCCACGCAAATAATCAATATTGCCCTTGATAGACCAGGTTACAATTAGGGGATGAAATAAAAATGGTTCCAGAAGTGCGGTAAGGATTAATATTAATGTATCTCTTTTTTTTGAATATTTATAGAAAGAAATTTCTTCGATAAACAGGGCGAAAATGGAAATGGAAACCGCAAAAGATATGAACATCAGAAAGATGAGTGCGGCTATCCCCCAATGTAACTGATTCGAGAAGATCATGTAGAATAAATACAATATTCCTGATAGTTCGATAATGGGAGCAAGCCATTCAAATAACATCCAGAAGGGATAACTCAGCATGCCCATTAATCCATAGGCGGGATTAAAACAAAGTCTTTTGTGAATTAAAAGAGTTTCAATGGTTCCCCGAGCCCATCTGGACCGTTGCCTGCCGAGTTGTTGAAGATCCGACGGGGCTTCGGTCCAGCACAAAGGCTCAGGTATATATACCACCCTGTATTTTCTGTTTCTTTCCTGCATATATCTTCGCATCCTAACCACAAGTTCCATATCCTCACCTACGGTGTCAGTACGGTATCCTCCGGCCTTAATCATGATCTCTTTCCTGAACAGACCAAATGCACCTGAGATAATTAATAATCCATTTAGCCGGCTCCAGGCAAGTCGACCAAGCAGAAAGGCTCGCATATATTCAAGCACCTGAAATTTAGCCAGTAGCTTATCCGGTAATCGCGGTTTTATCATTCGCCCCCCTTCAATTTTCGACGAATTGGCAATTCGGATCACACCTCCTGAAGCTATGACATGATCCGGATCTTCAAGAAAGGGTTTCGCCATTTTCAATAAGGCATCCGGTTCAATAATACTGTCCACATCAATACAGGCTACCAGATCATTTTTGGCTATATTAAGACCAGCATTTAATGCATCCGCCTTGCCACCGTTAACTTTATCCACAAAAATTAGCTTTCGGAAGGCCTTGTTTTTAGACCTGTATACATTGCGGATCAACTTTGTGTCAAAATGAGGCTCATAATGCATGTTAGCCGGTTCCAGCTGATATGCTTCTATTACCTTTTTTAAAGAATCATCATTACTTCCATCATTTACAATAATTACTTCAAAACGATGATATTGAAGAGATAATAAGGATCTGATCGAATCTACTATAGTTACACCTTCGTTATAAGCCGGAGCAATTAATGAAATGGAGGGTGCAAGAGGACTTGATAGAATTCGTTTATAATAAATATGGTTATTCTTGTGCAAATAGGTGAGGATCTCCCGGTATGAAAAGAAAGCAAGAAAAACATACATGGTTGAAATGGTAATTACATATGACCAAAAAAAAGTATCACCCATTTTCTCAAATATCACCTGTATGTCGGAAAATGAAATCATGATGCCGTTTTCACCAGATTAAAAATTTCGGATTTGTCACCACTGACATTATCATGTATTCCCTCATGTTTTTCAACAAAATGAATAAGCCTATTATGTATCCTGTAAGATGGGTAGGCAGCAATTTTCCTGACAATAGTTAGCAGGGTGTCCGGGTCAGTCAAATTATCCAATACAGAAAGTGTTTTATAAACGATGTCTTCGTGTTTTATCCATTTAAAAATAACATGCATAAGATCATTGGCTAATTCCCCACCTTCAAATCTTTCAATTACTTCAATTGCAGCAAGGATCTTTTTGTCATTACGTGTTTTTTTCAAGAGCTCAGGTATTTTTTCATAAGAGGATTGCTGTTGAAAAGCACCTGTCATCTTAATTGCAAAAAGAGCTATGTTCTGATTTTTTGAGAAAAACCATTTACTGAATTCCGGAAGTTTTTCAGATGAGAGCTGTTTAAATGCTGCATGGATATTGATCTCGTCCCATGATGTCAGATAATGATAACGGTATTCAATATAAAAGAGCAGTTTATCCGGGGATTGCTTGGCTAAGGCATAAAGCAATTCCTGTTTTATATCCGGATGATTTTTTTTCATCAACCGTATTATATCGTTCCAGGAAATATACATTCCCATTTCAGAAAGTTCCCTGAGTCCGTGGATAATATGTTGGGGATCTGAGGAATTTAATTTGTTGATACTTAATTCCTCAAGCCTCATCTGATCGTAAATGCAGTGCAATACATTTTTGTAGATTCCCTTTACGCTTCGGAAATAATTAATAATTTCTTCCAGAACATGTTGCTTTTGTGTTGAGGTAAACGAGGAAGAAAAACGGAGTGATGTAATTAATTGACCTATTCCAAATTCCGTGGGGGTACTTTCATTGTTTTCTATTCTCGACAGGGCTGCATTGAAAAGCCTTTCAAATTTTTTAACAGTTGTTTTTCTGAAAGATTCCCGGGTTTCTTTAATTATTCTGGAAATAAAAAGAAATGAAATCAGGCTTATAATAACGATTGTGAATAATCCCGCACCCAGTAAGGCTGGAAGTGCAGCTCCCGGTTCAATTGAAGTAAAAAAATTCTGTATATGCTGCAAGGTAGCTGACATCTTTCTTTTTTTTAAATTTATTCAGCGCATTTATTTATTATATATGAATAAATCTTAAAATGGAATTTAGGTAAAATGCCTAATAAGAATAACTTTTTTAAATTGAGACCTTTTTAAGCAGCTTATTAATTCTAAGGATCAATTCTGATGGGCTGAAAGGTTTAACCACATAATCGTCTGCTCCAAGCTCAAAGGCCTGTAATACGGTTTCTTCCAGTTCCTCAACGGAAAGCACGATGATAGGCGTATTCTTTTTCATATCATTACGGATAAAGGATACCACTTCAAGACCAGAATAAAAGGGAACATGGATATCGGTTATAACAAAATCAAAATCACCATTCAACAAATGTTGTTTGGCCTGGCGCCCATCTGTAGCTTTTATCACTTCACCCAAACCAGTTTTTTTTATTTTGAATTCGATAAGACTTAATATTGATACATCATCTTCACATACTAAAAATTTCATGGTTAAGTTATTTATTGGTACTTATAATTAAGTTTGTTTTTAATGCCACGGCTGGATTTCCCGCCCGGTAAGATACCTCACCAGTTAACTGAAGGAAATCGAATATTTTGACTTGTGTTTCTATAGCGGGTATCACTACAATAAACTTTTCATTAGCGATAGATGGTTTTACCCTGCCGATAAGCGCTAACCGCTCATCTGCGATTAATGGAAAATCAATAAGAACACCGGCCAATTGAATGGTTCTGTTATCGGATTCGGTTGCCTGTTTTACCTCCTGCTGGAAAAAAGCCCCTACGGTAAACAATTTTGGAAAAGTTACAGCCATTGAGCTTCCTGCCTGCATGCCATAACAATTTTTTTCCGCCAGGATACCTATAGTTAATTTTTGGGCGTGTGTGTTAGTTGCTATGATGATACAGGCAATTAATATTCCTACTGCTATTAGAAACTGTTTCAGAAAAGGATCTATGTAGTTCGTGCTAATCATTTTCCCATCAATTTTTGTATAAAACTATACGCTGCAGGTCAGACAAATATAGGCGAAATACGTATAATCGGGTTTAAGGTATTTGCTTATGAAAGCGGTATCATATCCTGTTTCGAACCATTCTTCCCATTAAACCGATGGGTATTATAACATTTGAATTTATTAAAGATTTTTTACGTGCAGGATCTTTGTGGTAGGTGATTAGGCCGGGAAAACCATCACATTCAGGGATATTAAAAACGGAAACTACAGTCTTAAGTTGGATCATACCTGGCGGGGTCGCTTTCTGGAAAATGAGGACGGCAGCACAGAGAGAATCATAACTGCAAAAGGAAATTCTCTGACCTTTAAAATTCCTGTGCTGAAGGTAACCGGTGGCCATGCCCGGTAAATTGGAAAAGACATAGCCTTTATTTTAAAACCTTTATCAGAATAAAACAGGTTTAATGATAATATGGAAAGAATGAATATAGGTTTAACCTGTGTTGATTCTTCCTTCTTTATTCATGTATGAAAAAGCTGGTAATGGCTTTTGGCTATTTATAATAAATTCAGACCAGGCTACCGGAGTAAGAAAGAATAATTTCCAATATGATGAATTTCTGCCGGGATGAATTGATTTTTTTTGATTTAAGCAGAGAGATATATTAAAGTAGTCCATTGTAATTTAAATCAAATAATCTTAATGAAATGGGTTGAGTAATGGGATGTAACCAATATATAATAGCCTGGCTATCACACCGGAAGTAAGGAGGAGGTAGAATGTTTTCTTTTGATCAGTACATGAAAATTTATAATATAGTATTCCGGTAATAAAAATTAATCTATTTATAAATTAAAAGATTTAACTTGAAATATATTTCCATTTTAAGGGGTATAAACGTCAGCGGACAGAAAAAGATCAGGATGCGCGACCTTCGATCTCTGTACGAAAGTATTGGATTTACAGGGATAGAGACTTATATACAAAGCGGAAATGTGATCTTTAATTCAGAGATTGAGGATGTTGGCAGAATAGAACATATGATTCAGGATGCCATATCAAAAAAATATAAATTCGATGTGCCCATTCAGGTCAGAACAGTTCCTCAGCTTGAAAATATAATAAACAATTGTCCCTTCGGCTTTCTTTTTTGACACCAATCAGAAATTAAGTCTCTTACGGTTTATGATTATACTGGGTTGAATAGGTGAATTGCCTATCGTTCCATTTAGGGAATTTCCGAATCATGGGTTATCCATAACAGGTTATAATTACTTTAAAATGATATAAAAAACAAGAGAATGCAAAGCAAAACGTATCAGACCAGCCGGAACCTCCGGAATCCCGCATCAAAATACGGATACAGTTCACCTGATAATAAACCAGTAAATAATGGAGTGGCCATCTTCAATCTTTCTGGTAAAATCCGGTCTGTTAATGAACAATTTGGCAAACTGTTCGGATACTCAAAAGAAGATCTTCAAAATAGAAATGTTAAAGATATCATTCCCAATATCCGTCCGGACCTGATACGCTTTTTAAATAAAAATTATGTAGATGATAAGCTTCAATATCGATCGGAATATCAGGGAATTCACAGAAAAGGAAATTCACTGGACCTAAGCATAAATTTTTATCCAATGACAATAAATGCCGAAAAGCTCTATATGGCAGAAGTTAAACACATCCATTTTAATCATATAAACTTACAATCGGATCAGGGGAAAAAAACAATTGATATACATAAGGACCTGAATGAAAACCTTCCTGTATCCATATATAAATATGATCAGAAGAGCAAAAGATTCTCATACCTGTCGAACGGAATAAAGGGAATCACCGGATATTCTCCTGAGGAATTGAAAAGAAATGATATCTGCTGGGAAGATATTATCTATACGGATGATAAGAAGCAGGTAAAGAAAAAAAGAAAGGAAGCACTGTATTGCAAACAACATTACAGGTTAACATACCGGGTTCAGACAAAAAAAGGCGATCTCCGTTGGATCTTCGAACATGGTTATGGTATCTATGATGATCTAAATCAGATTATTCGAACTGAAGGTTTCATATATGACCAAACCGAAAAAAAACAGGAAGAGGATCTGATGTATAAACGGCTTGCGATTTACCGGCTCATGTCGGAAAACAGCAGTGACCTGGCCTTTCTTTTGTACCCTGATCTTCGCGTTCGTTTTGCTTCTGAATCGGTTAAGGAAATTCTCGGATATACAACAGATGAGATACTGGAGAACCCTCTCTCAACAGTAATTATAAAGGAAGACCGCCACAAACTAAGTGATAAAATGTTGAAAGAAGTTCTGGATGGGAAAGAATTTAAAAAAATCCTGTTTAGGGCAGAAAGAAAAGATAGTAGAAAGGTATGGCTGGAAGCCATAGTCAAACCTTTCAAAAACAGGGAGAATGAGATCCGTGGAATACATGTAGTTTCACGCGATGTGACCCAGAGTATCAACAGACAGAAGGAACAGAAACGGTTATCTAATGAATTGAGAGAAAAGACACTGGTACTAGAATCGATTTTTGATACCATGGCAGAAGGCGTGGTGGTAATAGATAAAGAGGGTAATTATCGAGGCATGAATAAAGCGGCCAGAAAAATATATGATGTGGGGAGTGTAGAGGATATATCAGAAACAGATGTGCATCCTCCTGTTTTTTACAGTCTGAAAAGCAAAAGAGAATTGGATCCCGAAGAAATGCCCATGAAACTTGCACTCAAGGGTGAGAAAGTGGATGATTTTGAAGTTTACGTGAAAGGTCTTTTTGACGAATACGGATATTATGCCAGCATGAATGCAAGGCCCCTGAAGGATGCCAATCAGAATATTGTTGGATGCATTACCGTATTGCGTGATGTGGATAACAGTAAAAAGCTTCAATTTGCCCTGGAAAAGGAGAAAGATAAAGCAGAGAAAGCGGCTCAGATCAAAAGTCAGTTTTTATCGAATATGAGTCATGAGATCAGGACACCGCTGAATGGGATCGTGGCACTTATTAATTTTCTGACTGAAAAAGATCCAAGGAAGGATCAATTGGAGCATTTGAAATTACTGAAATTCAGTAGTGATCACCTGATGGCCTTAATAAATAATATACTTGACCTGAATAAGATAGATGAAGGAAAACTGGAGCTTGAATACAGGGAATGGGATCTGAGAAAACATCTGGAAAATATTTTACAGATGTATGAGATGAACGCCAGCGATAAGGGGATCGATCTTCTTTTAAAATTTGATGAAAAAATTAAATATAAGTACTGCTATGATAAAGTGAGGGTAACCCAGGTCGTTTCCAATCTGATAAACAACGCGATCAAATTTACCGATAAAGGTAAGGTTGAACTGAAGGTCAAATGTTTTGAATATGATGATGAGCAATGCAGGATCCGTTTCGAAATAATTGATACAGGAATCGGTATTGAGGCAGAAAAAATCAAAAACATATTTGAACAGTTCTCCCAGGCCGATAAGAGCATAGCAGCCCGTTATGGGGGATCCGGACTCGGATTGGCCATCTCAAAAAAACTTCTCGAACTGATGGATTCAGATCTTGAATTAGAATCGGAACCGGGAAAGGGCACTAATTTTTTCTTTACCCTTACTTTGAAAAGAGGCAAAGAGATGGAAACCATGACCAGGGAAAAAAAGAAAAAGGACATCAAAATCGAGAACGGAGGATTCAATATTCTCGTAGTGGACGATAATCATGTTAATTTACTGGTAGCTGAAAGATACCTGAAAGGCTGGGGTGGCCAGGTAACCAAAGTAGGAGGAGGTAAAGAAGCCTTGAAATTACTGAAATCCAATTCCTTTGATATCTTGTTACTGGATATTCAAATGCCCGATGTAGATGGAATAGAGGTGACCAGGCGGATCAGAAACGCGAAAAATACTGATTATAAAGATATTCCCATCATCGCCATTTCAGCTGCTGTAATGAAACAAGATAAACAAAAAGCCTTTGATGCAGGGGTTAATGAATATGTGACCAAACCTTTTGATCCTGAAGATTTAAGGGTAGCAATGAGTAAATATTTGAAAAAGGCCGGATCGGTGGAAAAATCCGGAGAAAATAATAATAACAAGAAATCTGAAGGTGAATACGAGGAAGATAAGGTCGCTGCTAAAAAGAAATCCATGTTGAATAATTTCCTGGAAGCCATAGATTTTTATTCCGAGGGAGACGAAGAATTTAGAAAAGAGTTTATAAGTACATTGGTCAAGGGCTTTAACGAATTTAAAGAATCAGGTGTAAGGAATATTGAAGAAGGAGATCTGGAAGAATTTAGAAAGGTACATCATAAGATCAAATCAAATATCAAGATCCTGAAGCTCGAAGAACTCAATACCTGGAGTGACAAGGTTAAATCCATGATGAGGGATGGAAATGAAGGCATTCTCGAGGAGATAACAGAAAAAATAAAGGATCAGGTCAACGAGGTTATTGATCTGCTTCATGAAATTGAAAATAAATGGAATAAAAACTTAAAAATCAGTGCATAAAAGACCTTGGTTAGGTTGATTAGGTAGGGGAGTTTCCATTTTAATAAAATGGGACTCCCTTTTTTCCCTGCGATAATCCTTATATAAGTAACCCGGCTATCAATTTAATCCGGATTATTCATTAGAGCATAAATTCCTGATAATCAAATAGTTAATAATGACGGTCATTAGAAATTTTTATCTGTAATATTCACATTTAGAGAGAGTTACGTGTATATTTTATGTTCTAATAACGGATTTGGGTTTAATATAAATTAATAACCAGAAAATAATCCATTTTAAACCTTGCTTATGAAGATGTTTGTGGTTACTCATTTGGTAAAATCCATGGAATAACAGAAAAGTTATCTGTAAAAAAATTGGAGCAAATTTCGGTAAATGGGATAACTGATAAAACAATTTTTATGAGATCCGGTTTTTTTGTTTGTGTTTAATATCGGAAAAAATGGAGCGAAGATTTCCAAGGTGAGTCAAACCTATCTTATCTCCACTATTAAAAAGATGATATTACCGGATTTGTTGAAATGAGAGGGATATTACTGATAGAATAAAAATAAAATGGTAATTCGATTTAAAAATAATAAACGGGGCAGTCAGTTTATGACTACTAAACAGTTAGTATCAGTAAATTAAAAGAAAGGGACATTATATTGAGTAAGTATTATTATTAAATACATACCTTTTCAATATAAAGTCCCCTGCTGAATATAAGGTCAGAACATATACCGGATTGAAAGTGCACCTCCGTCAACCCAGAAAGGATCATTCTCAATCCCTACAATGTTAAATGCCGGTTTCCAGTCGGCACTGAGGTTAATGGGGACTTCTTCAAAATTATATTCAATGCCCAGGATCCCATCAATTCCAATAACTGTATGCATATCTAAATCATTGGCCCAGTATACATCTCTTCCATCCCAGAATCCAATATGCCCACCAAATCCATAATACCAGTTCAATCGGTCTACATCGAATGCCCTGTTGTGTATTTCATATAAACCGGTAATATTGAATCCGCTCCACCGGGTTGTGAGTATTCCTTCAAGTGCTGCTTTTTCACCCACGAAATGTTTTACAGTAACTCCGTTAAAGTAACCGAGTCGCAATCCAAGTGCGGTTCCGTAATCCTGAGCATTGCTTAAAAATACGATTGATACAACCAGTCCGGCTGTCACTACAATTCTTTTCATCATGATTTATTTTGTTTTGTTTAATATTAAAATAACAGCTTCCTTTCTGAACATGAATAAGAAGCATTATATGCCACATAACCTAATTATTAACAAAAAAGGCGGTCAAAAGCAAATTTGCCTGGAAATTCAGTTATTAAATTCAAAGATCACTGAAAGAAAATCCGGATTCCTACTCCACCAGCAAGGTCAAATTGAGTTATGGGAATGAATTCCAACCCGGGAACGATTTCTGCAAAAATATCCAATGGAGCATCTCCGAATATATAATTCAGCCCTAAAGGGATACGGGCACCAAAAACAGGATCATTTTGAAATACAATCTTTGCCCCCAGTCCATAATATACTGGTAGCTGACCTTGGTCAACTTCGATCAAACTAAAGGAATGTCTGTGATAATCGGCATGAATATGCATATGGCCTGCTCCGGCAAATGACCAGGCAACAGCCCCGGCTACTGCTCCATTGGAGGAAACCCATGCCTTATAGCCGATACCGGTTGGTTCACCAAGATAAAGACCCAAACCGAATCCAGAATCCTGTGCTTTAACTGATATGAACAATAAGGACATGAAAATGAATAATACAATTTTTCTGAACGGATCCATTTATGATGATTTGTTAAAATAACTAGATAGTAGCAAATCTAATAAGTTAGCCATTTAAATCTAATAAAAAACAGACATTTTCTTACGGGTATTAATTACTTGAAAATGTGTGCAAGATCATATATTGGAAAAAGGTTTCCCATAAAATTTCAGATGTGTTACCATTCAAGAAGTGTATTTACCGGTTCTTTTTCTGATACCGGTTTATTTAAAATTTTTCCCTCTCCCAGCTTTAAACGGGTTTTTTGGTGATCAATAGAATTAAGAAGTGCTGTGACCAGGAATACCCGAATATGTTTTGTTTATTTGAAGATTTGATATGGGATAACAATTCAAATCCTGTCATGACAGGCATGAATACATCAGTAATAACCAGGCCGGGATTCTTTCAAACCGTATTTTCCCTGATGACTTTCGGTTATTTTTTTTGATCAACAGGTCCAATTCTGTACGTTTTTCACCCTGGGTTGCTGTTTCACCAATTTTTTCAAAAGAAAAAATTTTATCCACGACCCGATAAAGTGGATTTATCTGGGCCATGAAAAGAGGTTAAAGTGGCTTTTCCCGTCCATTTAAAAACCTGTATATGATTCTGATATGATAAAATGGAAAGCGATTATGGTCATTCGATTAATTTTGGTAGATTTCTGATAAATTTTACCGAATTTGATCAAACCTGATCATGATTAAAATCATAGTTTGTTTGACCATAAAAGGATAATATTTGCATATTAAAAATAGAAATTAAAGAAAGGATATCAAATCCTTATAATACTTGAGACTCCGTTATTATGCACGAATTTTCGATAGCGATGAGTATCGTAGATATTGCAGAAAAAGAAGTGAAGAAGCATCAGGCAAAAGGTGTGGAAATTATAGAGCTTGATATTGGAAAATTATCCGGCATCGAACCCATGGCCCTTGATTTTGCCTGGGATCAGGCCATTATCAGAACGGTACTGGAAAAGGCGGAAAGAAAAACGAATTATATTAAGGCCAGGGTCAGATGTCAGGAGTGCGGGACTGAGTTTGAAATTGATCAGGTGTATGAGGAATGTCCTAATTGTCAATCCTTTTTTAAGGATTTTTTAAGTGGAAAAGAACTAAGAGTTAAATCGTTAACATTAATTGAATAGATATGTGCTCAACTTGTGGATGCGGACAACCCGGCGACGAAGTAAAATTATATATTCCTGGAGAAGAACAGGATCAGGCTTATTCCAGGGCTCAGGAATTGGATAAGCATGGTGACCATCGTAGTCATGAAGGAGATGGACCTGACCATACTCATTCTCACGCTCATGGTCATCATCATGCACACGATCATCATCACGCTCACGATCATCATCATGCACATCCACACAGTACACGTGAAATTGAGTTGGAACGTGACGTGCTTTATCAGAATAATCTGCTTGCCGAGAGGAACAGGGGATTTTTCGAAGCAAGGAATATCACCGCCTTAAATCTCGTAAGTTCCCCGGGATCGGGAAAAACCACCTTGCTGGAAAAAACTATAAAAAAGTTACAATCCGCTGAAAATCTATATGTTATAGAAGGTGATCAGCAGACTTCCAATGATGCCGACCGGATCGCTTCTACTGGTGCCAAAGTAGTACAGATCAATACCGGGAAAGGATGTCATCTGGATGCGCATATGATCCTGCATGGTGTGCAGAAACTGAATCCGGTTCAGGATTCCCTGTTGATGATAGAAAATGTAGGTAATCTGGTCTGCCCGGCCATGTTCGATCTGGGTGAAAAACACCGCGTTGTGATCATGAGCATCACAGAAGGTGAGGATAAGCCCATTAAGTATCCCGATATGTTTATATCGTCCCAGATATGCCTGATCAATAAGATTGACCTTCTGCCACATATCGAATTTGATATGGAAAAAGCAAAAGAATATGCATTAAAGGTTAATCCCAATCTGACAATATTTGAAGTGTCAGCCACATCCGGAGAAGGGATGGATGACTGGCTTTCCTGGTTGAGGGAACGAATAAAAGATGTGGAGCTTAAAAGTTGAATGGTTTTCATATACATATTGAAGGAAGAGTACAAGGGGTTGGTTTCAGGCCATTTGTCTACAGGGAAGCACGCAACCTGGGATTACATGGCTGGGTATCCAATACTACGGATGGCGTTCATGTAGACATAAACGAATCCGATGAGGACAGGATTATTGAATTCTGCCAGGCTATTGAATCCGGATGTCCACCCCAGGCCAGGATCGAATCCATACGTTATTATCCGAAAGAAGTAATAAATTATGATGAATTTTTCATCAGGCGAGAGTCGGGAAAAGGCAGTGTGAACCTCCAGATCACTCCGGATTTTGCCATGTGTGATGAATGCAGGAAGGAACTGACCGAGTATAAAAACCGGCGGTATCATTATCCATTTACCACCTGTACCAATTGCGGTCCGCGGTTCTCAATTACCGGTGAACTGCCGTATGAAAGGGAAAACACGACCATGGAAAAATTCCGGATGTGCCCGGTGTGTGAAAAAGAATATAATGATCCTCTTGACAGGAGATTTTTCTCTCAGACGAATTCCTGTCCTGATTGCAGAATTCAGTTGCAACTTTTCGACAGGAAAGGAAATCCCATGGCCGGTAGTGATATCGACCTTATTGAATCTACCGCTCAAATGATGCTTGATAATAAAATTGTGGCCGTGAAAGGAGTGGGAGGATATCTCTTGATGGCAAACGCCACTTCAGCCGAGGCTATTAAAAAATTACGTAAAAGAAAGGTCAGACCTGCAAAGCCTTTTGCATTGATGTATCCGGATATTGAAACGGCTGAGAAAGACCTTGTGGTTACTAGCCGGGTCAGAGAAGACTGGAAAAGTCCGGAATGCCCTATTGTTCTCTGTCCAATGAAGGATAAACCGGGTTCCGGGGTCATTCCTGAGCTTATAGCTCCGGGTCTATCCAGACTTGGTGCCATGATACCTTACACCCCTTTGTTTTATCTTTTGTTAAAAAAACTTAATTTACCTCTTGTTGCTACTTCCGGAAATGTCAGTGGTTCGCCGATCACATACAACGATGCAGATGTTATTAAACAATTGGGCAATGTGGCCGACTATTTTCTCACGAATAACAGGGAGATCCTCATACCACAGGATGATTCGGTAATACAATATTCCAACCGGGCAGAACAGAAAATAATCATTCGGCGGTCACGTGGCCTGGCTCCGGCCTTGACAGATAATTCCCAGACGAATCCAGAAAGATCCATACTGGCAATGGGTGCCATGCTTAAAAGCACTTTTTGTATTTATCACCGGGGCAGATACTATTTGAGCCAGTTTCTAGGAGATACCGGTACGCTGGAATCCCAGGAAACCTACAAAAAGGTGCTTGATCATATGGTCGATACCCTCAATGCAAAACCATCGGTAATAATAACCGATAAGCATCCGGATTACCCGTCAACTCAACTGGGCGAAAAGTTATCTGATCAGTATCAGACCGATTTTGAACAGGTTCAGCATCATAAGGCCCATGCTTATGCGGTTATGGGAGAAAATGACCTTCTTGATGAGGACAGGGTATTGAATGTAGTTTGGGATGGAGTTGGGTTTGGAGAGGATCAAAATATCTGGGGAGGAGAATTTTTTATACAGAACAGAAGAAAACTGGAGCGAATAGCCCACTGGGAATATTTTCCTTATATAGCAGGCGATAAGATGGCACTCGATACCCGGCTTGCTGCCTTTTCAATATCACGGGGAGATGATAGACTGAAAAATAAATTCACAAGTGAAGAGTGGAATGTATATCATCAATTGTTATCAGCAAACCAAAGGTTATCTTCAAGTGTTGGACGGATCTTTGATGGTGTGGCTTCTCTGGTTGGTATATCGGATAAGAATACCTATGAAGGGGAATCGGCTATGTATCTGGAATCCGAAGCTTCGGAATACCTGACCAGAAAGAATTCATTCGATGAATATTACGTGGTTGAGGTGAACGAAGAGGGAATAATCAATACCCGGATGCTGGTAAGACAGATCCTCGATGACCTTGAGACTGGTGTTTCAGCTTCAAAAACAGCAGCCAAATTCCATCTGAGTCTGGCCGAAATAATCAGGACGGTGGCCACGAGGGCTGATATAAAAAAAATTACCTTTTCAGGTGGTGTATTTCAAAATGCCCTGCTGGTAGATATTATTAAACATAAACTGGACACCCGGTTCGATTTATATTTTCATAATCAATTATCGCCAAATGATGAATGCATTGCCTATGGTCAGGTGATAGGATTTTACCAGAATAAGATCAGAAGAGAAAAAATCAAGAATTTACAAACTGAAATAAATTAATACATTATGTGTCTTGCAATACCCGGAAAAGTAATCTCGATAGAACCCACTGAAGATGAGATGTTCAGGATGGGTAAGGTATCTTTTGATGGTGTGCTTCGTGAAGTGAACTTTGCCATGACACCGGAAGTTAAGGTGGGGGAGTACGTGCTTGTTCACGTTGGGGTGGCTTTGCAGGTAGTTGATGAAGAGGAAGCCCAGAAAACCCTCGCATACTTAAAAGAATTGGATGAACTGAATAATGAATGGCCAGAGGAACCGCAGGATTTAGAATAATATGAAATATCTGGATGAGTACAGGGATGTAAAAAAGGTCAAGTATCTGGTGGATGAAATTCGCTCTATCACTACCGGAGAATGGAATATAATGGAGATCTGTGGAGGCCAGACTCATAGTTTGGTTAAAAATGGAATAATTGATTTATTACCGGACAAAATCACCATGATCCATGGTCCCGGCTGCCCGGTCTGCGTTACACCGGTAGATATGATCGATAAAGCCATTGAACTTGCACTCGATAAACAGGTAATATTATGCTCATTCGGGGATATGCTTAGAGTACCCGGAACGAAGAAAAGTCTCTTAAAAGCCAAGGCGGAAGGGGCGGATGTACGAATCGTGTATTCTCCGCTGGATGCATTGAAAATAGCTTCGAAAAATCCCGATAGGCAAGTTGTGTTTTTCGCGGTGGGTTTTGAAACTACCGCTCCGGCAAACGCTTTGTCGGTTATCCAGGCAGAAAAGATGGGTCTTCGGAATTATTCCATTCTGGCATCCCATGTACTCGTGCCGCCGGCCATGGAAGCTATTTTGAATGATGAGTATTCAGATATCGATGGGTTTCTCGCTGCAGGACATGTGTGCACGGTGATGGGAACCCGGGAATACACTTCTGTGATCAATAAATATGGTGTACCGGTAGTGGTCACCGGATTCGAGCCGGTCGACTTGCTGAAAGGTATATTAAGTTGCGTAAAATTGCTTGAAAAGGGTAAGGCAAGTCTGGATAATCAATATAGCCGTGTGGTATCTGATGATGGGAATATTGAAGCTCAAAAATTGATCAATGAAGTTTTTGTCAGGGGCATGCGAAACTGGAGGGGCATTGGCTCTATACCGGATAGTGGTTTGGTGATGAAGGAAAAATATGACATCTACAATGCAGAGAGAAAGTTTCGACTCAAAAAACAAGAGCAGGTCATTTCGAATGAGTGCATGGCAGGATCAGTCCTAAAGGGCGTTATCAAACCCAATCAATGTCCGTTTTTTGGGAACCAGTGTACACCGGATAATCCGATGGGAGCACCCATGGTGTCTTCAGAAGGGGCCTGCGCAGCCTATTACGATGTGGGGTATGAATATGTTGAAGATTAAGGAATTTACAATAATATAACCCGTTGTGTGAATCAGATAATTAAAAACTTAGTGATACCTTAGTGAATTGGTGCCTTCGTGGCTAAAATATTATGATTTAATGCCATAAAATCTCGAAAACACCAGGATACACCAGGAAATAAAATGATAAATCATTAATAATCAGCATGTTAAAAGATAATGAGATGTATAATAATTCACACAACGAGTTAAAATAGTATTCATGAGCAGAAGATTTACCCTGGAATGTCCCATGCCGGAATTTGATTTTGATGTGATCACATTGGGACATGGAAGCGGAGGCAGGCTTACCCATGCCATGCTGGAAAGGGGAGTCTTCAATCTGTTCCGAAATGATCAAATTCAAAAGCGGCACGATGGTGCCATATTGGATATAAAGGGGAAATGTGCTTTCACAACCGACAGTTTTGTAATCTCACCCATATTTTTCCCGGTCAGTAATATTGGTGAACTGGCCGTAAACGGCACGGTTAACGATATGGCTATGTGTGGAGCCGTTCCACGGTATATTTCATTAAGCCTGATCATTGAAGAAGGCCTTAAGACCGACGAATTATGGGAGATTCTGGCAGCCGTAAAGGTTTCAACAGACAACGCAGGCGTCAAACTGGTGACAGGAGATACCAAAGTGGTGGAAAAGGGGAAGGGGGATAAGGTCTTCATAAACACAACCGGTATTGGCGAAATGTTACCGGATGCCGATATTGATATTGATAGAATTCAACCGGACGATAAAATAATTATCAGTGGGTCGATGGCCACACACGGCATGGCGATCATGTCGGTTCGTGAAGGATTGTCCTTTGAATCGGACATCAAAAGCGATACTCGTCCACTGCATAATTTGACCACTGCCCTGATCAAAACCTTTAAGGATAAGATCAAGCTTCTCAGAGACCCTACCCGGGGAGGAGTGGCCACGGTGCTGAATGAAATTGCCCGGCAGAAACAACTCGGCATTAAGTTGCATGAAAAACAATTCCCGGTCATGCCGCAGGTTAAGGCTGCTTGTGAAATTCTGGGTTTGGATCCCTTGTATGTGGCCAACGAAGGAATTTTTATTGCTATTGTATCCTCTGAGATAGCAAATGATGCGATTCAACTGTTAAGGGAGCATGAGGAAGGAAAAGAAGCTTCCCTTATTGGAGAAGTAAGTACTCAACATTCCGGCAAAGTATACGTTTCATCCGGTATCGGTGGCAGCCGGGTGGTAGGGATGCTGTCGGGAGAGCAGCTACCCCGCATTTGTTAACCCCGATTATTCATAAACCATTCTCAAAATAAACCGTTTTTACTATTT
>CAZIXF010000041.1:0-43843 GCA_964543195.1 uncultured Roseivirgaceae bacterium
CTGTGATGAGGTGATCCGGGAAAACGAAATTGATGCAAAGGTGGAAAAATTAACCGCCCTTGATGACTTTAACAAATACGGCATCATGATTACGCCGGGATTGATTGTCAACGGGAAAATATTGTCGCAGGGAAAAATTCCCGTAAAAAGCACATTGCAGCGCTGGCTGAAAAATGAAATAAATCCCTGAAACAATGCGAAAGCGAACATATCAGGCAACAGCGGTGAAACTTGCGACTTTATTGGATGCCCTTTCTCATCCGGCCCGGTTGCAAATTATGCTTCACCTGGCAAAATGCAAAAGCTGTCACGCCGGGGAAATATCAGACTTGCTTCCTTTATCCCAGTCCACCGTATCACAACACATGGCTAAACTGAGAGCAGTGGGATTTATCACCTGTTCTCCGGTCGGTATTTGCCAGAACTATTGTATTGTGGATGAAAATTTCAATCTGATGAAAACATATTTTTCTCAATTTATCCAGACTATGGAACGCCGGAGGAAAAAACAAACTGATTGCTGTTTGAAAAGCGGTAAACGATTAAACGCGTTAAAATGACTGAATATAAAATAACTGCCACAGTGGAGAATGGCGGAAAAGCCAGCGCAACTGCTAATCAATCCAAAATAGCCTTTGATGGCACTTCGGGGCGCGATGATATGTTGCCCAACCCAGCGGAATTGTTGCTCACCTCATTGGCAGCTTGTATTCTGAAAAATGTGCAACGGTATTCCGAAATTTTAGAAATACCTTATCGCAGCGCTAAAATCACCCTTCATGGCAAGCGAAAAGACAATCCGCCAATGATGTCAGAAATCAGGTATCATGTACATATCGATACCGATGCCGATGAACGGAAAATAAATATCTGGCACAAGAATATTTTAAAATTTGGAACCATTACCAATACGCTCAACAGGGCGTGCAAAGTGGAAGGTACAATGACAAAATAAATTATTTAAAATATGATTAATAGCATGAAAACAAATTACATTCAGAAACTCTCATTGGTTATGATTTTGCTGACAAGTTTTCTGATATCCGGCTGTGCACAGAACACAAAGCAGGATAATAAACAAAAAACAATGCCTGAAATGAGAAAAGATCCGATTGAATACAAAGTAACTTTTATTGAACTGGGTTCGGTCCGCTGTATCCCATGCCAAAAAATGCAACCCATCATGAAATCCATCGAGGAAAAATACGGATCACAGGTAAAAGTGGTATTTCATGATGTGTGGACTCCCGAAGGGAAACCTTATGGCGACAAATACAATATCCGTGCAATTCCAACACAAGTATTTCTGGATAAAAATGGCGTCGAATTTTTCAGGCACGAAGGTTTTTTCCCTGAAGACGAGTTGGTTAAAATTCTCCAAACCAAAGGCGTGAATTAATCATAGTCGAAATAATGAAAATCAGACGGATATACAGATTCATATGTATTCTTATCATTACCCTGATCGGTATTTTTTATATGAACATGTCCGTAGCACAGCCAAATTCTTTTTTTCAATCTTCCTTCGACGGAAATATCCGGTACCGTTTTGAAAAATGGAATAACATGAATGCGAAATATTATGGAAGCAACCCGGAAACCGGGAAACCGAATGATAATATCCTTCTGCAGAGAATCATCGCAGGTACAACTATATGTTTTAAAAAAAACATATCGGTATCAGCCCACCTCCAGGATTCCAGAGCTATCGGATGGTCCTTAAGAAATGCCAAAGAGCCGGATGCATTTAAAATTCATGCGGAAAACAGCATTGAGCCGTATTATATAATGAATCCCCAGGAAGAGTTTCTTGAAATATATGATGCCAATATCCGTATCGACAGCATTTTTGACTTTTTCACCCTGATCGCCGGTCGCCAGAAAATTGCTTTTACAGATTACAGGGTTTTCGGACCAGGAAGCTGGGGTAATACAGGCCGATGGAACTGGGACGCCGTCCTGGTATCTTTTCAAAAAGAAAGGTGGTCGTCAGCGATCTGGTATGGAGGCACAAAAATTCACGATCCGCAAAAAACATATCTACCTTTTACTCATACCGAATACATGGGAGGAGGCATACATGCAAATGTAAGGATCTCGGATTTCATTCAATCCGACCTCTATATAGCGCATAAGCAACAGGGATCGGCAGCGTACATCAAAGAAAAAATGATCAATCGCAACTGGATGGGATTTCGTATCTATAATCCTGAAATTTTTCCATGGAAATATGAAGTAAGCTATACCAGGGAATTCGGGTCTGAGAACAGCAGCAAGATCAATGCCTATGGCCTTTTTCTTAAGGCCGGCTATCAGATCGAAGAAATGCCCTGGAAACCTTGTATAAACCTGAGATATACCCGGGCAAGTGGCAACAAACCGGATACCGGATATAATGAACAGTTTGACCCGGTTTTCGGAGCCGCTGACAGGTATTACGGGTGGATGAATCTCGTAAAATGGAGTAATCTCGATGACCGGGAGATCGTACTTGAACTTTATCCGGCAAGGGAAATGTGGATTGAACTAAAATACAACATCTTAAAGATCCCTCAACCTTCCGATGCACTCATTAATGGTAACCTGTACCTGCCTGAAGGGGAAAACCATACTGGAAATGAAATCGATCTTTTTGCGAAATATTCATTGAATGAAAAATGGCAGTTCGTTGCTTTGATCAGTTATTTCTCAATCAAAAAGGGGATTACAACTGATTCATTACAACCTGGAAATGCTTTATACTTAGCATTCCAGGCTCAATACACTTTTAATATGAAAATTATCTGACATCAAAATTTTTTATCATGACCAGATATACACTTGTTCTTATTCTTTTATCAGGAATTACCATATTCACAGCATTATCCGTTTATCAGAAAACGCTGAAAATCCAATCTGAGAAAGTCACCTATCAGAAAAACGAGATTTCGTCAACAGGGGTCTGCCCGCCGTTCTACCTGTTAACGGAACAAGGGGATACCATTAATCCCGTAACGGGTAAAAACACCGATAAACCGTATTCACCCAAGCAAACCTGCGGGAGATGCCATGATTACGATCTCATCACTGAGGGTTACCATTTCCAGCAGGGAAAGGATGAAACGGCAACTCCTGCTCAACAGGCACGGGTGCAATGGGCAGATTCGCCGGGTAATTACGGGGGATCCTGGTGCTCCCCTGCCCCATTATATGCCTACCTTTCTCCTAAAGAAAATGAGCACGAAACCCTCATGGATATGACCTCCTATACCTTTGTAAATAAATGCGGCGTTTGCCATCCGGGAGGGGGTCCGCTTGAATATGACCGGGCCAATATCCGGTATGACGAAATGATGAATGACCCTTCCGTCGGTTATACCGATGGAGGCAGAAATGACCTCGATGGGGATTATTATAAAGCGAAATGGCAGAAAAGCGGGGTGATCGAGGCGGATTGTTTTATCTGTCATCTCCCTGACTATGATAACAAGGTGCGGGTGGATCAGATCAAAAAATACAATTACCGGTATGCGGCACTGGCGGCTTCAGGTTACGGCACGGTTTCCGGTTCAGTCGCTGAAAATATCCCGGTAACGGTTTCATACCATCAGGATAAATTCAATTCCGACGGAACGGTTGAACCGTTTATCGTAAAAGAACCCCGCAATACGGCATGCCTTTTCTGTCATGCCAAACCCGGGTATAAAAAACGGGGCGCCGACTTCAGGCCGCGTAACGATGTCCATCTGCAGGCCGGACTGAAGTGTGTGGACTGCCATCCGGCCGGTCTGATGGCTACGGATGACAGGATCAGGGGCAAGGAAGTGCATCAGTTCGGGAAGGGGGATGATCCGGGAGGTCTCGTACGGAACGACCTGGACAACACCATGCGCACCTGTACCGATTGCCACGACACCGGATACCTTGGCGCGCCCGTAGCGGCTCATACATGGCTTCCACCGGTACACCTGGAAAAAATTGCCTGCCAGACCTGCCATGTTCCCGAAAGGAATGTGAAATCGGCCCATTTTGTGGCCAGCGATGTATTTAATCCGGGTACAAAAATCCCGACTAAAGGAAAACATCTCTGGACCTTCTACGGTCCGGATATGAATTACTGGAATCA
Organism: uncultured Roseivirgaceae bacterium; assembly: GCA_964543195.1. Taxonomy (GTDB): domain Bacteria; phylum Bacteroidota; class Bacteroidia; order Cytophagales; family Cyclobacteriaceae; genus JAGTVG01. Next base: position 4,106 of record CAZIXF010000041.1, read on the forward strand.
TTACGGTGACCTTGAAATGATGGGATACGATGATAAGCCTACCTTTACTTTTGAGCCGGAGCTGATAAAATACAATGATATGATCTATCCGGCCAACCGGGTACATACGGCCTGGCCGGGTATTCAGATCGAGGGGAAACAGGGGCTGATGCAGCCGAAAATGATGGATATCTATACTATGTGGATGGACCATTTTAAAGATCCGGAAAAATATCCGGAATTATCCCGGATCAGGGATGACGATGGGGACGAAGTGATCGAAGTGAACCGTCCCGAAGAGATCGACGCATTGATCAAATCCATCACGGCCAGGCTTTCGGATATACAATATCCGATGGAAGGAAAAAAAGTGGTTTGGGTATTGAACAACAGGGTTTACCGGACAGGCACCGAATATTCAGAGCTTCCCATGGAAACCTGGGAGGCTTCCCCTTACGGGAACGTACATACCTATAACCACGATATTTTCCCTGCCGGAAGCGCCCTGGGTATGAATGGTTGTACGGATTGTCACAGTTACGAAGCCTCGTTTTTTATGGCAGAGGTCGTTGATCTGCCCACAAATGGTTCAGGGAATCCAGGCGTTCATTCTCAATATGAAAATCTGGGCATGTCAGGGGCACAGGCTCATATAGGGATCGTCAGGGAATCCTATCTCAAACCGCTGCTTTATATATTTCTGCTGCTCACGCTCATATTATTCATCACTACCGGCTTCCGGAAATATTTTAAAAATATGGTTTCCGTTGCTGGCTTGAATATCATCAGTGGCGTGCTGTTTCTGGGATTTTCCTTCGTGTTGATCCTCTCACTTTCTAATAAAAACCTCTCGTCATATATGCTGATCTCCCGTTTCCAACTGGAGAGTATTCATTTCACGATAGGTACAATTATATTATTATTTACAACGGTGCTTTTGATTTCCAGATTGCATTTATCCCGCAAAATCGGTCAACGGGTGGCGTTTTATAAAGGATTGAATCTATATATTCTGGCAGGCTTGCTGATCACGGCCGTCAGTGGATTCCTCATGCTGTTACAAGCCGGGTGGATATTTTATTCGCTGTTCGACATAGGCCTTCTGTTGGCTCTTATTGGCAGTATGCTGGTCCTGTCGGAATGGATTTTTAAACGAAAAACAGAGTAAATTATCGTAATATCTAAAAATCGATCATCATGGAAAACACATCATTGGGATTTATCGGCGGCGGAAGGGTCACCAGGATCTTCCTGCAGGCCTTAAAAAACAAAAAAAAGGATTTTCAGTCGGTTGTCGTGTGTGACACGAATGCCGATGTGCTCAAAAAGTTAAAGAACGATTTTCCGGGTATTCAAACTACCGCGGAAAACGGTCAGGCTGCCCGGCAAAACATGGTATTCATTGCCCTGCATCCACCGGTTATCATGGAAACCCTGGAATCCATCGCATCAGAAGTTTCCGGTGAGACCATCATAGTATCGCTCGCCCCGAAGATCCGCATTGAAAACATAGAAATGAAGCTCAATTCCGTAAGCAAGGTGGTCCGGCTGATACCCAATGCCACCTCTGTGATCAACGAAGGATATAATCCGGTTTGTTTTTCTGAAGCATTTGACGAGACCGGGAAAATCCGGGTTATGGAAATTCTGAAGGTTTTAGGGGACACCTTTGAGGTTAAGGAGAGCAAACTGGAAGCCTATGCCATCATCTCGGCCATGGCGCCTACCTATTTCTGGTTCCAGTGGATGAAACTGGCGGAGATCGGAAAAGAGATCGGACTTGACAGACAGGAATCCAAGGAAGCTGTTTACAAAACGATAGCGGCTTCTCTGAATACCTTATATAAGTCCGGTTTGACTGATGAACAGGTCCTGGATTTAATCCCGGTTAAGCCAATAGGCGAACATGAAGACGAAATCAAGGATATCTTCAATAAGAAGCTGATGGGATTGTATGAGAAAATCAAATAAAGCAGAACATGAAGACGGCCGCATGATCCATACTATTTACCGGCGCAATGAATACATCTCGTGCTTGCCGGCATGTACAATAGCCTTTTGATTTTGATTTCATTGCCGCACCTCGTGCATTTGCCGAACTTTTCTGAATCATAAAGAGAAAGCCATTTATCCAGGGCCATTAAATCATTTTCAGCTTTGCGCAAACCTTCTTCACTAACCGATTTATTGTTGATATAATCCATCCTGCTAAGCCTGCCAACGGAATTATCAAGCCCCATCGGCCTGGTGGCCTCTTTTAATTCTTTAATCAGGGCCACCAACTCATCCCGCTTTTTTTCCATAACAGCTTTCACTTGCTTTTTTTCTTCTGTTGTCATTTTCACTCTTGCTATTTATCAAAACTCATCTCATTGCCGGGGAATCCCCCTTCTTTACATTTAAATGAATTCATATCATCATACCTGCTCTTCAAATCCAAAGATTCCGGATCGTTCTATGAATACATAACTGATGTTATTTTTTCTTGTAATCTACACTTATTTCTTTATACATGAAACCTTTATTACTTGTTATCAGAAACCATTAGATTATCAACTACTTATGCCCGAATGAAATATCCGGGATAAAAATAACCGAATTCAAAATAATATAACGCAAAATTACGTCATTTTAAATTTATGACGTATTTTTGGGTCAAAGTATCATTTGTATGACGAAAGTCGGATTATTTGAAAAGGACCTGCAAAAAACTGCGCAACTATTCAAAGCGCTGGGGCATCCCGCCCGGCTGGCCATATTGAAATACCTTGCAGAAACCGGCGTATGCATTTCGGGTGACATATCCAATGAACTGCCCCTGAGCCGGACCACTGTGAACCAGCATTTGCAGGAATTAAAGTCAATAGGAATTATCAAAGGTGAAATCATTGGGGTCAAAGTTAATTACTGTATCGATACGGCCAGGATGAAACGTATTAATAGCCTTATTGAAAAATTCATGGAGAATGTGAGTTGCGGAAATGAAAAAAACTGTTAGCATCCTGAAAAATCTTGTGATTGAGAATGGAGCTGGCCATAGCCGTTGCCATGGCTGTTTTCGACATTAATTCACAGGCGGCTTTTGCCACCGTCATCGGACCGCTGGTGGAAGCTCCGGTGCTGATATTGCTGGTCAATGTAACGTTGTTTTTTAAAAGAAAAATACTTCGTAAATGTCCCGACAAGGTAACCAAATCATAAAATTCTTTTGATATGAAAATAGCATTCTTCTCAGACATCCACGCCAATCTCCCGGCTCTTGAAGCGGTACTGGCGGATATCGACGATCAAAAACCCGATTTCGTTTATTGCCTGGGCGACCTGGTAGGATATAATATCTGGCCCAATGAAGTGGCGCAAGCCGTTCGCGACAGGGGTATTCCCACTATTGCCGGAAACTATGACGAAGGCATTGGCCTCAACAGCGATGATTGCGGTTGCGCGTACAAAACCGACGAAGAAAAGGCCAATGGCGCGGTATCCATTTCCTTTACCAATGAGATCGTAAAAGATGAAACCCGCCGATACCTGAGGAACCTCCCCAGGCATATGTCCCTGAAATTTGAAAACAACGGAGAATCCATGCATCTGCTTATGGTACACGGCAGTCCCCGGCGGATCAATGAATACCTGTTCGAGGACCGGCCGGAGAAAAGCCTGATGCGAATCCTCGAAGAAGCCGCTGCGGATATCATGCTTTTCGGGCATACCCACAAGCCCTATCACCGGACCCTGTCCTATGAAAAAGAGGGTAAAACAGCATACCGGCATGCGATCAATATCGGATCCGTCGGCAAACCGAAAGACGGCGATCCGAGGGCCTGTTATGTGATCATGACCATCAATGAAAGCCTGTCAAATTTCCGGAAAGATTCTGTCCGCACCGAATTCAGAAGGATCGATTATGATGTAGAGAAAGCCGCAAAGGCAGTGGAAGAAAGCAGGTTGCCGGATGCATACTCGGAGGCATTAATAAAGGCGAAATAATTTTTCCGGTAAATTATCTCCTGAATTAGGTGAGATGATTTTGATCCGGAGAAATTAATCTTTCCAAAAGTTAATCAGGCTAATGGCCAGACAAATATTTGCAAAGATTTGGCTTTAACGGCTATCATGGCGAGTTTGCCAGTTACGCCCATGGCAGCAAGGGGTCTGCCGTCATCTCCCAGGGAGGCCACAGCCCGGCAAGGTGCCGCATAAATAAAGGGCAGGGTCTGTGGATGTTATGTACCAGGTATTTAGTCTCCGGTTAATACTTCCATTTGTTTGCCAAAGCCACCAGCGAGAGCATAACCGGAACTTCTACCAGAACTCCTACAACTGTTACCAGCGCTGCCGGAGATTGCAGGCCGAAAAGTGCAATGGCAACGGCCACGGCCAGTTCGAAAAAGTTGCTGGCGCCAATCATGGCAGCGGGAGCACACACTGCATGGGGAAGTTTCAGCTTGCGTCCGCCAAACCAGGCAATAAAAAAGATGAAGTAGGTTTGAATAACCAGCGGAACTGCGGCAAGTAAAATAATTAGTGGGTTATTAAGAATGTTTTGTCCTTGAAATGCAAAGAGCAGAATAAGAGTAACCAATAACGCCATTATACTTACAGGTTTCAGCTTAGGCAGAAAATCTTTTTTAAACCATTCTTCACCTCTTCGTTTAATCATGGTTCTTTGGGTAATAACCCCGGCAATGAGAGGCACAACTACAAAAATGATTACACTGGCCACCAGTGTGTCATAAGGAATGGTTATGTTGGTAATACCAAGCAACAACCCGACAATGGGTATGAACGCTACCAGAATGATCAGGTCGTTTACCGAAACCTGCACCAGCGTGTAATTGGGGTCGCCGTCGGTCAGGTAACTCCACACAAACACCATGGCCGTGCAGGGTGCCGCGCCCAGTATAATAGCGCCGGCAATATATTCACCTGCCAGTTCGGGTAAGATAATAGCCGAATAGATTTTTGAAAAGAAAATCCAGGCGAAAAAAGCCATGCTAAAGGGTTTAATCAGCCAATTAACAATTAGCGTGAGAATTACTCCTTTGGGTTTTTTACCGATTTGTTTGATGCTGGCAAAATCTATTTGAAGCATCATGGGGTATATCATCAACCAGATAAGGATGGCAACAGGTATGTTCACACGGGCAACCTCAAGGCTGCTTATTATTTCAATGCTGTCTCCAGCAAGATAACCGATAGCAATTCCGCCTATAATGCACAATGCTACCCAAACCGACAAATATTTATCGAAAAAACTAATTGTCCTCTTTTGTACCATTAGAATTTTTTTATTTTATAGTTATACAATCAATTATATGTTAAGCTTTGTGCTACATTTCAGGTGGCGGGACCAGTAAAACATTTGAATCGGCGTGCCTGGCCACCTGGTGGCTTACACTACCCAGGAAAATCTCAGGTATTATCCCCCTGCCCTGACTGCCCATTACCGTAAGGGTTACCTCATTTTCTTTTATAAAGTTTAAAATTTTTTGAATCGGTTTACCGTAATCAATTTTAAAATCAACCGCTGTTTCAGGATGTTTTTTTTGTAAACTTGATTTTAAGCGTATGAGCCTTTCGGTATCAATCCGGTTAAATTCTTCCAGTTTATTTTCCAGGTGTTTTGAAATTTTTATTTCGTCCTGAATATGCATTAAGGTGAACTTCGGAAATTCGACATTCAGGTTTTTAATGAACTGGAATGCCTCTTCCGCCGTGTCAGAAAAATCGGTGGGAAAAAGGATATGATCGATAACATTGGCACAAATTATTTCACAATCTTCCCCTTCCCTGGTTTCAATTCTTTTCATTACAATTAATAGTACCGGATATTTCATATTTTGGATAATCTCCGAAGCAGTGCCTCCCATTACTGCTTTTGTAAGCGAATAGCCATGTGTCCCTACTATTACCAGTGAAGCGTCTGTTTCATTAAACAATTTTTCCAGTTCAACTGGAGCTTCATGCGGACCTACTTTGGTTGCAACCTCAAAACCTTTTTGTTCAAGTAATTCCTTTTGTTTATCCATTTTTTCATCCACTTCCTTGCGCATCAAATCTTCAAATGCCTGAACATGTTTCAATCCGAGTACATGAAGTAGCGTAATTTTTTCAATACCCAGTTTTTTGTACGCTTTGGCGCACTCAATTAGCTTATCTGAGGTTTTTGATAAATCGGTACTTAAAATCGCGTGTTTTTTCATAGTATTGATTTCTTAATTTTAAAAATTTCAAAAAATGCTTTTTTGCTTACCGGGCGCCAGGTTGAGCACGCAATAACCAATAAAGCCGGGCAGTTATCGTTGGTTCCGCCATAAATGGTAATGACGTAATCAAATTCCTGGTCAAGGTACAAATCAAGCGGACCGTTAGTGCGATTGAGAGGTCGATGCCGATTTCTTTCATCACTTCCGCGACTTTGTGGTTCAGTCTACCCGATGCCTCTGCCACTACCAGGTCCACTACCTGCCAATCGTCGAGTGACCTTAAAAAGGCCTGTGCCCTATGGCTGCAGCAACTGTTTCTCTTACATAATTTTATGTCGCAAATATACGTCATATTTTCACGTAAGGAATTATTACGACAAATTTTTTACAGAAATATTGATCTGGGATGTACATTTTTTGCTGCTATCATCGTATGAAATTTTCAAATCCGGTTAAAACAGATCCCTGAAGAATATGCCAATTTCTTCACGGATTGACGGGTTTGCTCCCGATGCCAGCGCAACGGATATAAGCAGGCCGGTAAAGGCGTAGGCAGCATCGCGTAAAATCATTCGCCGGGCTTTCTTTTTATGCTTTTTGCCCTTTTTCTTTCGCGCAAGGGAAACAGCAATTTCCCTTCCGCCAATCACTCCCAAAAATACCCAGGTGGTGCTCATGGGAACAGTGCTGATAAACAGTTTGTAAATAAGTAACAGAACATATGAAAAATCGACAAGGGTAGCTGCCCTGACGTCTGAAATACGTATTTTTTCGCTTACAATTTTTTGAATTTTATCACCCCGAAGGTAAAATAACATGCCCAGCCCGGCAAAAATAGCTAAGGAAAAAATGAGGAATTGTACCGGCGTTTGCTGCCGGGGAAGGTAAACCGCAATGTTGGCTCCGTCCTGCATTACCCATGTTGCCCAAAGCGAACCGCTCACCGTCCATTGAACGAATGTCCAGGCCGGATGCGTTTTGCGTTTTTTAAAGAATTTTTTAATAAAATAATACCCCAGGTACCAGATAAGAAATGAAAGGATAAAGGCCATACCATAGCCGCTGAGGCTTTTGAAAACCATGGAGTTGATGCCGGATGAGCTTGCACTGAATACACTGAGCAGTAAAAATGTAGTTGAAACAGGCATGCGCAACCGGGTTAAAATGAGTAGAACAAGCGGCGCAATGATCTGGAAATAATTGAATTTTTCGGGATGCGGGTATTGGGTTTCACCCTCGGAATTGAGCAATCTTTGGAAGGTTACATCGCCATCGAAATAAAACCAGCTAAAGGTTACGGTGGCCAGAAAAATGGCGCCCACAAACAGCCACATCACCCACCATTTTCTCTTTTGGTTGCTTTCGATAAACGTTCCCAGCGACTGGATGCTGTCGTTTGAAACGGCTGCATAACCGGCAAACAAAAAACCCAGCCACATGGATATCTGTGTGTTGCCAATACAAACAGCAGATAAAACAAAACCGGCTGTAATGATAGTCAGGAATTTTTTTTCACTAGCTAGGTAATCCAAAACGGCCAGGGGCCTGGGCTTACGGGTTACGTTTTTAAGTTTAGCCATATTAAAAAAATTTGTAGCAAATAAGATTTATTTTTTTACAAAACAAATCTTTTTAGAAAACAGTATATGAATTCATAAAACCATATGTTCTAAACATAAAAATACGTCCAATCAAAAATATATTCAATTTACCGGATGTGTATTCCCGCTCCGAAACTACCACCTACTCCTGTCAGTACCACCTGATCCGATTCTGTTTTCATCGGGAGGCTTTTCACAGTGCTTTCAGGCTGTTGAACCGTGTTTTATAACACCTGAAAATATCATTAGGGTTGATGGCCCTCCCACTTTAGCCCGGGGACCGAAATTCACTGTTATTGAGGAGGAAACAGATAAAAATGAGGAAACCGGGATTAATGTCAGTCTTTGATACAGCGAACACTTAACCCGTACGTTTTTATGTATACCAGTTGGCTGCCGTCCCTGGAAAATTGATTCATCTCCCTGGCCAGTCCCCGGGAGTTATCGAATGGATCCACAGACGCTGTCCACCAGTAACCATATACTCCTTTATCATGAAAGCCGTCGTCAGGTGCCCGGATACCTTTCGGCAGGGCTGTAAAACCCGTACTGTTGGTAGCATCCTGATTGGAAGATGACCAGTGTGTGATGCAATATTTTGGTACTCTTCGTGCGACCGGTCGATTATTACAACGATCTCGAATTCAATTTTGCTGATACTTCTTTTAAATAGATTATTTTACTATCCTGGCAAATAGTTAGTAGAGTACAATGAGCGGGATAGGTAATTTGATAAGGTCTCTCAAATGACAAAAGTCTTTCTGATCCGAACAATCCTTCACATTCAAAGATACCATCCGGAGAATAACGGGTAATTTTATCATGTTCTTATTGGTTCGTCTAGTTTCTTTGCCGGATCGATTACAGTTTTAATGCTAATCAGTAGATCATGATCCCTTTCAACACACCTCACCCGGCCATGCCGGTAAGGTGCATGATACCGTCCAAAATCAAAATAGCGGCAAAGGCCCGTTTTATCTTCCACGAGTACCACAGCAGCATGGCCTACCCGGTAATATCCCTGTCTGTTGATACCCAGAAGATACAAGGGATGATCATACCACGATCCTGCCTACTTACACCAAATCTCTGGCCATACCAGGGCAATGGCAAATCCATCATGCATGGTTCTGCTCATTATGGATGCAGGTTCTAACGATTTTCAGAATGATCTTTACCCGGTTTTTTCCGGTAGGGGTCTTTCCTTGCATACTCTTTAAAGGCACTGCCGGGATACAACAACGATCGACCCTTACAATGGAACATCCGGGGAATACCGGTTGACCTGGATATGTGTTCATCCCGCCTGAAAGTCAGGACCAATCCTTTCATTACAGGTTAGTAAGCTATCTTGCACATATGTTTTTGTATCTGACGGTTGCGGGAGCAATTCCAAAATTTTCAGTGATAAAAGAATCAATTTCCAGCTCCTTCAATCCTATTTTTATCAATGCCTGATGATGAATACTGTGTTCATAACAGTATGCCAGTTCCCGGAATACCGATGTTCCTTTGTTCAGGCTGGCTTCGTTTTCAGGAGAAAAATTACCGGTTAGGACGAGCGTCTGGTTATTTCTGATCCCACCCAGCCATTTGTTGATCTTATCGATCTCACGGATAATACGTCTGACATCAGTTTCAAGCACACGATCCCTTACCCGGTTACCTCATAGCTGATCGCCCCTTCGTTAAGACCCCGGGCCACACATTGATAAGATTCCAGTATATTTCTGAAATGCTGCCCGATGGTTGCGCCGGATAACAGTTTCAGTGATTGTGTGTATTGATCCCTGTTCATTTTCTCCAGGAGATCCCTTAATTCATTAAGATTGGTTATACAGTATGATATCATTTTATTCAGGGTATAATAATTTCTATTGTTTTTTCTCCGGTTTTAGCATTTTCTCCATGTAATTCAACACTGGAGATCTTCGGAAACAGGAAACTGCCTCACTCGATCTGTACATAGATCTTTCCTACTATTATTCTCTGATCGTTGGATACCGTATTTACACGATACCGGCTGCCGGACGCCTATGCTGAGGCATTGAGAAAGGCAAAATAACCTTAACATAGAATTATATAATATCGGTTTATAAAAAAAATTTATTTTTTATTGATTACTCCGGCCTGGTTATCTCATAAGATTTATTTTGAAGCCGTTGCTCCATAATAATGGCTATAATGATAAAAACAGGAATTGTAAGCAAAAGCCTGAGTAGTGAAAATTTGAGGCCCAGAAAACCAATTTCAAAGACGAGCATGGGGATTTTGGCGGCGCTGAACATACCCACGTATATGAAGATGTTGCGAAGGCTGGATCCTTTTTTCCATAACAACCAGGCAAATGGGAAAGCCACGTATAGAGAACCCGGCTGAATTATAGCCAGCAATACCATCAATCCTGTCCCTTTAATGCCGGAACCTTTTCCAATGTGTTTTTCAATCTTCTCTTTGGGCACCCATACATCGAAAAGCCCGATAATGATGAACATACAGGGAAGGATCGCGATCATTTCGCTGAAAAACCGCCAGAAGGTAGTTTCAAATAATTGCTCGCCGGTTGAAAAATCAACCAGGTAGGAAATGCCGATAAAAAATACGAAAAGGAGGATGGCCGGAAGCTCGAATTTGTATTTTTGAAACTGTGTTTTTATTGCCGGTTTGTTGAATTTCATAGAATTACCTCACATTTTTTTAAGTTACAGCAAAAATGATGGCCATAATAGCCCCGATAATAATGGCTCCCAAAAAACTTAATCCGTTTCTTATCAAGGTGACCTTCATTCCGAAATATTTGGCTTCTACGGGAATAGTGATCACGCCCACCATTTTCAGTGTTGTGATGAACAGGGCAATCACCCCGTAGCCTACCCCGCTTTCGTGGAGCATTCCGGCAAGCGGAAAGGAGATAAAGCCGGGTATCAGGGACACACTGCCCACGATCGCTGCCGAAAGGTAACCCAAAACACCGGCCTGGTCGCCAAAATAGGTAAGCAATACTTTTTCCGGAATGAAAAACATGACCACGCTTACCAGGATGATGACCGTGAGTAAGGTGGGGAGCAGTCCAAGGAATTGCATGGCGCCTTTCTTCAACCCATCCAGTGTTTTATGTTTATTAAATACAAGGGAGACAAGTAGTAAGACTCCGGTTATAATGAATAAAATCGTCATGATGCTTCCAGTTTTTCAATTTGTATTCCCAGAATTTTACTGTTGGTTTGGGCTTCTAACCGGTAATTTCCGGGATCAGCAACCACGCAAAAACCCTCTTCCACCTCATTGTATTCTCCGTTAATGGTAATGCCGGTTTTCCCGGACAGGATATAAAAAATCACGTATGATTTCATTACGCAGGGACCATTCGGCGGTAATTTTTCTCCTGTTTTCAATTCAATTATCCTCATTTTAAAAGTTTCCGTTTTATACAGCACATTTTTAAACCGTTCATTATAGGGCGATGCGTGTATTGATTTCAGGTCTATTAAGTGCATAAAACAATTGTTATTTAATTCGTTTGATCAATCATATTCATCAATAATGCCGCCGGTCAGGCGCAGCAATGCATGATAGCTTTGGATAACCCTGAAAACGGCGTTCTGATATTCGTAGGCGGCTGCCATATGAATCTGTTGCACATCTCTGAAGTTAAAAGAGTTAATGGTTCCGTTTTCAAATTTTTCACGCGACATATTCAGGTTTAGCTCTGCCGATTCCAGATTTTCACGGGCTACCCGGAGCAGTTGTTTTCTTACCCTGTACAGTTCAAACTCCTGGGCAAGTTGGTTTTTCAGGTCCTGTTCCATTTCTACGGTCTGCACTTCTGAAATTTCCCTTTCCATCCTGGCGGCTTCCAATGCACGCTTGCGGGAATTCCCATCGAATAGTGTATAAGAAAGTGAAAAGCCGGCCGATATATTGTATCCGTCGCTGCCCAGGCCAAACTGGCGTGCGGTTTCATAATCCTGTTCCAGTTCACTGTATCCGGCCGACCCTGTTAATGCGAGGCGCGGGTAATAAGCGCTTCTGGAAGATTTTACATCAAGGCGAGCCAGTTCCAGATTCATATACTGGTTTTTCAGGTTAGCGTTGTTTTCGAGCATCCGGTTCACCAAACCGGTATACTCAAAATGAGAAGTATCCGGAGAGAATTGTGAAATAAAATTGTATTTTACATTCAGTTGTTCAGCCATTTGGTAGTTTAGCTCCCTTACCGCATTGTGATAGGCCGCTTTTGCAGAAAGATAATCAGAGCGGTCTCTCAGGTACGCATTTTTGGCCTGTAGCAACTCATAGGTATCTGTAGCTCCAATGTCTTTGCTGTGTTGGGCCCGCTCATAGCGGTCACCTGATAGCTCCATATTATTCTCTGCAATGGAAGCTTGTTCGTCTGTCAGTAGAATATTATAGTAAGCCAGGATAACATTGTATATGGTGTTTTCCACCACTACAGCTACATTTCCCCGCGAAAGCTTTTCCAGCTCATCGAGCCGTTTTTTTTGGATGCGGGCACTAAATCCCCGGAAAACAGTCCAGTTCATTTCAACTGAACTGTTAAGTTGCCGAATGGTGTAATTACCGCTATCCAGAAAATCTTCTGAGATATTTCCGGAACTCACGAACTGAATATTGGGTAAAGCACCCGTATTACCCCAGGCATTTTGCAACTCAGCAATTTCTCTGCTTTTTTGGGTGATGATAATACCGTAATTATTTTGCAATGCCTTATCAAGAGCATCTTCCAGGCTCAGGTTTTGTTTGTCCTGTGCAGAAAGGTTTAGGGTGATGCCCATCAGCAATATGCCAGCTAAAATTTTCATATATGATGATTTTGTTTGTTTATTTTTTAGATATTTCTTCCTCCCGGATATCTTTTTCCAGTTTTTGCCTGACCTGATGATTGATCACAGCATTTTCTACTGACTCAGGCGTGAGGTCTTCTTTGTGCTTGCTGAAGAATGTTTTGGTTTTCACCAGCAAGTCATTCGAAATCAAGATCTGTATCGGCAAAGTCAGCAGGATGAAAATTCCGCCAAAGAGAATGCCGTAAGCCACAGACATAGCCATGGGGCTGAGAAACCGAGCCTCCGGACTCTGTTCCAAAATTAAAGGCATAAGGCCGGCTGTTGTGGTGAGTGTGGTCAGCAGGATAGGCCGGAATCTTGATCTGGCAGCCTCTATAGCCGCCTGAAACACCTTGTAACCTTCTATCAAAAGTTGATTGTATCTCGATACAAAAATGACAGAATCGTTAATAATAACCCCCGTCATAGCCACAAGTCCCCAAATACTGAACATACAAAGCGGTTCGCTGTGGATGGAATGGCCCCAGATGGCTCCCATGATCCCCAGCGGTATCGACAGGATGATAATAAAACCCTGCCGAAAAGATTTGAAGTAGATGATAATAACCAACACAATAATCAATAAAGCCAGCCCAAAATATTTAACCAGGCTTTGGATCTGCTCCTGGGTGTCCTTTTTCTGTCCCATGTGTGTGTAGGTAATCCCCGCATATCTTTCCATAATTTCGGGTAAAATGTTATTCTCTACCTCATTTATGATAGGAGTAACAGATGCCCGTTCATCTTTCATGTAGGCATCCACGCGGATGACCCGCTGCCCGTTATAGCCGTTTATCATGCTCAATGACCTGCCCATGGTCATAGCAGCTACCGTAGAGAGCGGATAATTTCCCTCTGGCGTACGGATCAGCATATTATCCATCTGGCCGATGGTTTGGCGGTTATTTTCAGGATACCGCACATAAAACCATATTTCATCTTTTCCATCCTGAATCCGCTGGGCAAGTCCGCCATAATAACCTTCCCGCACCTGCCGCATCAAAGATGCCTGTGTTAAGCCCAGCGTATAGGCTTTAGGTTTTAACCGGATACGGATTTCCTGGCTGCCTAACTGGCTGTTATCCGTTACGTTATAGAGCTCTTCTATACCGGAAAGTGCTTCGTTTAGTTCTTTTTTGGCTTTTTCCAGCGTCTCCAGATCATACCCCAACAAACCAATGGAAACCGGTGCCCCAAAACGTTGAGCGCGTCCGCTGGAAGTGCCCATGGCAAATTTGTAGGCACCGGGAATCTTACCGGTTTTTTGGGTTATTGCGCTTTGGATGGTTTTATCTGTAACGTTTGTTCCTTCCGGGGAGTTTAAGAATACCCGCATTACACCGGCATGAGTACCGGTTTCTATCCCGTTAAAGGCAGTACCCAGATTTATCTGGGTGGTTTTAACAAAAGGCTTGTCCCGGTCATACTTTTCCATCAATTCCCGGTTCACTTCATAGAGATTTTTCTCTATAAATTGCAGTTTTTCCAGGGTTTTTTCCTTGTGCTCACCGGGTTTGAGTGCCAGGTCGATATTAAACATCTCCGAAGGGCTGGGCGGAAAAAATGTAAACGGGATATGCCCGCTGATCACCATCCCGCCGGTTATTATCATTAAACTGGTAATAATACTGATAGTTAATCCTTTGGCTTGAAGGATTCTTCTTAAAGACGGCATATAGAGCCGGTCCCGCAAGAAATACACTATTTTGTTGGAAATGCGGCTTAACTGACTGGATTTGTTTTCCGTTTTTAATACTTTCGGATTTCCCACATGACCGGGTAATACAAAGACCCCTTCTATCAGGGAGAATATCAGGCATACAATAGCCACAAACCCCATCGCATACAGCATCTCCAAAAATCCTTCGATAAAAAACAAAGGGGTAAAAGCGATAATTGTAGTAAGGATAGATGTGAAAACAGCGGGCAATACTTCCATGGTACCGTCGATGGCAGCCAGCCGGGGTGATTTTCCTTTTGTAAAATGGGTAAAGATGTTTTCGCCAATGACAATGCCGTCATCAACCAAAATTCCTACAATCAGGATCATTCCCACCAGGGAAAGCTTATCGATCGTGGAACCATATAACGCACCAACAATGAACATTCCCAGAAAGGCTGCCGGAATTCCCCAGGCCACCCATAATGAGAGCCTGAAATTTAACAGCAGCGTGAGCAGTATTACCACCAGAAAGACACCCATTACTGCATTTTTGAAGAAAATAGAGAGCTCGGAATTGATGTTTTCGGTGTAATCTTCTAAAATCGTGATTTGAAATTGATCCTGCTCCCCGTTGAACGTGCGAACGTAATCATTGACAAATGCCGAAATTTCTTCCAGGTCTTCGGTCCGGAGTTTGGTAATGTTGAGAATCACCGCAGGTTTCCCATCCACAAAGCTTTCTTCCGGGTCTTCTTCATATTGTTTGCTGACCTCGGCTACATCGCCGATTCGCACCAGCTTCCCCTGGGGATTGCTTTTAACCACAATTTCTGCAATATCGTCGGGGTTAACAGAACGTTGCCGGCTGACCACCTTGATTTTTTCGCGAGAGCTGCGAATTGTCCCTCCATGAATATCCTGGTTGTTCGATGTTATGGCATGCTGTATATCTGCAAAAGTTAAATTATACCGGCGCAACTGGGTTTCGTCGATGGTAATTGAAATTTCCATCCGGTTTGATGGTAAGCCTTCCAGGGCAACCTGGCTCAATTCGCCTGAACGAAGCAGGTCATCTTCGATCCGGTTGACCATCTCGTTCATTTTCAACCGGTCTTCACTTTCTGATAACAATGCCAGGTACATGGCCCGGTCGCGCGAACGTACCTTGGCAACTACGGGTTTCTCAGCTTCGGCCGGAAAGTTGGAAATGCCGTCCACCTGGTTTTTTACGTCGATCAGCAATTCATCGATATCATAACCAAACGTGGAGGTAATGGTGATTTGCGACAGATTTTCCATGGATTGTGAAGTAAACTCTTTTATGCCCGGAACGCCCCGTATGGCGTTTTCTATCAATGTGGTAACTCCTTCATCCATTTCCTGGGGCGTTGCGCCGGGATACTTTACGGTAATCCGCAACGTATTGGTTTCTACCATCGGAAAAGAAGATTTCTTCATGTTCATGAACCCGATAATTCCGAAAAGCAGTAGAATGGCAACAACGATCTTCCCGTAAAAGGGGTATTCAACAAATATTTTGAGAATTTTTTTCATGAAGGGAATTTTTTTTACAGATCAATTGAGTAATTCATGCCGGTTTACTTTATTTTAACTTTATCCCCTTCCGAAACATCAACCAGGGATTCGGTGACTACAAGCGTACCATCATCCAGGCCGGATATGATGACATGGTCGTTTAGTATGCGTTCTGTGGTTATTTCCTCCAACTGAAGCTTTTCGTTTCGAATCACATACACTTTTTTCCCGTTAATTAATACCTCTCTTGGAATCATCATGCCTTTGATTTGTTTGTCAATATCAAAAGTGGCGACGGCAAATTCACCGATTTTAAAAGCCTGTTTTCCTTTCGGGATGTATTTGACATAAACTTTTACTGTTTGTGTGGTTTCATCCACAAAATCTGCAACGCGTGTCACCGTGCCGGATGCTGTATGGTTATTTTCCCCGGTTATGGTAACAGGAACACCGGGTTCAATCCATTTTGCATCCTCCGGGGGAACAGGAACCCTCATTTCAAGGCGGTCGGTTCTTACGATAGTGGCCAGGCTTGCTCCCATACCTGCTACAGCGCCGACCTGCCGCTGTACATCCCTGTAAGAGCCACCAAAAGGAGCGAATATTTTGTATTTGTTTAAGTTGATTTCCTGGCTCCTGATTGAATAATAATCTGACAAAACACCTTTTGAAGACATAAAAACCTGCTCTTTCTCTGAATGAATTTCAGGCAGTGGCGGCAGAGATGAATGGACTTTGATCGAGTTGAAAAAACCTTTCCATTTATTATATTCTTCGGGAAAATCGATTTTCAAATCGGGTAATACGGCACTCAGCCTTTGAAGAAAATTGCTCTTGCTTGCCGTAAGGGATGCCTTTATGTCATCATCATAAATACGGATTAACAAATCCCCCTTACTGAACCGCTGGCCTTCTTTAAATGCAATATTCCCTTGCATGATACGTCCGTTGACCTCGGCAGACAGCATTACCGTCTCGTAGGAAGAAATTCGGCCCCGCTGTGATATGGCAGATTCTATAGGTTCATTAACAACCTTTTGTGCTTTAACATGCAAGAAACTTTGTTGCTTCTGCCGCTTCCTGGCTTCAGGCTGATTTTTCATCAAAAAAGCTGTTAGCAAAACAGCTCCTGCCAGTATTAAAACTCCCGTGATGCGATATATTAATTTTAATTTCATGTACGTATATGTGATAGTTATTCAATTAATAATCCTTTATTTATTAGACACCGTAATCGGTTTAAACTTGCGGATGAGAACCATTATTGTTTTTTCAGTATCAGCCTGAAAGATTCAATTAGTTGTTGGCCCCTGGAAATCAAGTTGAAGGAGTATCCGGACATTTTCCATTGTTTTACCAGCATCCTTAAGCTGCCGTTTATCATGACGGCAATAATCCCGGCGTCAATATCTGTCCTGATCTCTCCGCGTTGTTGTCCCTGCTGAATTAATTCAGATAATGCGGAGAGGCTTTTTTCCACTTTGAGCCGGGTTTTTTCAACCAGCCCGGGTTCGTTTTGAAACAAGTCTTCCGCATAAACCACCGAAACCAGGGCAGGATTTTTGTGAAATGTCTGGAAATGATTTTCAAGTTTTTTTTCAATGAATTCAAACGCACGGGTAACTCCCTTTTCGTTACCGTATTTTGTTTGATCGCCTATTGAATCGAGCAAAGCCATTAGAATTTGTGTTTTGCTTTCATAATGCCTGTAAATCGCAGATTCTACAAGGCCTATCTTTTTTGACAGATTCTTGATGGTCAAGCTTTGGATACCGTTTTCCGCGATAAGCTCAAGCGAAGCATTAATGATTTCTTTTTGTCTTTCAGATAATTCTGTCTTCATTTTATGTGTGTGAACGTTCACTCACAAAGTTGGACCTTTAAAATGAATTTATCAAGCATTTTGCCGAGAATGTCAATTCATCTTTGATTGCAGTGATGCTATACCCTCTAACGTTGATGACCGGTTTGAAAAAGAATTTTTTCTACTCTTTCCTGCTCGATTCCCTGGTTGGTTGTATTCCTGCAAATTCGCGGAATTAACACACGGCTGGCCTAATCCGGTTCAGTTTTAATCCGAAAAATTCACAAATTTTTCGCCCTTACGGGCCGACGAATCACAATTTCTTAATAATTAATAGGTTAATACCGTTATTTTAACCAATAGAAATAATACTAAGCAGAATATCGTATTATGAAATTGTGATTGTCAGGGATTAACCCCTCTATTCAATTTTCTCACTTTTAGTAGGTTTCTGAATAATATTTTTTTGTGATTTATTAGTGCATCGATAATCGGGGTTAAAAGATGATCTTGATCCGGAGAAAAGCGATATCGATATCCTGGTGGAACTGAACGGTGAAACGGACCGGGATTACATCGACCTCTGTTTTAGAATTCAATCACTCTTCCTGAAAATTTTAACTCCCACCCTATTTATATGATCTACCAGATCCGGGTTATTGATTTTATGATAAATGGATAAATCGAATTTATAGGGCGTTAAAAGTTCATCCAACCGGTGGTTGAGTTGATATATATCCTTCATGGTAAGCTTTTCCCCTTTTATTGTAATATCAATATCCGATCCGGTTCTATAATTACCCTTTGCCCTTGAACCATATAATATTGCCTCCTCAATCCTGGGATTTTTCTTCAGGCATCTTACGATGTCATTAATAATATTCTCATCTAACCCGAATTCCATTAAAAAATTCCTCCCTGTTCTCCAGACCTTATTTCTTCCATTTTTTCCCGGAAAGCGGAGAATATTTCAAAGTATTTATAAATAATATTTTCTGATATTTCTTCGGCAACCTCCTGGTTATAGGTATGGGCAGTTTCATTCCGGCTTTTAATTGTATCCATCCAGGTTTGACCGTCTTCAATCAAACCGGTATTAAAAGCTTCGCGTATTGCATCCCTGGAACCTGTGATGCCGGCAATTCCCTGATATTCAAAATAATCCTTCATAACATTCCATGCCAGTTCGTGGGTAAATTCAAATGCCTTAATCAACCCTTGTTCTTCCAGATCAGATAATTTCCTGTCTTTCGCCTGCCTCACAGCATCTTCCAGCCGGATAAAGGCCATATTAAAATTTGAAAGCCGCTGTACCCAGCGTATATCCTTTTTACTCATTTTAAAACATTATAAATGAACATGGATCCAGTCTCAAGATATATTTAATTAAAGAACAATGATAATAAATGCCAGAGAATTTTATTTGCAAAGAAAAAATAAGCAGCATACGAGGCGCTTGCATAAAAATAATTCCACGCAATCTTAGCAAGGTTTGGTTACATCTTTCATGTTCCCTGATTTCCTTCTTCCCGGGTAATGCACCTTAATCGGTGATTACTTTCACCTCCCTGAACATAAATGGATTATCGCTGATCCTCAGGGCTTTACCACTGGCCGTGGTCACATTTCTGAGAAGCACTTCCCTGGTTATTACATACGGATATTTCTCCCGGTAGGACTCATCGGTCATTTGGGGGTTGAAATTTGAAAAAATAGCCGGACCGGAGTATTCCCCGGGATGATTGGAGTCTTCGATATGGAGGTTTTCGATAGTAATCCGTTCCGGCATATAACAGGTATATCCGAAATCATGCTGTCCGGAATTGAAGCCGCCGATCAGGCTGACGCTGGTTGAACTGCCCCCTCCAGGTATAAAAACACAATCCCGGATGATGAACTCCCCTTGCCACGTACTGCCATAATCACTGCGCAGATTAATGAGGTTTCTCCCTCGGACGGTAGTATTTTCTACGATCAGAACCCCGCTGCCTATGGCATTGATTCCCATATAACCGAGGGTCGAATTCCGGATGGTTGCATTGGCAACTCCCATGTGGGCATCGAACCGGGAAAAGGTGCAACGGTCATAAACAAGATTTTTGCAGTAGTTGGACCCCATGATTCCCCAGTACCTGCTGTCGTCGATATCATTGGTCTGACTGCAGTTCACGAATGATACATTGAGAGCACGGTTGACAGAGATATCGTAGGAGCCCATGGGTACGGGTACTCCTGCCGAGCCTATGGTGCGGTACGTTTTATGTCCCGTCAGGATCGTGTTCTTTACAGTCACAAAAGCACAGTCCCGGATATTGATGAAACCACCATATGGTGCACCGTGGTCACCTTCACCGGCGACCTGATGTTCCAGTCCATCCACAATCACACGGGAACGCCGGATGGCAATGCCCCGGTTGTAGTAGGTATATTTCGATTCTGCCCGGTTGGCTATTGAGGTAAAGCGTCCACCGGTGATGGTTAGCTTCGTATCGTCGAGGGGAAGTGCAGTGATTTCCGTGATCCGTTCAAAGTCCCAGATGACAGGAGTATCCTTATTTACATGCCCGTTTTTATCCACAATGAAAATATCCGTCTGAGGAGATCCATCGTTTTGGTTCGGCCCGAAGCGGATATAGCGCCTTGCGTGTGAATCGGTAACCGTAACCAGGCAGGTCCCGGGAAAAGAGAAGTCAATCTTCTCCTGATTCTTCTTGAGGGATGATATCCCCTCCGGTATGAAAGGTTGCAACCCGGAACTAACCAGGAAAACATGTGCACGAATGTTTTCAACCCCGGTGTCGTCTATGATAAATTCGGCCGTACCGAAATCCGTGTCAGTCCGGATAACTGCTGTACGGTCCTTTCCTCCAATATAGTAGGTGGCCCCCGGGTCGGCTTTCACGGTAAGGCCGTACCGGTTGGCAACCGCATGGGCCGCAGCGATAGCGTCCATATCATCGGTCCTGCCGTCGCCCCGGGCATCGAAGTCGCTATAACGTACTGATCCGTTGGCTTTAAATTTCCGACTATCCTTTTTGGATACATTTACAAGTAATTCACCGTTTTCACCGGTACGTACCCGGGTTTTACTCTTTTCAGATGTTATTTTTACATCTTCAGGCGGATTTTCGGGCTGCCCCAGCGCCGGATTTAAGTTGGTGAGCAAGAAGTAAAATAATATTGTATATTTTATCATGAAGGTACTTCGTTCGTTATCAGTTTCCGGGTTAAGTCAGATTCAGGGTTTTCTTTCCTGTATATAATGTAATTTATGATTTGAGGCAAGTTAAGATTCGAATTAATATAAGAGAAAATAATTCAAATATTTCTTCCCGGCGGTCTGCAGTTTTTCCCGCTTCCAGGAATTGAGATCAAACGAATACCTTTTATTCCTTTTCCGCCTATTCGCATTAAAACCCGACTATATAGTGTCGGGCTGAAGAAAGATGGCGTCTGTGCGGTATCGACAACCCTGTAAATTGTTCGATCAATGAGACGGTAAATTCGGTAGATACATTACCCTCATACTGCCTAAATACAAAGTGCTTACATCGAAACTGATGCGCAAAACCCACGTAACGAAAAGCCTCGCCAGGGCATACCCAGTGCAGCGGTCATGGTCTCCACCGGTCATAAAGACTGTGAGTCTTTCAAGCAATATGTGGACTTCACCCGGATCGATTACCGGAAAGAACAGCTCAGGAAGCTGAATTTAGGCCGGAAGAAGGACAAGGAGGAGAACCTGGACATTACTATGAATTATTCAGAACTTAATTGAAATTACTGATGATCATGGAACTTCAAAAGACCTGAATGTGTTCTATATAAGATGCTAACAGATTATTTTTATAAGTCGTGCGAATTCATGCGAAATTAACAGCGTGATAACCGAAAGCCATGAACAAACCTATTTTTTTACTCGCGGCATTTTTTCATATAGTCGCCTTCGCCTATTCACAGAGCATTTCAAATTCTTATATTAACCCCGGATACGGACAGCTTGAAAACAACCACCAACTCACCTATTCAACAGGAGATGTCTTTTACGGGGAGATCTCCAATGCGGATCTCAGACTATCGGGTATGCTCTATACCTCGTTTACCGATATGCCCACTGCTGTTCAGGATCATGTAGAACAGGATTTGTCGTTCTATCCCAATCCCTGCCGGTCGGTGCTTCACATTCGTACCGACATCTCCGATCTACTGGTCTTCCGCCTGATAAATCTGAACGGCGTACTGCTTATGGAAAAACTACTCAATAAAAATCATACCGTCGACCTGTCGGACCTGGCCGGGGGAGCCTATATCCTCCAGGTCTCCGATACTGACCTTAACCTGTATTTTACCGATAAACTGATAAAAACTGACTGATCATGAGACGACTTTTCACTACCTTGGGTGTAATTCTGGTTTCTTTAACTACACTTTTTGCCCAGTCGCCCCAAAGCTTCAGCTACCAGGCCGTGGCCCGTGGCGCCGACGGCAAGGTGCTGGCTGATCAGGATATCAGTCTGAAGATCGGTATCCTGGAGGATTCTCCGTCAGGCCCCCTTTTATATGAAGAAACCCATACCACCACTACCAGCGACCTGGGACTATTCAGCCTGAAAATAGGACAGGGGGCGGTCAGCTCAGGTTCTTTTGAAGCCATCGATTGGGGCAATTCCCTGAAATACCTGGACGTCGCCCTCGACACCGAGGGAGGCAATTCCTACACCCATATGGGAACCATACAACTGCTATCGGTACCTTATGCCCTCTATGCCGAACAATCCGGCGGTGATGATGATGCCGATCCGGCCAATGAGTTGCAGGACATCATCCTTGAAGGATCGGAACTGAGCATCACGCAGGGCAGCACCGTTGACCTGGGCGGACTGGGAGCCGTTACGGATAGTGATGACCAGACGTTATCGCTCACCGGCACCGAACTCAGCATCGAAGATGGCAATACCGTAGATCTGAGTGGTTTAAATACCGACGGGCAAACCTTGTCCCTTGAAAACAACCTCCTGAGTATCGAGGGAGGCAATGCAGTGGATCTGACGCCTCTGCAGGAAGATGGCGATGCAGACCCCGCCAATGAGATCCAGGACCTGCAGATGGAGGGAGATGTACTGACAATTACCCTTAAGGAAGGAGCCACGCCGGTGGATCTCGCTCCCTACAAGGATAATTCCGACGACCAGATCCTTTCCCTGGTCGATACCGAGTTGTCGATCGAGGACGGCAATGCCGTGGATCTTGCCGGCCTGGTAGACGATGCCGACCCGGATCCGGAAAATGAGATCCAGGACCTGCAACTGAACGGACATATATTGACGCTGACGATCAATGGAGCACCAACGGAGATCGACCTGGAACCTTATCTGGACAATACCGACGAGCAGGACCTGAACCTGGTAGATAACAGCCTGAACCTTACAAATGATGATACCCCCGTCGACCTGTCCGGTTATCTCGATAATACCGATGAACAGGATCTTGATGATGTGCTGACGCGGGGTGCGGATGCCGGCGGTAAAAATATACTTAACCTGGCCAATCCCGTCAATGATATGGATGCGGCTACCAAAGCCTATGTTGATGAGCTGGAAAGCCGTATGAGCGCCTTTGAATATTCCCTGCTCGGGAGTGCCAATGGACTGGCCTTATGGAATAAGTTGGGGAATATCGATGAGGTGACCAACAGCGCAACGGGGCCTGGCGGCGTGATCAGAGGAGACCTCAATTTCAACCATGATGTGATGTATGGCAAAGGCGCTACCCCCAATGGAAGAGGCGATGTGACCGGCATCGATTTCCCGACTACGCTGGTCGATCCTGAAAAGGGCACCGTAGAATTATGGGCGCAGTTTTATGAAGCTCCGGTGGCAGGTGATTATGGTGTGTACGGATTTGTAAATGTAGCCCACTGGACACATCATGTAGTGGCTTTTTACTGGCATAATTCATCAAGTAAACTGGAGATGACCCTCGGTTTTAACGGGACTGTGC
Organism: uncultured Roseivirgaceae bacterium; assembly: GCA_964543195.1. Taxonomy (GTDB): domain Bacteria; phylum Bacteroidota; class Bacteroidia; order Cytophagales; family Cyclobacteriaceae; genus JAGTVG01. Next base: position 27,742 of record CAZIXF010000041.1, read on the forward strand.
GGGGAGCCTCGTTGACAGGATTTTCACCCGCGTTCAATGAACCGGTACATCTGGCTTTTGTATGGGACAGGGAGGGGATCGACGGGTCCGGAGATTTTATGCGGGTATATTTCGATGGGGAAGTGGTGGCCACCAATACCACCGAAAATGATTGGGGAGACGATAATTCATCCGGAAATTTCAGGGTGGCTGCCCCCTGGGATTCCAACTACGGGACCGACCGGTACTCATTGGATAATATCAAGGTATGGGACCATGCTAAAACGAGTTTTGAAGACCGGTTCATGGATGGCACCATTACAGGCAGCGTTGAAGTTGCCTCCATTGATGTTTCCCAGATCACCGGCCTGTTGGGAGAAGGTTATACCATGTTTATCCCGGATATAATGGATAATTATACGGTACTTGAATTTCATAATTTTATCGGTACGGGGAATGCCGTAATAACCCATGGTCCCGGATACGATATCGAACAGGTAGAACGGTATAATGAATGGGGTGAACGGGATGACATCCCGGGATTATCCATGGAACATCCCGTTATTTTTGAAGTCGACCCTTCCAACCAGCCTTTTTATGACAATCTTATTTCCTGGTTCAACCAGGCTACTCCCACAACTTCGACATTTTCAATTATTACCAGGAACAATGCGGGGGAGGAGAAATTCCGGTGGAATGGTTATGATTGGATCCCTGATGGCTATGAACCCGGGATTGACGGCCGGACCCGGTTCAGGGTGATCACGGGACAGCTTCCTGATAACATTGTCCATATTCAGACGGAAGGGTCGGCTAATTATGGAACGGATGCATCTTTCAACCCTGAGACGGATGCGGATGAAGTTCTTATTGATGGCGTTAAATTTTATCAGCCGGCTTATGAGATCGACTCGGCCAACCACATCCTTACCCTGACCTGGGATTCAAATGAAGCCAGCGGCGTATGGGAACTGGTGAGGAATACAATACAAGGTTCCACATACAGGCCACAAATTCAAATGAGTCATTGGTTGGAATCGGGAACATTATTAAGGCAAAATATTTTTGATTATGCATTCCCGGTCTCGGTCAAATACTCCGGCTTCGGTTTGGACAGCAAGGTCAAAGTCCAGGTCAGGTTCTGGTACGTCAGGTTAAGAATTCACTGATTATTATAAGGAAAAAGCCGAGAAATTATCCATTCCTAAAAACATACTGATCGAAAAAGCTTTACGCCTGTACCTGGATCAATTAATCAAGGCAGAATATATTCAATCTTTCAAACGCGCGTCGGAAGATGAAGATCTGCTTCCGATTGCTGAAGAAGGCATGGAAGACTATTTTAATCAGCCGAACGAATGAACCAGGGAGAGATCTGGTATGCCGATCTGAATCCGAAAAGAGGAAGTGAACAACCGGAAATTCGCCCTGTTTTGTTTTCTGCATAAACAGATTCAATATTCATATCCCGCTTTTTGTTCCGGCATTTTTGCACCGACTTCGGTTTGCCATTGTTGGAACAAATCATACAATTCTTTTGCTTTTCCGGGTTGTTTCAGCTTCAGATCGTTGCTTTCCGAAATATCTTCTTCCAGGTTGAAGAGTTCCGTTTTACCGTTTTCATAGTTTTCCACCAGTTTCCATTTGCCATTTCGGACTGCTCCGGCGGGATACCCCCCCTGTCCGCTGAAATGCGGAAAATGAAAAAAGACAGGCCCCCTGTCGAATTTTTCTTCAGGCCGGTAGATTGTCGTCAAAAAACTTTTCCCATCGATATTTTCCGGCATATTTTCATCACCTGCTAACTCCATAAAAGTGGGCAGAAAATCTTCAATCACCACATAATTGCTGTTTATAGTTCCGGCTTCAATTTTGTTTTCCCAGTGCATTATCAGCGGCACCCGTATTCCGCCTTCATACACATGCCCTTTCCATTTGCGCAGCGGTTCCATGCTTGTTGGCCGGTAGGCCATCTGGTCCATTCCCACACCGCCGTTATCCGATTTAAAAATAACCAACGTATTTTCCAGCATTTCCTGCCGGTTCATTTCATCCATGATCCTCCCGATGCCCTCATCCATACTTTCAATCATGGTGGCATAGTAAGGATTGTATTTTTCCTCAAACCTTCCGAGCTTGAACATATATTTGCCTACTTTATCGGCTTTGGGTATGATTAAAAGGTGAGGGGCGGAATAGGCCAGGTACAAAAAGAAAGGTTTTTCTTTTTGCTGCGATTGAATAAATTCAACGGCATAGTCTGTCAGTTTATCGGTTAAATACACCGTGCCGTCGTCTTCAAAAACCATTTCACCCTTGCTTGAAATGCCGTAATGATAGTAGTCAAGTCCATTTTTACTGATGACCCTGTCGTATTCAAAGCCCTGTCTGTGAGGCAAAGTAGCATTATCACTGCCCAGATGCCATTTCCCCACCATGCCGGTGGAATAGCCGTTTTTTTTCAGTATTTCGGCCATTGTTATTTCCGAAGAAGGCAATTCTTTCGCCACTTTGGGCGGTACCACCGGTGAATCCGGGTCCCTTCTGTTCAGGCCCAGTGCAGTGGTAATTCCCAGCCGGGCCGGGTGTTTTCCTGTTAATAAAGCTGCCCGCGACGGGCTGCAGGCCGGATGCGCATAAGCTTCGGTAAACAGCATCCCGTCGTTTGCCATTTGGTCCAGCACCGGCGTTTCAATAAAGGGATTGCCGTAGCAACCCAAATCCTTGTAACCCATATCGTCTGCCAGAATAAAAACGATGTTGGGTTTTTGCTGGGCGTTGAGCAGCAAAGGAAAGAGAATGATTAGTGCAGTTAAAAATTTTACTTTTTTCATGTTGTTAATTTTAATAAGGTTGAGCTGCGAGCTTTGAGCTGTGAGCTCCAGGCTGCTAGCTGCGAGCTCCAAGTTTTGAGCTCCAAGCTTCGTGCTGCAAGTTTCGAACTTCAAGCCACAAAGCCCCGGACTTCGAGCCTCCAGCCTCCAGCCTGTTTTACATCTTAACCCCTGTTTTCCTTACCTTAAAACTTCAAATGCCTTTAATTCCACATTTCCAATCAATCCGGATGGCACCAACGGAACTTTTGCCCAGGGGTTTTCATTTACCTGCGGTCCGCCGGTGATGTTGGTATTCGTATAGTTTTCGCCGGTAATTCCATCGCCGGTTAACCGGTTCGACCACACGTTTGCCACATCGATGCGCAATTGGTTCGGTCCGTTTTTCAAATACGCTGAAATATCGAGCCGGTAAGGTTTGCACCAGAGAATTCCGACTTCTTTATCGTTCACCCAAACCTTTGCTGTTTTTTCGATTTCCTCCAGTTCGAGGAAAACATGTTCGGTTTCTCCGGTTTCATCTTTATTGAAGCTGAATTCCTTTTCATAGGAGGCGACGCCCGAATAATATTTAATACCTGCTTCGTCGCGTTCGGTCCACGAAATAAGTTCGGGGAAAGAAGCGTTTGCCGGTCCACCCCATTGTTCATCGAAACGAACCCTCCAGTCTTCGCTTAAATCGGTTAAACTTTCTCCCGAATCACCTGCAATTAGCTTTCCGTCGCTGAGTTGATTAACGGTAAGCTCTTCATTTGCCTTAATTGCGTCTGAATTTCTCCCGTGGAAAACCACAAAATAAGATTGCTCCGGTTCGAAAGCAAGTGCAATTTCGGTTTGAGCTTCATTCTGTTTATAAGAATTCAAAGGTATTGTTTTGCCTGTAACGGGATCCCAGATTTCCGCGGCTTTATCTGCAACACGGAAAGAACAGGTTTTCGCCAGATTCCCAACGGTAGTGTTACGCAGGAGGAAAAAATCGACGCCGTCTTTGGCATAGTGAATAAAATCAAGCGGAACATTTTCAATTCCCTGATACATGAAAACCGGTTTCACTTCCAGGTGTTGAAGCGCCTGCTGCGGCGTGACTTCCGACCAGATTTTGCCGTTGCCGTAATCCGGAGTTGCTCCAACGGCTGTTTGCCAGATATTTTCTATTTCCGCAGAAATATCTTCTTTTTTTAATCCCGGCGCTCCTTTGGGCTTCGGACCGATGATCACAGCACCTTGTGCGGCCAGTTTTTGCAATTTCTTCAGCACCTGAGGATTGATGGTTTCCTCTTCCGAAAGTGCAAGCAGTTTAAAAGTAACGCCGTATGGCAGTTTGAGCAGGCCGTCTTCCACGTATAAATCGCGCAACAGAATTTCCGTATTGATCACCTCGTAATCGTATCCGTCTCCGGCAGTGAATACGGTGTTTTTCGGACGCACGTAATTGGGTGCGCGATCGCCGTAATAGTACAATACATCCGCCTGAAAACCGGTTTCCTGCAGAATCCATGAAATGCGGGCCATGTAATCGTTAAAGGCCCTGACCATCGGGTACCAGGCGCGTTTATTGTTGTAATGGGTTCCGGCAAAATAAACAATTCCGGGGTATCCGAATTCATTGGGGCTGTGGGAGGCGCCATGAACCACTACGCGGTTCATGCCTTCGCAAAAAGCGCGGTCGGCCAGTTCTTTTATATCTTTCGGGCCATATTGCCACTGATGCAGGCTGGTAAAGGCTTCTTCTTCCACTACTTTTCGCTGATAAATGTGCGATGCCGCCGCAATCTCTTTCACCAGCCACATGATATCCACGCCGTCTTCATCGAGGTGCACCTCTTCTCTTTTCCAGAATTCGCCGCGGGGCTGGTCGAGCGCTCCCAGGGCCTTTAATGCGTCAACCGGAACATTGTGGAGCGGCAGTCCCGGACCACCGGCTTCGGACGCCAGGTTCAGTCCGTATTTTTTGCACACCTCGCGTCCTTTCCGGTAATGGTTGTTAATCATCAGTTCCGAAATGGTGTGGTTGTAATCATATTTAAATGCATCGGTGAACTCTTCGGAAATGATTTGCTTACCGAAAACAACGGGCAGAAATTTGTACAACTCATAACCATGATGTTCTTCGAAAGCATCGGGTAATGTAACCGTCCAGGTTAACCCTTTGGCCTCGTAGCTGGCCAGGTAGAAATACTTAATGGCTGTTTCACTCAAATCGCCCAGCACCGACTGCAGTTTTTCCGCAATGTAACTAAAATGAAATACGGTTGCTTCCGGGTCATAATGATCGATAATCGGTCCGACGGAATTCGGACTGGGAAGTTTTACCGGCTCGCCCGAATTGGAAACCAGGTAGCGTGTAATAATCCATTCTCCTTCCGGCACATTCCACGACAATGTTTCGCTTTCAGGATCGAACCGGCTGCTCAAAACGCTGATTTGGGCTGTGTCGAGCGCTTCTTGTTCACCTGCGGGAAACGCAAGAACTGCCACTTCTTCATAAAAAACAGGTTTTCCGTCGTCTCCAAATTCAATGTTATCCCCCCAGCGTTCGGCCTGGTCAAGAATATCGGGAAACGGCAGGGACTGGTTGATTTGCTGCGGGCCGCGAATAGTAATCTCAGAAAAGTAGAGTGACTTTGCAGCGTATTCCGGGGGGACCCAGCTTCCTCCGGCATTCCAGCTGCTGGCGGTATTGAAACCGACTTCGAGGCCCAGTTCAGTAGCTTTATTTACCGCTATTTTGATATCCTGCAACGATTCCTCACTTAAAAATGCAGGTCCGGCCGGAATAACTCCATCGTTGTACCAGCTTGCCGCGCCTATTTCAAATAAATCCAGTCCTCCAATTCCCGCGGCTTTCATATCTTCCAGCTCCTTTATCATGGTAGCCGGATCGGTGTAGCCATTCATCCACCACCAGTAATTCTTTGGTCGTGCCGTAACGGGCGGGTTTTTAAATCCCTCTTCCAGTTGGCGGTACACTTCTTCGCTGTTATCCGACTGTACTTCACACGATATTGTTCCGATAAAGATTAAACCTGCGGAAATTAAAAAAATCACGTATTTTTTCAATAGCCGAAGAACCGATGCCATTATCGGTATTTCACTATTTAACTTTTTCGACCATTTCTTTTTTTTCATGTTTATACGATTTATTAGTGAGAAAAGAAAGCAGGTATAACCCTGCCAAAGCAATTAAACTATTAACGACAAGAATTCCGTAGCCGAACTGATATCCGTTGAACCATTCGGCTGAATTGATGTCGAGAATGACGGAGAGAACAGGCGCCAGTATGGAAATAACCGGCACCCAGCGATCATCGATTATTTTTTTTGTGAAAATTCCAAACGCAAAAAGACCGACCAGCGGCCCGTATATAAAGCCGGAAGTGCGAATAAAGGCCGACAAAACGCTTTCATTGTTTATCAAATTGAAAATGAGAATAATGATGTAAATCAAAACGGTAAATCCAAAATGTATTCCCTGCCGGAGGCGGGTGTCGTCGGTTTCCCGTTCTTCAAAATTGAGCACATCCACACAAAAAGAAGTGGTGAGACCGGTAAGCGATGAATCGGCAGAGGAATAAGCTGCTGCAGCAATTCCGATGAGGAAAAAGGTGCCTGTTAGCATTCCCAGGTTATTCAACGCCAAAACCGGGTAAATGCTGTCGGTTTGCCCGGGCAGCGCCACATTTTCCTGCATTCCGAAGAGGTGCAAAGCTCCTCCCAGGTAGAGAAAGAGCATATTCACCACCAGCAGAATCAATCCCAGGGTAACAATATTTTTTTGAGAAGAACGCAGATTCCGGCAGGTGAGGTGTTTTTGCATTACCGACTGGTCGAGGCCGTTGGTCATTACCGTGAGCAGGATTCCGGCGAGAATCAGCTTGAAAAAATTCTGCGGGTGATCCCAGTCCCAGTAAAAAACTTTGGCCATGTTGTTCTCGCGCATTTCTGTATAGAGTTCGCCCACGGAAAGATCCATCTGCCGGCTGACGGACCAGATACTCAGAATTACCGCCAGCAGGAGAAACGTGGTTTGCAGCGTATCGGTAAGGATTACCGTCTGGATCCCCCCCCGGTATGTGTATAACCATATTAGCAACAAAGTAATGAGCACCGTAATTTCGAAAGAAATTCCCAGCCGGTTGAAAAGCAATAACTGCAGCACATGCGCCATCAGGTAAAGTTTGAAAGATGCGGTGGCTACCTGTGCCACCAGAAAAAAGACGGCGCCGGTTTTATGGGTGTATTTTCCGAATCTCAGTTTCAGAAAAGAGTAGATGGAGATGGCGTTGATGCGGTAAAATACCGGAACCAGCACAAAAGCTACGATAAATAATCCGATGGAATAGCCGAGTACCATCTGGAAATAGGAAAACTGCGTTTCTGCCACCTGGCCGGGCACCGAAATGAACGTGATTCCTGATATAGCCACGCCAATCATCCCATAAGCTACCAGCGGCCACGGTGCATTGCGGTTGGCAATAAAAAAGGTCCTCGAATCCGCTTTTTTTGCGCTGATCCTCGAAATGAGAAACAGGATTCCGAAATAGACGATTAATATGATGATTACGTAAGTGGGTGTCATATTTTTTCAATAATTACCGATTCCACTCCCAGAAAATCGCCGACTTTCTTAATCAAATCTGCTTTGTGTCCGATTCCGAGTGCAAAATGGTGTGTAGGTCCTTCCGAAAACCACCTCTTCAGAAAGGTTCTGACATCGGGTTCGAAAAAACCGCGGGTGTTGGTATTTCCGGTGGGAGGAATGGGGCCAGCTTTGGATTCCCCTTCGGCAATGACAAATTTGAATGCTCCACCGGCTTTTTGCGTCACGCCGAGCATAGTAACCGGTCCTTCCCTGATTTTGAATTCCACGCTGGCGCCACTGCCCGGTTTGCCGTGGTATTTCGCCAGGCTGCGGATAACGGGTTTCCCTTCGGCAATGTTTAAATGATGGGGCCCATCGTGGCCTACCAGTACAAAACCCTCCTTAAAATCCACCGGATGAAATTCGGCAAAACTGCCGCCCATTTCGAGCCGGTCCATGATCATCATTCCGATTAATGTTTTCAGGTCCATTTCGCCACACATCGGGAAACCGCCTGCCGTAAGCAGGGAGTTGCCGACGATGAAATTGGTTACCACTTTCCGGATCTCCGAACCTTCTTTTCCTTCATAGTAGTAAGCCAGGCCATCCAGCTTTTTCGATTGTATAAAATGATTCAGGGCCACGCCCACTTTCGCGGCCGTTTGTAAATTTTCATCAGTCAGTTTTTTGGTAATGGGGTCCGATTTGGGATCCGGGGTGTCGAAAAACTGCAGAATATTTTGTTTATACTCCTCCACTTCCTGTTCGTCCGCATTCCGGTAGAAATGGGCAACATCATCGGGTTCGGTTTGGACGATATGACATCCGAATGTGCTGGTAAGAAGCGTTGGATCGGTGTGCATATCGAGCATTGCCTCCAGCACGTGGCCCATTTGACCGATCCGGGCTGTGCGCAGGCTGTGCAGCACTTTGGCAATCCTGCAGTAATCTGCAATTTCAGCCTTTGCCCGCGGATCTTCGTACAACATGCCGATGACAATTTGCGGAATGGGTTTTCCCATTTTCTGCGCGGTGCAGGTAAACTCCGGAATGGCACAGATGTCGTCGTTCATCAGCTGAATATAGGTACTACCATTGGAGTAGTCCATGGCTTCCTGCGGTTGCAACGCCACCATTACCATAGGTACGTTTATCTCTTTAAATACAGCGCCGATGGAGCTGGATGTGGCATAAGTTACCATGTCGATAAAAAGTAAATCGAGGTTGGCCGCTTTAATTTCGGGCACCAGCCGGTAAGCTGTTTCCGCGCAATCGGAGATGCCGAAATCAAACACTTGCACACCGTTGTTTTTGACCATCCCTGCAAAAACCTGCTGTTTCTTTTTCATTTCGTCCAGCAATCCTTCAAATTGCGGCCAATAGGTTTTGTGTCCCACACCCAAAATGCCGACATTGGCCGTCAGCGGTTGAATACGTTTAACCTTCAGTTGAGAGGGAGAAGATGCTGTTTCCTGTTCTTTTATTAAGTGGAGCATATTTTAATATTGAAATTAAAAATGAGTACTTTTTGATATCAATAAGTCGGATTGTGGAATAATCTTTTTCAAAAATATGAGTTATTTGGTCGGAATTATTATTTAATCTGATAAATAACGTACACTTTTTGATAAAATGAAGAGTTACAATACATATTTCGCTGTAAGTGAAAAGGATAAAGAATGGGGAATTTACACCCTCGATTGTGGAACGTCGATGGTGGAGCCGGGATCGGATTTTCCTTCGCCCGAACATCCGGAGAGTTACAGACTTTCATGGGACCGAGGCCGGATTTTGAATGAATACCAGCTTATTTACCTGGTAGAGGGAAACGGCATTTTCGAAAGTCGTGCAAGCGGTACGATCCACCTGGAGTCCGGTTCAATTATAGTCATTTATCCCGATTGCTGGCACCGTTACAAACCGGTGGGGAACAAGTTGTGGCATACATACTGGATAGGATTCAGTGGCAAACTGGCGAATGGGTTCATTCAAAAGCTGGAGATGAGCAATAAAAAGCCTGTGAAATTAATTGGTTATCAGGATAAAATTATAAAAGTTTACCTCGATATACTCGAAACAAGCCAGTTGGAACACACCGGTTATCAGCAAGTGCTGGCAGGCGAAATCATAAAATTAATTGGAACAGTCCATGCCATACACTGGAAAACTGAAATCAGGCAAAAGGATGCTGACAAAATTATTCAGAAGGCCAAAGTAATCCTAATGCAGAAAAACCTGTCAATTTCAATGGAGGATGTAGCCGGTGAGCTTAATATGAGCTATTCATCTTTTCGCAAATTGTTCAGGGAGTATATCGGGATTTCTCCCGGACAATATAAGATGCAGCATAAAATAAATTATGCCATCAGTTTACTCAACGAAGGAAAATTAACCCTGAAAGAAATTGCTACGGAACTGCAATTTGAAACACCACAATATTTTGCCCGCCTGTTTAAAAAGAAAACCGGCAAAACGCCGAAGGAATATCAGCAGATGGTTTTGAGCAGAAAACCCTGGTCTGATTCAAGATACAGATAAGAATAATCCGTTGCCGGAATTTTATTTAACCGCATTATTCATCAAATTTTTTTAAGGATGAATAAAAATGCGGGTACTCCGACATAACCGGGTCCCTTTGGGGGTGTTGAAGGTGAGCAGGTCGCCATCTAAGGCAGTGGAATCAGGAATATCGGCAACTTCTCTTCGGGTGAATTTGTATTAAATCTTTTGTTCCGGTTCATCTTTTTTGTGAAAGGAGATTCGTTTGCCCGGATAAAAACTTCAAGTTAGGGGTTTGGGCGGTATTTTCCTTCGTTTTTCTTTTAGTTTTTTGCATCCGATATTTGTAAAACAATTCTTTTTTAGGCAGGGAAATTATTTAGTTGTTCGTTTTATTTTCCCAGGATTCTGGCTTGTATGAAAAATATCCGTAATGATTATCATGTTATGGATAGAATGATATTCATAAATGATCTTGTAACTTGTTACAACTAAATATCTGCTGTCCTGCCCTATTTCTTCCAATAATATTTCCGGTTGTCGGGATTCGGGAAAATTCTTTAACTGATCTACTTTTTCTAAAATGGTATTGATAAGTTATTGTGCAGGAACTTCAGATTTTTCTCTATAAACAATGTAATCGTATATCTCATCAAGACTACCCAGGGCAAAGAGTGTCCATTTAATGTCAATCTTTTTACTTGGCATGTTTCCCGGAAAAATAGGACTTGGCTTCTTCCTGGCTGATCAGATTATTTTCCTTAATGGCCTTGCGGGATAATTCATTTCTCATATAAAAAGTTTCCTTACTCATTGGATGCAAGCTTTGTTCATACTTTTTAGCCTTACCAAATGCCAGCATATTTTTAATCGCCTCAACCAAATGAATATCATCGACTTTATCTAATTCTCTTTTTATGTATTCTTTCTCTGCCTCTAAATTCATAATTAGAATATTTTCACTACAAATTAACAATTATTTTTCTATTAAGTCATCCCAGAGAATGATATTTACCGATTTCTTCCATATGCCCTTCCATCTCACTCTGCCTGTGGACTCTGTGCTTCTGATATGCCGGTGACCTGCCATATGATGAACCATCTTGAGGTTATATTGCTAAAGCCACTTTACGATCACACTGATCTGGATCTGTCAAGCCGTATAACCAGTATTCACGGATTGAGAAAGGAAGAGTGGAGCCGGCTGTATCTACCCTGGAAAAACTGGCCAGGGTATTTGAAGTATCTATTACCGAATTCTTCCGTTCAGATGATATCGATGAACAGATCAATTCTCCTTTATTTGAAAAAATAAAACTGATCGATTCACTGGGAGATGAGGAAAAACAGGCACTTTTTAAAATGATCGACCTGGCCATTTCCAATAAAAAAATGATCCAGGGGGTTTGGGGGATGGAAGATCCCTCCAATAAAACAACTTGCGAATCTCCTACCTGCCGGAGGCTCTGCCCTTGCTTGACCGGAGGGAGGGGCATAAAACCAACTTCTGCCATTGGGTCGGTTTGTGGGCTGGATGGCAGGCCGAGCAGTGGTTTTTGGCGGAGCGGCTTTAGGGCCAAAAACCACTGCCCCACAAGGGTTGAAGGGGCAAGGTGTACTGCCCCTTTGGCTAGGGGTTGGCCGTGCGGCTACTTTACATAATGTGCTTATGTAACCCACAGGTAAATTTCATCCCGATTTTTCATCGGGACACCGCTAAAAAACGAGGAGTTATATAAGATCACATTATGTAAATATAGCTTGGAAGGTTAAGGAAGGGATTATTTCTGGTGTCTTTGACGGATCTTGCCCGGATCAAGATTCATATTAAAAACGTCTGTTATGTAGACCGTATCGGCTTTTTGTAAATATATGATCTTGTAATTTCCTTCTATTATATACCTGTGTTCCTGGCTGTATGAACGGAGCTCTTCAACAATGCGCCCCCTGTTGGCTAAACTGGATAAGGTTTCTGCTCTTTGAAGGATTTTTTCAATGATCTTTTCGGCCACATCATCCGGATAACTGCAATAGATCTTTCGAAGGTTTTCTTCTGCCGGATCAGTAAACTCGACTTTCATTGATTTACCAATCTTTCATGTTCTGCCTGACCTGGTCAATCGTTTTGGTTCTGCCTTCCCTGATGGCCTTATCGGAAGCTTCCGCCCTGGATATTAAATCGGACTCTGTAATAACACTTCCATCCGGATTATAACCCACTACTTTTTCCCGGGAAGCATCCTGTAGTATTTCTTTAATTCTTTTAATTACACCAGCATCCTGCAGGCGGGTTAATTGTTCGATCAGTTGGAGCTTCTCTGTTTGTATATCCATGGACATCATTTCTTTATTATTTAAAGTTAACGATAATTTTGTTTTCATGATTCATCCCAGCGGATGATATTGTTGTATTTGTTCACAAATTTAATAATTTTTAAAGGTGTTCACGAATCCGGCATACTCACCCTAAGGGGTGGTATTGCCGGATTTCTTCCCTTAACCCCTCCTTTTCACTTTGCCTTTAGGCCTCGGTGCTGCTTATAAACCAGCTACAAGGAAATTTATGCCCCTCCATATGTTATACATTTGATCCATTTATTCATCGATTAATGAGTAAAAAGGATATGGATCAAGCGGCGGGGCCGGTCCTTGCGCTAGGGGAGCAAGACGTGTTTTGAATTATTCAAAACTCCGCTATCGCTTCGTAATGAATAACCCAAAACAGCGCCTTGGTTTTGCTAGACGTTTCGTTTTGCTGCACGGCAACACAGTAGAGTTCAAGGTACCAAATGAATATTATTTTGCATTCGATCTTGAATACTTATACATTCTATAAATTTAAACATCTACCATGAAAAATATTATATCAAAAAGTAGATTAAAATGTTGTTTGGTTTTAACAGATTATAAAGAAGATAAAAATATATCCTACACTGCCCACTTCGTTTTACCATTATTATTAAAATCAATAATTTTGGCTTAACTTATTGTCCGGCCCAAATTTAGCAGCTTCATATTTTAATTTTAGAAATTATCCTTATTTTGAACACATGAAACTGGGTTTATTTTAACCCGAAAAATTCATAAATTTTTCGCCCGAAGGGCCGATTAAGCGCAATTTCTTGATAATCACAGAATTATATAGGGTTTTGAAATTCTTATACTTAATCAAATAGCCCAGAAACAGGCTGCTGAATTGCGCTTATCAGGGGTTAATCCCTTTTTGTAACTACCTTATAATAAATATTTTAAATAGTAAAAAACGGTTTATTTTGAGAATGGTTTATGAATAATCGGGGTTAATTTTAGAAATTATCCTTATTTTGAACACATGAAACTGAGTCTATTTTAAATTTCATTGAGCTACGACATTCGATGTGAATGGGCTTTTAATTACTTTTTAAACATTAATTCCTTGAATCATGAACCATAAAAAGAATGGAATATCACGGTCAAATTTTTTAAAAACGACGGGCATTATATCAGGTGTAATTGCTGTTCTGCTAAGTTATGCCTGCACCGGGAATTTGATGTCGGATGAAAAATTGATTATCGAAGGCAGGACGGATTATTCAATTGTTATTCCTGCCAGAGCTTCCTCCATAGAAAAAGAAGCGGCAAAGCAACTCCAGCAATATTTGTCCAGGATGTCCAGGACAGCGCTTCCCATTGTTGAGGAAGGGGAGTACAAGGGCAAAAATGCGATATACATTGGGAATACCGATTTCGCAAAGACCGGGGATATTGATTTCAGACAGTTAGAGAAAGATGGGTACCTGTTTAAGCGATTTGATGACAACCTTGTGATCGCCGGGGGCTCACAAAAAGGGGTCCTGTATGGTGTTTATTCGTTTCTTGAATCCACAGGTTTCAGAAAATATACTTCCGACGATGATGTACAGATTCCGGAAGGAAATGAAATAACTTTTCCCGAAGACGATGTGGTGATACCCTATATAAAATACAGGACAACATCTTACTACGATGCGCGAGATCCGGAATATGCCAGTTGGCACAAACTTTCTTCGAGGGATACATGGGGTTTGTTTGTTCACACTTTTGAAGTATTGATACCACCTGAAAAATATGGAAGCACACACCCGGAATATTTTTCTCTTATAAACGGGAAACGTAATCCTGTTACCCAGTTATGCCTTTCGAATGAGGAGGTATTTGATACACTCGTTAAAGAGCTTAAAAAAAGAATTGCCGAAAATCCGCAGGCTACGTATTGGTCGGTAAGCCAGAATGACAATGATAAATATTGTCAATGTGAATCCTGTACTGAATTAAATGAAAAATACGGGGGCGTACCCAGCGGATCAGTTATCTGGTTCGTCAATAAGGTGGCCAGGGAATTTCCCGATAAAGTTATTTCTACGTTAGCTTACTGGTATACCCGATCCGCGCCAAGCAACATAACAATCGAGCCTAATGTCAACATTATGCTCTGCAATATTGAAAGCACCCGTGAAAGGCCCGTTTTTGATACCGATCCGGCATTTACAAGCGATTTACAAGACTGGGGGAAGATCAGTCAGGACATTCTGATATGGGACTATAATATTCAGTTTGCCAATCCGGTCAGCCCATTTCCCAACCTTCATACTATAGGGCCTAACATTAAATTTTATACAAAAAATAATGTAAGGTCCCTGTTTATGCAGGCAACTGGAAACAAAGCTGAATTTGCACACTTGAGAGCCTATCTTATTTGCAAGCTGATGTGGAACCCAAAAGCTGATCCTAATACGATAATTAATGATTTTTTAGATGGTTATTACGGAGCCGCCGGACCCTTTATCGGACAATACATCGATACGATGCGCCAGGCTTTGCTGAAGAATGAGTTCAAATTGAGAATTTTTGGAGATCCCAGAGACGCAATGGATGATTACCTGTCAGAAGGTATGATGAAGGAATACAATCGACTGTTCGACAGGGCCGAAGAAGCCGTGCATAACGATCCCCGGCTGCTCAACCGCGTCCAGGTTGCCAGATTACCACTTATGATCGCTGAGATCCAGATCGCCGGCCAGGTTGAAATCGATAAGCCCCGAAGTTTTTATAAATACTCCGGCAGCGGTAAGGTTATCCCCAAACCGGAGATGAAAAAACTGGTAAACCAGTTTGTGGATCGTGCAAGGGAAGCCGGCATCGTCAGGATAGGGGAACGGGCTATCACTATAGGCGATTATTCAGATAATTTCAAGCGGATATACGCCAGGATGGATGCAATGGATACGGCGATATCTTTCAGGAAGAAAATAATACCCATTACCACACCCGGTAAAGGAGCGGCAAATGTTGAGCGCTTAACCGATGGTGTGTTTGGGGCATTCGAATCATGGAGATTTCCGGATAAAGATGTTAACTGGGTTGCTTACAAAGGAGTGCACATGGATTTTATTCTTGATCTGGGTGAAGTGATGCCGGTAAAATCAGTCGAAATGGACTTCCTCAATGTTCAGGCGCAGGCCAATTGGCATCAATTAATTTTACCCAAATTTGTAACTTACGCAACCTCCGTGGATGGCAAGGAATACAGTAAGGAAATAAAAATCATGAATCCTCATAACCCTGATCCGGCAGAAAACCCGGACATAGTTAAAATTCCGTTTCAATCTTTCCCGGCAGCTTTCGATAACAGGAAGGCCCGGTATCTAAAGGTACATGCAGAAAGTCATTTACGCATGCCTTCCTGGCATATAAATGCAGGAAAACCTGCCATTATTTATTCGGATGAAATCGTTGTAAAATGAAACAGTAATCTCCTTTCCGGATCGGCACGGCTATTTCATAAGCATAGAGTTTGTATCTATGCAAATTTCATCCGAAAATCAATTTATGTGAAGATGCAGTGCGCCGTAGGGATACAAAAGTTATAAGGATACCTTACGGGCCATCAAGAATTTCCGGAATCAGAGGGACCTGACCTTTAATGAACTGAACCTGGATTTTCTGAAACAATTCGAGACCGATTATTTATCAAGGGGTAATTCCCTGGGTGGATTGGCCGTCTATATGAGGACGATAAAAGCCATTTATAACAAGGCGATCAAGGCCGGTCATGCCGAAGAAGAGGGCTATCCCTTCAAATATTACAAGATCCGGACCGGCAAAACCAGGAAGCGGGCCATTTCGCTGGCCGGCATTGAAGAAAAATTAACCAGCTATGTACCCCGCCATTCCTATGCCTCCATAGCCG
>CAZIXF010000041.1:43943-53217 GCA_964543195.1 uncultured Roseivirgaceae bacterium
ATTGAAGAAAAATTAACCAGCTATGTACCCCGCCATTCCTATGCCTCCATAGCCGATGAAATGGGCATTCCGGTAACTGCTATTTCCCAGATGCTTGGCCACGAAAAAGTAAGCACCACCCAGGCTTACCTGGATAAGCTGAGGAAAAGTAAATTGGATGAATATCAGGAGGAAGTTGTGAAGGGATTGAAGTGATATATAAATCGGATAATCAATAATAAATGTTTGCGATTTACTACATAATGTGTAGTTTTATGCAAACGAAATGAAAACTAAATCATCATATAACTACGTAGCAGATTATCTTTTTGAAGTCCGTTCAAAAGGAAGGTATTCTGTTACTCTAGAGGAATTACGTAACAAATTTAATGTTTCTGAAAAAGCACTACATCAAAATATTTACCGGCTTAAGAATAAAAAGCAGATCGCTCAAATCCGAAAGGAGTTTTATGTTATTATACCACCGCAATATTCAAACATTGGTATGGTACCGGCTGTCCTGTTTATTGATGATATGATGAAGTTTCTTGATAGGGATTATTATGTAGGCCTTTTTTCAGCAGCCGCTTTACATGGAGCTGCCCATCAACAACCTATGGAATTCTATGTAATAACCAAAAAACCTGCTTTGAGGAATATTAAAAAACCTAAACTGCAAATAAGATTCTTTACCAAAGGAGACTGGAAGGAAGATATGATCACTGAAAGGAAAACTGAAGCAGGATATTTACGTATTTCCACTCCTGAATTGACCGCATTTGATTTAGTCCATTATAACAAAAATATCGGTGGGTTAAATCGTATCGTCCCAATACTCGAAGACCTGACAGAAGAAATAAAACCATCTGCCCTTTCCAAAACAGCTTTAAACCAGAGAACCCCTGACACCCAAAGGCTTGGGTATTTGCTAAATAAACTTGAAAAGAATAACCTTTCTAAATCTCTTTATGGAACTATTAACAAGAAAAAACTAAAAGAGGTGCTACTATCGCCTGCCCATAAAAACCGACAAGGAAAGATAGATGAAAAATGGAAAACAATCGTCAATACTGAAATTGATATTTAATGATTCCAAGACGATATATAGAAGAATGGAAGGAATACGCTCCATGGCCGGAAGATGCACAAGTGGAACAAGACCTGGTAATTGAAAGAGCCTTGATTCAATTATTTGCAGATCCCTTTTTAGCCGAACGTCTGGCTTTTAGAGGAGGTACAGCCTTGCACAAATTGTTTTTAAAGCCTCAGGTACGATATTCAGAGGATATTGATCTGGTACAAATAAAATCCGAACCAATTAAAAATACATTAGAGGTGATTCGAAAACAGTTGAATTTTCTCGGTCGTCCCTCCGTGAAACAAAAAGCCCATAACAATACATTGATTTTTCGGTTCGAATCGGAAATACCACCTGTTGTTAATCTGCGTTTAAAGATTGAAATAAATTGCCGAGAACACTTTACGGTGTTAGGACATAAAGTGATTATTCATAAAATTAAAAATGGTTGGTTTGAACGTGTTGGTAAAATAATATCATTTGAAGCTGAGGAAATTTTAGCTACAAAATTACGAGCATTATTTCAACGGAAAAAAGGTCGGGACCTTTTTGACCTTAACTACGCTCTAATTAATATGAATCTCAATATTGATAATATCCTCCAATGCTTTAAAAAATACATGCAATTTTCAGTAAATAAACCACCTACACAAAAACAGATCCTCAGGAACATTGAACAAAAACTGAAAGATCCTGATTTTATCGGTGATATTTCCGGACTTATAAGACCAAATATCGAATACGATCAGAACATAGCCTATAAACTTGTTAAAAAGGAACTTATAGAAAAAATACGAAATTGAGTTTTTACCTATTGCATTAATCTTGTACTTGTCATTCAAAAACAGACCTTATATAATTTTTACTTTCAAAGTTAGCCAGCCGTCCCTTCAGACCAAAAGCTTTAGAAAATCTCCACTGTTAGCCTACCCTCATCCATCACACCGTAATCAGTAGTATTTTCTAATCTGCTTTTGGTCTTTTGCTATCCCGCAATCCAATACTTGGGAACGGCTGCCTTCCGGATGGAACATAAAAATTATGTTTCACTTATCCGGGAAAATTATTATCATTCCTATCTGATTTTTTCATCCATTGAATTTCTTACTTCCACCCTACTAAAAGAAATCAAAAAGAATTTATTAACTTAACATAGTTATTCTATTTTTCTGATCCGGGAATTTAATATTCCGGAATTTGACAGATGAAAAATGAAATATGCTGAAAAAATAAAATCTAGGCTTGAGGAACATTTACCGGATCTAAAAAGGAGATATCCTATCTCACGGCTGGCCTTATTCGGCTCAGTCTTAATCCGAAAAATTCACAAATTTTTCGCCCTTACGGGCCGACGAATCACAATTTCTTAATAATTAATAGGTTAATACCGTTATTTTAACCAATAGAAATAATACTAAGCAGAATATCGTATTATGAAATTGTGATTGTCAGGGATTAACCCCTCTATTCAATTTTCTCACTTTAAGTAGGTTACTGAATAATATTTTTTCGTGATTTATTAGTGCATCATTAATCGGGGTTAAGAGATGATTTTGATCCGGAAAAAAGCGATATCGATATCCTGGTGGAACTTAACGGTGACATGGATTGGGATTACTTCGACCTCTGTTTTGAAATACAATCATTGTTCCCGGACAAAAAAGTGGATGTGGTTTCCCGGGGAGCCATCCAGGATCATTACTGGTCATTCATTGAAGAAGATCTGACCTATGTCGAAGCGTAGTTGAAAAAAATGCATAATAGATTAAGGGAATTATTCATAAATTTCCTTCCGGTGACCAACCTTTCTAATATCTACAATCCTTATCTCATCATCAATCGAATAAACTACACGATAATCTCCAATCCTGATACGCCAGTTATTTGAACCTCCTTTTAGCTTTTTAGATCCCCTGGGTCTGGGGTCAGCCGATAATTACTTTAATAATTCGATTAGTTACATTGTAAGGTAATTTTGATAATTCTTTCACAGCGGATTTACTGACAATTACCTTATAAGGACTCATCTATTTTTCCGGCTTTTTTCAAATCTTTTATAACTTCCTCTAAAGGTACTTTTTCTTCGTCTTTACGTAAATCAGCAATTAGATTATCATAAAAATCTTCCCAGAGCTCGCCATGCTGTTTAAGATCAATCTGCACAGCAATCTTGCGATTTTTATCATCTGTCACGTAATGAATTCCTTTCATAGTATTATTCTTTCTTATTTTAAAGTTAACGAATTATTTTTTAAAGCTGGAAGGTGGAAGCTCGAAGCTCGAAGATTTTAATGTTTATTCAATTTATTGATCAGACCTTTGATCATTGATGCAATTTCATAAGCTACTCTCTCGAGATCTTGTAAGATTTCACCAGAAATCCAATTCCTCTTTTGGAATAGATTTAATAATGTGATGGTTTCATACAGAGAACCTCTGGCAATATAAAGATTTTGTATGAATTCCTTTTGTGAATATCTGCCTTTACCTTCCGCAATGTTTTGTGCAAAAGAAGCAGAACTGGATTCGATCTGTTCAATTAATCGGTAATGTCCGTGACTTGCATTTATATTTTCAGTGATGTTAATTACCTGATCCGCAAAATCAATTGCTTTCTGCCAAACCACTAATTCTTTGAATTTAAAATGGACTTCTTTTTCCATAACTGATTGATATTTGTGTTGAAAAATAATTTATTTCAAATTTATATTTTTGATTTTAATATTTACCAATATGATTTTATTTTCCGTAAATTTTAAATTATTTAATGGTTGTGTATGCTTCGAGCTTCGAACCTCCAGCTTTATAATTCCTTTGCCACCGCACACCCGCGGTAAATTTGATCCATTTTTTCATCGATTTTTGGGTAAAAAAACGGGCATGGATCAAGCGGCGGAACCGGTCCTTACGCTGGGGGAGCAAAAAAATGGCACGACCCAAAAAAGAAATCAAACTTCAGAAATATGTCAAGGTTAGTTATACCCTGGCCGAATACAAATTCATCGAAAAACATGCTGACATTTATCACATTTCCAAAGCCGAATTTGTCCGGAATAAAAGCCTCAACCACCGTATGAAAAAACCAATGAACCTGGAGGAAGCCTGTTATTTCCGGGATCTTTGCGGCATGGCAAAAGATGCCGTAATTGACAAATTACGTAAATGATTATATGGTACTTGTGTTTAAAAAGTAACGAGTTTCATATTTTATCAAAAATATTAAAATTTAATTAACTCTTAATTAATTCAAGATATTTTGATAATGTAATATCTATAACCTTCGCCGTTGATTGTTGCTGGCTTTTCGGATTGGACATAAATCCAATTTCATATTTCAGAACTGGCTGCTGACCTATTTTAGCACCAACTGTATATAAACTATCATTAATTTTATCATAAATAGGATAAATATCAAACTTTCGAATAAAATTCCATTCGAGAAGTTGATTCTCGATATCGTTTGATACCTGATTTAATTCTGAATAACTGATTTTCCTACGACGATGAGCTGCATCATTCCTCCACTCTTTATACCATTTAAGATATGATGCCCTGTTTGAGTCAATAAGATTTTCTTTTTCTAATATTTCAATTCTTTTTCTACCATGTATTGTAATCTTTTTAACTCCAATAATTTGCCTTACAGCTTCATCAAATATGCTTAGCAAATCAATTAATAGCAGTGAATATAAATATTCCTGTATATCTGAGATCAAAGCAACTTTAAAATCTATTAATTGTAAACCAGATCCAATTCCGAAAAAGACCTTCATTTTTATAAATTCGAAAAATAAGGATTCTATAGAATTATATGATTGCATTTACTTATTAAGATATTCAGTATAAAATCTCTCAAGTTGATCTTCTTAGATTTAATGATTTAACAAATTATATCTAATCCTTTAATAATTACCTGAGATTGCATTTAAAATATTTTACTATTAACTTGTTCAAAATTAGTTATATACGGCTGTTAAGAGAAATTTTTTGAGCTGTGGATCATTATAAGTTTTCCCATTGGCCATGAATATACCTCAGAAACATTACTTAGAAACCAAAAATTTACTAAAAAAAATATCAAAAGATAAAATTGCCGCATGGTTATTAGAAGAAGGCTATTACCCAGAACAATATGTATTACCACCTTCATTTAGCATTAAACAATTTGAATTAAAAAAACATCCATTCGTTAAAGTTGATTCTTCTGAAAAAGATCAAAAATTCGATCCTGAAAAACAGGAATTGGTTTCAATTTCTTATCCAAAAACTGAATTAACAGATAGAACTTTTAGCATAATTTCTCCTAAAATTTATCATGATATTGTTTGGTATCTAATTGATGAATGGGATTTTATAATTAAGAGTTTATTTAGGAAGGGGAATAAAATATATTCATATAGTTTTCCAATTCCTGTCAATAAAAATAATGAAGGAAAACTTGGTAAACTTCGAGCTGGTCGAATGATATATGAATTTCTAGAAATGGCAGAAAATGACTTAGTTTCCGAAGCTCACAACTATAAATATATACTCAAGACAGATATAAAAAATTTTTACCCATCCATATATACGCATAGTATAGCTTGGGCATTACATTCAAAAAAAATAATTAGGAAAAGTGGAAATAGAAGTGATTATTCAAATTTCTTAGGTTTAAAACTAGACAGGCTTTTTCAATATGCCAATGATGGTTGTACAAATGGAATAGCTATTGGACCTGCAATATCAGATTTAATTTCAGAAATCCTATTAAGTGCTGTTGATTATGATTCTTCTGTGTCAATCAAAAATAAAAACATTGATTTTATTGGTGTTAGATTTAAGGATGATTATAGGTTTCTTTGTCAGTCAAAAGAAAATGCGACTCAAATTATAAAGATTCTTCAAAAAAAAATGCAATTTTTTAATTTAACTTTAAATGAAGAAAAATCAGAAATAGAAGAATTACCAGAAGGAATGTTCAGAGAATGGACTGCAGAATATCACACCTTTTCTCTTAGATATAATAATAATATTACATATAAAAAATTCGAAAACTCATTACGTGGAACCTTGAAGGTTGATAAAAAATATGATGGAACTGGAGTGGTTGATAGATTTTTAAGTGAATTAACCGATAATAAAAATGAACTTAAATTAGAGATTAAAGAAAAAGATATTCATAAAATCTTAAGCCTTCTTCTTTTATTAAAAGAAAGAAGAAATAAATCTTTTCCACATATACTCGGAATAATTGAAAAGATATATTATAGATACGAGAATAAAAAACGTATTTCAGCTAAGATTAAAACAGTTATAAAAGATACATTAGATGAAAAGTTAGATAATATTGAGGATTTAATTTATGATATTATTTGGTTAGTTTATTTTATTAAATCTAACAATTTTTTTAAAATAAATTATCCTTCAAAAATCAAATCAGTTTTGATAAAAAGTATTAGGTCAAATAATCAACAATTTTTTAAATCAATGCCCACCGATATTAAAATGTTTAATACAATTAAAAAGGTCGGGAAAAATAAAGATTTATTAGATCATCTTTCTGTTTTTAAAAAACCAGAATAAAAATAAATCTTAGAAAAATAAGCGGTCAGATATAGAACTTCCTCTTTGGTTATGAGTACTTCAATATTGTTTTATGATTCATTATGTATTTATTTTAAGGTATTAATTGGAATAAAAATTTTATAATTCCTATGACTAAGAAAAAGAAACAGGCAAAAACCATAAAACAATACGAACACTCAGATAAGGTACGCCTGAATAATCCTCCTGTGGGACTGGTAAATGAAAAGTATCCATCCGATAAAGTCATACCCTTACTTTCCAGGCTATGATTTATGATCTTTTTTAAACTTATTCCAGTTATTGGGCAATAGTTGATAAAGGTCTTTCCTTTTATGTGCCTGGATCCTTGTGAATACATCTTTCAACCATTCAAATTCATCCACCCCGTTTTTCTTGCAGGTAGCCATAAAAGAATACATGGCAGCAGTCATTTCAGCTGCCTGATGGGAGTCTGCAAACAAAAAGTTTTTTCGACCGATTGCCAGTGGCCTTATAGTATTTTCTGCCAGGTTATTATCAATTTCAATCTGCCCGTGTCTGGCATAAGCGCTTAACCTATCCCACCGGGGCAATGTATATGCAATGGCTCTGCCAAGCGGACTCGTCGGCCGTACCTGTACAAGTTGCTCAGTCATCCAGTCCCCGATCTCTTTGAGCACAGGGATGGCTTTTTCCTGTCTCTCGGCGGTTCTTTCCTCCCAGGATAATTTCCTTTCATGCATTTCCTGCTCCAGGGCATAAAGTATTTGCATCCGTTCCAGTATATAACCGGCCTTTACTTTATCATCTTTTAGAGCATCTACAAATTTGCGCCGTGCATGGGCCATACAATAAACCAGGATGATATGAGGATGGTTGATAAACAGTTTTTCATATACCTTATATCCATCTGTCTGCAGGATGCCGGCATACCCCTCCAGCATTTCTCTCGGGCCACTGCTGTCACGCCCCTTACGGTAATCGAACAGCACCAGTTTATCAGCGGGCGCATTGTATACCCACATGTATCCCTTGTGAATACCATTTTTGTGGTTTCTGTCTAACACCTTCAGCGGGCTCTCGTCAGCCTGTAAATATTTTTGGTTGATCACCAGTATTTTGAGTAGTTCCCACAAGGGCGCCAGGTGTCGCCAGCCTTTGATCAGCCAGTCCGATGCCGTAGAGGCCGGCAGGTTTACGCCCAACCTTCGAAATTTATCGATCTGGCGGTGAAGCGGAAGCCCAAATACATATTTGTCAATCATCATCTGGGCAATAACTGATTCAGAAGGAATTCCTTTATCGATCACCCTGTCAGGAAGCATGCCCATTACAATGCCTTCCCCGTTGGGCCGGGCATATTTACGCCGCACATATCTCTTTACATAAAACTCGGCAGGGATTAGCTCCAGTACTTCAGTGATATCTTCTCCGATCACCACACAACCACTCACATCTTCTTCGGGCTCAATAATGATGGTCTCACGGCGCAGATTTTCGGGCAGGATCATACGGCCAGTACCCTTTGCCCGCTTTTTGGCTGGTTTTTTCTCTGCCTTAACTACAACCTGCCCGGATAGCTCTTCCTGTTGCTCCTCTGTGGTACCCAGATCAAAAAGACTTACTTGATTAATATCTGCATATTTGACCGGGAATTTTTCGCTTTTCCTGCCAAAAAGATACCTGCGGAACTTGTCAAGTTCAAAGTTAAGGGCCGTGATCTGATCTTCTTTTTCGGCAAGTAGTTCCAGCGACTTTTCGTGCTCTACAAGGGCTTGCTCGTAGAGCATTTTGTAGTCCGTCACTGTGTTTTCCATACCTCTAAAATAGGTATAAAAAATGCCCTCAGCAACATTTAAAGCCACTTTTTACGTCAGAAAAAGCAAATTTTTTCACGCGCTTTTTAAGGGTATATAGCGCTTCCTCAGGCGCACCGAATCCAGCATTACCCCCTGTAAGAGAAGGGTAAGTTGATGGCTGCTGATGGAGATATCGTTACCCCTGGGCCATTCAAATGTGCCCCGCTCAAGCTTTTTGATATACATGGCAAAACCGTCCCTGTCCCACTGCAACAGTCTGATCTGATTGCCCCGCTTGCCAATAAAAACAAAGACATCACCACTTAATGGATCAAAACCCAATTCATTACGCACTACACCGGCCAATGAATTGATACCATAACGCATATCTGTCGGGGACCGGTAGAGATAGTAACGGCAGGTATGGGATAAAGCAAGCATCTGTTACTGGATTAATTTTTTAATAAAAGCAGCTTCTGCAGGATAAAACAGTTCCAGACATGTTCCCGAAGGAAAATGGATCACTGCAAGGGCTTTTTGATCGGTATTGGATACAACATCGGGAATTGGTATCTGAGAAAATCCTTCATTACGTATTTTCCCGGGGATTGGTAGTTCTTCTTTTTTAAATTTCTTTACCCAATAACTAAAAGTAGTGGGGCTGATAGCATAACGCTGACTGAAAGCTTTCATACTTATTCCTGATGACCGCCATTTATCGTATAGCTTACGCATCCTTTTTTTATCTTGCTGTTTCATGCCCCAAGGATACTAACTATATCTTTCCCGTCAAATATGGGTTTGTCGGATGGTTACAAATGATTCTGAGCCTCCAGACGGATTCGAACCGCCGACCCGCTGATTACAAATC
>CAZIXF010000042.1:0-24840 GCA_964543195.1 uncultured Roseivirgaceae bacterium
AATTGCGCTTAATCGGCCCTTCGGGCGAAAAATTTATGAATTTTTCGGGTTAAAGTTTGTGTAGGGGGCATTCCCGGGACATATATTACAGAATCCGGAAATAATCAAATTTTTCTTTCGTGCCAACCCCGAATTACTCCTCCTTAATTAGAGGAAAGTATCGATCCCAGATATCCTTTCGCAGATATCCCCTGATCTCAATACCCGGTCTCAGTTCGGTATATTCCCTGATCAGCGGCATATACAGGTCCCTTTTGCCCGGAGGCGGTTTTTCGTAGAGTTTTTCCATAAGCTTTTCTTCCACTTCGGGCGAAGCGATTATCAGGGATGCGGCCGGAACATTCATGTCTACCGCTGTCCACCACCCTGTATTTTTATATTTTCTAAGGTACCAGGGGAGAGGCCAGTAATCGCCGCCGGGGCTGATCACCTCGATATACATATCCTTGCCGGCAGGGTGTACTTCTGCCACCCGTTCAATCCGGTTTACGAACCTGTATATATCTTTACTGGTATGGCCATATACATAGGGATTGGAAGGGTGGGCTTCATATGCAAAATTCACCAGATAGGATTGAACGATCAGATGGGTAAAACCAAATCCAATCAAAAACACCAGCAATATCCCGGTCCACGCCTTTTTCAATTTTTCCAACAAAAAATCCAGGCCGTAACCGGCCATAAAGATCAATCCCGTGTAGGCGGTCAATATGTTCCAGGGCGTTTTATAAGGAATGATCGAATAGATCAGAAACAACAGGATCGAAAAAAGGGCCAGAAATACGGGCAGGGAATTCCTGTTTTTGCTATTAAGCATCAATCCGGAAATACCGGTCACCGCCAGGATAAGAATGAATAATTCTGTCCAGACCACTCTACGGGGACCCGGGTACCAGCCAAGGATGTTCAGGTAATAATACCAGGGATGTTCATGTTTGTCCTGTTGTCCGGCCCTTTCAAAATAGGTCAGGTAGGTGGTAATTGAGTCAGTGGTGCCCTGCCAGTTTGAAAAAAAAGAAGAAAAAAATAAAATTGAAGTGCCTAAAGCAATGACAATAAACAAGGCTGTCTGATAGCGGTTCACCGAACTGATCAGGAGTTTGGATTGTCTAAGGAAATTCCTGTCGATGACAACAAGAATGGACAGTGAAAATATCATTACCGCCAATGAAATGATAAAAGTTTCTTTGGTGGCATGCATCAGTCCCAGGAAAACTCCTCCCACGACAAGCCAGCCGGTTCTAGCGGTCCTGGTAAACCGATAAATCGCCCCCATCATTCCGAATGTAAAAAAGACCAGCATGATTTCCATGATATAATAACGGCTGTAGAATACCATAACAGGGGATATGGCCGTAAATAATGCTGTAAAAAACAGGGTTTTTCTGTTCATACCGGGGAAATACAGGGGCAGGATCAGGATCAGGCCCAGTCCGCATAAGGCCGGTACCAGACGTAAAGTGGCTTCAGTTACTTCAGTGAGACGGTTTTTGCCACTAAGCCAGGCAGGTATCAGGGTCAGATAATTCAATGCCGGTCCGTGGTATTCAAAGGGATCGTACCTGTAAAAGCCCTCTTCCAGGAGCCGCCCGAATTTAATGGCGTTAACCGACTCATCGGTATGCATGGGCCGGGAGTCAGGATCCTTCAACCGGAAAAATCCGGCCAGCAAAAGGATCAATACAAAGGCAGCACCATATTTAAATTTAAATATCACGGCAAAGGCTTGCCATAAACCGCTACTTCAATATAATGATTCAGATCATTATCGGTATTCCCATTGCTGTAACACCTGACATAACTTCCTTCTATTCCCCTGGCATCGATGAGTTTTCCTTCATGGGTTTCCACATAATGAAGATCTTCTCCCACACCCAATCCGAGTGAGTTATCATGATCGTTATTGAAGATCGTATTAACATCGATGATAAAATCCGGGTCGCTGGAGACCTGTACTACTACATCTTTATATACCCGGGCTTTTTTATGAAAATGCCAGATGCCTACCGCATAAATGGTGAAGCCTCCTTCCAGGTCGATCGTGATATGCTGAATACCGGGTCCGAGCTCTACGAATGAGCCGTCTGTGGCTTCCTTGTCGCCATCGGTAATGAGCATGATCTCCCCAAATACCGGCTCGTCATCTGTGCTTTCCACCGGCTTTTCGAGGGCTACATTTTCCGTGCCCGAGGGGGCATAAAAGGGGGGACGAGGAATACCTAAGGGATCTTCCAGGTCGGGAACATCGAAATCCTGTGGAGTCCCAACGAACATGGGGTAGGGCAGGTCAATATCAAGGGGCTCCATTTCCTGCCCCTGAACAGGAAACAATACTATTCCATACAGAAAAAGAAATAAAAATATTTTATTCATGAGTTTTTTTGGTCGAATCTGCAATTTAATCAATCCATTCCAGTCTTTCCCGGATCTCTTCCTGGAACCTTTCATCTTCCGTACTATCGAGTAAATTACGGAGGATCTTTTTGGTTTCTTCCGGATGATCATCAGCCGTGCGGGGAGCAATGTCCAAGGTGGCAACCCGGGCTTCTGCTTTCAATTCATCATCCTCAAGCAGTTCAACGGCCATATTCAATGCCTTCATCGATCCCAGGGATCCCAAACCAGAAACTATGGTCCTTTTTTCACCGGTGTTGATTGCCATTTGAAAAGCTTCCCTCAATGCTTCCGTCTTTTCATCATCCGTCATTTCATCATTGATCTGGATCATCCGTACATATCCCCGCATACCAAGCACATGTTTTTTGGGATCGGATGTGTTGACAATCAATTTATTCAGGTCATTCATAGGTTGGGCATCAGGCCAGTTCGATAAGGCGCGGATCACGGCATATTGAGTATCTTCCGAACCACGCTCAAGATTTTCCCTGAGAACCGGAAGCGCCTCTGAATTACCCAGGTTTCCCAGGATCTCAATAAGCATTTCTCTTGATTCTTGGTCGTTAACCCGGGGCATGAACTTTAATATTTCTTCACTTCTGTTTTCCTTTTCTTGTATCTCCATTGCAATACTGGTGATGGTGTTTACCGCTGCCTTCTTTACCTGTCCGGATTCAGATTCTACAGCTATTTTTATTATTCGTGACAAATGGGCCGGATCAGCGATCATGGAGAGCACACGCATGGCCTCAACCCGGATACTTCTTTCAGGGTCTTTGGTTAATGAAAGTACAGTTTCCACTTCGGAGGTCATATTTCTTTCTCCGATACTTCGCAGGAGCTCTTCCTGAACGGCTGGATTCGCCGTGTTAAGTGACACGAGAATCGCTTTTTCAATTTCCTTTCCCGGTAATCGATAAAGTACATTCCTGGCCATTTCTTTTTCCCTGCCTCTTTTTTCAGCCGCAATACCGGCCAGCATCGGGATATCATTTTTTGTACCTACCGATAACATGGCATCCAGTGCAGCCAGGCGCATATCTTTATCAGGGTGATCCAGTGCATCCCCAACAAATCTATGAATTTCCCGGATTTTTTCATCCGCTAATACAGCCATGATCTGCATTTGCAATCGAAGTCTGAAGGATTTCAAATTCTTTATAAGTTCACGGATTTCATTGATCGAAAGCTCATTAACAAGTGGAATAATGGCTGCCTGGAGTTCAGATGATGGTCCATGTAATAGTTTAATAATTTCATCGTATTTTTCAGAAGAAGATAGATTTCTTATTTTACCGGCAAAAGCCGCTTTTTTAACAGGAATGGGTGGATCGGATTCGAATACCCTGGTATAGATCTCCAGGGCTTCTTCATCATTGACCATGGTATCCAATCTGCCGGCAATCTTATTCAATGCGCGCGCTATTTCCCATTTAACAGGGGGCCTTGACTGCCCCATGGCATTAAGCAGGGCTTCAACTGCATCCGGGGCACCTATTTCTCCCAGCGAATTGATAGCAGCATTGGCGATCATAAAATCTTCATCAAAAATCAATTTTGAAAGCATATCCACAGCTTCTTCAGTCTTCCGGGCACCAAGGGTGTTTATAATTCCCGCCTTGTTTTTTCCCTTCGCTTTAGACACGGCCTTAAGCAGGGTCTTGTCAATGGTCGGGTCTTCAATCGATCGCAAGGCCATTAATGCCATTGGAACGGTTTCTTCATCTTTCAGCAGACGGGATAAGGCTTTAACCGAGGCTCCAGTGCCATATACGGCCAGTTCCCGGCAGATGAATTGTTTACCGTAAAATGAGGCATTCGGTTTCAGTTTATCGATCATTAGCATTTCTACCTGAGGCAGAAGATCGGGATGCCGGTGGATCTCCCTCATCACCTCCATATATGATTTCTGCCATGCCTGACTTTCTCCATGGTTATACTCAGCGGCCTTATCCAGAATTCCGGATACTTCGGACATTATTGTTTCAGGGTCCGTCTGGCTGTAAGCATTGAGCCAAATAATACCGAGGAGAAAAACAGTTATTATATTCCGTGTTCTGTTAATTATTCTGTAAATCATAATTATTAAAAAAATTTTACAATTAAAGATGCCAGGGCGCCCGCATTGGAGCTGCCAGCATACGGTTCGCTTCATCACTGTTGGTGAATCGTTCACTTTCCGGATCCCAGGTCAATTTTTTGCCGGTCCGGATGGCAATATCGGCCTGATGGCATACGGTGTCTGAACGCACCGCAATATCCACAGGACATAAAGGCTGGGTCCGGGTTTTAACCGAATCGATAAAATTCCTTCTGTGATCATTGCTCTTCGGCAGTTTTACCTCATCAGGTCCCATTACCGTTTTTAATAATGATTGGGGTTCGGTATCCATGAATCCTCTCTTTACGTTGATATACCCTTCTGATCCGATGAAGGTCATGCCCATTCCCTGATGAATATAACGTGGTTCCTTCCGGGAAGCGGTCTGGTAATCCATATGGAATAATTTCACCCCGTTTTTATAGGTATGGATTGCTTCCCACTCGATATAGGTATCGTAAAGACCCTCCGGTGGTATATGACCCCAGGCTTCGACTTCCACAGGTCCGGAATCGTCTGCATCCACTGCCCATTGAGCGATATCTACATGATGAATGCCCCAGGCTCCCGACAGGCACCCGAGGGAATAATCGTAGATAAGAGTGAAATTGCGTGTACATCGCAGCTCCGTATAGGGCTTCCAGGGGGCAGGTCCCAGCCATAGATCATAATCCAGATAATCGGGAACCGGTTGTTCGGGTTGCGGAGGAACCGGGCTGAAACGCGCAGAGCCGATCACGATCTTTTCCAGTTTACCGATCCGACCGTTTCTGACCAGTTCGCAGGCGAAGCGGAACCGCTCATCGGAACGCTGCTGTGTGCCATGCTGGAAAATTACCCCATACCGGTTTACCGTTTCTCTTATGGCGAGGCATTCTTCAAAATACCGGCTCAGCGGCTTTTCGTAATACATATCCTTGCCTTGCCTTGCTGCCTCCATACCCATCAGCACGTGCCAGTGTTCCGGGGTGGCAATCACGACCGCATCGATATCGGGACGGGCCAGAAGCTCACGGAAATCGTTATATCCGGTACAATCCTTATTGCCATAAGTGTCGTCCACTATCTTTTTAGCCCGCAGACGGTGCTCACCATTTACATCGCATACGGCAGCATATTGTACATCGTCATATCCGATAAACGAACGGATATGACCCGTGCCCATACCTCCTACACCAATAGAGCCCATAACGACCTTGTCGCTGGGGGCTGTTTTTCCCTTGCCTCCAAGTACATGAGCGGGCACAATAGTAGGCAAGCTGAGTACTCCCACTGTACCGGCAGCCGCCTTTTTAATAAAATTCCGACGTTTGATCTTATCGCTCATATTAATCTTTTTATTGATCATTTCTTCCTGTATAAGTTAATTGGCCATTTGAATTATAGTCTTGTCAAAAAATCCGATGCTTTCCTTAACAGCCGGCATCGATCTGCCCCAGTCTCTTGAATATTCCACACCGATCAGGGAGGGTTTTATCCCTTCGTCCATCATTTTTCTCAACAACTGTTCGACATGGAGCGTTCCCTGACCCCAGGGTACATCCCGGCCTTCGGATGTCCTTGAATCAAGATCATGCATTTGCACTGAAAGTAATCGTTTGCCGAGGGTTTCAATGGCGC
Organism: uncultured Roseivirgaceae bacterium; assembly: GCA_964543195.1. Lineage (GTDB taxonomy): Bacteria > Bacteroidota > Bacteroidia > Cytophagales > Cyclobacteriaceae > JAGTVG01. The sequence continues at coordinate 6,119 of CAZIXF010000042.1, forward strand.
CGGATGGATCAATGCCTGACCTGACCCAGTATCCGATATCGCCGCATGCACCGATCAGGGCACTGCGGTTTTCAATGAGGTTCATCAGGTTTGCCGGGTTCCAGTACTGCGGAGAAATATCCTTCCCATGATTATGAATGGCCACTTTAATGTTGTACTCCTCACAGAATTTTTCGATCAGGTCGAGTGCCCCGGGTTTGGGTTCCGAGATAAAAGTTTCAATACCCATCAGGTTTCCGAATTCAAATATCTTCCTGCATTCGACTTCCTCATTGGGAATATCATGGATATAATAAGTGACCAGTTTTACTTCGGACTCGAGGAACTTCTCCCTCACCTGATAAAGTTCCTCCCGGCTCAGGTTATGATCGAAATTCTTATTGATCTTATCGCTCACCTTTTGCACATTCAAACCACCCAGGTACAGCAGTCCAAGGTCAGCCGTATGATCAATGGTTTCATAAAGGGTATTATCCTTAAACGAATAGGCCGTCATACCCAGCCGCCAGCCAAGCTTTTCCTGTGATAGAATGGAGGGGGTAAGTTTCTTATTGGGGGTTGCAGGCGCATACAGATCACCCAGGGCATATTGTATGCCGGCAAGGTCCTGATGTAGCACCCTGATATCCCAGAACACATGGTTGTTATCACCCAGGGCTGAATAAAAAACACGGCCGCGGCCGTAGTCCTTTATCCAGCTGATAGCCAGGTCTTTGTCGGCCCTTCTTTCCGGCAATATTCTTCTTCCCTCACTGAAATCCGTCTTTGAAATATCGATAGATAACAGAACACGGAGCTTATCCCTGGAGTAAGGTTCCGTAAACTGGAATACTTCATCACTGATATCAAAATTCGTGAAGTTAAAATATGAATTGAGAGGATGGTCCGGTTCCTCCACTTTGAGTGTGATCCATTCCTGTGGTTTCCAAGGATGCCCTCCGCTTTCATAACCGCCAAGCATGCGCCCGAACTCGGGAAACTGATCGTATTCCGGCCATTGTACGAAGGTGGCTCCTGTGGCATGGATGCCGATGAATCCTTTCCCGCTGTAAACATAATCAAGCAGGCTTTGCCGGAGCATCGGATCATCGAAAAGCACGCCCCCCGTATTGTTGAAGCATAGCGCATCGAAGCGGTTGATGATATCCGGCCGGAACACGAGGGTATCGTTGCTGAAAAAGGTTTGATAGGCCCCGGTTTTTTCACCCATTTTCCAGATGGCGTAGTTGGCATAGGGAATCGAACTATGACCTTTAAGCGGTTGTCTCTGCTTATTAACATGGAGATTAAAAACAAGTAATTTGCGTGGTTTAAGTGGCCTGGCATAGGCTTTCTCAGGCAAAGCCAGCTCAATCTGATTTTTCAGGTCTTCCGGTATGCCTTCAAAATATGAACCGGCCTCTTCGACTGACACATAGGTTTGCGCCTTAAGCAAGCCCGGAATAAAAAATATTATCAGGAGAACTTGAAAAAACGAGTGTTGAATATTAATCAGATGGAAAAAATTTTTCATATAAAAGAATATTTAAAAACAATTATGATTAATCCGGGACGTCAATGTCAATTTCAACAAAAAAATTGAGTTTTGCATCTTTCATGAAGAATGTTCCTAAGGTACAATTTTTTTAAAAAACGATTATTAACCGGAATTAATATTGATCAAGAAATTAATTTTAGCGCCATCATTATCAAAACTTTCATTTTCATATGATCTTTCAAGGCATTTTTTTCAATTTTTTAATTGAGCAGGATCTATTGAATCGGGAAGGATTTATTGATTCTTTATATATGCGAATGTCCCGTGGCAATCAATTGAGTGTCGATCTGAGCAGAAATGGAAAAGTTCACACCGAACCTTCATATCCAATACCGGCCATGCTTCATTAAAAGGGAGGGAAGATCACCGGTTTCAAGGAAGGGTTAAATGTGCCTTTCCTGATGCATTGGCCCGGGAAAATACCGGCAGGAACATGGCCACCCATGGTTTATTATGTACATGAAGAAGAAGGTGAACGGTATTATTTTGATATCTGATCCTGCATATGTTGTATTGCAGAGAAGGATAGAGATCCAATTATGGGTCATGAAGCTTCGGGAATTTCTTCAAGATAGTTCTGAAGTATATTGGTTATGATAAAGTTTGAATATTCCAGCGTCCAGCCGGTCTGACCATTGACGGGAGGGTCCGTTTTCTGCAGCTGAATAGATACATCTTTTTCAATCCAGTAATAACCCCGCATGGTTTGCTTCAGGGCTCCTTCGCCATTGGTTATTTCCTCGTATTCGGGTTCATTTTCGAACTGTTTGTTAATGGCTTTAATCAGTTTGTCTATTTCATCCTCCGGAATACCCGTGCGGGTAATATGTTCTATATAATTTCTTCCGATAATGACAAAGGAAATATCCGGATCTTCAATTAATACCGCTTCCTCCGTGATCGACGTGCCGAATCGATCCTCGTAAATTACATCGATAACAGAACGGTCGATCCTGTCGCCAATTTTATAACCTTTGACTTCAAATTCAGGTTGCTGCAAATGGTTTGTTTCTTTCAGTTTGACATCCGGGTTTTTCAGTACATATACCCGGGATGCATTGGACCTGGAGTACAGGATCAGGAAGGTCTGATCAATATAGTTCTTGACATCATAAATAAGTGTATCGTTCATCAACTTGGCTTTGGTAATCACAAACTCCGTTATCCCGTCCTTTTCTTTCATATCCATTGAAGTAGGTATCATTTTCCGGATCACCAGTTTTTTATCTGAAATAATCTGTATGGGTGTAAGCGTATCCCCCGTGAGCTGATTCAATACAGTGTCAATTTTTTTAAAAGTATGATAAAATCCCTCTTCAATAATTATGTCGTTGGAGGTCCCCCAGGTGTATTCGGTGATATCGGGCTTTCCATCAATCAATGAATTTCTTGAAGAGCAACTTATGAGAAAGTAACCCAACAAAAAAACCAAATATATTTTTAGATGCATAGGAATTGTTTCAAAGATAAAATATCAGAATGGGGTTAATTTATTTTATCCCATTTATACAAATATAATTCTAAATTAGGACTGTTGCTTATAGAACACACAAGCATATGCCGAAACGGTCAGCCGGGAGATACTTCACCTGTTATTCGCTTATTCTTATCAGCCGGGCTTCATTGTTGTGGTGATCGGCCGTTCGGAATTATTTACGGAACACACTGCATTCGGCACCATTACCCCGTTGAGCTTAACCCGACAGAAGAGGTTATTCAGGTCCCTTTGCTTTGAATTTCAGCTGTAGATTGTATGATTTATTTCTTACTCAATTCCTGTGCATCCGTTACGGCAATAGCAGCAATATTCACAATATCGTTTACGTCATCACCCCGTTGCAGTACGTGTACGGGTTTGCTCAGCCCCATCAATATGGGTCCTATGGCTTCGGAATTGCCGATGTTCTCAACGAGCTTATAAGCTATATTACCTGCTTCCAGACTTGGAAAGATCAGGATGTTGGCTTTATCCTTTAGCTTACTGAAGGGATAAAGATCATGCATCAGTTGCGGATCGAGGGCCGTATTACCCTGCATTTCACCATCCACGATCAATTCGGGATGTTCCTTGTGCAGAATTTCCACAGCCTTTTCTACCTTTTTACTCAGTTCATCCACATTACTTCCGAAATTGGAGAAAGACAGCATGGCTATTCTCGGTTCCACATCGAATCGCTGGGCGATCTCAGCTGTACATAAAGCAATATCGACCAGTTGTTCTGAGGTGGGATCGATATTGACCGTGGTATCGGCAAAGAAATAGACATCATCCGGAGTGAGAATGATATATAAACCGGATACCCTCGACACATTAGGCTGCATCTGAATGATCTGCAGGGCAGGCCTTATGGTTTCAGGATAATGATAGGTTAGTCCGGAAACCATTCCATCCGCATCACCCATATGCACCATCATGGCTCCATAATAATTCGGGTTCTTTATCAGTTTTCGGGCTTCTATACGAGTAATGCCCTTACGGTTTCTTTTTTCATATAATTTTTCCGCATAGGAATCAATTTTACTGCCATTTTTGAAGTCCACAATTTCAATCCCATTGAGTTCCAGATGCAATTCCTTTGTTATCTTTTCGATCACCTCTTTTCTGCCTAACAACACCGGTGTACCGATCTCTTCTTCAAGTATTATCTGACATGCCCGCAGGATCTTGCTTTCTTCTCCCTCAGGAAAGACAATCCGTTTCGGATCGGATTTGGCACGGTTGATCACCATGCGCATGATCTCTCTCGATCGGCCCAGTTTGGCCTCCAGGGTTTCGATATACTTGCCAAGATCAATTTCAACCCTGGCCACTCCTGTTTCCATGGCCGCTTTAGCCACCGCGGGTGCTACCTTTAGCAGCACACGTTGATCGAGCGGTTTGGGAATAATATATTCCGGGCCAAAGGCGATCGCTTCATTGCCATAAGCCCTGATCACAGAATCCGGCACGTCTTCCTTGGCCAATGAGGCCAATGCCCGGGTGGCGGCCAGTTTCATTTCCTCATTAATTGATTTGGCTCCCACATCCAGGGCCCCGCGGAATATAAAAGGAAATCCCAGTACATTATTCACCTGGTTGGGATAATCGGATCTTCCGGTAGCCATGATCACATCAGGACGGGCTGCTTTGGCATCCTCATAAGTGATTTCCGGGTCGGGATTGGCCATGGCAAAAATGACCGGTTTGTCTGCCATCGATTTAACCATTTCTTTGGTTACGGCATCCTTAACCGATAAACCTGCAAATACATCAGCGCCTTTTAAAGCGTCGGCAAGTGACCGTGCCTTTGTATCAACCGCAAACTCCGCTTTATGCGGATTCATATTGTCGGTTCTGCCCTTATATACCACGCCTTTACTGTCACAAAGGATCAAATTTTCTTTTTTCACACCCAGCGAAATATAAAAGGAAGCACAGGCGATACCGGCTGCTCCCGCACCGTTAAAGACCACCTTCACGTCAGCTATATTTTTACCCACAATTTCAAGTGCATTCAGAAGACCCGCCCCGGAGATAATGGCGGTTCCATGCTGGTCGTCGTGAAAGACGGGAATGGAAAGTTCTTTTTTAAGGGTTTCTTCAATGTAAAAGCATTCGGGAGCCTTAATATCTTCGAGATTGATCCCGCCGAAAGTGGGTTCGATCAATTTACAGAATTTAATCACCTCATCGGGGTCCTCCGAATTTACTTCAATGTCAAACACATCTACGTCTGCGAACCGTTTGAACAATACGGCTTTCCCTTCCATCACCGGCTTTGCCGCCAGTGGACCAATATTCCCCAGTCCCAATACGGCTGTGCCGTTTGTGACCACCGCAACCAGGTTTCCCTTTGTAGTGAAATCATAGGCATTGACGGGATTGTCATGGATCACATTACAGGGATGAGCAACACCCGGCGTATAGGCCAGAGCCAGATCACGCTGGGTAGTACAGGATTTGGAAGAAACCACTTCCAGTTTACCTTTGCGCCCTTCCTTATGATAATTAAGAGCGTCTTCTTTGGTGATTTTCATAACAGTTATCTATAAAAAAATAAAAAAATAAATCATTTAATGAATAATGCGAAAAAGGTAGTAAAAATTACGTAATAATACAATTTAAAAAATATTTAGGATTGTGGGAGATTGTATTTTTTAAATTTTTAAATTAACAATGATCAAAGATGGTCAAAGCTTAATCTTTTACTAATTTTGATCGCGTGTAATACTGGAAAATTAGTAATGATTCAGTAATTTACTTATTATCGTTTTTGCTTTTTCTTTATTGTGATGGAAGACCCCGGTCTGTTTCTATAGCGGGCTGATCTGGCATAGTATTGTTTATTGAAATTATAACGGCATATGATTTCATGAGATCCTCCCATATTTCCTCCATACTCGCCGAATATCATTTCATAACCGTATCCAATGATCAATCGCTGATTAAGATTATAGCCGGCATGAGCACCACCGAGATTCCCTGTCCGGTAACTCAGGCCGGCAATGATTCCCAATGAGTGAAAATAAAACAAGCTGACATCCACCTGACCAGGTCCATTCATCGGGTAGCGGTAAATAACCATGGGTTCGAGGCGGTCCTTATCTTGTCTGACAGGGAGAAAAAGAGTAGCATAGCCGGTCATATATCCGTTCAACGGTCTTTCATTTCCATCCTGGAGCATGGCAATCACCCTGCTGGCCGAAACGCCAACCCGGAACAGGGGATTATGATAATTCATTCCATAGGAAATATCATAATACATTTTGTCATCCAGATTCTGTATTACCGGATCATTTTCATCCTGTACGATCACCCTTTCCCAGTTGATCTGGCTTCGGGTCAGTTCCGGTGCAAGGCCAAAGGATATTCCAGAATTTTCAGTGACCGGCATATGGTAGGCAAAAGGAAGCACAAGGAAATAATTTTCTAGAAAATTGGATTCTTCCAGGTAAAGATTTATCCCTGTGCCCATTTTATCGTGTCCGAACAACGTATGGGCTCCAAGGTAAATGTATTCAGGCGATCCGTTCACATTAGCCCATTGCTTCTTATAGCCGGCCACGGCAGAGCCCCCTGAAAGTCCGGCAAGGGATGGATCGAATAAAAATCCATCACTGATCTTCTGGGTGAAGGTAGGCAGAGTTTGACCATAAGCTGAGTTTAACGCAATGGATAAACACATAATTATGTACAAAATGAACTGTTTCATCAGTTAATATTTATCGTATTACAGTTATGGTTTCAGTCAGGGTTTCGTCATACTCCAGAAGTTTCACGGTTACAATGTAGTTTCCATTTGATAACGTGGATCCATTGAAAACAGCCGGCCAATCGTTCTGATACCCTTGGGAAAAATATACTTCGTTACCGAACACGTTGGTTACCCGGACTTCATTTTCAGGATACCGGGTGATATTTTCAATAAACAGATTGTCATTACTGCCATCACTGTTCGGTGTTATTACCGTCATGATGGTAACTGGAAAACCCTGAATCACCTCAATTATTTTATTAACGGATTTTGTGCAATTGAATTCATTTGTCACCTCCAGCGAAATATTGTACACGCCACTGTTTTCATACTTATGAACCGGTGATATTCCGTCTTCCAAAACACTTCCATCGTCAAAATCCCAGCTATAGTCTACTATGTTCTCGGATGAGTCGATGGCAGTAAACTCAACTTCTGATCCAATGCCTATTTCTCCGGAATAACTGATGTCAAGATATTCATTTTCAAATTGAAAACAGCTCGAGAAATTGATTTCCTGAGAAAAATCTGACCCATAAAAATTATTATCAATTGTCTGGACGCTGAAACTGTAGATTCCATCCTGTAAATTATAAATGGTTATTGATTTGTTTTGTGAAGCATTGCCGGTATGGATAATTTTTCTGCTCCCGTTATTATGTGCGTGAGAAGGAACTATGCTACCTTTATTATTGCTTAGATTGATGTTGTAATATAAACCATTAATTGATGTTTCAGCATCATAACCATCATTCCATCTAAATATTACCCTGTTTGAATCGGTTTGATAGTTGATGGTTGTCGGTGGTAATGGTTTTGTGTTGATCAGGGAATAATTGTTGAGGAATACTTTTGATCTGGGTATAAATGATGAATCACCGATAATGGCCAGATCTAGGGTTCCGTTTTGGTCAATATCCCCCCAGGCTGCATCACTGTATTTATATTTTCCAATATTCCCGAATATCTCCGAATGTCTGAATGAGCCTTTCCCATGATTTGTGTAAAAATATACATCATTATGAAGAGAACCGGTTATTACGATGTCAAGGTCTCCATCTCCATCATAATCACCCCATTTAGCCTTTCCTTCTGAAAAACCCCTGAGATTGCTTGATTTATTTTCAATAAATACACCATTCCCATAGTTATCGTAAATCCATGCGACTTCACCCAGGTCTGATTGCCCGGATATGATCAGATCCAGGTCACCATCACTGTCATAGTCACCAAGATCTAAACTGCCACGGATTACACCCTTGATGTCAGTTTGAATTACCTCAAATTTTCCGGATAAAAGATCATTCCGGAGCAAGATAGTCTGATAGTGATAGGCTTCATCGCTCTCTAATATTAAATTACCGGTAATTATTATGTCAATATCTCCATCGGAATCATAATCACCTGTTGTAATGGCATGATCGCCGGAACTCCTCAAATCAAAAATTACTTTTTCATTAAATTGGTCATTCCCCATGTTTTCGTATAATAACAGAGAAGAATTCCAGTAAGTATCCGGCCAGCCGGTTATAATAAGATCAAGATCACCGTCGTTATTGACGTCCGCCCAATGAATTTCCGAATTTGAAAGACCCTGTAAATCAGCATTGATATTATCAAAGTTGCCATTTGCAGTGTTTTTGTAAATCCTGGTAACAGGATCAATTCCTTTTTTATCTGCATTCTGGCCTGTAAAACCGGAAATGGCCAGATCCAAAAGGCCATCGCCATTATAATCTCCAAACTTCACTTCACTTCTTGACACATTTACAATGTCAGTTTCTATTTTAGTGAATGTATTATCCCCATTGTTGCGGTATAAATTTGTATTCGGTATATCCTCTTCCCAGTCTGTAGATCCAGTAATGGCAATGTCCAGATCACCATCATTGTCAATGTCACCAAGATCTATAGCTCCACGGTCAGCGGGAACAAAATTGGCAGCGGTCGATTCAATGAAATTATTTATTGTAACGGGGTTTCCTTCCCTGAATGCAGAAGTATTACCGGATGGATCTATTGCCTGTACACCCCAGTAATAAATTCCGTCAGGCAGATTGGAAATAAAATGCGAATTATGTTTCCCGGCATTACCCATTCCCATAATCTTTCTTGAACCATTTTCATGAGCATGAGGTGACACGACTAATTCATCATTTTCATTTTTTACATAGAGATTATATTCCAATCCTTCCGGAGAGGTTTCCGGATCAGATGAAGAAGACCAGTTCATCGAGAGGATTTTGTTCGAATAATTTATTTGAAGATTATCCGGAGGTGAAGGTGGATTATTTGCCCCGGCAAAGAAATTTCTATATAAAATGAGAAAATTATTATCATCAGAATTAGCTGTACCCGAAATTAAAACATCCAGTTTTGAATCATTATTAAAATCACAAATTGAAGCTGATCCCTGATAAACATCCTGAAACTCAAAGTCAAGTCTTTCAAACTGATCATTGCCCTTATTGAGGATCAATTGGGTTTCGTCAATTTCACTTGAGTAATGTTTGCCGCTGGTGATAAGTAAATCTGTGTAGCCGTTATTATCCAGGTCTCCAGTTGCTATATAGCCGTCAGTTTGGATAGATATATCAAGTGAGATCTTTTCAAAGGACTCATTCGAATCATTTTTCAGTAAATAAAGGGTTTTTAAGTTTTCAGCATATTTGCCTTCAAAGAAGACTATATCCATGTCTCCATCATTGTCATGATCTACCCATTTTGAATAACCTATATTATCATTATTGTTGTAAAGCACATTAACTGAATCGAATGGATTGAGGGATTCATTATAATAGATGGAAATACCAAGATGGACAAATGAAATATCAAAATCACCATCCTGATCATAATCAAAAATCTCGATCGTGCCGTTTTCAATTGGTGGTAATTCAATACCCGTTTCGATAAAGTTATCAGAACCGGTATTTTCATAAATCAGGGTAGGTCCGGTTTCTACAATGCTGTAAGAACCTCCAATTATCAGATCAAGATCTCCGTCGTTATCGAAATCGAACCACTCGACAAAAGATTCCTGATAACCGATAATTCCGGCATTAATGTTTCTGAAATAACCATCTCCCTCATTTTTATAGATGACGGTTCTTGGATACTGTCCTCGTTCCAGTCCACTTATAACAATATCCAGATCGCCATCATTGTCATAATCTCCCCATCGGGCATCACTTTCATTAAACTGGATAAGATCGATTGATGATTTTGTCAGCCGGGTACCATCGTTTACATAAATTGAGGTGTTTGCATCCCAGTTTTTATATTCAAATTCTTTGGTTCCCGTAGACAATAAGTCGAGATCGCCATCGTCGTCAAAATCTCCCCATTGATTAACAGCCAGATAGGTTCCTAAGGCATTCACTATACTGACTTTCTGAAAGGGCAATTGAATTTCAATTGTAAAGGTATCCTCCGGGGCAAACGCCGAACCAGTGAAGCTGTTGTCAATGGCTTGTACACTCCAATAATAGGTTCCATTTGGAAGGTTTTTGATCCTGTGACTATGATTTGAACCCGAATTACCGGGAGCCGGTATGTATCGTGTTCCACTCTGACCTGCCAGTGGCATCAGGATGGTATCATTATCAGATCTTATGTATACATTATAGGTAAGTCCCGTGCTGGGAGTTTCAGTATCGGATCCGGCTTCCCAGGAGAGTATGGCCTCGTTTTCGACTGTAGCTGCACTGAGATTGGAAGGTGGAAATGGTTTTGTGTTTTTTGTTGTCGTTTCATTTATATAGAGTGCGGCAAATCCGTTTTCCTGATCAATAATATGCCCACTGATAATAATGTCCAGATCGTTGTCATTATCCGTATCGGCTATATCGATATCTCCAATATATGTACCCTGGATTGAGGTGGATACTTCTGTGAAGGAATCATTCCCTTCATTTTCATAAAAAAAGCAAAATGAATTATTGTCTGCTTCATTATAGCCTGCGATTATAAAATCGAGATCTCCATCATTATCAAAATCTGCCCATTTTACAGATCCCTGAGTAAGGGGCTTGATGTTGGCCTGAATATCGGTAAAAATGCCATTGTTATCATTGCGATATATTTTAGAATATATGGGATATGTGGTTGTATCATTTGCCGAATCATACACAATATCATGTCCCATAATCGCAATATCCATATCCCCATCCGAATCATAATCTCCCAGATCAGCATTACTCCAGACCAGATCCTGGAAACTATTCGAACTTATTTCACTGAAGACCTCATCGCCATTATTTTCATAAAGAGTCACCAGGGGTTCATATGAGTCTGTTTCAGACAGATATCTATGCCCGCTAATCAATAAGTCCAGGTGATCATCATTGTTATGATCTATCCATTTTACAAAACCGTAAATTATATCAGGAAAATTATCGGGGACCTCGAAAAAATTTCCGGATCCATTATTTCTGAACAATTTTGTTTCATAAATTTCATCGGTGCTGTTATAACCGGCAACAATAAAATCCGGGTCCCCATCATTGTCAAAATCTCCCCAGTCAAGATCACTGTAGTACAGATCTGCATTTAACGGATCCTGCCTGTCAAATTCCTCATTTCCCGTATTTTCATATAACATAGTACTTCCGCCATAAAACCAGTGAAATCCGGTACGTAATAAGTCAAGATCACCATCTGCATCCGCATCATGAAATTCCAGGTCACCGGCCAGGGAACCGGAAACATCCATGTCAGATCCGGTGAAATTATTATTTCCCTCATTAATAAATATAAGGTGATACATTTCATTTGTAGTATCCTGCCCATTGATCACCAGGTCAAAATCACCATCATTGTCGATATCACCCCACACACTGGAACTATAGTACAAATCCGGAAGTGAGTCATTAATATTGGTACCGGATAAGGTAAAGGTCGGGAGATTCTGCGTTAATGCTGCATTATATAAAAACAACACGCCAACCGATAAAAAAATATAGGGTCTCATCAGAATTTTGATTGAGAAATTTTATTTCATCTTTCTAATAATTTTTTTAATTTAAGTGATAATTTCAACAAACTCAATTAATGGAAGTGAAAAATATCATTTCATCGCTATTTCTCATTTTTTTATTTTTTTACGGATTTGCCCAGGAAACGGAACCTCAGATCGTGCTCAATTCCCAGGGCCATTCAGCGCGTATCAGGGCGCTACATTTTACAAGTGACGGTAATCAGTTGATCTCTGCCGGTGAGGATAAAAGTATCCATTTCTGGCAGACCGGTACCGGCGAATTGAACGGGAAATTCTATACTCAAATGGATGATGGGCCGGAGGGGATGATCTATTCCTCTGCTTTACATCCTGATGGCGAAATGATAGCTATTGCCGGCTATCCTGTAGATGAAATCAATCCAGAGGGTAGTTATTTTATTACATATAATATTATTACTCAGAAACAGACCGGTATATATCCTGCCCATGAAGGAATAATAACCAATATCGAGTTTTCGAAGGATGGCCGATTGTTGGCCACAGCCGATGAGAATGGTGAGATATTGATCTGGAAGGTATCCGGAGATAATATTTTTGAGAAGGCCGGAAAAATTCATGTTGGATCTGTGGTTAGTGATATCGATTTTGCTTATCATAAATCACTACTTGCGGTAACATTTGACAGCAAGTATTTTCATTTATATGACCTGACCAGAATAAATGTAAATTTCCCCGTTGAACCTTTTAAGGTTGTGGAGAAGCATTATTATCCGGTACGTTCGGTTGCTTTTTCTCCTGACAGTGTGCATCTGGTAACGGGAGGAGAGGATCACCTGGTCAACCTGTTTAGCGTGGATGGGAAATTCAGGCAGAAAATCGATGAAATGCCCGATCCTGTTACGGATATTGATTTTTCAAAAGATGGTAAGATACTGGTGGCGTGTGCCGAAAACAGCGGATTGGCCCGGAGTTATACCATACCCGGATTTGCAAAAATGGCTGATTTCCCTGACCATAACAATACCATAACAGCATGTACATTCTATCCTGTCGTAGAGGAGGGGAATTACCTTTTGGCAACAGCCGGTGGAAATGATAATGAAATATTCCTCTGGAACCCGCTGAACGGAAGGATCAATGAGATATTCAGTGGAAAGGGGACGGCTATATGGGATATTGCCTTTACGGAAGACCTGAAACTTCTTGTTTCCAACAACCGGAATGCTGAACGGTTCGAAATGAGTTTTGATTTTCAGAATCTTGTTCTTGAAGATGTGGCAGGGATGCGTATCGCTTCCTTAAAAACCCACGAGGGTGGAATTGTCAAAACAGATGATTATTCGCTTAAACTTCCAGGAGGCAATGTAATTTTTAATGATCCACAGGTGGATGGAAGAATACTGTCTTTCCTGCATAAGGATGACCAGCTTTATGTGGGCAGTGATTTTTCACTTAAAGTATATGATTTATCCGGGAAGTTGATAAGTGAATTGGTCGGACACCAGGGTGGAATAAGATCCCTGTCGGTATCAATCAATAATCAGTATCTGGCCTCAGGAGGCGAAGATCAGGTGGTGCATCTCTGGTCGACTAAGTTTGATGAAGAAAAAAGCGAGCCTTTTGTTTCTTTGTTTATAACCAAGGACAAAGAATGGGTCTGCTGGACTCCCTCGGGTTATTTCGGTTGTTCCGATCTTGGTCCCCAGTATTTTGGATGGTATGTACAACAGGAGACTGATGAAATCGGGGATTTTTATACGGCAGATCAGTATTTTGATGTGCTGTACCGTCCCGAGGATGTGAAAAGAAGTATTCTCGATCAGATTCCTGTTTCCAGGCTGATGCAGGAAATGGGAGAGAATATTTTCGATTTAACCAAACTGGATAAGCCTTCGGTAGCCTTGTTCGAATCGCCTTATGCCAGCGTCGGCCAGGATAGGAGCATTTATCTGAACAAGACCAAATCGAAATATTATGTCAGCGATCAACGGGAAGTTGTTTTGAATGTTTCGGCTTATGATGGAGGTGGGGGCATTAAGGAGCTGAGGGTATATCATAACGATAAACTGGTAGCTATGGAAAGAGATGTATCGATCAGTCAGGACCGCCAGAAAATTGAAAAAGAATTTGAATTGCTGCTCCTTCCGGGAGGGAATCAATTCAAGGTGACGGCAGTTAATTACCAGATGATCGAATCCAGACCCGACGAGATAATTGTCGAATACACCGGAGAACTCGAAGCTACTTCAGACCTGTATATATTTGCTATCGGGGTTAATAAATACATGAACAATAATTATGATCTGAACTATGCAAGACCCGATGCCGAATCCTTTTTGGATGCAATAGCAGTCAGGAGCAAAGGTATTTTTAATACTATTCATACCGAAAAACTATTTGATGAAGAAGTAACGGCCGATAAAATCAGGGAAGTGTTTGAAAAAATATCGAATCAAGCAAAGCTGACCGACGTATTTATTTTCTATTATGCCGGTCACGGCACAATTGATCAACAAAGTGAAAACCGGGAATATTATCTTGTTCCTTATGATGTGGTCCAGCTTTACGGTAATTCCCAGGAATTGAGAAGCAAAGGGATCTCCGCCAGCGAATTAAGAGATATGCTTGCCGATGTAAAAGCCCAGAAACAACTGATCTTACTCGATGCCTGTCATTCGGGCGGAGCGGTTCAGGCCCTGGCCATGAGGGGCGCTCCGGAAGAAAAGGCGATCATGCAACTGGCACGGAGTTCAGGGATCGTTTTAATTTCAGCCAGCGGGACAAAGCAGTTTGCCACGGAATTCGAAACATTAAAACACGGTGCTTTTACCTATGTATTGCTGGAAGCGTTGAAAGGCAATGCCGATGGAGGAAATCAGGATCAGAAAATAACCGTCAACGAATTGAAAGCTTATATGGAAGATCGTGTTCCCCAGGTAACCAGTGAATATGGGGGCAGTATGCAATTCCCAACCGGATTCAGTACGGGGCAGGATTTTCCAATATCGGTTGTGATAAATCAGTAAAAATATACAATTAATAAGCTCAGGCATTTTTCAATATCAATCTATAGTCGGGAAAAGGATTATATTTTATTCCTTTGGAAGTAGGCGGTTTCATTTGTAGAACCGTGTTTGAAAAAAAGCTGAACATGGTGATTTCAGTTTTGGGAAAAAGGGTTGGCAGAACCACACATGTTCCTTAAATTAAAATAATACCATTATAGTGCCTTTGTATGTTGAAAATAATAGCCCTGGTTGTTAAAGGACAAAATAATAAACCAATAATAAATATTCAAATTATTGACCCGGAGTCCTGCATATTTTATATTTTATTCAAAAAAGAAATAAAATAAACTTATGCTAGGTGCTATTGCAGGTGACGTGATCGGGTCGGTGTATGAACACAGTCCCATAAAAACAAAACAATTCGATCTTTTTGACGAACAATGCCGTTTTACGGACGACACCGTGCTTACTGTGGCAACGGCCGATTGCCTGATGCACAATATTTCCTATGAAGAGGCCTATACAAGATACAGTCGTAAATATCCCAATGTTCCCTATGGGGGAAATTTCCGGTTATGGGTGTATGTAGACAACCCGGAACCCTATAACAGCTTTGGAAATGGATCTGCCATGCGGGTCAGCCCGGTAGGTTTTGCATTTGACAGCCTGGAAACCACACTGGAGGAAGCAAAAAAAACAGCCGGGGTCACCCATGATCATCCTGAAGGGATACGAGGAGCCCAGGCGGTGGCTGCATCGATCTTTCTGGCCAGGAATGGTAGCACTAAAGATGAAATCCGGGATAAGATACAAGCGCGGCTTGGATATTCTCTTTCGTTCACTTTGAAAGATATACGTCCCAATTATACTTTTGATGTGACCTGCCAGGGTTCGGTACCCCAGGCGATCGTTTCTTTCCTGGAAAGCATTGATTTCGAAGATGCTGTGCGAAATGCCATTTCGCTTGGAGGTGACAGCGACACGCTTGCCTGCATGGCAGGAGGAATGGCACAGGCATTCTATAAATCCATACCGGAAGAGATTGAAGCATTCACGCGAAAAAAACTGCCACAGGAAATGATACGCATAATGGATGAATTTAACGGGAAATATTCCGTTGAATTTTAAACTTACAATGAATCTTACCTGATCACTTTACTGAAGATGCCGGCGAAACATCCGGATTGATTTCAGCCACACCTCCCGAAACGATGAATTTCAAGGCATCCGAACCCGATATGTGCAAAGGGGAGATGTTTTCTCTCGAAACAATATGTAGCTCACCGTTGATAGCATAACTGAATGGAAAGTACACAGCCACCTTGTCTACCAGATCGAACCGGTCGAGCTGTTCCTCGGTGATAAATCCGATTCTTTCGATCACAGGATTTTCGTTGATTTTAACCAGAACAGGGCTATTGAACTTTCTTTCTTTGCCCACAATTGCCGAAAAAAGATCGCTCAACGAGGAGTAAATCAGCTTCAAAGGAGGGATTTTAAGTAATATTTTATTGAATAAGAGTTTAAATGGAGCGGCAAGAATGGTCTGACCGAAATAACCGAGCACGGTAAGAAAAATAAATATGATGATCAGGCCAAGACCGGGGATCTGAAATCCGGCCAGGTGTTCAATATACTCTTTCAACAGGCCATCAATAAAATTGAAAGCCTGGATTATAATATAGATCGTCAACGCGATGGGACCAAGGTAAAGAAGACCCTGAAGGAAATATCCAAATATCTTTTTCATTTTTTGTTCTACTTAGTTATTGACCCAAAATTAAATAATAAAAGACAGAGTGATTGATATCGCCATTGATGACCTTCGACCGGAATCAGGAATTTATGGCGCCGGCCATGTATGTTCACCCCATATTGACAAACTGGCTGAGAGTGGGACATTGTTTAGCCGTGCCTATTGTTCAGTGTCCTGGTGTGCTCCTTCCAGAACAAGCCTAAGTATAAGGAAGATCAGGTTATCACAAAAGAATTATATAGATATCATGAAAATGAATTCCTGGAGAAAAAAACATGATAAACGATTCATAGGCCACCTCTGTCATTGACAGTATCAGAAGGGAAGTTAATTTTTAAAATGCAGAAGGAAGAGCTGCTCTGATCAGATGTTTTCCAGCACCTCTACTTTTTTCATGGTCTTTTTCAGATACGCTTTGTGGTCATATTTCCATGATCTTTGGGGGAACCATTCATAAAGGTCACCGAGATCCTTTTGGACAATGTTTTTGTAAAAATCAGGCACTTCATTGGTTTCGCCTTCAAAAAAGTCTCTGAACTGGCGATCGTTTATCAGTTTCTCTCTTATTTTTTTAAAATAACGAATTCTTCCATATCCTTCCGATGATATGGCCCTGACTACGTTCAACCATTTGGTAGTGAATCTGGATCCATTCCTCATTCGGTTAAAGATGGCTCTTTTGGAAAAAGAATATTCGGTGAGATCGATCACATGATCATAAAATTCAATCCATTCGTAATTTTTCGGCTTAACGTTCATGGCCATGTGGTTGTTGAGAAAATGGAAAGGGAAGGGGCGGACTCGGTCTTCCTTCATATATTCCAGGTTGAGGGGAGCGGCTTCACCAAAAGCGGTTAATAACGAGTAGCCTGGGAATGCGGCTGGTGATTTATCGATGAATTTTTTTGTCAGCTCAAAAGGTTCACTTCCCTCATCGGAATCCAGGCCCATTACAAAATTAGACTGCATATAGGGAATATAATCCAGCACCATATTAATATGATCGGAGACCTGTTGAACCTTTTCTTCTCCTTTTTTCCGGGATGCTTTAGATTTATTTCCCAGTTCATACCAGGATTCAATACCTGGTAACATCGCTACACAGCCATTTTCTTTTAATCGTTTAAGATTTTTCTCCGATAAAATAGCCAGGCTTGATTCTCCAATGAATTGAATGCTTCCTTTGGGTGCGGCCGCTTCAATGGCATCCATATAATCATTAAACCGGATGCCAAAATTAGGGTCATGCCATCCGATCATGGGTTTTTTGAATTTGGTCCTTAAAAAGCGGATATCATCCGACAATGTATCGAGATCCAGCATCTGATAGGTTACGGTCGAGTCGATGCAGAAGGAACACGTATATGGACAACCCATACTACCTATCATAGGTATAATTTTAAGGAAAGGAGCTTTTTTAAGGGTTGGCTCAATGAATTTCCATCTCTCTCTTACGCTGGGCAACGAGAGGGGCTGTCCCAAAGCCGATAAATGTTCGCCTTTTTCGGGATTGGATTTAAAATTACTGAGTAGATCAATTATTATATCCTTATTGGTAAAACCAAACACATAATCAAAATAATTTTGAGCATCATCAGGATAACATCTGGCATGAGGTCCTCCCAATGCTGTTACCGCACCTTTTGATCGATACATTGAACTAATAGAATAAGCAAGTGGCGCTGCCTGGGTGAAAGCACTGATGAACAGAAAATCCAGTTTTTCCGGAAAATCCTTTTCAAGTTTTTCAAAACCGGTATAAGTGACAAAATGAACATTATGTCCAGCTTCTTCACACCATGTGGCTATTATCGTAGGCATAATACTTGCCAGGTTTGCATTCATCAAACGGAAATATAGCGCCTTCGTGGGGCCCCTGTGGATAAGATCAATGATGCCAATGTTTAATTTTCTCATAATTTTTGTTGTACTATATTATTGTTACTCCTGCATTTTTACTACACTTGGATGTATAATTTAAAAGAAACTTCAATGATTTGATCCTTTGAAATGATTTATTAAAGAGGTCTTAAAAATTATATAATCATTATTAACAATTTCCCAAGTTATGAAATTTTAATCAGAATTCCATGTATTATAATTTTTTATTAAGTGTTAACTTGTTGTGTGAATTAGATAATTAAAACCTTAGCGATACCAGGTGATATGGTGATATAGAGATATAGAGATATAGTGATTTGGTGATTTGGTGATTTGGTGATTTGGTGAT
>CAZIXF010000042.1:24940-38262 GCA_964543195.1 uncultured Roseivirgaceae bacterium
TGGTGATATGGTGATTTGATTTGATGGCCAAAAAAACTTTGGTTCTCCGTTACCTGGTGCTTTCGGGGCTAAAATTTAATGATTGAATGCCACAAAGTTTCGAAAACACCAGGATACACCAGGAAATGAAATGATAAATAATTGATTATCAGTATATTAAAAGATAATGAGGTATATAATAATTCAAACAACGAGTTAAATGTTAGCAATCTTTTTAAAAAATTATTATTGTTAATATCTTACTGTGTGAAATAGATGGGAGTGCTTATTGTCATTCATAAGAAGATGGCAAATCCATACATCAGAGATAATTCTTACTCTTTATTAATATTTATAATCCATGTGTTCAATGAATATGAGTATACTGAAACCGTTAATCTTATTTTTGATCATTTTTTCGAGCCAGGTTGCATCCGGTCAAAGCAACCTGTACTTTGGTGAAAAGAAGATAGTTCCAGTCATTCCTCCTAAAGAGGAACGGATACGAATTATTATTGTCAGCGACGCAAAAAACGAAATTGATGATATCTGGGCAATCGCGTTGGCTATCCTTCATCCTGAACGGTTTGACATTGAAGGCTTTGTCGGAAGTAACTATGACCATACATTCAGCGGTGTGGGTCCTGAAAGTATAGATAAATCGGTGGAGGAAATTCATACCATATTGAAAAAAGCAGGACTGGAAGGAAAATATCCGGTATATGCGGGTTCCCATCCCATGCAATATGAATTCGAACCCGGCAGTTCGGAAGGAATCGATTTTATCATTGAAAAGGCTATGGCAGGCACTCCGGATAATCCTTTATGGATAGTCGGACTTGGTTCACCTACCGACCTTGCCTCCGCTTATCTTAAGGAACCTGCTATCAGGGACCGGGTAATCATGTTCTGGCATGCCCGCACTGAAAACACCTGGCCATACAGGGCTCATAATTACAATATTAAAGGAGATATGCATGCATCCAGGATGATGTTCCATGCTCCATTTCCGCTGGTATTGTTCGATACGGGAACACATCTGAATGCAGGAACACTTGAAGAATCAGAAAAATATATTAAGCCGCATGGCGAACTGGGAGAGTATCTATACCGTTACCGCTTAAAATCGGATTATTACCGGAGCCCTACAAAAGGTTATTTCGATCTGGGGGATATTGCCGTATTGATCGATCCGGATCTTGGCAGTTGGGAAGTAATCGATTGTCCGACGGTTACTTATTATATGGACTATAATTTTTATAAAACAAACGGGAAACTCCTCCGGTGTTATGATGCAGACCGGGATGGTGTGTTCGCGTTGTTTTACGAGGGATTGAAAAATCATCAGAAATAAACGTGAAATAAATGATTAATACCATCTCCGCATTCTTTTTTTCGTATCTGATCTCATTGATCCTCATTTTTCCCCCCATTCATGACCTGAATAAATCCTTTTGGAGCCATGGAGTATCCGATTCGATTAAGGAGGTTGCGCATGAGGTCGGTGTTCCGGGGAGATTTATTACCGATGGTCCTTCGATGCATTGGTTTGGATATTACGATAAGTTGCAAATGGACCCATCAGGTCGGTATGTCCTTTCCAATCAAACAAATTTCGAAAACCGGTCGCCGGAATCCAGTGATCGGATCAGGGGGGCGGGTTCTTCACTGAAAAGACAGGATGTCAGCAACAGCGAAATAAGTGGTAATGCAGCAAATTTTGTCAGAGAATTCATGTTCGTATAGATTTAGGTTAATGGTTAAACGGATTATCAATTTTTCTGATTTTAACGGTAGACAATTCTTTATCTGCTTACCCATAATGATGAGCTAATAATATTTCATTCTTTAAAACTCATCGGTATAATTATTATATTGCATCGAAGTATTGATTGAAATTCGATTTATCACTTTAGCTGAATGAAAAATTTTCATCCTATTATATTTTCCATTTTCCTTGTATTCATCCTGACGGTTAATGCTTTTTCCCAGAAAACCGAAGCCGTTGAGGATATAAAAGAAGAACAGGTAAAAACAGGCTGGACTTTCGGTCTGCTGCCGGCAATTTCCTTTGATACAGATCTCGGTTTTCAATATGGAGCCCTTGTTAATTTTTATGATTATGGTGATGGCAGCACGTACCCTGATTACAGGCATTCAATCTATATGGAATGGTCGAGAACTACGCGGGGAAGCGGGATAAACCGGTTTTATTATGATTCCGAATACCTGATCCCGAATATCAGGCTCACTGCTGACATAAGTTATCTTACCGAACAGACCATGCAGTTTTTCGGGTTTAACGGGTACCAGGCTTTGTATAATCCTGAATGGGAGGATGATGAACATCCGGAATATAAATCAAGGGTTTTTTACCGTCATGACCGTAAAATATTCAGGGTGATGGCCAATTTCCAGGGAAATCTGAAAAAAAATGACAACAGGTACCGCTGGATCACCGGTTTTGCCATGTATAATAATGAAATCGGGCCTGTCAACATTGACCGGCTTAATGAGGGAAGGGATGATGCAGACAAGCTTCCCGATATAGATGGATTGTATGGAAAATATGTTGACTGGGATATTCTTAAAGAAGAAGAAAGGAACGGAAATACAATAACTTATCTCAAGGCGGGAATAATTTATGATACCCGCGACCGGGAAGCCAATCCTTTTTCAGGTATATGGTCGGAAGCGGTCTTATCTGTGGCGCCAGAGTTCCTTGGAAGCTGGACCGGATCCTATTCGAAGTTAACCTTGGTTCACAGGCAATATTTTACTTTGGCTCCCCGAAAGTTATCTTTGGCATACAGGTTAACTTACCAGGGAACTCTTTCCGGCCAGGTACCCTTCCATATGCAACCTCATATCGTACCCACTTTTTTAATAAGTTCCACATCGCAGGGCCTGGGTGGTTCGCGATCACTTAGAGGAGTGCTTCGTAACCGTGTTGTGGGTGACGGGATTGCTTTCGGTAACCTCGAACTCAGGTGGATTTTTTTGAGAACAGTTGTTTTCAAACAGAATGTATATCTCGGGACCAATCTTTTTTATGATGCCGGAAGGGTAGTGGATAAGATCGATGTAAACCTTTCCCGGGCTGAGAACGATCCTGAATTTTCCCGGTATTTTAATCCCGGTTCGGAAAGCCTTCACATGAGTGCCGGCCTGGGATTAAAAATAGCCTTGAACGAAAATTTTATTATCAGTGGCGATTTTGGGAAGGCCTTCGACTCACAGGATGGTAATACCGGTTTTTATATTAATCTGAATTATTTGTTCTGAAAGTGAATTGGCAAATCAGAGATTTTGTTTTTTATTGTTTTCTCGGTCTAAGTTACGGGAAACCAACTAGTTTTTATTTTCCCGGTAATGGCCGATTCAATCAATTGTTTTATTCCCCTAACGCTCAGGTAATAACTGGCAGAGGGTCAAAAAAATGTCTGAATTTGCATTCAGGCATTTACTTCCACCTCTTTGTGATCTTTCGACTTTTTGGGCATCGTACCAAATACCCAATCCCATAGTCTTGTGGATACACCAAAAGCGGCATAGGGATTTGAATAGTGATGGGCCTTATGATGTCTCCACAATGCTTTCCAGGGTTTATATTTCGGGCTTTTAACCCTGTGCTGATAATAATGCAGTGTTATATATGCGTCATAGGCAATAATAAAACCGGGAAAAAAAGCGAAGGCATAAGTGCCCATGATCAGGTAGAACAGTCCTAATAATAGAGCGGCAATAATAAGGCCGGGAATAGGGGGCATGGCCAGCCTTTCGGGATCTTTGGGATAATGATGGTGGTTACCATGCATGCTCATCTGGAATTGAAGGAAATCATCGGAATCCACCTCAGTATGATACAGAAATCGATGCACGATATACTCCATAAATGTCCAGGTCAGGAATCCGCCAAACCCTGCCAGTCCGATTTCCAGCAGTGTGAGCGAAGTGTGAAAAATACTGATGTATAAGAATACCAGAAATAATACAATCCACATCACATGTGGAACCCAGAAAGGTGATTTAGAGACAAACTCAACAAATCTGTTTTTATATAATTTCGCATTTTCATCTTTTTTGGGCTTCAGGTGAGCGGGCATTCTGACTTCCCCTTTGAGAAATTTCAGATATTCTTCCACATTTTTGTTCATGGCGATTGTAATTTTAAAACCA
This sequence comes from uncultured Roseivirgaceae bacterium, assembly GCA_964543195.1. Classification (GTDB taxonomy): domain Bacteria; phylum Bacteroidota; class Bacteroidia; order Cytophagales; family Cyclobacteriaceae; genus JAGTVG01. The sequence goes on from CAZIXF010000042.1 coordinate 29,099, forward strand.
ACTTGTTTTTCTATTTGATTTATCTGCTAAGATAAAAAAATATAAAAAAATTATTCATTGGAAACAATTAAGAAATTTATATTTTTAAGTTAAATTTTATTTTTATCTGATATCTTATATTTTTAATCCTGTTGTCCAATGAAAATTTGGATCGTGACGGATATTAATTTTTAGATTTTTATTATTGATAGATCATTTTAATGGTCATACCCCCGTCAATTGTGAAATTCTGACCGTTAATGAAACTGTTTTTTTTATCGATCAGAAACAAAACCATGGAAGCAATATCCTCCGCATTGCCCACCCTGCCTGCCGGATGCTGTTCATGGTCTATTTTGCGGAACTGATACGGGTTTCTATCTTTTTTCTTTTTCAACCGGGTAACATCTATCCAGCCCGGGCTGATGGAATTAACCCGGACATCAGGTCCCAGACTCATGGCCAGGGCATGGGTAAGAGAAAAAATCCCGCCCTTGGAGGCGGAATAGGCTTCCGTATTCGGCTCCGACATAAAGGCCCTGGTAGAACAGATATTGATTATCGATCCTTCAGCTTTTTTCAGGTAGGGGGCAGCATATTTTGAACAGATAAAAGCACCGGTCAGGTTTACATCGATAACTCTTCTCCATTCATTTACAGACAGATCCTGTAACGGTTTGTTTCTTGAGATTGCTGCATTGTTGATCAGAATATCTATGGAGCCGAATTTTTCAGCCGTTTCTTCCATGGATCTGATCACCTGCATTTCATTGGACACGTCGGTTTCGATAAAAAGGAAGCGATCGGGGGCATTAATATCCTCTGATATTTCTTTTCCAGCTTCGGGATCCACTTCAAAAACAGCTACCTGGTACCCTTCTTCAAAAAGACTTATTGCGATAACACTTCCTATTCCCTGGCCACCGCCGGTTACGATGGCCGTTTTTAAATTATCCATTCTATTCTGTTTAAACTATGTTCTTTTTTAATTTACGCCTCTAATTCGGCTTTTTCCAGGGAATCTACATGCCATGGCCATAGGTCATCTTCCAGCTTTTTTTCCATGACCTTTACCGGGTCAATTTGATAAAATTTTAAATGAACTGCATCTAGTTACCGGTGGAATCTGCAGAGTCTTCAATGATTAACGACAGGTCTTCAGTCGAGAATCCGTAAACAGCCATTTTAAATTATTGGTTTATTCTACTTTTTGGGCCGTTACCGGGAATTTGTTATAATCCACACTTACCTTTCCACTGAAGTTATCTCCATTAAAGACACCGTCCATATAGATCTTCATGCCCTGAAAATAAAAATAGGAGGATAGATTGTCATTTTCAATTTTCAGGTCTTCCATTTTTAAGGAAATACTTCCATCATCAGACATCAGGTTTCCGCTGAAATTTTCTCCGTCCTGACTGAGAACCATAGTTCCTCTAATATCTCCTTCGGGCAGGTTTTTCACTATGTAATTCCAGTTGCCCACATATTTGGAGGTAGTCGTTTTAGTGGTTGCACAACCGGCACCTATTATGACCGCAACCACTGTAAAGATCAAATAAAATTTAATGCACTTTTTCATGATAATTACAGGATTAAAAAGTTATGAATATTGATCATAAAAATAATGTTTTTGTTTAAAACCCCATTAAAAAAAATGAAATATCAGGAGAACAGGGATATGCCGAAAAATATTTCCAGGACGGTAATTACGAATGTGATCGACAGCACTACGGGGGCAATAAACTGCAGGCAAAAGCCCACATATTTTGAAACCCACGATTTAAGAAACTTATCATTGCCGTAATGGAGTTCACGGAAAAGTTTTTTTCGTTTCCATATGTATACAGCGAAAACAGAAGTCAGGAGCCCAACGAGAGGAAGCAGGGTGTTGGATGATACATCGGTAAGAAAGGTCATAAAATCTACCGGTTTATCCGATCCGAAATAGGTTATGAAATTGGTAAAATAATCAGAATATCCACTACTGATCAAAGATGGAATACCTAATAAAAATATCACACCCGCTGAGATCCAGACCGCATTGTCCCTTTTGATATCGTGCCGGTCCACCAGGTAGGATACAGGTAATTCGAGTAATGAAATGGTGGATGTGAGTGCGGCAAAAGCCAGCAATAAGAAAAAGGAGGAACCCACGATGCCTCCCCACACCGGACCCATAGTTTCAAATATGCCGGGCATGGTGATAAAGATCAGTCCCACACCACCATCCGTATCCAGTCCCTGGGAAAATATAATAGGAAAGATCATCAGACCGGCCAGAAAGGCAATACCGATATCGGCCAGTGTAATAATAGCACCTGAAAACACGATATCTTCCCTTTTTTTCAAATAACTGCCATAGGTAATAAGTACGCCCATGCCGAGGGATAATGAAAAAAAGGCCTGCCCGAGCGCACGGTAAATCACTTCAACATTTATTCTGGAAAAATCGGGGATAAGGTAAAATTTTATTCCTTCCATGGCCCCATCAAGGGTCAAAGCATAGATAATGAGAAATACCAGAATACCTATCAATACGGGCATCAGGATCTTGCTTGCTTTTTCTATTCCATGGGTTACCCCCCGGGATACGATGAAAGCCATTACGGCAAGAAAGAACAGGGAATATCCTCCGATCATTTCAATATCGTTAACAAAATCTGAAAATTGGGTGCCTACCTGAAAATTGCCAAGTACCATTTCCACAAAATAGGCGAATACCCAGGCTGCCACGATATTATAAAAGGACAGGATAACCACGCCACATAAAACACCCAACAGGCCCATAAACGTCCAGTGGGGTAATTTCATGGCCCTGAAAGCCACAACCGGACTTTTATGGGCCCTTCTGCCAATGGCCACTTCCGTAATCAGCAGGGGATAGCATAGGAGAAAACAGAAAAAAATATACAGCACAAGAAATGCCCCTCCACCATTTTGACCAACCTCGAAAGGAAATTTCCAGATATTTCCCAGGCCTACCGCACTGCCGGCTGAAGCGGCAATAAATCCGAATTTGCTGGAAAAGGTATTCCTTGAACTGACCATGATTTCCTGTCACTTTAATTAAAAAACCAGTCAAAAGTACGAAATCAACTTAATTAATTAAAATCTCCATCCAAGCCGGCTAGTTGAAGAAATGTACGCCAAGAAATGTTTCAAATATGGTAATTATGAAAATGATCCCTAAAACGACTGGTGCAATGTACTGAAGACAGAACCCCACATAACGGGCTACCCAGGAAGATACAAATTCGGGACGACCATAGGTGAGTTCCCTGAATAATTTTTTTCTTTTCCATGAATAGACGGTAAAAAGAGCAATAGTAAATCCGCCGAAAGGCAACAGGGTGTTTGAGGCCAGATCCGACAGGAAGGTCATAAAATCCGTAGGCTGACCGGCTCCGAGATAAGTTATAAAATTGGTAAAATAGTGGGAATAGCCGTTTCCTATTAATGATGGGATTCCGATGATAAATATACCCATAGCCGAGATCCATACGGCAATCTCTCTTTTAATATTTTGCTGATCCACAAGATACGACACAGGCAATTCCATCAACGAGATCGTGGAGGTTAATGCGGCAAAAGATAGCAACAGAAAAAATAAGGATCCAATTAACACACCCAGTACGGGTCCCATATTTTCAAAAAGGCCGGGCATAGTTATGAAAATAAGACCGGTGCCACCATCAGTAGGCAGACCCTGGGAAAAAATAAGAGGGAATATCATTAATCCGGCTAAAAATGCAATACTAATGTCTGCAATGGTTACAATAAATCCTGAAGTTATAATGTCTTCATTTTTACGTAAATAACTTCCATAGGTGATCATGGCGCCCATGCCAAGTGAAAGTGAAAAAAAAGCCTGACCCAGGGCCCGGTATATAGCCTCGATAGATAGCCTCGATAAATCGGGTATGAGATAAAACTCCACCCCAGCCCATGCATTATCAAGCGTTAATGCGTAGATTACAAAAACAACGATGATCAGCACCAGGATTGGCATAAGTATACTGCTGGCTTTTTCTATTCCATGTGTAATTCCTTTGGATACGATAAAGGCAGTGACCACCATAAATAATAGGGAATAACCACCGATGGTTCGTATGTCCATGATAAATTCAGAAAAATTTTCACCGATTGCGAAATTCCCCAACAACATTTCCACAAAATAGCCGAACACCCAGCCGGCTACCACATTATAAAATGAAAGGATGAGTATTCCGCATAACACACTTAAAAACCCGATAAAAGTCCAGTTAGGGCGGTTGATAGCCCGGAATGCTCCTACCGGATTTTTCTGCGCCCGGCGACCGATGGCTATTTCAGTGATCAATAAAGGATAACATAAAACGAAGCAAAAAATAAGATAAAGCAGCAGAAAAGCCGCCCCGCCTCCATGTCCGGCCTCAAAAGGGAATTTCCATATATTTCCCAGGCCTACTGCGCTGCCTGCAGCAGCAGCCACAAATCCGAAACGGCTGGAGAATTTACTTCGCTTTTTTCTCATCAGATTTAGGAAAATTGCAGATTAATTGTAATATCTTTGAAAAAATCCAAAGAAATAACAATTGAACTTATCAAACAAATAATCATTAATATTCTGGAATTCTTTTTTCAAAACTATTTTCTATTCCTCACGTTATTGTGGTAATATAGTCTGTCAGAATATACTGCTCAAGTAAATAGATTTATAAAGCTTACAAAAAAGCAAGGGATCAGAATAGAGATCAATGGAGAATTGACTGAAAGTCTGCGTCGATAAGGTAAAAAAAATGTATACACAGGTAAGAATATCGTCTGATTATTTATAATTGGTATGTCTATCCATTTGAGCGAGAGATTTTTAACGGACATGTAATTCCTTGTACAATGAATAGAAATAAAAAACTGATAATTAACTATAACAATAAAAGATGAATTTTGAAGAGTTCGGACTGAATGAAAATTTGCTGGAGGCCATTTCATTTATGAATTTTAAACAGGCCACCCCAATCCAGGAAAAGGCCATTCCGGAGATCCTGAATAACAAAGATATAATTGCCTGTGCCCAGACCGGTACAGGAAAAACAGCCGCTTTCGTATTGCCTGTTCTTCATAAATTAACCAGGGAAGAACATAAGGGAATCAATACCCTGATCATTGTGCCGACAAGGGAACTGGCCCTACAGATCAATCAGCAGATAGAAGGCATGTCTTATTACACCTCATCGAGTGTGATTCCAGTATATGGAGGAGGAGATGGGGCAGATTTTGATACCGAAAAAAAAGCATTGATTGAAGGTGCGGATATTGTGGTGGCTACACCGGGCAAATTAATATCCCATCTGAGGATGGGTTATGTTAATTTTGATTCTATACACCATCTGATCCTCGATGAAGCCGATAAGATGCTGGAGATGGGATTTTATGATGATATCATCAAAATTATTTCCCATGTACCGGAAAAACGTCAAACTCTTATGTTCAGTGCCACAATGCCTGAAAATATCAGAAAGCTGGCCGGGAAAATCCTTTCAAATCCGGTTGAGATCAATATAGCTATATCAAAGCCGGCGGAGGGAGTAAAACATGGCGCTTTTATCCTTTATGAAGCTCAGAAGATACCTTTGTTGAAGTCATTGATCCGATCCAATACAAAATTCCGGACTATATTGGTGTTCAGCGGCACCAAGGCTAAGGTGAAGGAAATTACGGCTAATCTTAAGAACCAGGAATATGAGGTAAAGAGCATGTCTTCTGACCTGGAGCAGAAAGAACGCGAAAGGATCATGGCCGAATATAAAGCCCGAAAGATCAGGGTGTTGGTGGCCACGGATATTCTGAGCCGTGGTATTGATATAAAGGATATTGATTTTATCGTGAATTATGACGTTCCCCACGATGCTGAGGATTATGTGCACAGGGTCGGGCGGACCGCAAGGGCTGAGGCAAAGGGTCTTGCCATAACCCTGGTCAGCGACAGGGAAATCGGTAAATTTAAAAAGATCGAAGATCTTATCGGCCAGGAGATCCGGAAGATACCCTTACCTGAAAAACTCGGGAAGCCGCCGGAATACAACACAAAAATGTCATCCAGGAACAAGAAAAGTTTCGGAAGTAAAAATAAATTCAGAAGAAACAAAAGGCGCCCGGATAAGAAAAGTCAATAATTGACTTATGCCTTTTTACCGGTCATGAAAAAATGATATTGGGATTTAGATATCTGTGCTGGAAAGACTGTCGACGATCTCCCATCGTTTATCCGGATCGATATCGTCAATAAAAACCACAACATATGGTTTTGACGGGTCGATAACTACAAACTCAAGCGGTATTTGTTCTTCTTTACCAGTCAGTTCCAATTTCAGGGTTTCCTGAGTTGCCCTTACATTATAGGTTCTGACTTTCAGCTCATGGTTACCTTTACCACCTGTCGTCAACAGATACGAAACCCGGTTTCCCTTTTTACTTTCCGGTATCACCAATAAGTCGAGTGATTCATCGGTTTTATCAGCAAGCCGATCGAAATTGCTCGATGTATAGACCGAAAGTGTACCGAGAAACCGGTTTACCGGTTCTATCCAGATCTCCTTATGGGTGGCCGTATTGCTGGCAGACCAGTAAGGATCATCACCTGACATGCAATCCATACCCACGGGTAGGGAACCTACTATATTTTTTAAACAATAGGCAAAATGAGGTGCAAAATCATAACCGACCCCATACATCAGGCTCTGGCCAAAGGGGTTGGCACCCAACACCCAATCGAGTTGCTGTTTCACCAGGTCCATTCCTGCTGCATCTTTACGAAGCCTGGAAGCTTGCGCAAGCGCCCAGGCAGATGATAACTGAATATTTGTACTGCCATGAAAAAGACCATCATAATAAACAGGAAAAGTGCGAAGCACATATCCGTCTGACAGTGGAGTGCCATCATTGAACTGCCGTATCATATCCTGTCTTGTCTGGTCATCTTCCTCCTGCATAATTTCTGAGTACTTCCAGACTGAATTAGGCAGATGATTATAAGGTGCAGCAATGTGGCTGCCTCTTTTCATAAAAAACTCACTGTGAAAAGCTGCTGTGCTGTACCAGTCGATCCAGTTTTCATGGTCAGGGAATTGCTCACAAAGATTTGAAAGTGCGATCAGGGGGGCTTCTTCAAAGGCGGCATGACGATTATGGATCACCTGTTGCCGGTCACTGCCGGTATAAAAATACCCTGCAATCGGAATTCCATCCAAGAACTTCTGTTCCTGGCACTTCACGAGTAATTTTCCGAAATCCACAGCCTGTTCAAAATATTTTTTTTTCCCGGTAATGTTACCCATGATTATGGAAGAAGTTGCTCCCCATGAAGCTTCCCGGTAATCAGCCTGATCCCATGTATCTCTCGAAGCCATGGCTGCCTGGTAATCATCAACGGCAGCTATATAGGAACTTTTGGCCAAGCCGGGATGCGTTTCTGCCATCATGGTCGAGGCTTTTGCCTGAACGGCAGCCGCAAGAAAGTTTTCCCAGGGAACATTCCTGGCCGGAGTGACCACGTCATCGATTGTTCCGATCTCATTATCCGTGTAAATGCGCATCACGCTAAAGCTCATATGATATCCATCGCCAAAGCGGGTTTTCAATAACCATTCCATACCCCAGGCCAGTTCTGTACGTATTCTTTCCGATAATTCATTTAGTTCCGGATAGTTTTCGAGACGCTGGAGATGCAACATCATGGCCCACGTACCCATAGCGGTTCTCCAGAAACCCTGCGACAGATCGCCGGCATCATGCCAGCCTCCGTTTATTACCTTTTTAGTATCCCCGTAAAACCCCTGCCAGTCTTTATGACAGGCCAAGTGGACGCCCGGAACGCTATATCCGCATCGCTCACAAAAATAGAAATTCAGGGCTTTGAATAACGGTACTTCCCAAATCTTTTCATTAATGGGGAATGGCTTGGTTTCAATTGATCCGGACTTCAAACGGTATTCGCCGTCTGTAATAAATTCAGAAAAATCAAGTACCCGGAACGTACCCTGTTCATTTTTTATCTTTCCGACCTTACCGGAAAAAACCACTTCGTTGTCGGGGTCGACGAGTTCAAAACTGTCGCCGGAACCTTTACCGGCCAGGGCGATCTTTCGATCTCCATTACGGTAACCAAGATGATTGTAGGCAATTTTATTGTTGGCCACTTCCCACCCTTCATATTTATCAGGGTTTATCCGGTGTATCTCTAACTGGTCGATATCATAGGTGACAATTCCTTCTTCTTCCGGATTATGTCCCCTGAGCATTTGGTTTATCCTGAAATAAGTTATCCTGTCTCTTTGTAAATGAGGGATCTCAAAAAGTACATTATTCCATTGACCCGGTTTAAGATCATGTACATGATGTGAATGACCGGGTGTGGTTGCATTATGTTTGGCACCTTCACAATTTAATGAAAGATATATGGAATAGGTAGGCATGGACGTAGGATGAACGTAAATCCAGAATGACAACCGGTTATAATCGGTCCAGTCCTGGGGTTCGTCAAAGCTCAGCTGTACAAAAGTACGTCCACCCTGACTTCCATTGAAGGAATCCCATGCACTCCTGTTGTCCCTGTAATGTTGTTCATCACGGAGAGAAGTCCTGAAACGCATGGCGCGTTCACCGTCGTGAGCCCTTTCATTGGTATAGCTCATTTGTCCGATGCCATCTACCACCCAGCCTTTATCTTGTTCCATGTCATCGATAAGCTTTTTATCGAGAACCTGTTTGTTTTCCCATTTGGCCATTAACGAATGCTGTTCCGGTACTTCCAGAGGGAAGGATTCAAACTCTAATTTAAATTCCCCTTTCCGGTTTTCCATGGTACTGTGATTACAGGAAAAAAGAAAAGGAATAAAAATGAAGTAAAAATGAAGATATTTCATGTTAAAAAATATTTGGGTTGTCAGATTGCCGCTATTTACAATTTAGCCGTGAAAAATAAAACCTAAATGGAGAAATTTTTTTGGTTATAATTCCAACCTTAAAATTACCTGATCAACAAATCAACAAATCAACAAATCACAAATCACCAAATTGAAACTGCTAAATTTGAGTGGACGGTTTTCAGGACGAGACATCCACCCATCCACCCATCCACCCATCCACTCATCCACCCATCCACCCATTAATCAGACGGCCGTCCAGCCCCCGTCGATCATCAG
>CAZIXF010000042.1:38362-52207 GCA_964543195.1 uncultured Roseivirgaceae bacterium
CATCCACCCATCCACCCATTAATCAGACGGCCGTCCAGCCCCCGTCGATCATCAGGGTTTCACCAGTGATGAGGGAAGCTGCGGGACTGGCCAGGAATACCACTGCGCTGGATACTTCCTGGGGTATGCCAATACGACCAAGCTTGATTTTTGATAATACTTCTGCTTTATGATCGGGATCAGAAAGCCATTCTTCAGTCCCCGGTGTTTCTATGAATGTGGGAGCCACGGCATTCACGGTAATATTGTATTCAGCCCATTCCACTGCAAAACACTTGGTAAGATGCGCAATTCCTGCCTTGGTCATACAGTAAACCGATTCCTGGGGAAGCGCAATAAACCCAGCCTGTGAACTCAGGTTTATGATCCGACCCGATTTATTTTTGATCATATGCTTTCCTGCTTCCTGAGAAGTAAAATAGGTGCCCTTTAGATTCACTGCGACAGCACGGTCGAAATCCTCTTCTGTATAATCTACAATATGATTTACCGGGGCGATACCGGCATTATTTACCAATATATCGATGGTCTCAAACTCTTCCACTGTTTTTTTTACCGACTCCCTGATTTGGTCCATGCTAGAGATGTCCATCTGTAACGGAATCGCTTCCCGGCCAAGCATCCGGATCTCTTCCGTTATGCCATTGTCATTTTGTATATCCCGAAGGCCGAGTGCAATATCGGCTCCGGCTTCTGCAAGGGCCAGGGCACATGAGCGGCCGATTCCTCTGGCAGCGCCAGTTACCAGGGCTATTTTCCCGTTAACTTTAAAATCAAGTAATTGTCCCATAAGTTTTTTTATTTTAACTGAAACTAAGAAAAACTGTCTGATTAAAAAAATTGGTATAAGAAAAATGAATGTGTAAATTAAGGCGTTAATTTAAGAAACAGAGTGGATAAACACTTTAAAATTGATTTTTTAGATAATGGAAAAAGATAAACACCATCACTCAAGAAGAAAATTCATCAAAAATTCAGGTTCTGCTGCGATCGGAACATCTATGGCCATGAGTTTCGGAATTGCGAATTCCGCGTTCAGCATGAAAAATGATACATTGAAAGTAGGACTCATCGGATGCGGTGGAAGGGGCACCGGTGCGGCTAACCAGGCACTTAAAGCCGATCCCAATGTAGTGTTGACTGCCATGGCAGACATATTTGAGGACAGGCTTGAAACTTCGCTGGAATATCTTAAAAAGGATCATGGTGAAAAGATACGGGTCTCCAAAAAGGATAAATATCTGGGTTTCGATGCATACCAGAAGGTAATCGATTCCGACGTGGACGTGGTGATACTTACTACTCCACCGGCATTCCGGCCTCTGCATTTGGAAAAAGCCGTGGAAGCCAATAAACATGTTTTTTCTGAAAAACCCATGGCAGTGGATGCTCCGGGGGTCAGAAGGGTTATGGCGGCGGCTAAAAAAGCGAAGGAAAAAAACCTTTCCCTCGTTTCCGGCTTCTGCTGGCGATATCATACACCAAAAAGGGAAACGTTTGGAAAAGTATTGAATGGTGCAATAGGAGAGGTACGCACTGTTTATAATACATATAATACCGGCGCTCTCTGGACCAAGCTCTGGCAACCGGACTGGTCAGATATGGAAAAGAAAATGCGCAACTGGTTGTATTATAATTGGATATCCGGCGATCATATCGTAGAACAGGCCATTCACAGTATAGACATGGGTTCCTGGGCCATGAATGACCGGCAGCCGAAATCCGTGATGGCTACCGGTGGAAGAGAGGTAAGGACTGAAGAAATATATGGAAATATATATGATCATTTTGCCGTAGTTTTTGAATATGATAACGGTGCAAGGACTTTTCATTACAGCCGGCAACAGAAAAACTGTTCACGTGCTTATGGCGTGGAGATATGGGGTGAAGATGGGAAATGTATCATCGATGTAATCAGACGCCAGCATGAAATCCAGGGCAAGAATCCCTGGCGATACCGCGGTGAAGGTAATGATATGTATCAGCAGGAACATGATGAACTTTTTGCTTCTATCCGCACCGGAAAGCCCATGAATGACGGTGAGTGGATGCTTCAGAGTACCATGATGGCCATAATGGGAAGAATGGCGGCCTATACCGGCCAGACGATTACCTATGAAGAGGCATTGAACTCAGAAAAACGGTTAGGACCTGATCCGGAGAATTTTCGTTTTGATCTGGTTTTTGAAGGACCGCCTGTAGCCAAACCGGGAGTAACGAAATTCATTTAATTTTTTTCATTTATGAACAGAAAAGATTTTATCCGAACAAGTCTCGGAGTAGCCGGGATGAGCCTGGCAGCTCCATACTCTTTTTCAGGTAGCCTGTCTTCTGCCCGCGGGCATAAATCCAAAATCAAAAAATGCCTGAAATACAGTATGGTAGAAGGAGAAATGTCCATTGAAAAAAAGTTCAGAATGTTGAAGGATATTGGATTTGACGGAGTGGAAATGGATAGCCCGAACGAACTTAATAACGAAGAAATCATTGCTGCACGGGATAAGACCGGTCTTGAAATTCCCGGCGTGATCAATTCTGTTCACTGGAAAGCCCCTCTTAGCCATCCCGATCCGGAGGTCAGGGACGAATGTGTTCAGTCTATGATCACTGCCCTGAAGGATTGTAAAGAATATGGGGGTAATACGGTTCTGCTTGTTCCCGGCATAGTAAATGAGGAGATTTCTTACGAAGATGCCTATAATCGATCACAGGCCGAAATAAGAAAATTATTGCCTGTGGCGGAAGAAACCAATGTGAATATTGCCATTGAAAATGTCTGGAACAATTTTCTGCTCAGTCCACTTGAAGCGGCAAGATATATCGATGAGTTCGAAAACCCGATGATCGGATGGTATTTCGATGTGGGTAACATCGTCCGTTATGGATGGCCTGATCATTGGATAAGGACACTCGATTACCGGGTAATCAAGCTTGATGTCAAGGAATACAGCCGTGAAAAACAAAGAAATGAAGGCATATACAAAGGTTTTGATGTGGAACTAACCGAAGGCGACTGTAATTGGCCTGCCGTACTGCAGGCACTGGAAGACATAGGCTATAACGGATGGGCTTCGGCAGAAGTAAGGGGAGGTGACAGGAAAAGACTGGAAAAGATCTCGACGCTGATGGATAAGATATTCCGATAAGAACGGGCAAAAATTATTCAGATTTCAATCAGGTATTCAGATACAGGTTATATTTTTGCATGTTCTTAAATATTTTCTGACGAATAATTGTCGATAATCAGAAAAGTCAGGGCGGTAGAAAAGGTTTTTACCAAGCTGAGAGAAGAAATAGAGGCTTTTCGGGGATTCAGATGACAGGTTCTATCCCTGTTCCTGGCGTATCCCAGGAACGTAATTCAGAACCACAATAGGAGTAACCCCCCAGGAGAGGGTCGGATTTCATCAAAAGGGGGGTATCAAGATCAATATATTTTACAGGAATGAAACCCATGGCAATAGCTGCGGAAATGGCCATGGCCAGGCGGGTTTCCACCATTCCGCCGATCATAAGATCCAGTCCGAAGGATTTTGCCGTCGTGGCAATATCAAGGACCTGAAATACACCTGATTTCATGATCTTCAGGTTAACTACATTGGCCGCATCCCTTTTTATAACCGCCTGAAGATCCTCTCTGGTAAAAACAGACTCGTCCGCTGCCACCGGGATATTAAGGGAGCGGGTTAACCGGGCCATGCCATCGAGATCATGACGGTTTACGGGCTGTTCAAAAAGAATGATTTTACATCCATGATGAAGGACGAGTCTTGCAAATTCCAGTGCTTCTTTTTCGCCAAATCCCTGGTTGGCATCCACGATAAAACGGATATCAGGATGCTTTCCGGCAATGGAAGTTAAAATTCTGAGCTCCTGGTCAAAGTCCAGACCGACTTTGATTTTAAGTGTTGAAAAACCTTTTTCAATCCATTCATCAGCCAGTTGAAGAGATCGCTCAAAGGAGAGGATTGGTATAGTTATATCAGTCAACAATGGACCTTTGTTTTTTCCCCCGAAATAGGCCCACAGCGGAACATTTAAATACCTTGTAAAAGTGTCGAGCATGCTAATCTCAATACCGCATCTCACTGCGGGACTGTCAGGAAGGGATTCTGCCAGAAAATCGCTGTGTCTTCTGATATGGGCAAGTGATTTACCCACCAGCTCTTCCTTTATCTCCATAAACCGGGTGATGCAGGTATCCCGGTCATCTCCGGACAATTCCTGAAAAGGGGTGATCTCCCCGTAACCCCGTAAACCACTTTCTGTGGTTAACGTTATCAATAAATTTCTTACTTTATCAACCGATCCTCTTGAAATAGTAAAACTATCGGTCAATTCAACATTAAGGTCTTTTAAATCGATGGATGAAATGATAAGATCCTTCATAAAAAATGCTCGGTGGAGGGCAAAGATAGAGATTAATGTGGCCAATTTTAATAAACCGGACAAAATACAGGACTCGATGAATACAGATTTTTTTATAAATTCTCTTATTCAGCAATAAGTACTTTGTCGATCGTGTGAATGATCCCGTTAACCGCCTGTATATCGGGTTGCAAGACCAATGCTTCGCTGCCGGACTTCCCTGCAACGAAAATCTTAGATCCCCTTTTCTGGATTTTGGATATATATTTATTTATGGAGGTGATTTTCTGGTTGTGATACAGCTCCGAGGTCACGACGTTTACATTTTTCACCATGTGCTGGTGAATTATTGTTTTTAAAGTTGAGACCGGTATTTTTTCTAAACTATTTTCCCCTGGACCCAGGTTCAAATAGTCTCCTAATGCTTCTCTTGCAGGAACAAAAAGAGTCACCGGCTCATTTCCGGTTAATAGTCCGTGGTATTCCTCTTTATTGTCAAGCCTATCGATCATTTTTAGGAATAAGGAGAATTCGGGATTATTTTGCAGGTGCATTAACACATCAGGCAGGTCCATTACACCGATAACACTCTGTATGACTCCATTCCCTGCCTCGATATCGGAGGTGCCGATTATGGCCGTATTATTCAAGGTTAACCGGTTAGTGTTATGAATAAAGAGATCGATGGGGTTTCCAGTCGAAGACTCCCTTGCAAGAGTTGGATAATATCCGGTTTTTAATTCGTAGGTGAATTTTTCACCCGGACTGATGTGATGCAACAGGATCTCAGTCAGTTCATCGTCAGGGATCTCATTCAGGCTTTTGATTCCATGGCGCCGGAAAAATTCAGGAAACGATTCCGATCTTGGAGCAAAAACAGTATAAGGGCCTTTTTTTCTGAGTACCTCATCCACCCCTGTTTTATTAAGCGCTTCGATGAAAATTGAATAATATTCCACGTTGCTCATGGTTTCAAATGCATCAGTGGCCTCCACTTCAGGTGAACGTGGATTGGGTGGAATTTCATTTACCGGGGGAATACATCCGATCATCAGGGTGAGAATAAAGACAACGACCAGGAAACTCTGTTTCATTCTTGTGAACTCATCATTAATATTCCTGCAGGGCATACGATTCATTCTCTGATAAGATATAAATATTACTGTTAACCTTGTAAAATAGGTGGTTTATAGTGGAAAACCAAATTAAGCGGAAAGATTATTTCAGTTTATTTACTGCTCCGAAATTAATACCTGGTCAATAATATGGGTCACACCATTGATCGCCTGGATATCAATAGCGATAAAATTTGATTTTGTCGTATTATCAAAAACCAGGTATTTTTTTAATCCTTTCCCCCTGATTTCAAGCATCATGTCACTTCGTGAGTTCAATTCCTGACCTGATTCCAGCTTATTGAACAATATATTTTTACCTCTGTAAATATGATTATCCAGTAAAAGTTCCAATTGGTTGGCCGGAATGTCATCAATTTCGTTCCATTCCGGATTAGTTTCAAACAAGTATTCGAATGCTTCGTTGGAGGGAGCGAACAGCGTAAATGGGCCTTCACCGGATAGTATGGAATAATAATCTACCCTGAGGTCGGCACGGCTCATTAGTTCAGAAAGAATTGAAAAAGTTTTATCTGCATGAATGTGTCTATCGAGGGTAGGAGGTTCCATGACCTGATTAATGGTATGGATAATCCCGTTTGTAGCAGGGAAATTAGGGGAATTGATCAGGATATCACCATTGATTTTTACACCTTCTTTACGATCTATATAGATCTGTATGGGATTTTCAGTCGTTTTTTCAACTGCCAGGGTATTGATGTAACCACTAGGCAGGTCCCTGGATCTTATGGATCCCCTGATCACATGGGCACGAATTAAAGTGGTTATTTTATCCACGGGCACTTCAGAGTAACTGTTGTATCCATTTAACCAGATGTAATGATCCAGCCGGTCATTTTCCGGAATAAAAACAGTAAACGGGCCATTCGTTTCTAAATCGTATTCCAGATCAGTTTCTCTCAATGCCATTCTGAAGCTGTGCAGATCATAATAAAATCCAACCGTTTCCAAAATGCTTTTTTTATCAACTGAAGGCTTATATGGGGAGGGAGGATTGGTGTCTATGGCCGGAAGGCAGGACCCAATAACAATTGGGACTGTTAATGAAATATAACGGATAAAATATCTAATCCCTCTGATTTTGCTCATGAAAGTGGTTGGTCTTACAGTATGTTTAACAGGAAATCGTACAGTTATGTTTATTTAAATTAATTAAAATCAATTAATAAAAAAAGCCTGTTATCTGACAAACAGGCTTTTTTTGAATTATAAGAACTTTTATTGAGGTAAAATCACCTGGTCGATCACATGGATTACCCCGTTACCTCCCTGTACATCAACCGCCACAATGTTGGCTGTCCGTCCATTTTCGTCGGTAATGGTTACATTACTTCCTGAAATATTTACCGTGAAGGTATCCTCGCTGAGGGTGGTTACAACCTGGCTGTCAGACAGGGATGCGGATCTTACATTGGCGCCGGCTACCACATGATAAGTCAGTACGGCTTCAAGTGTGGCCACTGGAATATCGGCCAGATCATTCCATTCATCGTTGCTGTCGAGTAAAGCAACAAACGCATCATTGGTGGGAGCAAATATGGTAAATGGCCCGTCCCCCGATAACACCGATACAAAATCAGTCGTCAGATCTTCCCTGGTAAGCGCACTCACCAGCACTTCAAAATTATCGTTTACTACGGCATGTGTAATCACGCTTGGAATGCTTATTACTTCGTCAATAACATGGATCACCCCATTGGTAGCTTCAAGGTCAGCAGTAGTTACCGTGGAGGAACCGTTTAATATAACTCCATCTGAGAGATCTACAAAAACATTAATGGGATCATCGGTGCTGGCTTCTGCAAGTGTGGTTATGTAACCTTCGCTGAGTTGGTTCGATAATACTTCATCAGCCACCACATGATTCAACAGCACATTGGTCAGTAAGTCCGAAGGCACTTCGCCAAGAGAAGAAAACCCATTGTCGGCAAGAAACTGTTCAAATGCTGCATTGGTGGGTGCGAATACCGTAAAGGGTCCGTCACCCTGCAGTGTGGTTACAAGCCCGGCACTGGATAAAGCCTCTATAAGAATACTGAAATCATCATCAGATTGTGCTGTTGCCACAATATCCATTTCCCCTGCAGGATCCGGATCAGGCTGTACATCGTCATCATCATTGCAAGAAATGAAAAACAATGAAAACAGCGCTATGATCACGCCAAGATTGAGAATTAATAATTTCTTTTTCATTTTCCTTTAGTTTAGGTTATAAATAGTTTATCACGAAAACTAAGAAAAAGTTATATTGTTTAATATTTTACAAAATAAATTAAACAAAACTTAAGATAATGGCCATTGTAAGCCCGGCAGAACCCATAAAAAAATCATTTGGAGAAAGCGGGGAATATTAAAAAATACCTTAAAAGGGA
The DNA here is from genome assembly GCA_964543195.1 of uncultured Roseivirgaceae bacterium. GTDB lineage: Bacteria > Bacteroidota > Bacteroidia > Cytophagales > Cyclobacteriaceae > JAGTVG01. Next base: position 46,239 of record CAZIXF010000042.1, read on the forward strand.
GCTGAAAATATATGAATAAAGCTGCCGTCATTCTTTGAGATGATATTTCCGGATGCCAGGACAATCGGGGTAATAAAGGGGTTATTAAGTGGTATCTGGGCATCCTGTCAAACCGGGCCAGGTTATATCCGGGATCTTTCATTGATTCGTATCAACTGAGATCACATTATTCCGAAGCCATCACAAAAGATGAGAAGAATGTGAGGGCGGTCGATACGCTTTAGGCAGCCGAAGACCACAATAAACAGACCAGGTTCAATATATTCGGTCGTTTCCGGCTTATTATAATTCCTGGTCGGTTTTCCATTGAAGCTTTGCCAGTTTAATACCCTGAAAATCGGCAAGATCACTTATATAATATTGCCCGTTATGAAATATGATTTCCGGTGCTTTAATATCGAAGATCTCAATCAGTTTCGAATCATCGTTCACACCGAAATCATAGAGATTATCCGACCGGTAAACATAAGTTTTTGCGGTAACCGAAGATGATCTGAAAAGATAATAATAATTATCTATTTCAACTACAAAGGGGCTTTCAGCGCTGACCGGTCCATTTCCCGCTATTCCGCCAGATGAAACGATCGTATAATCGGACCACCTTTTCAGATCCGGTGATGTACGCAGAATTACAAAACCATACGTCCACCCATCCCTGGCTACCGTGGATACGGTAGAATAGCTATAAAAAAGATCGTCTTCCTGCAGGAGCATTACATCCCGGCCGCTTTCAGCATACATTTGATTACTGCCGTTCTTTAAGTTAAACCGTTCGTATTCTACCCCGTTACCGGAACGCATGATTCTGGCCCCATTGGTATTGTAAAAGCAATAATACGTATCCTCCAGTTTCATGAAATAAGGAGCCTGGATCTTTTCCTGAGGTGTAACCTGTTCTCCCCAGGCAGAGTCTGCTCTTGCAGCGACACCTTTCGGTTCCCAGGGTCCTTCTTCCAGGGATTCTCCTTCCCAGCGATATAACAATCTGCCTATCGCGGTGCCCCGCATGCAGGCCCATAACTGCCATTTCCCATTTTCGGCCCGGATAAAGCCATGATCAATCACATGCTGTCGTTCTGGATCAGGGCCATTGAGTTCTCCTAGATCGGGCATTTCACAAATTCTCCACCAGTCATCCACTATTACGGGTCTTTTCGGAGTAAATCCGGAATAGGCAGTTTTTTCACCGGACTGGCAGCCGATCCATAATAAGGATATAATCAATAATGTATATCTGTTCATAAAAACAATATTTCAGTGTAAATCATTTAATATTTTATTCGTACCTGCAGGACTGAATCCAACTCCTTTCAGGCGGTAATTGCCTCCTCATGCTTTTATCTCTTAAAACTCATGTTTCATCACCAAAAGACTAACTGACAGCACTTGAAGCCCACCTGTTCCTCTCTCAGGCCGGACAAAAAACAGAATTTCCGGTCATTATAACATCCTTGCCGGTATCCCGGTCATCGATATTTTTTTTCTGAACCAAGTTTTCCATGTCAAATCACCCTTATGGTGGATATGGCCACGGAGTAGTTCAATCATACCCTGTTTAAAGTACCAGAAACTGACTCAGATAATTCCTGCTCTGAAGAATGGAAGTTTTTACATCTTCATCCGAACCTTCAAAGGCACGGTCTTCCACTTCGATCGTACATGGTCCCCGGTAACCTACGGTAGTCAGGGCAGAGAAGAAGTCACTCCATCTTACATCACCCAGTCCCGGTATTTTGGGAGAATGATACTGAAGCGGATAGGCCAGTATACCATGTTTGTCAAGCAGATTCTTGTGGATTTTGACATCCTTGAGATGAATGTGATGCAGCCGTTCCTTGTAATCATAAATCGGTTGAACCTCGTCCATGTGCATCCAGATAAGATGGGAAGGATCATAATTCAATCCGAAATTCGGACTGGGTATTATTTCAAACATCTTATCCCAAATCGCCGGGGTGGCTGCCAGGTTTTTGCCACCCGGCCATTCATCACTGGTGAAGATCATGGGACAATTCTCGATACCGATATTCACATTATGCTGTTCGGCAAATTTTACTATTGGAGGCCATTTCTCTTCAAACAGTTTGAGATTATCTTCAACATTGCGGGCCGGATCTCTTCCGATAAAGGTGGTCATGGTACCTATCTTCAATATGGCTGATGCCTCGATCACGCTCTTAATATGTTCGATAGCTTTGTCGGATGCATCTTTATCCGGGTCGAGGGGATTCGGATAATAACCTAGGCTGGAAATATATACTCCCTTGTCCCGGAGATAGTTCCGGATGTAGCTGACCTTTTCGTCATCCAGTTCATCCACATTGACATGGGTGACGCCGGCATATCTTCTTTCCGCTTTTCCCGGAGGCCAGCACATCATTTCCACACATTTAAAATTATTTTCGGAAGCAAAACTGATCACTTCCTCAAAGCTTTTATCGGCCATAATGGCACTAACAAATCCTAAATCATGCATAATGATCTGAGTTTTAAATAATCTGAAAGATACTCAATAATATGTCTATTTTTTTTCTTCTTCCAAGGGTTCCTTTTCAAAATCGCTCTTGTTTACCCAACCTGCTTTCACATCCTCTCCACTCATGTACCGTTCATAAAAATTCCGGTCACTTTCATTGGAGTACTTATAATTATCGAATACCTCACCTCTGCCAAACATGCGGGGATCATTCTGTTTTTTGAGTTCAGTTTCCAGTTTGGTCCTTAAATCATTTTTCACTTCCTGGTATTCGGTATTCATGGCCAGGTTTTTTATACACCAGGGATCATTGATAATATTATATAATTCTTCTTCGGGACGTTTCCCAAAATTCAAATTCCAATACCGGCTTTTTCCCTGCTCTCTTCTGAGGTTAAGAATGACGGTTTTTGCAGGGCTTCCATCTGTTGCCAGGTAACCGGTTTCCGGATTACCTGCGGGCCATCGGTCGGGTTTATAATTATACAGATAAAGATAACCATCGCGCACAATACCTCGGATCGGGTAGCCTGCGTCATCCGGCCGGCCTACATCGTGACGTTCTTTTCCTATCAGCACATAGTTTCTCTCGATATTGGCCATACCCTGGGGATCGGGGCGAAAGATATCCGTCAAGCTCGCGCCCTGGACAGGCTCCATGCCTGATTGCTGAGGATCAACCCCGGCCAGTTCCAGGAATGTCGGGGCAAAATCAATAAAACTGACATAACTTTCCACCATTCTTCCGGGTTCCAGGATCCCGTTTTTCCACATGATCGCCAAAGGCATGTGATTGGAATGCTCATAGGCATGAGCTTTTACCCTGGGGAAGGGCATACCATTATCGGAAGTCACTACTACCAGGGTTTCATCAAGAAGGCCTCTTTCTTCAAGCATCTTCAGCATTTTATCAAGATGCTGGTCGAACCATTCTATTTCATATGCATAATCCAGCATATCGATCTTTACCGAGTCGACTTCAGGCCAGATTGGAGGCACTTCATCGATCTGGTCAATACTTTTACCACCCTTTTCAATTCCTGCCCTGTATTCATAGGCGCGGTGCGGTTCGATCGCACCATACCAGAAGCAGAAAGGCTTGTTATCCGGCAAGGAGTCAAGAAAAACTTCAAAATTGGCTGCATAATCATTATTGCTGATGTGGTCAGCAGGCGGGCTCAATTTGATGGTATTATAGGCTTTCCCAAGCATCAATCTTTTATTGCCTTCCTCGTCCTCGGCTACTCCGGGGCCCCATCCTTTTCCTGTATGACCTACATAATAACCATTTTCAGCTAAGGCTTCGGCATAAGATTTGAATTTCTTTGGAAAATAGGGCCAGTGATTGGCGGCTTCTTCAAGTTGCCAGCTGTTTCTGCCGGCGAGAATGCATGATCGTGATGGAGCACATTTAGCATTCGGTGTATAGGCATTTTCAAAAAGGAGCCCTTCTCTTGCCATCCGGTCGAAGGCAGGTGTTTTTACCCAGTCAGTACCGTAAGCTCCCATATGCGGATACGATAAATCATCGGCCATGGCTATCAGTATGTTCGGCCCCGGGGTTTTTTCCAGAGGACCCTGGTCGCAGGATACCAGCAAATAAATGCATAAAATAGCTGATAATTGGATTGTTATTTTCATGTTTATTGAAAAAAAATGTACGTCGTTTTTCTAAAACTACATGAATGAAATTGTAAAATCAAGGAATAACTGTTTTTGTGGTAGATGCAGTTGTAAGAAATTTTATGGCGCTGATAAGCCGGATTCCTTATGAGCAATAAATATCTGATCATTCCGGCAAAAATGTCTTTGTATACATTTCCTGCAATCGGATTGTTCGCTTCAGCAAAGGGATCGATCGTCATATATCTTAGTCTCATTCCGGTGGATAAATATCATGGATCTTTGCCGGCATACTGGTAACCGGAGTTGTGGGCGGAGCCGTGGTTTCCCCTGATTATCGGGGTACCGGGGGATCTGTTCGGATTAAGAGCCCGAATTTTTTCCTGTATATAACCTTCGGTTATGTATTGAGCGTCAGGATATGGTCCAGACCACTCATCACCAATAGGACCATATCGCTGAAAAAAAATATAAGGGAGTTGAATAAAACAAAAAAGTCCGGGAGGCAGAACCGGACTTTTTCATGATCCCCTGTGACTGGATATCAGGGGTTGTTGCTATAGTGTTTTATTTTATTACGGAGCAGGGGAGGTATCATTATTCACGATTGGCCAGATACCCGGTGAGGGTACACTTACACCTTTGGTGTCGCCCCGTTCGGTATCTGACCCGAAATAATACAGCGGCCAGCCTCTGAATGTCAACTGCGATCGACCAAACACATCGATTACACCAAAATCGGATTCATTCATGGTGCTTGGAAGATTCTCGATTTCCACATGAAAGATAGGCCAGGTCGCATCATTACTGAAATCGGAATTCGTATAATTATTGGTGTTTTCTTCATCGTTGATAAATATATATAAGGTGCGACCAAGGATATCCGTAAAATACATGGTGTTGCCTTCTCCCTCGGAATAATCACTGGTGTAGTTTTTTCCGTCAGCGCCGACCAGCTGGCCCATGGCGATCATGACAGAATAGCCGGGCTTGGCCACAAACCAAACATTACCGACAGCCTCGCCATTGACATCGCCTTCAACCGCATCGCCGGCATAATAATATAAGGGCCACCCTTTATAGGTAGTCTGCTTTTCACCGTCAGATCGTGTGATGGTCCCAAAATCCGCAGGGTCCAGACCCGTACCGGGATTAATATTATCAGAATAAAATACCGGCCAGTTATTCAGACAGGAGGCGTCCACACAGTTACTCTGGCCGTCAGCATCCCTTGAGAAGAAATAAAGTGTCATTCCGTTGCCATCCACCAGAAAATCTCCCAGCGAACTGCTGGAGGATAAGGAAATATTTCCTTCCAGACCGGGGGACATGTCATCGTCATTATTATCGCAGCCGGACAGCGCAATAATAACCGAGAAAAGTATTAAGGTGGCCGGTAGCTTGGTCAACATTTTTATACATGCATGCATCATAATTGAAAGTAGTTTTTGTGATAAATCAGATAATAGATTTTTTTGGTTTTATTGTACAGTCATTACCAATACATGTTTATCTGACAAATGGTTGCCTGAAGTAAAGAAATTTCGGAAACCCGGATCGGGTATTACTGGAGATGCATGCGGGAGGCAGGACAGGATTAACGAAGTATTCCCGGTGAAAATGTTCCGAATAACCTAAAGGGACTAATTAACCCGAAAAATTCATAAATTTTTCGCCCGAAGGGCCGATTAAGCGCAATTTATTGATAATCAAAGAATTATATAGGGTTTTGAAATTCTTATACTTAATCAAATAGCCCAGAAATAGGCTACTGAATTGCGCTTATCAGGGGTTAATCCCTTTTTGTAACTACCAGATAATAAATATTTTAAATAGTAAAAACGGTTTATTTTGAGAATGGTTTATGAAT
>CAZIXF010000043.1:0-27703 GCA_964543195.1 uncultured Roseivirgaceae bacterium
AATAGTAAAAACGGTTTATTTTGAGAATGGTTTATGAATAATCGGGGTTAACATGAATTGATCATGCAACCCTCGAAAGCCATTTTTTCAAAGCAAATCGCGTTGGACTCTAATCAGATGGACAGGCTGATAATCAATTGTTTTGACGAAGTCTATAGCCCTAAACATACCCTTGAAGAGCTCATAGCGGAGCTTGAAGCTACATTACAGTCCAAACTCAGCCAGGACCCAGGAGCCTATCTTTCGAAGGATCTTCCCGAATCGCTTAATCCTTCCAGGGTTACCCTGAAGATAGATCAGCCCGATCAAACCCATCTCCTCGGGCGTTATAAAACACAAGGGTAAAAACCTGTCATTCATGGCCCTGTTGGAATTCGAGCCGGTCTTATTGATTGGAATTACTGGTGATGGTTACCTGATCACCAATGAATTGGATGAGTGGAATGAATTTGTCAATGTGGATTTCATCAGAAATGACACCGGTGTGAAATTACTCAAGATCCATTTGATCAGATAAAAGGAATTATCTATCGGCTCAATCAGAGATATTCATTGAGTTCGTCCCATTCTTTTTCCGACGGAGGCTGAGAGATCTCATTCACTTTTTCTTCAAAGAGATCGCATACATTCTCATAAAATTCGTCGGACGTAGTTTCCAGTGAATAAAAGGGAAACACATGCATTCTGTCGATATAATTATCCCATATTATAATAAGATTTCTTTTTTCCCCATATCTTTTCACGAGATAATCCGATACCTTTTCTGGATCCGGCGGGCAGATCCATGAAATCGTATACGACTCACCGAAAATTTCATAATCAGTAGGATCTCCTTCATGTATATCGAACGGGGAATCATCAAATTCTGCTTTCGCCCCCCTCAATTCACCGAATTTTTTATCGAACAGGGATAATTTATAGTCATCTTCAGGCACGCTTGGATAGGGAATAATCTTTTTAAGCTCACCAAAATGGGAATCATAACCGATCAGTTCGCCCCGGGTAATCGGCGCATCCAGGTCATTCTGATGCTCAAACATAAGGTTTTTAATTAAAATGAAGCCGGGAACCTTTTTTGATCCAATGTATTCCGAATAACGTTTACTCATTTCAAATAATCCTTATTCAACTTTATCAACACTTCTATTATATTTTAAATGGATACATATTTCCGTACAGGTATCTGGAATGATATTACATGCTGGTATTAAAATGGTAATAACCGTGGTACATTACAATTTATCTTGGGAACAGTATTATCGGTGTCTGTTGATTAATATGAAGCAAAGAAATAACATTTTTAAAAATAAAAAATATTTTTTAAAAAAAATAAAGACCCCGGAGGTTGAAAAGATCTGATCCCGGAGATTGAAAAAGTGAATTCCAGAAATTGAAAAAATGATCCCGGAGGTTGAAAAAGTAAAAGACCGGAATAAATCCGGCCTTTCACAACCAAGCACTACCCTTTTTTGGTTGAGCGATTCCAGCTCTCGCCGGAATCTTTCTGATCGCCCAGCGTAGCTTTTTTGTTCAACCATTTCAAAGAGACTAATTTTTGGTGAAACAAAATAATCAATACAATTCCTTAAATTACTGATGTAAGTTTTATTATAATTTTTAAAATTATCTGAGTTTTTTCCACGTTGAAATCCAGGATTCATGCCTTTTTTCATCCCGCGAAAGAGAAAATCGTTATATGAACTTGATATCGTTTAAATAATCCGATTATGATTAATAAGTTTGCAGAAATTAGATTATTTTGACCGGATGTTCGATAGATACACGATAACTGCGCTTCCTTCCACCATAGAATTACGGTATAAGATCATCATGCCCGATGATTACCATCCTAATTTCAATGCTTCGCCGTCCCAGCAGCTACCCGTGGTGTTGAATACACGGCCATTAGAGGCGGTTATGGCCAGATGGGGTAAACCAGAAGTTAGATCCGGAGAAAAACTGCCGGGGTCCGAATCCTATATTAAGCCTGTCGAACGGATTAAAAACAAGGATATCTGGAAAGAAAAACTTGCCCATCAAAGATGCCTGATCCTTTCTGACGGCTTTTATTTATGGAAAAAAATAAACAATAAATCCAGTGTGCCTTACCGGGTAGTCCCCATCGATAAAAAATTGATATGTTTTGCAGGCATATGGGATGAGCTGGAATTCACCGAAAACCCGGATAATAAATTGTACTTTTTCATACTCGTTCGTCGTTCTTATAAGCCGGTAAATAATATTGCAGAGACCATGCCGGTGGTGATCACCCGGGAACAGGAAAAAAAATGGCTGGATCCGGCCTGTGCGATGAGGGACCTTTGGAAGGAAATCGATATGGAGGACTGGGGATTATTGAAATATTATCCGGTAAGTCCGAAAATAGCCAACCGGGAAGAAAATTCTTCGCAGTTGATCAAGCCTTCTCCACCTGCTGATCAGTGTGGAAATTTAACCTTGTTTGAATAATCTAATCGTAATAAACTGATATGAATAAATACATGTTATTCCTCCTGATGCTGTTCACCCTGCCTGCGTGGGCACAGGAAATGGATGAGGGCAGTATAAGATCGATGATAAACCATAATATAAACACACTTAAAAATGAGCCCCAAAATCTCGAAGCTGCTATGGCCCTGGTTGAATCCCATTACCGGATCGGGGAGTACAGAGAGACCATTCTATATGCCAATGTAGCTGAAGATATATATAAAAACAAAAAGAGGGTATCGGAAGAGAAATTTGATAACGACTCTTCCTATCTGTATTTCATTTATCAGACAAGGGGAAAGGCCCGGCACAAAACAGGTGATTACCGGAAGGCCGAAGAAGACTACCGGGAGGCCTTATCGATCCGGTCCGATGACAGTGATCTGCTGGTCGATATAGGCAACCTGTTCTATAATACAAGGAATTACGATTCTGCACTCTATTATTTCCGGCAGGCCGAATCTGAGTTTCCCGAAGGATTCAAATCGAAATTCAATATAGCCAATACGCATTATGTACTGGAAAATTATGATAGTGCTTTGTTTTATTATAACCAGAGCCTCGAAGTAAAGGACGATTTTCCATATACTTATTTTTATAAAGGTACCATATTCAACAAACGTGAGGAGTATGATAAGGCCGTGTCAGCGTTTGACAAAGCTTTGCAGATCTGGCCTGATAAATCCGAAATATATTTCAGGAGGGCTATCGCGCATCAATCGCTCATGAAATATGAAGAAGCATTGGCGGACTGGAATATGGTACTGCTTATAGACAGTTCCAATTATGATGCACTCAGGCACCGGGCTGTAGTGAAAAGTATGATGAAAGAAGAGAAAAAAGCCATTGCCGATCTGACTTATCTTATCCGGCATAATGAAGATGAAGTGGAAGGATATAGGATACGAGGTAAACTTTTGTATGATAAACGCAAGTATGATGAAGCGATGACTGATCTGGAAATGGCAATTAACAGGGGGGTTGAAGACGGGGAAGTCTATTATATGCTTGGCAGGATGTACCGTAGGGAAAAAATGAAGCAAAAAGCCTGTACATTTTTTTCCCGGGCCCGGGAAATGGAATATAATCTGGACAGAAGATCAGAAAAATTTTTAAATAAATGTAATAAAGAGTAAATTGAGCGGCAATAATTGATTTTTTAGTAATTTTTTATCCGGATCTATCAGATTGATTTTAGATTAAAAACAAAACATATGTTAAACAGTAAAATAGGTGGTTTAGGTCATTATCTTCCGAAGCATAAAGTTACCAATAATGATCTTGAAAAGGTGATGGATACAAGTGATGAATGGGTAAGGGAGCGTACGGGTATCCAGGAAAGGCGATATGGTGAGAAACATAAAGAAACTACCAGTTCGATGGGAGCCCGGGCAGCGGAAATGGCCATACGGAATGCAGGTATCAAAAAAGAAGATATTGATTTTATAATTTTCGCCACACTCAGCCCGGATTATTATTTCCCGGGGTCAGGGGTATTAATGCAACGGGAACTTGGAATAAACGACACTGAGATCGGAGCCCTGGATATACGTAACCAGTGCTCAGGATTTGTATATGGCCTATCCGTGGCGGACCAATTCATAAAAACGGGGATGTATAAGAATATACTTTTGGTGGGTTCGGAAATGCATTCCATGGGACTGGATTTTTCAACCCGGGGACGAAACGTAACCGTAATATTTGGCGATGGTGCCGGAGCAGCGGTTATTCAACCCGAAGAAAGGGAAGGCAAGGGCATCCTCAATACTCAAATGCATAGCAATGGTGCATATGCCGAAAAACTGGCTATGGTCAATCCCGGAGCCCATGGCGGATACCATGCTGAAAAAATGGGCGAAGAGGTGGATTTTGGCTATCCTGAAGCAAAATACGGTGAGATGTTCGTAACCCGGAAAATGCTGGATGAAGGCATGCTTGCCCCTTACATGGAAGGTCAGTTCGTATTCAAATCGGCAGTTGTTAAATTTCCTGAAGTAATAATCGAAGGACTGAATAAGGCAGGCCTGAAAACATCCGACCTGGATATGCTGATTCCTCATCAGGCTAACCTGAGGATATCACAATTCATACAGAGAAAACTTGGATTGAAGGACGAACAGATCTGGAACAATATACAAAAATATGGCAATACCACAGCCGCATCAGTGCCCATCGCCCTGAGTGAGGCTGTACAGGAAAAGGCCATCAAGGAAGGTGACCTGGTCTGCCTGGCCGCTTTTGGCAGTGGATTTACCTGGGCATCCGCCCTAATAAGATGGTAACTATAAAAAATTTACCGTAATCATGAAAACCGATTCTTACAATCCGAGCACACTTGAAGTCGATCTGGCTAATATTATCGAATCATTCAAGGAGGAGTTATCTCAAAGACTAAATAACAGGAAAATAACTGCCATTGAACATCGGCTCGACATGGACAATCCCACGCTTTATTTTCATATTGAAGACGATGACAGTGACAAACACCTGATCATTGTAAAACTTATCCAGAAACCCGACGATCTAATTTAAATTGTGAGCGACATTCAATTCACAGACGAAGAAAAGGAATTTCTGCAGAACGGTCATTTTTTTGACCTGAAATATCAGATAACAGGAAAAATATCGAATCTGTTTTCTGAAATAGAACAAAATCTGAAAAAAACCGTTTCGCAATCTTCCTATCCTTTTGACCCGAACGTTTTTTTAAAAGCCGGCAAAATTTCCAGGGGGGAAAACTACAATCATTGCCCCTATATTGTGCTGGATTATCCAAGGCTGTTTGTAAAAAATAATATTTTTGCCTTGAGAACGATTTTCTGGTGGGGGCATTTTTACAGTAATTCATTTATACTTTCCGGTAAATCACTCCATGAAAACCGCTCAAGATTAAAAGATAAAATAACAGAATTAAAAGATACCTCATGGCTTATATGCCAGTATCGTACTCCATGGAAACTTGAAAATGAACCGGATAATTATGTTAAACTATCCGAAATCGAGACCGGATCATTAGAAAAACTGATTGAAAATCATCCTTTTATTAAAATATCGGCACTGTATTCCCTGCAGGAATATGATAAGTTATCAGAAAATACCTGCTTCTTCTTTAAAAGAATTCTTGACTTATTGGGGTAATTTTTATTTAATTTATAAATTGTTTCGAAATTGATGATTAATGATCAAAGGGTTTACCTTTCCTTCTATATTCGTATTAATAGTAGGGATGTTATGTCCTGTTGAAAATTTTTAACCCAAAAATATATTGAATATGAATGCAGGTATACTATTATTCTTCCCACAATGGAAACTGTGGATGAAAAATGGCGCAATTGCGATGATCGGACTCAGTGTGCTGGTATTTATCATTTATCACTTAAGGCTGGTTCTGATTTCGGATTATAAGAAAAAGTATGATTTCATTAATAAAAATGAGATTAAATTTTATATGATCAGTGGATTTTTGCTGGTTCTGGCAGGATGGTTTTTCCTCAATTCCTTATTCAGCGACAGGGAAAGTATCGACCCGGGCATTTTTATAGCCAGGCTGTTGGGAACACTCATATTTGCATCAATTTTCATGGTGGTGGTATACAACGTATTGAAGATCTACTACCCCTCCGTGGTTGAAAAGAAACTTCAGAGGTTGCGATATACACCCCGTAAATCACCTAAAACCGGCAAACCCATGAAGCTGTTAAGTGAGGAAGAGGAAGACGTTCACTTAACTGAAGGTATGCAGGCGGAAGAAGAGGTTTTTTCAATTGACTACGATGTCTGGATTGATGAAGAAACCGGCTATACCAAAATTGAAAAATATGAAGGACATCTTCATGCTGAAAAATGTTCTAATTGTGGATTTCAGACTTTAAAGACAGTAAAAGAAGAAATTATCAGTTCGCCTACCAGTACGGATAAAGGTGAATTAATGAAATATTATGAGTGCACCTATTGTGGGCATAAAGAAAGAAAGATCTTTAAAGTGGGTCAGATAAAAGAAACTGCACCTGAAGCAGAAGAAAAATCTGCAGCTTCATAATAAATTCAAGGAAATAAGATTTAGTTGACACGCATAGAGATGCTTTTTTTAGCAGTAAAAGAATGCCTGGTGTAGAAATGCTCCGGGTATTTTTTTCCCGGTTCGGTTCAACTCCTCTTCTCCAAATTCCCTGAAGCCTGCTACGCTATGATCAAAATAATACTCGATGTAAAAGAATGAGCAAACTCAAAAAAAAAATTCAGGGATTCAAATCAAACCTGTCATAAGGATTCAACCACTATATTCCTGTTGGTATAGATGCATATTTCGGAGGCAATTTCAAGACTTTCCCGTACCATCTGTTCTGCGGTTAAATTTCCCGGATGTTTTTTCATAGCCAACGCGGCAGCCTGTGCATACATGCTCCCGGAGCCTATGGCCGCTATATCGTGATCAGGCTCTATAACATCTCCATTACCCGAAAGCATTAATATCTCCTTTTCATCAGCTACAATGATCATAGCTTCCAGCCGTCGCAATACCCTGTCCATCCGCCAGTCCTTGGCCAGTTCAATAGCGGCTCTTTTCATATTTCCGCCATATGCACTTAATTTTTCCTCAAACCGTTCAATGAGGGTAAAAGCATCCGCTGTAGAACCCGCAAAACCGGCCAATATCTTTCCGTCCTGTAATTTGCGTATCTTTTTTACATTGCTTTTTGCAACGGTATTTCCAAAAGTGGCCTGACCATCCGCAGCGATGGCTATTTGATTATTGTGCTTGATGGCAATTACGGTTGTTGATTTATATTTTGTCATAATGGATTAACTTTCTAAAGGAACGGCAAATTTCAGACCAATCCAGCCAGTCATGAAGAATTGGCAGGAACAGGCATCTTATCTTGTAAGTTCCGGCTTAAGTCTATATCAGGATCCGGACCGGATCTTCCAGAAATTCTTTTAATGTATTGAGGAAGGCTGCTCCGGTCGCCCCATCCACCGCCCGGTGGTCGCAGGAAAGCGTCACCTTCATCACGTTACCCGGTACAAGCTCTCCGTCTTTTACTACAGGAGTTTCTTTTATTCCTCCCACGGCCAGGATACAGGCATCGGGTGGGTTTATGATGGCAGTGAATTCTTCAATACCAAACATCCCCAGGTTAGAAACCGTGAATGTATTACCTTCCCATTCCTTTGGTTGCAGTTGCTTATTTTTTGCCTTATTGCCTAATTCCTTAGCTTCCGCGGCTATATGAGATACCGGCTTATTATCCGCAAACCGGATAACCGGTACCAGCAAGCCTTCTTCCACGGCCACTGCCATTCCTACATGAATATGCTTGTTATAACGGATCGTGTCCCCGAGCCAGGATGCATTTACTTTTGGATGCCTTCTCAGGGCAGCTGCACTGGCTTTTATTATAAGATCGTTGAAAGAAATTTTGATTTCAGACACATCGTTCATGCTTTTTCTTGCCTCAATGGCCCTGTCCATGTTAATTTCCATGGTCAGATAAAAATGAGGAGCTGTAAATTTGCTTTCTGAAAGCCTTTTTGCAATGGTCTTGCGCATCTGGCTGACTTTTACCTCGTCATAATCCTCCTCACCCACTATTTCGGGCAATTTAACCGGCCTCTCCATTTTTTCTTTGCCCTCTGCGGCTACCGGTTCAGCTTCCGGCTGATAACTTTCCACATCCCTTTTGATGATCCTCCCGGCATCACCCGTCCCCTTAATCTTGCTGATATCATAACCCATCTCCCTGGCAAGGCGTTTGGCTAATGGTGATGCTTTTAACCGGCCATCTCCTTTGGTGGCCTCGGTAGTTTCCTGGGCCACGGGTGCCTGCGGTGTTTTTGAAGGCACGCTGACTTCTTCTTTCTCTGCGGCAGCAGGTTCTCCCCCGGCAGCCGCTTCCTCTTTTTCTTCTTTTCTGGCTTTGGCTTTCTGTTCTTCTGCCTTGAGCAAGGTTTTATAATCAGCGCCCTCTTCTCCTATTATGGCAATCACTCCATCCACAGGTACTGATTCACCTTCTTCAGGCCCTGTATATAACAACACCCCGTCTTCATAAGCCTCCATTTCCATGGTCGCCTTATCGGTTTCCACTTCTGCCAGTATGTCACCAGACTCCACTTTGTCACCTACTTTTTTCAACCATTTGGCTATGGTACCTTCCGTCATGGTATCACTCATTTTAGGCATGGTGACTACCGAAGCATTGATATCCGACGTATCGGTTTTTTCTGTTGACTTTTCTGCGGTAGCCGGTTCGCTTCCGGTATCCATGGAAGCAGTTTCGTCTTGCTCTGCCTCATTGGCCTTAGCCTGTGCCTCCTCTTTCTGAAGGTCATTGAGAAGGTCTTCAATGTTTTCGTCTTTTTCTCCAATAATGGCGATCAGGCCATCTACCGATACTGATTCCTTTTCTTCAACGGCAATATGCAATAGGGTTCCGTCCTCATAGGATTCCAATTCCATAGTTGCCTTGTCAGTTTCAACTTCAGCAAGCACATCCCCCGATTTCACTTCGTCGCCTTCCTTTTTCAACCAGGAAGCAATAACCCCTTCTTCCATTGTGTCACTCATCCGGGGCATACGTATAACTTCAGCCATAATTACTTATATTTAGTGAAGGCAAAAATATATTTTAATATTACTTTATTCAAATTATCAAATGCTTTTCATCAGCGAATTCATTAAAAACCAAAATTGCCTATGAGAAGCTGAAATCTATGAGGCTGATCGGTCCGGTCCATAGCATAACTGTACCGGACACCAGCATTAAACAACGTGAGAAACCTCATCACATTAAAATCAAATGAAACCTCGGCACCGACCGAGCGAAAATAATCTTTGTCACCTCCAAGAAAGCGTGTACCCATATCAAAAAACACATTGGAATAGATACGTTGAATATTCAGAAGCGATCCGACATGAAAATCCGGATAGGCAACGGGAAAAGCATAATTAACACTGTTGTTCCAATATCGATCATAAAAGAGATAATTATAACCCCGCGTAAAAACCAGGGGGCTACTGAAAAGGTATAGATTGTCACCGTGGCCCGTATCCTGGTTCAGGAACCCACTTCTCATGTGCAAGGCATGATGTTTAAATAATCCGGGGAAAAACAACCTGACCTCTGCTCCCAGTAAGCCGCCCAGGTAATCTCCACCGTAAGGAGTGTGTTCATAGTTTACGTGAAGTGTTTGTCCGAATTTTCCATAAAGATCTCTTTTACTCCTTTTCATTATTCTTCTATAGGATAAATAATAGGTGTTGGAAAACAGGTCTCCATTACCGAGTCGATTGGGATAACGGGCAATAAAACTATAGTCGGTTACACGATTCAATGAATATTCAAAGCCTACATCCAGGTTCTGATGGTATTTTGACCTGGTCAATAAAAGGGGTATCCTGAATCCTGCAGCCAGTCCACTTTCTTGCCATGTGATCTCGGTAGTGGTATCATTGGTTACATTTCCCTCATCACTGGTAAACCTGAAGCGGTCTGTCGTGGAACGGGTGCCCGTATAACCGGTAACACTTAAAGCGGGATAAAGACCCTGGTAGGTAATATTCGCCATCCATTGTCCGGTGCCCTCAGTCGTATTCAACTGATATCCAAGATCCATGGTAGTCGTGCTCATGATATCCTGTGATTTCAATCCGATCAGAAAATCAAGATCGGAAGAGGTGATGTACGGACCCCAGGCATAAGGTTTTATGATGTTACCCGCAATATGATACCGGTTAACCGGGTATTTCTCTTTGTAGGTGCTTTCCAGTATGCTTGTGTTTCCTTCCTGTTCCACCAGCGTTTCCGTCAATCCCTCCTCACTGATTTTTACCTTGTCCAGAGGCATCCACCGGGAACGGTCCAATTCCATGCGGACGATATCGTGACCATTACTCGTAAAGTCATTATAAATAAGTGTTTTTCCATCTTCTGAAACCTGAGGATTATAAGCCCCATATTGACTGCTGGTTACGCGATACCGTTTTTCAGTTTCCAGATCGAATACATAGATATTATCAATCCCATCATATGGTGAATTATAAAAAACCAGGTTGCCCGATTTAACCGGATACCCGACATTTTCATAACTTAGCGGCCAGAGCTCCCTGACACTATCTTTATTCAGATCCCAGACCATTATGGTCTTGCCTTCTTTAACCTGCTTAACGGCCACCACTTCATTCCCTGTATCTGACCATCGCGGATGAACATAATAACAATTGTCCGGGTTGAGCAACTCGTTAATCCGTCGACCATCCTCACTATCGATAATTACCAGCCGATGATCATAATCGGTATCCGTCTCTACCGTAACTATATTATGTCCGTCAGTAGAAAGAGCTGCTGAATTATATCTGGTTTTCCGTGTGATCCGGTTTAATTTATTGGTTTCAAGATCGTAGGTCTTAATGATCGAATAGGTTTTTTTCCGGTAACGCGGGTCAAACTGGTATTCGTTCCATACGATCTTACCGGCCTCCACGGAGATCATTGCGCTTTCATTTAGCAGGCCGGGAACAAAAACCTGTTTTTCCCTCCCCTGCCTGTCAATCATTACAAAGGTAGCGATATCTCCAATGCCGGATTTTAAGGCGATCAGGTTCCCATCCTCAGTATAATGAGGATATAAATAATCCGTATAGACTTCAGATTTCCGTCCATTCACCCTTTCAAATGTGGTAAATTCCCTCGTAGCCAACTGGTCCCTCCATACGGTATCCATTTCACGGATCATCTGATCATAATTATCAATCAAACTCTTCCCGGTATATTTTTTCAGCCTTCCGGAAAACCGGAAAGGCAGAAAGGGCCATTTCCACGTTTCGCCGGTAACTTTATCTATCAGATCTTCTCCATATTTTTTTCGCAACCAGGCTGTAAAATAATGCCCGAACACATAATGATCCTGCACCTTGTATTTGAATGATCGCAGATACTGCCGGTGATAATCAAAAGGGCCTCTTTCGAGCGTATTGGTTCTCATCAACAGACCGAAATTCGGTATCCTGCCACGCCCACCGGGAGTAAGAGCCGTTTCGATATTTACAGCATCCCCTTCCCAGAACCATTCAGGAACCGCAAGATGGGCCATACTGGCCGAGGCCTCATATCCGAAAAGATAATAAACCAATTTATTAAATCCGGTACGACTCTTATCGAACTGGACTACGTGCCTGTATTCATGAACGGTCAAGAGATCGAACCAGTCCAGCACGCCAAGAAAATTATAATTCTGGGAAGGCATGGTATATATCTCGGATCGTCTCGGGGATTGACTCACAAATCCATTGGAAATGGAATTATGGTTCTGCAGAATAATCGGTATCCTTTTGGGCTTTTCACCGAGGGTGCGTGATACCGGTACATAAAGAAATTCAAGGTCGTTTGCCAGCTTTTGCGCTTCCTCCTCGAAATTCTTCTCAAAGATCAGATCGAAATTCGGCGTATTGATCTGATACCATTCTATTCCGGGAGGAGCATTTTCCAGAATTTTATCCTGAGCAATTGAAATTGTGCCTGTCAGGATAAACAATAACAATAACGCGAGTCTGATAGTAAACACTTTTTTCTTCTGGTTTTCAAAGTTATGCGCTTGTACATCTATAAAGGAGGTTATAAATACTCCAATTCACAAATTAAATGAAAAAGGAGATGAAAAATTGTTTTTCCGGTATAAAAAGAGACCTGGAAACTACCGGAAGACTAAATTCAAACCAAGCCTTAGATCTGCAAGATGGGCATTTGCAGGTTTGAAAAGAAAACTGATGTTATCGGAAATCAGATATAAGTTTACAGGACCCGGGTTAAATGAAACGCCCAGTCCCAGATTCGCGGGATGCTGGTTGATGAATGTATAGGCGATATTGGCATGAATTAACTTCACAGGACGGATCCCATACCCCAGACTGAATCCATGACTGTAATCGTCCCTGAAAAATATACTATGATGTAAAAAACTGAAGGTATGGATCTTTTTGAATTCGAAACGATAACCCAGATACAACCCTGGATCAAGACCGGTACGGTAGGATTCAGAAAATTCTAGCGGATCGAATATCCCGGAAAGTGAATCCAACACCTCTTCGAAAGAATCGATTTCCTCCAGGTTAATGCCATCGAATGAATATCTGCCATCCTTTATCCTGTAATTTTTAGTATCATAATTCCACCGGATAAACCCTGCATCGATCAGGGAAAAAGAAACGGTATGATCCTTAACGGGTTCCCAAACGGCTCCCATATCAAAAGAAAAACCATAATTATTGGTGAAAAACAGTTGTCCAAAGTTTTTATTGTCTTCAAACATACCAAAACCACTTGAGTTCAGCTGAATATCCTCCATCTCTATTTCCAGTTCATACGTTTCGGGATCCGTTCTGAAATATCCCCCGCTTCGACGATCAACCTCCAGATTGATAAATCCCTTTAAAATTGAAGCCCGGAAACCAAGCTTTAATTTATTATCCATCAAAGGTCGACTATAGGATAGGGAAGTTCTTGAATAAGAAAAAGCACTGAAGGCAAAACGATCGATCAGGATTTTATCTCCGATTATTTCCGGATTTCCATTCCCCTTTATCATAAGTTCCATCCATTCCCTGGGATAAGAGAGCTTCACATCCATATTCAAATCGAAAGAGAAAGTCAGGTATCCATCAAGCAAGTGCAGCCCGGCAAACAACAAGGTTGACCTGTTCTGTGCAGATAAGCGGTTTGTTCGGTCCAGATGGGCTAACAATTTATCCGTATCAATAGTCAATGAATCATGAGCATCCCTGCTGACTATATCATTGAGGCTGAAAGGGTTTTTCAGGAATAAATGATGATGCGACATTGCTGGTATTCCAACCTGGACCTTCGACTCCGGAGTAAAGGCAGGATTTAAAAAGTTTGCCTGTGGGATGGATGGGGTCATCTGATGAAGCACAAACCCATGCTGAGCCCTGACCACTGTAAATATGATAAAAAGAAATAAACCGGTAGACAGCAATAATTTCACGCGTTAAAATTTTATTTCTGTTTTCAACGAACCGGATATTCCTATTCTTATCTCCACACGGGATTGTTCAGTAATTCTTACCAGCTGATTTTCACTGGCATTATAGGTATTGAATACCATATCATAAACCATTTTATCTGCCCTGGCCAGGTCCGTGAACTCCTGGTTCGTCAGTTTTATTTCGGTGATCTTCTGGCTGGTCGACAATGGCAATCCGGATGGATCGGTCTCTGCAGGTGGCAATACCTCTATCCTGTCACCAAAGAGATTATTGATCATTTGATCATTTTCATCGAGGAATTGAAGATTTAACTGCCCGCCAATTGGCAAACCATTCCTGACTACTATTTTCAGCACCACCGCTTCAATTTCATCCACATCGAATTCTTCGATATCCACTTCAACAGTATCCAATCCATGAAGCTCATGTACAGTCAGATTGAGTGGCATTTCAATTCGATAATCCACAAAAATGGCACTGTTTTCATAAAGATAATTATGTCGTGTACTGTCGGGAAAAGGATTGGTTTCTCCCACGATCTCAAAAATTAAATCGGATGGCAGCGTGGTGAATACCTCCTGGAGGTTGGAATTATTAGTATTAACCTTTATGGAAGTATGTTGAAAATCATCGGAAATTCCGCTTGTAGGACCACGGATAAGATAAAGGCTATCCAGGAATTTACCGGTAATGTCATATCTTATGCCGGTTCCGGAACGGATACCATAAAAAGTACGGATGTTCGCTGCAAGATCAAGACCGGCATTGGTACTGATATTAAAGGTGGCCCTGGGCAGTTCAAAATTTGTGAATCCCTTATCGAACACATCAAAAAATCCGAGCTCTATGCTTTCATCATTGAAATTAATAACCTGTCTGCCGACATATCCGAATAACGACTGTATAGAAAGGATTAACATATCCATGTTCAATGCAATATAACCATCGGGTTGTATGATGGTCCCGGATGAAATACACTCGAAAACCAGGTCGGCTGAAATCAAATTGGATCTCCCTTCAGAAGTCAAATCGATCCTTGAATCGGATAAACTGATCTGTTCCTGACCGGTAACCGGTGTCGTACCCTGATAGGTAAGGGGAAGTGTGGCGTTCAATGCAACCTTGTTTTGTGTTATCGAGTGAAGTCTGAGATAAATATTTACATCACAGGCATAAGAAGACGCAGCTTCTATTTCGATCTGACCCGAGTTGATGAAAGCAGAATCGAGCCTTTCATTGTTTTCCATGTTCAATTGAAACTGGAATGGAATGGTATCCGAAACAATCCGTTCACCTTCCGGCAAAAATACCGGCGTTGAAATATTGATATTGAATGTATCCGAGAAATCTTGCACCGGTATCCGAAATCTATCCAGCATATTTATGCCTGGCAGGGAGTCCTGGTAATAAAAAATGATCGTGCCTATATTATCCGCATCATATTGAACGACACTGTCCACTTTGGAAATCAATTCACCCATCGAATAATCGGCATAAGCAAGCGGGAGAGCAATTTCAGGCTCCAGTTCAATACCCTTATAGCGGTCGAAGTCAAATAATTCCTCTTCACACGATATCAATCCGGTTATAATAATTAAAAAGAGAAATAAAAAACATTTATTCACCTGGAGATTGAATTAATGATATCAAACATAATTCATTTTCATTAATTATATTCCGATAATGTGTAATAAGTAACTAATTTTAAACAGAAATTTCATGATTGGAAACCCATATCCGTGATCCTGCAACATATAAATAATATCGCCGAAATATGCTGGCAGAAGGGCATCCGGAACGTAGTGCTGTCACCGGGTTCCCGGTCAGCGCCCCTGACTCTGGCATTTGTACGACATCCGAAAATTCACACGTATATCATTCCTGATGAACGTTCTGCCGGTTTTATTGCATTGGGAATAGCGCTTATAACAGAAAAGCCGGTAGCTCTTGTATGTACTTCAGGAACGGCCGTGGTTAATCTTTATCCGGCTGTAGCTGAAGCCTTTTACAGCCAGGTTCCGCTGATCCTCTTCACCGCCGACCGACCTCCCGAGTGGATAGATCAGGCAGATAACCAGACCATCCGGCAGGAAAATATATTCGGGAAACATGCCAAGGGGTATTTTCCGTTTCCTGTAGTTATTGCTCATGATAATGACAAATGGCTTTCAGAACGATATGTTTCAGAGGCCGTCAATCTTGCTGCTGCAAATCCCCGGGGACCGGTGCAGGTCAATGTTCCGATCAGGGAACCCTTTTATCCCGGCCCGGATGAGGAATTCCAATTCGAAAAAAAACCGAAATTAATACGTAAGATTGAACAGTCCGCCGGTTTATCGGATGAGGATTGGAATAGATTATCAAAGGTCTGGGAAGAAAGCGACAGGGTGCTGATTGCAGGTGGGCAATCCCGGCTGGATTCAGACCTTATCGATCCGTTATCTGAATTTTCCGCTGCTTTTAAGATCCCGGTCACCGGAGATATAATCGCCAACCTGAGTCATTCTGTAAAAGAGCTGATATCCTGTCATGATCTTTTTCTAATGACCGGAGATGAAGATATACTGGCTCCTTTGAAACCCAATCTGCTAATCACTTTTGGGAACACCATTCTTTCGACGAACCTCAAAAAATTATTGAGAACCTGCCAACCGGAACATCATTGGCATATAAAACCATCAGGATATTTTCCTGATACCTTCAAGAGTCTGACAGACTCAGTACCGGTCATGCCTTCCTGTTTCTTCAAAAGGGCGCTCGAAAAGTTTTCCGGGAAGCAGAAAGATGTCTCATTCCTTGAACGCTGGTTATCGAGGGAAAACAAAGCCAAAAAGAAGATCGCTGATTTTTTCCCGCAAGAGAAATTCAGTGAACTGGAGGCCGTTAAGATCATCAGGGATCATTTACCCGATCAGATCAATCTTCATCTTGCAAACAGCATGCCCGTCAGATTAGTTAATTTTCTCGGAAGATTGAATCCGGGAACAGAAGTCTTTGCGAACCGGGGTACAAGCGGGATCGACGGATGCAGCAGTACGGCGGTAGGCATTGCACTTCATTCCGGAAAACAGGATGTATTGATCACAGGGGATATGGCTTTTTTTTATGACAGGAACGCATTCTGGCATTCATATATGCCCGATAATCTCAGGATCATCATCCTGAATAACCATGGCGGGGGTATATTCAGAATGATCGACGGCCCGTCACAATTGCCGGAGCTGGAGGAATATTTTGAGACACGGCAGCCGTTGACAGCCGGGAACACGGCACGGGATCTGGGCGTGGATTATATAAAGTGTAAATCGGCCGGACAGCTTGAAGATTCACTTAAGACGTTCTTTCAGAAGAACCCGACAGCCAAAATTCTTGAAATTGAAACCGATAGTGCGGTGAATAAAATTATATTTGATAAGTTTAAATCAGAATTCAAATAAAAAATGGAACTTAAATACCCTTGGAAAGAGATCGTCCAGTATAAGGAAATAAAATTTCAATACCATGAAGGAATAGCCAGGATCAGTATAAACCGGCCTGAAAAACATAATGCCTTTACTCCCCTTACCGTACAGGAGATGAGTGATGCGATGGAACTCTGCCGGCAGAACCAGGAGATCCAGGTAATCGTATTGACCGGTGAAGGAGGGAAAGCTTTCTGTTCAGGAGGGGACCAGAGTGTAAGGGGAGAGGGCGGATATGTAGGTGAAGACGAGGTGCCGCGTCTGAACGTGCTTGACCTGCAAAAACAAATACGTTCGATACCGAAAGTAGTAATTGCGGCCGTAGCCGGATGGGCTATTGGCGGTGGTCATGTCCTGCACGTGATCTGCGACCTGACTATTGCGGCCGATAATGCCCGGTTCGGGCAGACCGGTCCAAAGGTCGGTAGTTTCGATGGGGGTTTCGGAGCATCCTATCTCGCCCGGATTGTAGGACAAAAAAAGGCCAGGGAAATCTGGTTCCTATGCGATCAGTATGATGCACAGGAAGCCCTGCAGATGGGTCTTGTGAACAAAGTGGTGGAATTGGATAAGCTGGAGGAAACCTATGTGGCATGGAGTAAAAAGATCATGGAGAAAAGCCCTGTTGCGATAAGAATGCTCAAATCTGCTTTTAATGCCGAACTTGACGGACAGGCCGGAATACAGGAACTGGCCGGGAATGCCACGCTGCTTTATTATCTCACTGATGAGGCCAGGGAAGGAAAAAATGCATTTATGGAGAAACGAAAACCTGACTTTTCCAAATTTCCGAAATTTCCATAAAATTGAGTATCGGTGGATTGGATTCTTATCAATGATGAAAAGAGGTCGAAAGTTGATATCATCAATCAAACGGATACTGAATTTTTAACAGACCCGTTTACAGAACAGATCTGTCAAACCATCAGGGACTGGTACCGGCACCGGGCATTTTTTACATTCCGCACCTCGGGATCTACAGGCAAGCCAAAACCCATATCCATACACCGTGATCAGATGATAGCCAGTGCTGAAGCCACTATAAATTATCTTGATCTGTCAGGTGGCATATCCCTTCTTTGTCTGGAACCTGCATTCATTGCAGGCACCATGATGATAATCAGGTCGATCCTTTCCAATATGAATCTTGTAGCTGTTTCACCCTCTTCCGATCCGCTGGTGCGGGTCCGTGAAGATCGGAGCTTCTCCCTGGGAGCCATGGTACCTGTGCAAATACGTACTATTCTGGAAAACAAGGTCTCAACTGAAAAGCTGAAAAGGATAAATAATCTTCTTATCGGAGGGGCTGATATGGATAAAAGATTAATCAAAACACTAACTTCTTTCCCGAATCGCATTTATCAGACCTTCGGCATGACTGAAACGGTATCCCATATCGCTTTAAAAAGAATAAATGGACCGGCACCCGACGATTATTTTAAGGTTATGCCAGGAACCAGCATAAACCTTGACGACCGGGGATGCATGATCGTTACGGGGAAGGTAACGGACAATAAACCGGTGGTCACCAACGACCTGATCGAACTGATTGATAAAGACCGGTTCCGGTGGCTCGGGAGATATGATCATGTGATCAATACGGGAGGCATAAAAATTGGGATTGAACAACTGGAACAGAAGATCGATCTCCTGCTTGAGCGGCTTGATATGGAAATACCCTTTTTCATAACCTCCCTTCCTGATGATACGCTGGGGCAAAAGATATGTATGGTGATCGAGTCGGATAAAGTGCCTGAAGGATTCCCCCTTCTAAAGGATGAAATGAGGGCAGAGCTTTCGAAATACGAAATACCGAAGGAATTCCGTAAAATTCCTGCATTCCTCCGGACACCCACGGATAAGATCAACCGCAATAAAAGTGTCGCAAAGGCAGAGAGAATCTGACCGTGCTCAAAAAGATCAGGTATTCCTAAGCCTGAGCATTTCCTGCTGCAGGTTCATCACCATGATTTTGAGTTCCTCAAGATCGGATTTATCTTCCAGACTTGTTTCCGGAAAATTCCCACTGATATACATGATCGCTTCCCAGATCTCGAGCACTTCCTCCCCTTTCACTTCATACGGGGAATAATTCTTATTGTCCGATATGAGCAGAAGCCTGTTTTCGTTAAGATGATCAATCTGCACCCTCTTGTACACAATACCCTCGGTAGAAGTCAAAAGAATATAGGTCCTTTTATTTTTCAGATCGGTAACCGATTCCACATACCGGCCGATAATGATCGTTCCCTGTTCCAGCGGCAGCATGGAGTCGCCGCTTATTTCGAATGCCCTGTAGGTACCACCGGCAGGCAAGAAGGGCAATTTGAATTTCGGCAGTTCTTCAAGATACGCCGGATCGGCATATCCGTTCAAATAACCGGCAGAAGCTTTTTGCGGGATCAATTCGATATTTTCATCCCCGTCCGGGTCCACGGTAATGGACAGGATCCGGGTCTTTGCTTCTTTTTCCAGGGTTTTAACCTTGTCAGGATCCATGGAAGAAATATCACGGCTGATCAGCGTATCCACCGATACATTGAACAGGTCAGACATTTTAAGGAGATTATTGAGGCGTGGATCGGCCCGGCCTTCCTCGTATGCTCCTACCAATGAGCGTTTTATTCCTATTTTCTGGGCTAACTGTTCCTGGGTGAGATGTTGACGTTTCCGTAGAAATTTAATGTTATTGCTAACGATGCTCATAAATTTATTAGCAATTGGTTGTCCAAAGTTGGTCATTTCTATTATTTTTAGCAAGTTTTTTTGGTGATTTTATTATTTTTAGCATCCATCGGCTATCTTTTTGTCCCGGATATATATTTCGGATATAAATGATTTATTATGCTATGACGCGGGGTTTGCATCCGGAAAAATTAAAGATTGAATGCTGCCCTCCTCAGAAAAGGAACAGTACCTTTTTAATGAAAATATCATTTGACCGGTCTTTCTGTATCTTTTTAAAATGTGTTGTCTTTTACAGAACCGGATCATAATACCGTCAAATAACTGCATTATAATGAGACAATATATCCTTAATCTATTGATCACCCCTAAAAATCAAAAAGGAAGGTTCATAATTCGGATTACGTCCCATTTGATAAAGGTGTCTATGGTAATAATTGTCGAGGTCATCAATCTGTTCCAGTTTATGGTATATTGAAGTGATCACATCGCTTACTTTCTGACCTGACCTGACCAGCAGGTAACCGTAATAAGGTTTCCCCTTTTCCGAATTAATATAAAATTTTACCTGGCAATTACCTGAATTCAGCTTTTTTGAAAATATCCTTATTTTCTGAGTATTCGTTCCCCACATCATATTCATAATATTTTATTTAAATCTGGCATAATACTATTTTTTTTAGTAATATTGCTCACCAAGGTAGTAAAATTATCGTTTACAGACAAGTTTTTGTCAATTTTTTTAGCAAAATAATATGTTTTATTATTTACCCGGTTGAAAATCATGTTGTATCGTCCTGATCACCGATCGATCATTCATATGGACCTGGATGCTTTTTTCGTATCCGTGGAGTGCCTGCGCGACAGCCGTCTCAAGGGCAAGCCGCTGATCATCGGGGGTACGGGTGACCGGGGCGTAGTGGCTTCCTGCAGTTATGAGACCCGGCAGTTCGGGGTTCACTCGGCCATGCCCATGGGACTTGCCCGTCAGCTTTGCCCCGATGCCATAGTGATCTCAGGTGATATGGATGCCTACAGTAAGTATTCAAAAATGATCACCGGGATCATTGCCGAAGAAGCCCCCCTTTTCGAAAAATCATCGATCGATGAATTTTTTATCGATGCCACCGGCATGGACCGTTTTTTCGGTTGCTACCGCTGGGGTGGCGAATTACGGCATAAGATCATACGGAAAAGCGGACTTCCCCTGTCGATGGGGCTTTCGGTCAATAAACTGGTATCGAAAGTGGCTACCGGCGAATCCAAACCGAACGGTCAGCACCAGGTCAGCCCGGGGCATGAAACCGAATTCCTCGACCCCCTTCCCATCCGCAAAATACCCATGGTGGGAGAAAAGACAGGTCGTTTTCTCATGGATATGGGCATTCAGAGGGTACGGACCCTCCGGCTGATGCCCATGGAGATGCTCCAGGCGGCATTCGGAAAAAACGGAGTGGTGCTGTGGAAACGGGCCCATGGTGAGGATGATACGCCCATCGTTCCCTACAGTGAGCGGAAATCCATTTCCACCGAAATGACCTTTGATACCGATACGATCGATGTGCGGATGATGGGTTCGGTGCTGACGGCCATGGTGGAAAAGGTGGCTTTCCAGCTTCGCAAAGAACGTAAACTCACCTCCTGCATTGCCGTTAAAATACGATACAGTGATTTTGAAAACGCCTCCATGCAGCAGAAGATCGGTTATACATCATCCGACAAAGTGCTGATCAAGCACGCGCTGGAGCTGTTCGACAAACTCTATTCCCGGCGGCTGCTTATCCGGCTGGTGGGGGTCCGGCTCAGCGGACTGGTACATGGCAATTACCAGATCGATCTTTTCGAGGATACGGAAGAGGACATCAGGCTGCATGAGGCCATGGATCGTATGAAAATGAAATATGGCCCCAAAGCCGTTATCCGGGCCGTCACCCTCAATACCGGCAACCGGCTCCGAATGAACAACAACCTCTTCCAGGGATAACCGTAAAAATCCAGTGTGCCGGATAAATAAAAATTTGATATCTTTGAAAATGGAGATCGCTATGCTGAAAAAGATAATTCCGCTCACGCTTATTCTGTTAATGGCTACCGAATCGCCTGGAATTGGCCAGGATACCCGTATCGCCAAATTGAAGTACAATGGAGGAGGCGACTGGTATGCCAATAAAACGGCTTTGCCCAACCTGATCGATTTCTGTAACCGGAACCTTAATATGAACCTGGCCCCGGAAGAGGACGTGGTGGAAGTGGGAAGCGCTGATCTTTTCCTGTATCCCTATATCTATATGACCGGCCACGGTAATGTGGTATTTTCCCCGGAAGAAGCGGAAAATCTCAGGAACTACCTGATCGGTGGCGGATTTCTTCATATAGATGATAATTATGGCCTTGACCAGTTCATCAGACTTGAAATGAAAAAAGTGTTCCCCGACCTTGAATTCGTGGAGTTGCCCTTTAACCACCCAATCTATCACCAGAAATATGAATTCAGCGATGGCCTGCCCAAAATCCACGAACATGACGGTAAACCCGCCCAGGGATTCGGACTTATTTATAAAGGACGCCTGGTGTGTTTCTATTCCTATGAATGCGATCTGGGTAACGGCTGGGAAGACCAGAGCATATACAACGACCCGGAAGAACTGCGCCAGCAGGCCCTTAGAGCCGGGGCGAACATTCTTTCATTTGCTTTTACCCGGGATTGATACTCAAACAGGCCGGTGGCCGGTAAGATCTAATCCCTTCCGGATGAAAAAGTCCAAAAAATCAATAATCAATATGTTAATGAGATCATGAAAACATTGGAACTTGATTCCGGTGCACATGGTTCTTATCCTGTAATGATGACTTAATGGATACAATTTTTTTTTACATTTACCTGAAAACATCCTGTTGCGGATCAAAGGCCTCTATATCCAACTGCCGGAACAGTAACATTTTTTCAACTGCCTTCCATGACCTTGTGCAATTTCATGCCTGCCCACTTTTATCTACCTTGCCAAAACGACTTCTGCCAATATATGAATCTATATAAAGTGAAAATCCATACTCCTTTTAAACCTTGCCGGTACGCCTTCTGCCCTCACCAACAAAAAAAAACTAAAAATTTAGTTTGAAAACTAAAACATTAGTTTTATATTTGGCGTATAATAGTTTAGGATGAAACCCGTAAGAATAAAATAAAGCCATACCAATGAAAGAGCTTACCAAGGCAGAAGACCAGATCATGCAGATCCTGTGGAAAATAGAAAAGGGATTCGTGAAGGATGTAATTGCAGAAATGCCCGACCCGAAACCCGCCTATAACACAGTTTCTACCATAATCAGGATACTGGAAAATAAAGGTTTCGTCGATCACAATACCTATGGAAAGACTCATGAATATTATCCTGTCGTTGACCGGGATACCTACAGAAGTTTTTATCTTAAAAGTGTATTAAAAAATCATTTCGGAGGCAAATTCGAACAGCTGGTCTCTTTTTTCGCCAGGGACAACGACCTGAATGTCGAGGACATGGAAGAGATCCTGAAACATGTGGAAACAGACCTTGATGATCCTGAAAAATGAATACTGTACTCAGAATATTGATCGAAAGTACCATTATATTATCCGTATTCTATTTGATATACCGGGTATTTTTTGCCAATGATAAGGACTTTAAATTTTCAAGGATATACCTTATTTCAAGTTCATTGCTGGCAATAATTATTCCTCAGCTCAATATACCGATCCTTTCATCTGAGCAGGTCGCCGGATTTGCTCCGGTATTATTACATGATGCCATTCAATTGCCGGAGGTAATCATTTCCGAGACAGGTTCTGGCAATATTTATTCAGGAATTGATATTTCCTGGACCAGCATTCTCCTTATTATTTATTTAACCGGCTTATCTGTCTTTCTGATCAAATTCTTATATGAAACCGGCACCTTATTGTTTTTCATTTACGGGAATCGGAACAGGATTGAAAAACGGTCTTTTTATAAAATCATTTATACGGGAGGTCAATTGCCTACCAGCTCATTTTTCCATTACCTGTTCTGGAATGAAAAACTCGAGCTGAACCCCCGTGAGAAGGAACAGATCCTCTATCATGAGGAAGGGCATATCCGGCAATTGCACAGTGTGGATATATTGTACCTGGAACTGCTGAAGATCATCTTCTGGTTCAATCCCCTTATTCACAGTTACAGAAAAGCGATCTCGGCCGTTCACGAATATCTGGCCGATGAATATGTAATACAAAAAGACCAGGGTGGGCAATACATCGGCCTTCTGGCCCGCCAGGTACTTCAATCCTGCCATATTTCCATAAGCAATCATTTCAGTAAATCACAAACGGTGAAACGGATCAGGATGATGAAAGCGAACAGACGACAACCGGCTTTATTAAGATGGTCGATCAGTTTATCTGTGCTGGTATCCATGTTCTATATTTTCTCATGCGAAACTCAGAATGAAATTGAAAAATTCGATAAAGCTGCTTCAAAATTCCCCTCTATAGATGGGGTAAAGATCATAGATCCTTCCGGGATCGAAGTAACCTCTTTCAGAAAGACGGTCGAGAACTGGATTGAAGAAAATCCGGATCACACCTATGTCGTGATCTCCTCCACACGGCCACAGGAAACGATCCAATCAATATATGAGACAGGCGACTGGGAGCTGCCTTCCTTTTATATTGACAAACAGGGATCAGAAAAATCACTATATGCCGTGGTAAATCATGTGCCCGGATATAAGCTTCAACTGGAAGATCACAACCGTAAACCCGTGCCCGAACAGAAAAATACAGGTATTCCCGGAGAAGAAATCATGAAAGTCGTTGATCAGCAGCCCGAACCTCTTGGAGGCATGCCGGCATTGTATGAGTATGTCCAGGAAAATCTTACTTATCCCGAAGAAGCGAAAGAACAAGGAATAAAAGGCAAAGTATTTATTGAATTTGTGGTTGCCAAATCGGGTAAGGTAGAAAATGTTAAGGTGATCAGGGGTTTGCATCCGGCCTGTGATGAAGAAGCCCGTCGTGTGATAAACAACAGCCCGAACTGGAAACCAGGCATACATGACGGGGAGCCCGTGAATGTACGGCTTATATTACCCATTACTTTTGCATTGAATAACCATGGAGATAAATAAACTCAAACAAAGGCCCTGCCACCGGAATGAGCCTGACCGCTCATTTTTTTTAAGTACTTGAACTAAATATTTAGTTAAACAATTATAAACTTAGTTGAATTTTAAACCTTTAAAA
The DNA here is from genome assembly GCA_964543195.1 of uncultured Roseivirgaceae bacterium. Lineage (GTDB taxonomy): Bacteria > Bacteroidota > Bacteroidia > Cytophagales > Cyclobacteriaceae > JAGTVG01. The sequence goes on from CAZIXF010000043.1 coordinate 24,896, forward strand.
TTATGAAAATGAAACACAGAATCAACGCCACAAAATTTTCAGCTCTTATTTTAAGTATCATGCTGATCGTTCCGCTTACCTGGTCATGCGATACCACCGGTAATGATGCGGTACTGAGTGAAGAGATGGGATCGACTCCGGAACTTTCTTCAGGGGATGAAAACGATCCCGTTCAGAAGATCATGAAGGAAGTAGATGTAAAACCGGAACCGGCAGCCGGGCTTGAGGATTTTCTATCCTACATGGCAGACAACCTGACCTATCCCGAAAAGGCTAAAAAAGCCGGAATTCAGGGGAAAGTGTTTGTAGATTTCATTGTGGATTCAAATGGGGATATTAATAATGTAAAAACCGTTAAAGGACTGGGGCACGGACTGGATGAAGAAGCGGAAAGGGTAATCGCCAATTATGAAAAAAAATGGAACCCCGGTGTGAAGGACGGGAAAAAGGTTAATACCAGGATGGTGTTACCGGTTAATTTTGCCCTGTAAGATAGCCTTGTTATTCATCGTATGACTTATCCAGTACTCATCCTCAGTGCTCATCGTATGACCTGTCAGTGCTCATCGCATGACTTCGAGTCATACGATGAGTTAAATTCAAAGTCATACGATGAATATTAATGAGTTAAACTTAAAATCGCCCGAATCCGGAGCCTCGTTTACCGCCATCATAACCTCTTTTCGAGCATCTCAGCCAGTTCCTCATCACCGTGTTTGACAGGATTGTTTTTTGTCGATGTGGACCGGGCGATTTCAGCGATCATTTCTTTTTTCAGTCCGTATTCTCCCAATCCAGGCAAACCAAATTCCTGGGTATATTCATGGATCAGATTGATCAGGAATTCGGCGTAATATATTTCGTCCTTGTGGGATGATCCGTGGAAGATCCGGCCAGCCTCTGCATATTTCTGCAAGGTTTCCCCTCCGGCGCCTTTTTTCAATAACTGATTCAACGTATGTTCGTTAGCCACCCCCATCATTGTACCGCAGAGAAGCCCATGAGGCACCCCGATTCGTCCTCCCACAGAGGAAGCAAAACCATGTACCACACCCAGGCCTGCATTGGCAAGGGTAATCCCGGAGCACATGGCGGCATACATCATATCCGACCTGGCCTCCGTATCTTCCGGTGAAAGCACGGCTTTTCGCAATAAAGCGGCTACTTTTATAAGGCCTGATACCGCCAGGGAATCGGTGATGGGACTTGCCGTCACGGAAAGATAACTTTCAAGCAGTTGGGTAAATGCATCCATACCGCTCCATGCCGTAATACTCACCGGACAGGAGAGGGTCAATTCCGGGTCGAGAAGGGCCAGATCGGGAACAAAATTATCATGCCTCAGTGATTTTTTGAATCCCTCCGGTCCAACTTCACTGATCACGGCATTTTTTGTAGCCTCGCTCCCGGTACCGGAGGTGGTAGGCAACGCGATGAAAGGTATTTTACGCCCATTATGCTTCCTCCCATCCCCTACTCCTTCCAGGTAGAGTTTGACCGGTTCTTTAATTTTCCACATGGCCGATATGGCTTTGCCTGCATCCAGCACACTCCCGCCGCCAATGGCTGCCACCACGTCCGGATCCGGGGTATCCCGGCTGTTTACACAGATATCGATCATCTGTGGAGAGGGTTCTCCCGGAATTATATCATGGTGCCAGCTGATGTTCTTTTCCTCCAGTGTATTGATGAGCCGGTCCCATTTATCCGTCTGATAAAAAGAGGATTTACCCGTAACCAGCAAAACGGATGTACCGTAACCGCCTATTATATCCGGTAGCAGTTTGATCTTTCCGGGACCGAATTCGATTTTAGGGGTAGAAGCAAATTTATAATCCATTACCACATTGATTTATCCATGGGGGCAATAATATTGTGTTTGAACCCTTCCCGGGGTTTCAGCATCCAGTCCGCAACCTTTTCCCTCCATTTAAGATAATGTGATGTCTTCTTATGTTCCGCGGCCGCATCTTCGGATTCATAGGCTTCATACAAGACGAATTTTGAAGGGTCCTGGTCATCCTGCAAAACATCAAATCGCAGGTTTCCGGGTTCTTTAACAGATTCCCTGTGGTTGGCAACGCTTGCCTCGATAAAATCTTCAATGAATTCTTCCTTTACCCACACATGTACAAAAGTTGCAATCATCGTATTATCGGTTTAGGTACTGTAATAAAGATAGAATCATTCTGGGGTAATTCAAAAGAAGTGCCTTTTTATCAAATCATGGATACACTCATCGATCCGGAAAAACCCGAAACGTTATTTATTTTCTATCAGATCCTTGATACATTCATCGATCCTGGAAAACCTGGATTCGAAATATTCCTGGTGCCCTTCCATCAGCTTCCGGATCTGTTCATTACAGAGGTTACCGATGCTTCCCTCATGCATATGACGAAGCTGCTTATCCGGTTTAAACTCTCCCTTTTCAATCATAGCGGCTACTTCCCTGTAGGCATCCCGGAATGAAGTTCCCCGCTGTACCAGTTCATTCACTTTTTCCACCGTAAAAAGGTAATCGTAGATCTCATCCTCAAGAATGTCCTTTTTTACCTCGACTTTTTTCATCATGAAAGTGGTCATGAAAAGGCATTCCTTGATCCATTGGATGCTTTCAAACAAGGCTTCTTTGATCAGTTGCAGGTCCCTGTGGTATCCGGAGGGCAGATTTCCGGTGATCATCCGGATCTCGTTTCCCCGGGCCTTCACCTGGTTACATCTCCCGCGGATGATCTCGAATACATCCGGATTCTTTTTATGGGGCATGATGCTGCTTCCGGTAGTGTATTCATCGGGAAATTTTAT
>CAZIXF010000043.1:27803-50281 GCA_964543195.1 uncultured Roseivirgaceae bacterium
AAACCGAATGAGGAAGGCATGGCCACCTGGAAATGGGTATATCCGGGCATAAGTATGTCTTTATGGTTTTCGCTGAGATCGATCAACAGGTTAAACAGCTCACCGGCAAGATCAGCAATTTCCCGGATCTCTTCCCGCATGAACAGTTTAAGGTCGAGAAGCACCTGGTCATTCCTGCTTCGCCCGCTGTGGATTTGCTTCCCGAGATCCTCCATGGAACGGGTAAGCATCAATTCCACCTGTGAATGGATATCCTCGACACCTTCTTCAATTTCAAATTCATTCTTTTCCATTTGATCAAGTATCTTTTTCAAGCCTTCATGCAATTTTGCATGTTCATCCGGTTTTAGAAGATCGATCTCCTTTAGCATGAAAATATGGGCCATGGAACCGACCACATCCGAATAAGCAAGCTTAAGGTCCAGTTCCCTGTCCTTTCCTATTGTGAACTGCTCGATCGTTTTATCGGGGGTAAAATTTTTTTGCCAGAGTTTCATATCCATCTGAAATGGTAACGGGTATTAAAATTACGTGTTTCTTTCCGGTTTAATTTACTATTATTCTTTCAATAAGCGAGGTATATAAGGCTATTCCCTTCCGGATCTCATCGACAAGTATAAATTCATCGGCCGTGTGCGACCTTGCCGAATCACCCGGACCGATCTTCACGGTTGGAAAATTCATCAGCGCCTGATCGGACAGTGTTGAGGAGCCGAACAGTGTAATTCCCATCTCTTCGGCTGTTTTTACCAGCACATGATCCCCGGAAATAGATGAAGACCGTAGCCGGAGCGATCGCGGAACAATATGGCTTTCCAGGTTATCCTTAAGGATCCCGAGAATTTCTTCATTGGAATATACATCCGTGCTGCGCACATCTACCGTGAACCTGCATTGATCCGGGACCACATTATGCTGCGTGCCGGCCTGGATCAAGGTTACGGTCGCTTTTGCGGGTCCCAGCCATTTTGACGATTCCGGAAATTTTAAATTAGATATCTTTTTAACATCCTCCATGGCACGGTAAATGGCATTGTCTCCTTCATCCCTGGCCGCATGCCCCGACCGGCCATGGGCCACACAATCGACCACCATCAATCCTCTCTCAGCCACGGCCATTTGCAGGGAAGTGGGTTCTCCCACGATGCCGAACTCAATAGGCGGCAGCATTTTCAATGCAGTTTCCACGCCGTTTTTCCCCGATACCTCCTCTTCGGCCGAAGCCAGGAAGATCAGGTTGTATTTCAGATCTTCCATTTCATAAAAATGAAGGAAGGAAGCCAGCAATGCCACGAGGGAACCACCTGCATCATTGCTTCCCAACCCGTACAGCCGTCCTTTTTCAATCCCCGGTGTAAATGGATCCCGGGACCAGTCTTTGTTGGGCTTAACGGTATCGAGATGGGAGTTGAGAAGAATAGTGGGTATCCCCCCATCATAAAATTTATTCCTCAGGAATATGTTGTTAATAAATCTATCGGGATGCAGGCCCCCGTCTTTCAAAAAGCGATAAAAATGGGTGGCCACTTCATCCTCATCCCGGCTGAAGGCAGGGATCCGGATCAGATCCTGTAACAGGTCTAATATTTTACCGGTCGTAATAGTCAATTCCTTATGATTAGGGTACCGATCTCAGAATCGGGATCAGTCAGTTTTCCAATATCACGATAAGGACAAATATGGATCCGGGCTACACCTCTGTCAAGTGCATCGAAAGCATTATCGATCTTGGGGATCATCCCTGAATGGATGGCTCCACCCGCTTTATAAGTCTCATAGGCGGAAGGTGTGATCACCCTGATAACCGAAAGCTCGTCATTCAGATCAGACATCACCCCTGGTTTCTCGAAGCAATAAAACAGGTCCACCTCATAATAAGCCGACATTTCCACTGCCAGTGTGGATGCAATGGTATCGGCATTGGTATTCAGCAGCTGGCCCCTGCCGTCATGGGTCATCGCGGTAAAGACCGGAATAAATCCCAGGTCAAGAATCTGACCGATCTTCTTACCTTCCACTTTTTTTACATCACCCACATAGCCATAATCGATATTATCCCTGACCGGTCTCCGGTCTGCCCGAATCAGATTGCCATCCGCGCCGGTCAGGCCCAGTGCATTGCACCCAAAGGATTGAAGGGTAGCCACGATATTTTTATTGGCTACCCCGGGAAGCATCATTTTAACCACTTCGAGGGTGTCTGCGTCGGTTATTCTCCGACCCTCCTTCATGATTACCTCGAGCCCGAGCCTTCTGCTCATGTCACTTACCCACCTGCCGCCTCCATGGACCAGCATCTTATTTCCGGGTATGCCGGCAAAATCATTGAGAAAGGCCTTTAATTCACCGGCATCGTTGATCACGTGGCCTCCTATCTTGAATATGGATAAGGATTCCGCCATTATTCGTAATCAGAGGTTTCCAAGAATTTCTTTCAATACGGCCTGGGCAGCCCATACCCGGTTGGCCGCCTCTTCGATCACAATGGAATTTTCACTGTCGAGCACATCGTCGCTGATGACCATGTTCCTTCTCACAGGCAGGCAATGCATTACTTTGGCCTGGTTGGTCCCCAATAATTTTTCGGCACTTAAGGTCCATTTTTTATCTACAGACAATACGCTACCGTATTGTTTATACGATGACCAGTTTTTCACATAAACAAAATCAGCCCCGGACAGGGCCTCAGCCTGGTCAGAATCCACAGGGATTCCTTCAGTAAATTCTTCACTCAATTCATAACCCTCGGGATGGGTCACCATAAGCTCATAATCCATCCTGCCGGCCCATTCAAGAAAAGAATTGGGTACCGACTGGGGCAGGGCTTTCGGATGGGGTGCCCAGGTGAGGACCACCTTCGGTTTATCCTTTTTTTTGTATTCCTCGATGGTGAGCAGATCGGCGAGGGATTGTAAGGGATGCCGGGTGGCCGACTCGAGGCTTATTACCGGACAACCGGCATGCTCCAGAAAACGATTCAATATGATTTCACGGTAATCCTCTCCCCTGTCCTTAAGCGAAGGAAAGGAACGCAAGCCGATCACATCACAGTAGCGGCCTACCACCGCGGCAGCCTCCTTTACATGTTCGGGCTTATCGCTATCCATCACCACGCCGTCCCGGGTTTCCAGTGCCCATCCTTCACCGCTGAAATTCATCACCATCACTTCCATACCCAGGTTAAGCGCTGCCTTCTGTGTACTCAACCGTGTACGGAGGCTCGGATTCATGAAGATCAGTCCAAGCATTTTATCCTTGCCCAGCTCCCTGAAAGCTTTTTCATTCTTTTTCAGCTCTCCGGCAGACCTGATCAGTTGAGAAAGATCATTAACATCGTTTACGGAAGTAAAATGTTTCATATTCCTAACATATTCCTAAAATGCGCTGCTTTTTAAATTCAATCCCATTGATTCGTCGAGCCCGAACATCAGGTTCATATTCTGAACAGCCTGTCCCGAGGCTCCTTTCAATAAATTATCGATCATACTGATCACCATAAGCTGTCCCTGGATATTTTCGATATAAACCAGGCCGAAATTGGTATTGACCACCTGCTTCAGATGTATATTGGTTTCACTTACCGATACGAAAGGATGATCACCGTAAAATTCATTGAAAATGTGCCTGCCTTCTTCCCCGGAAATGTCGAGACGGGTATACAGGGTTGCGATTATACCCCGCGTGAAATTACCGCGATACGGAATAAAGAACAGGTTCCTGTCGAATTCACCCTGGCATTGTCCTATGGACTGATAGATCTCTTTGAGATGCTGATGGGTAAAGGGTTTGTACACCGACATGTTATTGTTTCTCCATGAAAAATGGGATGTACCGGCCAGTTTCTGTCCGGCCCCGGTCGACCCGGTAATGGCGCTGATATGCACATCTTCATTGAGTAGCTTTTTATCGGCCAGCGGCAACAGTCCCAGTTGAATGCAGGTGGCAAAACATCCCGGATTGGCTATGTTCTTTGCTTTTTTAATGGCTTCCCGGTTGATCTCGGGAAGACCATAAACAAAATCTCCATACTTCCTGCGAACCTCCGGATTGGATCCATCGATCCTGAAATCCTGGCTGAGATCGATGATCCGGGTTCCTGGATCCAGTTCATCCCCCTCAAGGATCTTAGCCGATTCGCCATGGCCTTTGCATAGAAAAACCACATCGGCTCCTGGCACAACCCTTCCGGTGAATTTCATGTCGTTAATAAAAAAAAGATCCTGATGCATCGTAGCCAGCGGTTTGCCCGCCTGGCTCTCACTCTGCACATAGGAAATCTCCACTCCAGGATGATGAATCAGGAGCCTGATCAGTTCGCCTGCCGTATATCCTGCCCCGCCGATTATTCCTGCTTTAATTTTCTTCATCGATCTTATTTACATGATTATAGATCATGGTCTGGATGGCCATGATCCTGGTAAATCCTTTTACATCTTCACCCGACCAGGCCAGGTTCATTTCACCATATGCTCCGAACCGCGACGACATCAGGTCATGATCTGATTTAATACCAAGCACCTGGAACCGGTAAGGGGCCAGCCTTACCTTGACAATACCTGAAATGTACCGCTGGGTATCTTCCAGAAATTTTTCTATATTTCTTGCCAGCGGATCCAGGAATTGCCCTTCATGCACCATCATTCCGTACCAGTTGGCCAACTGGTCTTTCCAATGGATCTGCCATTTGGTAAGGTTATGTTTTTCAAGTTGTTGATGTGCCTTGATCACTACCAATGGCAATCCGGCTTCAAATCCGACACGGCCCTTTATGCCGATCACCGTATCCCCTACATGAATATCCCTTCCCAACGCCCAGGGTTCGATGTATTCCTGAATATGGTTCAGGGCATCGAGGGGATCGGAATATTTTTTATCATTGAAACCGACCACTTCCCCTTTATTGAAGTGCAGCTCAATTTCTTCGATTTTATCGGTAGTACACTGGGTGGGAAAAGCTTCTCCGGGAAGGAACTGATCCGGGGTCAGGGTCTCTTCACCTCCCACGGAGGTTCCCCAGAGGCCTTTATTAATGGAATATTTTGCTTTAGACCAGTCCATTTCCACACCATGCTTTTTAAGGTAATCGATCTCCTCCTGACGGGAAAGTTTCAGGTCGCGGATCGGGGTAAGGATTTCAATATCAGGGATCATGATCCTGAACACCAGGTCGAACCGGACCTGGTCGTTTCCGGCTCCGGTGCTGCCATGGGCCACGTAGGCTGCACCCAGTTCTTTGGCTTTCCTGGCGATCATCTTGGCCTGAAACACCCGCTCCGAACTGACGGATAAGGGGTAGGTCGAGTATTTAAGCACATTGCCGAAGATCAGGTACCGGATACATTTATCATAGTATTCCCTTACCGCGTTGATCACAAAATGCTGTTTGGCTCCCATCTCCAGGGCCTTTTTACCAATTAATTCCAGCTCCTTTTTATCGAATCCTCCCGTATTTACGGTAACCGTATGGACATCGAGATTTTTATCTTCTGAAAGGTATTTGACACAATAGGAAGTATCCAGACCTCCGCTATATGCCAGAACGACTATGTTATTTTTCATGATCGGTTAAAGGTTAAAAAATCCGAACCATTATTTTACTTTTTTAAATGTCTTTAAAAGTACATGTTTTTTAAACCGGAGCCAACGGTCATATATTTTCATTCCCCTGATACTTCTCTTTTTCCCGTTTCGTGGCTTTTTATTTGGATCGTACATCATCCCCGTGCATAAACAGTGCACACGGTCCATCCGGTTCAGAATATCGTAATTCACGCAACTGGAACATCCTTTCCAGAACTGGTCATCTTGTGTCAGTTCTGAAAAAGTGACCGGCCGGTATCCAAGCTCCGAGTTGATCTGCATCACGGCCAGGCTGGTGGTCAGCCCGAAAAGTTTTGCCTTCGGATACAGTTTCCTTGAAAGATCGAATGCTTTTTTCTTGATCCTTTTGGCAAGTCCCCTGCCCCGGAAATCGGGGTGCACGATCAGACCCGAATTGGCCACATAGTCCGCATTACTCCATGTTTCCACATAACAGAATCCGGCAAATTCTTTACCGTTTCTCAAACAGATTACGGCCTTGCCTTCCTCTATTTTCCTTCTGATGTATTCTAAAGGACGTTTGGCTATGCCGGTACCACGCTGGGAGGCGGATTGCTCGATCAGCAGGCAGATCTCTCCTGCATAATTGACATAAGATTTATCTGTGATATGAATTGTAAATTCTGACATTGATTTTAATTGATTAAAAGATTTTTGGAATACGAAGGCAGGAACGGTGCCATTGAGTAAATGGCAGAAAGCATGCAGGAGGCCCTAAGGCCTGAAGAAAATTGAACTTTCTATTATGATATGTGTAATCAAACAAATCAATGGATGAAATTTTTGACAAAAAAACGAAATAATAATGTTTTATCGAAATAATTGCCCGACTATTTTAAAAATATTTCGGGTCCAGTATCTCTTTCAGGATAATGGCATCTTTAATGGTTTCCGGATTGGACAGGATTTTTCTGTATTTATCGGCCCTGGTTTGTTTATATTTATCCTGATAGCCGTCGAAAAGTTTTTCAATGGGTTCTTCGATATCAACCTGTTCATCCAGGGTTTTAAGCTTACTGCTCTGGGCTGAGTAGTCAGTATATTCCCTGTATGCCGAAGCTTTATAATCGTCATACTCATCATAGACTTTGTACTCGTCGTCCTTCATTATTTCGGGTTCTTCCGGCTCCTCTTCCAGTTCATAGGCTTCCCTGGCCTTTTTCCGTGCCTCTTCCTTGGCTTTTTCTTCCGACCGCTGACCGGTAAATTCTTCCAGAAGCTCCTCAAAAGTCATAGACCGGTCCCTTTCGGGAATGCGGGATGTTTCTTCTTCTGCCGTATCGGATTCTCCGTATCCGCGAGGCTGCTTTGGCTTTTTTTTCCTGAAGGCCTGGCTCAGAAAATAGATCAGTGCCAGTGCCAGATAAATATAAATTTGAAGCTCGTCCATGTTAAGACAAATCTAAGAAATAATTTTATATTTGCCTCTTAAACTTCATTGTTGTTTATTGGGAGAGTATGGAACTGACCAAACTGGAAATTAAAGGATTCAAGAGCTTCGGGGATAAGATCGTCATTCATTTTAACAAGGGAATTACGGGCATTGTGGGGCCTAATGGCTGTGGCAAATCGAACGTGGTGGATGCAATCCGGTGGGTGCTTGGCGAGCAGAAGATCAAAACGCTTCGGTCGGAAAAAATGGAGAATGTCATTTTTAACGGCACAAAAAAAAGAAAAGCCCTGCAGATGGCAGAAGCTTCCATCACCTTTGAAAATACCAGGAACGTCCTGCCCACCGAATATTCCACGATTACGGTGACAAGGAGATACTACCGGTCGGGAGACAGCGAATATCTGTTGAATGGCGTACCCTGCCGCCTTAAGGATATTACCAATCTCTTTCTCGATACCGGTATAGCCTCCCATAGTTATGCGATCATTGAATTGGCTATGGTTGATGACATACTGAACGACAAGGATAACTCCAGAAGACATCTTTTTGAAGAGGCCGCCGGCATTTCCAAATTCAGGATCAGGAAAAAAGAGACCCTGAGGAAGCTCGAAGCCACCGACATGGACCTGGAGCGGGTGGAGGACCTGCTGTATGAGATCCAGAAAAACATGAGATCGCTGGAGCGACAGGCTAAGCAGACGGAACGGTATTTCAGGATCAAGGAGGAATATAAACAATTAAGCATTACCCTTGCCAGAAAGACTATAGAGCGGCAACGTGAACAACTTGAAAATATCAATGAGCAGATTGCTGCGGAAAACGATAAAAAGGTAAGTCTTTCCAGGCAACAGAATGAAAAGGAAGCGGAGATTGAAAAAGTCAAAAAAGAACTGATCGACAAGGAGAAGACACTTACCCAGAAACAACGTCAGCTGAATGAGTTTGTGGCCGGGATCAGGCAGACCGAAAGCGATAAAAAATTAAAGAATGAAAAGCTACGCTTTCTGAATGACAAAAAAGAAAACCTTACCGAACAGATCGACCAGGACAAAAAAAGTAACGAACGTGCTTCATTCAGCATCCAGAGCCTTAGGCAGGAGAAAAACAATGCCGAAAATGATTTAAAGGAAATTGAATCCAAACTCGGTGTCCTGAAGGAAGAGCATCAGGAAGAAAAGGACAGGACCCATGCCATCCAGCAGGAGGTGGATTCGATGAACCAGGTTTACAAGGTGAAACGGGAGGAGGTTTTTCAACTGAAAAAAAGCCTGGAAATAAAGGAAATCCAGCAAAACACACTGAGGCAGGAGCTCGAAAAAACCACATCGGATTCGTCGGAACAATCGGAAAGCCTGGCTGAATTTGACCGGAAGATAATGGAAACAAAAACGGAACTGGATGAGAAGAACCGGCAACTGGAAAATCTTAAAAAACAGGAAGAACAACATCAGAGCCGGATCGAATCCACGCAGAAGACCATTGAGGTGATCCGGGAAGAACTGTCGGAGGTAAACCGGGTACTTGATTCAAAACAGAACGAGTATAATCTCACCAAATCCCTGGTGGATAACCTGGAAGGGTTTCCCGAAGCGATCCGTTTTTTACGCAAACAGAAGGACTGGAGCAAGAATGCACCTTTACTGTCAGACATACTCACCACTGAGGAAAAATACAGGGTAGCCATCGAAAACTACCTGGAACCTTTTATGAATTATTACGTGGTTGAATCCGAGGCGGAAGCGTTCAAGGCAGTCAATCTCTTAAGCGATGCCTCCAAGGGAAAAGCTCATTTTTTCATTCTGAATGCTTTTGACAGGTTTTCTCCCTCCCCGGTTAAATTTTATGATAATGCAATCCCGGCTACTGAAATTGTCGAATTCGATTCGAAGTACAGGAAACTGATAAGCTTCATCCTGGACAATGTATACCTGGCCACCGGTTCCCTGGGTGATCTGCCCGATGATCCGGATTCGATCTTCATCACTTCGAACGGCAAATTTACCAAAAGGCGGTTCAGCATCTCCGGCGGATCAGTGGGGCTATTTGAAGGTAAGCGGATCGGGAGAGCAAAAAATCTCGAGAAACTGGAAAGGGAGATCAAAAAGTTCAACAAAAAACTTGAAAACATCCAGAAGGAGCATCAGGATGAACAGCATGAACTGAGCAAGCTTAAAACCACCACTAAAAAAGACCGGATCGAAGTGCTGCAGAGTGAGATCAGCCAGTTAAATGAAAGTTATGTCTCACTGAAAACGCGGGAAGAGCAGTATACCAAAATGCTGTCGAGCCAATCGGTCAAGAAGGAGGATATCCTCGAAAGGCTGAACCAACTTTCTGATGAGATCGAGCAGCTGACACCGCAGGTTGAACAGGAACAAGATGACCTGGAAGAACTTTCCGAGAAGATAAGCAACCTGCAGAATGAACTGAAAAATCAGCAGGAGTTACTTTCCATAAAATCCAATGCATTCAACCAGGAAAATATTGTGTTGCACCAGCAGCAGAACAAGCTGAACAGTATCGATCAGGAGCTTAGTTTCAAGGTCAGCGCATTCGAAAGTTCCGGTGAAAGGATAGAAAAAAACCAGGTTGAGCTTAAAAAGACGGATGAGGAGATCAGGGAAATAATTTCTTCGACCGAAACCAGCGATGATGAATTGATCGGCATGTATGATGAGAAGGAAAGCATGGAGAAGACCCTCAATGAGGCCGAAAAGGAATATTACAGTGTTCGGGGGGATATCGACGAGATGGAAAAGCAGTCGCGGGAATTTCAGCATCAGCGGGAGAACATCGATACCATCATGATAGAATTGAAAGATAAGCTCAATGACCTGAAACTCGAGTTGAGCAGTATCAAGGAGCGTTTATCGGTAGAATTCGATGTGGACCTGGATGAATTGCTGAAGTCAGAAGAAGAAGAGATCAGCGAAAGCGAAGACGCACTCAGGGAAAAAGTAACTTCTGTGAAAGAGAAGATGGAACGGATAGGTCCCATCAACCCCATGGCGATGGAAGCCTATGAGGAAATAAAGGAAAGGAACGACTTCATCACGACCCAGAAAGAAGACCTCATGCAGGCCAAGGAATCGCTGAACACCACCATGGGTGAGATCGACCTGGCTGCCCGGGCCAGTTTTATGGAGGCTTTCGAGAAAATAAAGAATAATTTCGTGACCGTTTTCAGGACCCTGTTCGGGGAAGGTGATGACTGTGACCTGCTTCTGACCAATCCGGAAGATCCATTGAGTTCAAGTATCGATATCATAGCAAAGCCCAAGGGCAAAAAACCCCTGACCATCAATCAGCTTTCGGGAGGTGAAAAAACCCTTACCGCCACTTCCCTGCTTTTTGCCATCTACCTGATGAAGCCGGCTCCTTTCTGTATATTCGATGAGGTGGATGCACCGCTCGATGATGCCAACCTGGATAAGTTCAATAACATCATTCGTAAATTCTCCGAAGATTCCCAGTTTATCATCGTCACCCATAACAAACGGACCATGACCACCACCGATGTGATCTATGGCATCACCATGGTGGAGCAGGGTGTTTCCAAAGTGGTGCCGGTGGATTTGAGGGAGCTGGAGGTGGAGTGATGGAATATGTGGAGTTGCGGGGGTGTGGAGTTGTGGAGGTGTGGAGTTGTGGAGGTGTGGAGTTGGGTAGATGGGTAGATGGGTAGATGGGGATTTGTGGAGGTGTGGAGGTGTGGAGATGTTGAGGATGCGGGGATGCGGGGATGGGGAGGATGGGGAGGATGGGGGGATGGGGAGGATGGGGGGAACTGGTGTCCGGCAGGCAGAGATATAAATCCGGGACTGCGTGCCAGCTGGGATAATCCGGTTAAATCCAAATCCTTCATGACAGGTATATTATTTATAAAAGTGGTTAAAATTCCCAATAAAATATACTTCCGGATTTAAGCTTTTTTAAAACATAATTGTGATTAAAATAGAATTTTATCATAAAAAAGTCATATTAAGTTTATTTTAGCTAAAATTAATAAATATTAAATTCTAACAGTTTTTACTGCATATCTTTATTATCAATTCATTTTTTTATTAGAATCTTTATATTTTTCATAATTTTTTAATTGACTTTAATTTCTTCTTTTCCTAATTTCCATGATAATAGAGTGAATTTTTCTGGTCTAAAATTTTTTATCATGAGATGGCTGATCATATTCCCCTGCTGGATTTTTATTTTATGTCCTTCCATGGCCCAGCAGGTATCCAATATCAATGCAGAAATGGATGGCAACGAGGTCAAGATCACCTACGACCTTCTCAGTAACGATCCATCCGGATTATTTGAAATTGAACTATACGCATCTCATAACAACTTCATCTCTCCGCTGGAAAAAGTATCGGGAGATGTGGGAAAAAATATCAAACCGGGAGATGAAAAAATCATTATCTGGCGCCCTTACGAAGAGCTAACCGATTTTTCGGGTGAAATCATTTTTGAAGTGAGGGCAACGCTTATCGGAGGATATTACCAGGTAACCCACCCTGCTTCTTCCTCGAAATTCAAGAAAAAACGGGTTATGCCTATAGAGTGGAAAGGGGGTAAATCCTCCGAACAGGTGTTGATTGAAATAGTCAAGTATGGGAGCCCGGTCCTCACTATAGCAGACCGGGTTACCAATTCCGGTTCCTATAAATGGACTGTCCCGAAGGATTTTACAACCGGTGCAGGGTACCAGGTAAAAATAACCAATGTCAATGACCCGTCGCTTGCAGGCAGCAGCAAGGTATTCAAGGTAGCCGGGGGCATCCCTACCTGGTTATTGGTCGGTGTACCGGTGGTGGTCGGTGGCGCCGTGGCCGGCGTAGTGATGTCGGGTGGTGAAGAACCCATCAATGGCCCGACCAATGGTGAAACCGGTACCGATCTGCCCCTGCCACCGGACGGACCGGGTAATTAATGCATCGTGAACAGTAACTGAAATGGATATCATGAACTCCATAATCAATATAAACTATCGAGAAAATATCTGGAAGAAGATAGGATTGCATGCCCTTCTTTTCATACTCCTTTTTCTTTTAACCGAACCATTATCACAGGCTCAGCATATCAACTGGGCCCGGCATTTCGGATCGAGTCTCAGCTCGGATTATGAATACCCGATGCGGGTGACGGCCACGCCGGATGGCGGGTATATACTGGCCGGGATGTTCATGGGCTGTGATGTCGATTTTGACCCCTCAGGCAGTACAACTGTACACCGTTCCTCTAACGATTGCCTAAACCAAACCAACCATGATATATTCTTTTCCAAGTTCGACCGGGACGGCAATTTCCAGTGGGTGAATACGATCACCGGCAGCGGGTATGAAGACGTTAACGACGTGGCGGTGGATCCCGGCGGGAACATCTTTCTCACGGGCACGTTCTCTTCTTCTGATGTCGATTTCGATCCGCAGGGCGGCATGTCGCCCACCTTTACCCTGATGGGCGCCAACGATACGTTCATCGCTAAATATGCCGCCGACGGCACCTTCATCCGGGTTATCCGGCTGGGCAGCGGGGGCAGTGACCAGGTGATCGGCTCGGGCGTGCATGTAGACCAGAACAACGACCTGCTGGTCACCGGCCGGTACGGCGGTACGGTCAATTTTGATCCGGCAACCGGAGAATGGACGTGGAGGAGTGGAAGTGACACAGAAGATCAGGTCGGCATTTACGGCATAAAAGGCACGCCTGATCCGGCCAATATACCGGGAGCAAGATTAAGTTCCATTTCCTGGACGGATAGTTTAGGAAACATTTGGCTTTTCGGTGGGGGTGGTTATGATAGCAATGGCACATATGGTAAACTAAATGACCTGTGGCGCTATGACCCGGCTTCAGGAGAATGGACCTGGATGGCAGGTAGCGATATAGTTGATCAGCAGGGTATCTACGGCACCAAAGGCACCGGCAGCACGGCAAACATACCGGGAGCCCGACATGGTTCTATTTCCTGGATAGATGCAGAAGGCAAACTATGGTTATTCGGCGGTGAAGGATTCGACAATGATGGTTCAAGCGGCTATTTGAATGACCTTTGGCGCTATGACCCGGCTTCAGGAGAATGGACCTGGATGGCAGGTAGCGATACCTCGGATCAGGCAGGCACCTACGGCACCAAGGGTGCCGGCAGTACCACCAATATAGCGGGGGCTCGTTTTCGTTCTATTTCCTGGATGGATGATACGGGTAATCTATGGCTTTTCGGAGGGCATGGCCTTGATGGCAGCGGCGCATCTGGCAATCTGAATGACCTGTGGCGCTATGATCCGGCTACCGGTGAATGGACCTGGATGGCAGGCAGTCATGTGATTGGTGCGCAGGGTACTTACGGCACCTTTGGCATCGGTAGCACGACCAATATACCGGGGGCTCGTAACGGTTCCATTTCCTGGATGGATGACACAGGCAACCTCTGGCTTTTCGGAGGGTACGGCCGTGATGGCAGCAACACACCAGGCAGGTTGAATGACCTGTGGCGGTATGAACCAGCTACAGAAGAATGGACCTGGGTGGGGGGCAGTGATATGGTAGATCAGCAGGGCACCTACGGCACTATGGGTGCCGGCAGTACCACCAATATAGCGGGGGCTCGTAACGGTTCCATTTCCTGGATGGATGATACAGGCAACCTCTGGCTTTTCGGAGGGCATGGCCTTGATGGCAGCGGCTCATCTGGCTTTCTGAATGACCTCTGGCGGTATGATCCTGCTACCGGTGAGTGGACCTGGATGGCTGGCAGTGATGTGGTTCATCAGCCGGGAGAATACGGCACTAAGGGCGCAGGCAGCACAGCCAATATACCGGGAGCCCGGGATCTATCCATTTCCTGGAAGGGTGAAACGGGTAACTTTTGGCTTTTCGGGGGATACGGATATGATGGGAGCGGCTCACTCGGCCACCTGAATGATCTATGGCAACACAATTTATCATACTCCCTCACCTCCCAATCCTCCAGCGAAGATATCTATTACGCCAAGTACACGTCCGACCTGGAACTGGTCTGGGCGAAGTCGGTGGGTGGCACCGATACCGATGTGAGTAACTTCATCACCTCGGATCTGGATAATAACATCTATATTACCGGGTCGTTCGGCGCCAGCATGGATTTTGACCCGGGAGAGGGCACGCAGACCTTAACCTCCAATGGCGACAGGGATGCCTTCCTGGCCAAATATACCACCGACGGTGACTATCTGAATGCATTCAATGTGGGAGGTACTCTGATGGAAGATGCATTTTATGTCGACTTCGACAATAACAACAATGTTTACTGGAGCGGTTTCTTCGAGAGCACTAACGTGGACTTTGACCCGGGAACGGGTAGCACTACGCTTTCTTCCAGTGGTATGGCTGATATTTTTGTATCCAAATATGAGGCTTCCGGAACCCACATATGGGCTCATTGCATAGGCGGTTCAGATTTCGAAGGAGGCGCAGCCCTGGTGGACAGGGTCAGCAACCGGTTGTACCTGGCCGGCCAGTTTGCCAGCACTTCCATCGATTGCGATGTAAGCGCCAGCGATGCTCTATTGAATAATAATGGGTCTACCGGGTCTACCGATGTCTTCTTTGCCCAGTATGACCTGGATTTCAACCACATCTGGTCCCGCAATATAGGCAATGAAACAGACGATGAATTAAACTGGGGTTGCCTCAGCTATTCTTACAATCCCCCGGGAAATTTTATTCTTACGGGGATCTTTGGGGACGATACCTATCCCACGGTCGATTTTGATCCCTCAGCTCAGACCTATACTATGACTTCAAACGGGGGTAACGATGTGTACATCGCTTCGTACAGCACGCCGATGTCCGGCAACTATACCATTGGCCCATCAAACGCGGACTTCCCCGATTTTAACTCCGCCGTGGATGCCCTCACCACCAATGGTATAAACGGTCCCGTTTACTTCGACGTCCAGGCCGGCACTTACAACGAACAGATCGTAATACCCTATATCAACGGGGTTACCAGTGTGAATACGATTCATTTCCGATCCGAAAGCTACGACAGCACCTCGGTGGTAGTAAGCTGGGCCGGGGGTGAACTCAACAATTATGTACTTTTACTGGACGGCACGGAAAATATTCAATTTTCCCATATGACCTTTGAGAACACCAGCTCCAGTTACGGCACCGTCATCGAGATCCGGCCCGTTTCGGATTCCCTTTATTTTTACAACAATGTGATCACCTCGGTCTCCACCACGGACGACCTGGTTGTACGTGATCAGTTTGCCAATTATGATGGGTATGCGCACTTTGAATTGAATGCACTCGACGGGGGTTTCACCGGCATATATTGCTATGAGACCACTGATCTTTACCTGATCGATAATACCTTCATCGACCAGTCCAGGGCTGCCATCGAGACGTACATGGTCATGAAACCCCGAATAATTGGGAATACGATCACCAGCACCTCCACCACTTATATGGGTGCCATGAATATAGTTAATACCACCAACGACGCGGGTGAACCCGGATACCCGGTCATTAGTAAAAACCGGATCTCGGTACCCGGCTATATCAATACCTCCACCGTCGAATTGAACAATGCCTCCTGTGATGAAACGGTTCAGGCAGGCAGCATTATTAATAATTTCATTCATATGAACATCAAGGAGGACAGCTGTGCGGTCCTTTCATTGTACAACTCGAGTGATATAAATATTTTTCATAACAGTATCAACATCAGCGGAGAAAAGCATCCCTCAACTGCTTTTCTGCTTGAAACGAACGATGGGATCGATTATAAAAATAATATCTTCTCCAACCAGGCCGGGAGCGTGGCAGCATGTATTGAAACCGATAATACCAATATCACCGGTGATTATAACGTGTTGTATACTAGCGGTGATACCCTGGCCTTATACGGAACCACGTATTGCGCCGATCTGGCCGCATGGCAGTCTGCCTCCTCTTTGGATGCCAATTCCATGAGTTTTGATCCGGCATTTGTGTCGAACAGTGATCTTCATACTTTTAAAGGGTCGCTTATAGCGGGCATATCCACCTGGGTGGCCGACGATATCGATGATGAATTGCGGGATGCCACCACACCCTGCATCGGGGCCGATGAATTCAATCCCACAATAAGTGATTCCCTGGCCCTGGTGGCTATCTACAATAGCCTGGGCGGCTCCGACTGGACCGATAATACCAACTGGCTGACCGGCAACCTGGACACCTGGTCCGGGATCTATATGGCCGACGGCCGGGTTACCCACATCGATCTGTCGAACAATAACCTCATTGGCAGCCTGCCCCAGGAACTGGGCAATTTGACCCAGCTGAAGTCCTTCAACATGAGTACCAATCAGATCACCGGAGAAATTCCGGCCGGGCTATGGCAGCTCGACAGCCTCATCAACATTTCCCTGTTCCTCAACGACCTGAGCGGTACGCTGCCCGAAGCCATCGGGAATCTCACCAAACTCGAATCATTCGACATAGGGGATAATAATTTTACCGGAACCCTGCCCGACACCCTTTCCAGCCTCGACAGCCTGAGCCTGCTTGCCATGGGAAACAATGATCTTACGGATACCATTCCACCACTGAGTAATGCATTAACGGAATTGCTCGTTGATGGTAATCATTTCACCCATATCAGCGATCTGACCGGAAATTCAAATCTGTCCATATTCAACGCGCAAAGCAATGCCTTCGATTTCGGCGACCTCGAACCCTATACGTCTGTCTCCAGCTTTTCCTATGCGCCCCAGGACTCCCTGGGCCTGGCCAGGACCGATTCGGTGGACCTGTATGCTTCCTTCACGCTGACCATCGATGCCGGCGGCACCAATACCCAGTACCAGTGGCACAGGGATGGGAATCCCATCACCGGGGCCACCTCAGCCACCTATACCGATCCGCAATGCACGAGCGACGATTATGGCGACTACCATTGTGTCTGCACCAATTCCGACCTGCCGGACTTGACCCTGTACAGCCGGCCCGTTACCGTAGTGCCTTCAGGGGATACGGCCGCCGTTACCACCACGGACTACCTCATCGCCCAGGACGGATCGGGTGATTTTCTCAGTTTCAATGAAGCGGTAACCTTTCTTGTCAACCATGGAGTAAGCGGCAGGGTCAACATGAATGTGGCCGACGGCACGTACAATGAACAGGTTCTCATACCGCCCATCACGGGTACTTCCGAAGTGAACCGGGTAACTTTTCAGTCCGTTTCCGGCGACAGCACGGCCGTGGTGCTGACATGGAGTGCCGATTCAACTGATAATTATACGTTGAAGCTGGATAACGATGCCAAATATTTTACCTTCCGGGATCTTACCCTTCAGGCTGAAGATACCGCGTATGGAAGAGTTTTGGATATGAGATGGTGTAGCAATCATTATTTCCATAACAACCGTTTTTCCGGTGTTATAAATGATAATACGAATGATTCAGACTTATCTACTACTGTCGTAAATGGAGATAATATAGATAGTGTTTCATTTG
This sequence comes from uncultured Roseivirgaceae bacterium, assembly GCA_964543195.1. Classification (GTDB taxonomy): domain Bacteria; phylum Bacteroidota; class Bacteroidia; order Cytophagales; family Cyclobacteriaceae; genus JAGTVG01. The sequence continues at coordinate 45,286 of CAZIXF010000043.1, forward strand.
AAAATAATTTTATTGAAAATGGCAGTCATGGCATACATATAAACGAGGGGATAAGGAATGTTATCTCGAAAAATATCTTTAATAATCAGCGATTCAAATCCCTTCAAGTTACCAACCAAGAAGGCATATTGATAGTTGGAAATTCAATTGACCATAATGAAAGCCCTTATGCAATAGTAGTTGATGCAAATTATAGTATCATAATAAACAACGTTATTAAATCTCAAAATTCTGATTACGCAAGAGGAATCTTTATCAGTGGAGATGGTTTGGATGAATCGGGAGAGTACCCGGTAAAAGGTCACCTGGCAAATAATTTTATATACTTGAATTCTTCTCAAAATCGAGGAATAAGGGCAGATGAACTCAATGATTATGGCATCTATCACAATACAGTTTATATTTCAAATACTTCCTCAACAGATAATGTTTATTGTTTGGATTTATCCAATACTTGTTCCGCAATCGATATATCAAATAATATTTTTGCTAATGATTCAGATGGCGGCGCCCCTTATTTGTTTCACACAACCACTGGATTTACTTCAGACTTTAATGATCTTTATTCTTCCGGTGCGGTGGCTGCTTACCTAGATTCCAATGGGGATCAAACTGATTTTGACGACCTCGCCGCCTGGCAATCCTTCTCCGGCGGTGATGCCAATTCCATATCCGTAAAGCCGAACTTTGAAACCGAGGGTGATTTCCGGATACTCAACCCGGAAATGGACAATGCCGGCACGCCCATTGCCGAAGTGATCACCGACATTGAAGGCGATCCCCGGGATGCCACCGCCCCGGACATGGGCGCCGATGAATATACGGCTCCCTCCCTGCCCGACCTGATCGTGGCCAACCAGTATGCCGATCCTTCTACGATATACACAGGTTTTCCTTTTGATATGATCGGAGAAGTACAGAACCTGGGTGCCAATATGAGGGGCACGCAAACGGATATCCGGATCTACTTATCCTCCAATACGAGCTACGAGGCCGGTGATGATTCCCTGCTGGTCACCCTGCCGTTTGACAGTATCGATGCAGGCCAGAGATTTACCTTCAACGAGTCCTACAGCTTCGACTCGGATTACACCCCCGGAGATTACAACCTGCTGTTCATCGCCGACCAGGACAACATCATTACCGAACAATCGGAGAATAACAATACTGCTTATTTTGCTATCGTACTGGCTGAACCCGACAAACCCGATCTTGAAGCCTCTTCGGTCAATGTCACCCCCGACCCGGTGAACGGCTACCAGGATTTTAATGTCACCTTTGTTGTGGACAACTATGGTTCAGAGGACATGTCAACAACCACTTCAATGGAGATCTTTTTATCGACCGATGAAACAGCGGATAGCGAGGATTTCCTGCTTGCCACACTCACCATAGACCCGATAGCTGCCTATAGTTCTGCTTCTTTTGATGAATCCCTCACTTTACCGGAAGGGGTTGCGGAGGGAGCTTATTATATCTTAATCGTACTGGATACGGATTTTCTTGTTGATGAATTGTATGAGGACAATAACCTGTTTGTCTATGCTATAGATATTGTCTACGTAGATACCCAGGCGCCACAGATCGCCATAATCGATAACATCGAGCATTACAATGCCAGCCAGGGCAATGTAACCTGCCGGATCAAGGTCACCGAAGATGCGGGGCTGTACAGGGTATTCTTCTGGCACAAAGGAATAATGCAAAGCAGTGATCAATGGCAACGCCGTGATATGTTCCATGTGCAGGGCGATACCTTTAAAATCGATATCGAAAGTTCGTTCATGGATCTCATGGGCATGGAACATGCCTTCTCCGCTTATGATCACAGCGGCAAAAAGGACAGCACCGAATTAAAATACATCTATAACAGTTTCGGACAGGGCGGTGTACCCTCCCAGAATGTGCACAAGGGCGATCAGCAGACCGACTACCGGATCATCTCCATTCCCCTGCAACTGGATAACATGTCCGTAGCCGGCATATTTGCCGATGATTTCGGCACCTATGACAAATCCAAGTGGCGAATTTTCAGGCTCACCGGTACCACCTATTCTGAAATGGGTTCCGGCTCGGTACAACTGGGGAAAGGGTACTGGCTCATCAACAATGTAGCTACCTCCTTCAATGTCGGTGCCGGGTCCACTCCGCATTATAACCAGGGCAACCCGTTCAAGATGCAACTCAGCGCCGGGTGGAACATGATCGGCAACCCGTATCCTTTTGCCATCTCCTGGAATACCGTCCTGCAGCATAACGGAATAGACAGCGGAGTGGGCAACCTGAAATTCTATAACGGGGCCACCTATTCCGAAAACGACCTGTTAAGTCCCTTTACCGGTGCTTTTGTCAGTTCACAGAATGACGTAACCCTTGAGATTCCACTGGTACCCTCCGGCAGCGGAACACGTATAGCGGCCAGTGAGCTGGACCGGATCGCTGACAACACCCCGGATGAAGAAGCCTGGTTCATCGGCCTTGAGCTCTCATCGGGCACGCTTTCGAATCATTTCGGTGGCATAGGCATGCATCCCGAGGCACGGGAAGGAGTGGATAAATTCGATGATTTTACCATTCCCCCCTTCATGGCTTATCTTGACCTGAATCATAAGAAAGGAAGTTTTCATGGAAGCCCGGTTACCCGGAGTATTGTAAATGTACAAAATGAATATATCTGGGATTTTGAAGTGGCCAGCAGTCTGACCGGTGAAATGATCACAATTTCCTGGGATAATGAATGGTTCAGTAAGGATAACAGCAGCCTGATCCTGTTCGACATGAACCGTAAGACCAGAATCGATATGAAAAAACAGAATGAATATGTTTTCACCGATAGAGGTGCTAACGAGTTCAGGATCTTATATAGTAAAGACGGATTCAATGAGACAAGCACCTTTTCGGCCTATCCGAATCCTTTTTACAGTGAGCTGATCATTCCGGTCTTTGTAACGGAAGACATGGAGCACAAAGAGCTGAAAATCACCATAAATAATCTCAGCGGCCAGGTAGTCAAAGATTTTATTATAAAAGATCCCGTCGGGGGATACATGGAATACCGATGGACCGGCCTATCCTCTGCTGGAGATGCGGTACCGCCGGGAATATATTTCATCAACATCGAATCGAGCCCTGAATCTGATAAAGCCATCCGGCATTTTAAGGTGATCAAGAAATAACATAAAAAAGTGATCACTGCAGGAAGCGGGAAATGGTGGAACCGATGAGAGGAACCTCATGAAGCATGTGAATAACCATGGAGGGCAGACTGTTAATTTTCCCTTGCGTTCCTACCCCATCCTGATCCATAAATTCAATTCAATATGTTTGGGGAAAGGCTAAATAAGATGATCCAAAGGGGTTAATAATCCGATTAATGCTGCTTTTTCTTTGAATCAATGAAAAAATAATATACCCTATATACAGAACAACAACCTGGATTCACATGACACGGTATATTATTCTATTTACCACGCTATTGCTCCTTTCAATTTACAAGGTGCCCGCCCAATTGGTGGTAGGAGACTCCACTCTGCGTGAGGCAGAAACCAAATCCGAACTTGAAAACACGGCACCCCTGGATGACCGTGTTTCCATGAAGGAAAGGACATTTTTCAAGATCGGAGGAGCACTCAGGTATAATTATCAGTTCCGCGACTGGAGTAAGTCCCATAGGAAACAGGGTGGTGCCTTCACTTTTGATACCTGGAGAATTAATGTGGATGGCCAGTCAAAAGGGATCCTGTTATCCCTAGAATACCGGTTTTACAGTGGTTTTCATATGTTCCATCACGGCTGGTTTGGTTACAACATTACACCAGATACCCAGATCCAGCTGGGGATCAATAAGGTACCTTTTGGCATTATACCTTTCGCCTCCCATAGCTGGTGGTTCCAAACCCCCTATTATGTGGGCCTGGAAGATGATTACGACATGGGGATCAAGGTAACCAATACTTTTGGAAAACTGGACCTTGATCTCGCCTATTATAAAACCGCCGAACCTTCCATTTCAGGTTCCAGCCTGGCCAGTGCCCGTTATTCCTATGATGTGGTCCCCGCATCCCGGATACAATTCACAGGAACATTACCTACTTCCGGGCCATTGAATCCCAACACACCCGGTCCCGATGAAGATACCCTGGCTATTGTTGACCCCATTGTGGCGGATACACTTCTGTACAGTGCAAATTCAGAAGCTAACCAGTTCAATCTGAGGGCCGCCTATAATGTGAACGATGAACTGCAGATTGGCATTTCCGGTGAATATGGCGGAATTTATAATCAGGACACAGACGAGATGGGTAATCATTGGGCGAACGCGGTTCACCTGAAAAAGCAATGGGGTAATTATGAATTCCTGGCTGAATACGTATATTATCAGTATAATCTTCCCGAATCTCCCGGAAATGAACCCGGAACTGTAGTGATGGGTGCTTATGATGCACCTTACCGTGTGGCCACGGAAGCACAAATGATCGTAGTCGGACTGAGTTATATACTGGAAACTGACTGGGGACCAGTTTCGAGCCTCACTTTTTACAATAACTATACCTATATGGATAAAATCAATCCGGAATTCCGGGATACCCAGCAAAACGTGCTCGGATGCCTTATCAGTGCCGGACAACTTTTTACCTATGTCGACCTGGCCGCAGGTCAGAACCATCCCTGGCTGGGCCCCTACGATGAAAACTGGAATACCGGATTGTCAGAAGGCGCCTCCGGTAAAAACCGGTCTTTTGAAGAGACCGAATGGCATGTTCGTTTCAATATTAATTTCGGATATTATTTTTAACCGAACCGGAGTTCGAAAAATCAGTTAAGAATATTCGTTCATGGCAACAGAAAATTAATGCCGGAAACAGCTCATTTCTTTTTCCCCATAATCCCGGTATTTCTGTGCTGAATGGCTACAACCCGGTTACCATTCTAAACCTTCGAATATTTAACCCGAAAAATTCATAAATTTTTCGCCCGAAGGGCCGATTAAGCGCAA
>CAZIXF010000044.1:0-49509 GCA_964543195.1 uncultured Roseivirgaceae bacterium
AAATAGTAAAAACGGTTTATTTTGAGAATGGTTTATGAATAATCGGGGTTAAGGTGAACAAGAGGGTTATTAAGAGAATAATGAAGGGGCCGGGATCATTAAGATGATCTCGGTTTAATTCAACAGCTCCGCATATTTGCCAACAGCTCCGCGTTGGGTGCATCGGTTGCGGGTTTGGTGCATAAGATGCGGGTTTATTGCAACCAATGCGGGTTCATTTCAACCAATGCGGGTTCATTTCAACAGATAAGTATATCCCAGGCTGATATCCATAAAATCGGCTTCACCGAAATTGGCGTTGATATGTGTGCCTATACAAACGTTGTGGCGAGGCATTCTTTCATTGGTGATCAGGTAATATTTAACCCCCAGCCTGGAAGTGAGGTACCTGTTCCGCCAGTACCCGAATCCTTCCTTGAATTCCCAGCGATAGTTGAATTCTTCATAAAAGGGTTTATGCAGATTTAAGCCACCTTCAATATCCAGTGCCACCCGCCCCATAAGAAATTCCAGCCCCATAAAAAAGTTTACATTACTGGCTTCCGACAACGGGTTTTCACCCAGTCCCCTTACCGGATTTTCCAGCACATACTCGTAAAAAGCCCTGTAAAAGCGGTAGGTGAGTCCCATCCGTACTTTCAGCTGCTGCTTGAATATGAGCCCGCCGGCCAGGGATTGTGAATAAACGGGCCTGTCATCTCCTCCGGTTGGCCCGGTTGTGCCACCCAGTTCATGCCATCCATACCCGCTTCTCACATATAGGAAATAATGCTTTTCACGGTTTACCGGTAACCGGCCTTTTTTCAGGGCAAAACCGGGATCATATCGGCCCGCAGGGAACTGGGCAGCCAGGCTGACCAGGGCGGCATTCATGCCGAAATTGGGCAATTCCGTATGAGCATTTGAATCATGGGCATATCCTGCTCCTATCTTGATGATAACAGACGGCTTAACGACCAGATTTTTATATCCGTAAAGATAAAAGGCCCAGTTAAACCTGGATCCGATCACCATGTTTTCAGGATTATCGGTTTCGTGATAAGGATTGTCGAAATAAGAGGCGCCCAGTCCGATCTTGAAGTCAACCGATCGCCTGGGATTGCGTGAGGTCTTGAAAACCACATAGGGAACTAATTCCATTTCCGTACTGAATACCTCCGGGTTGCCCAGCGAATGATAAACAAGTGATACACCGGTGGTGGGATAATTGAAATAGGGGACCCAGTGTTTTGAAGTATCCTGGTGAATGGTTCCCAGGCTCAACATGAAGCCTGAGCGTGTTCGGGATTCAGGGAATTCGGGATAATTGGCTACATTTTTACCTGCAAGAATCTCCGGCTGGATAAAAAAAGTATTCCTGTTGGAGTCGTTCTGCGGGAAGATCTTCCCTGTAACTGCCCAGAGAAATGCCACTGTCAGCAAGAATATTTTTATCCATCCGGCATGCATGGAATGTGGTAATCGGTGTTTTGAAAGCCGGAAAGATAAAGAATTATATAGAAACTTGCCCGATCCTGGCCAGTATTTTAAAGCTCGCGCGCGGCTTCCGGTCATAGGCCACTACTCAAATACAGCCTTCTTTTGCAGCTTACTTAATTGTTGATACCATCCGTTTTCGGAGGGTGACCACCATTCCATGCTTGTCGGCAAGCCAGGCGAGACAGCCCGGCTTCGCCGGGCCACTCAAGGTGGAGATGACTTCACGGCAGCTCCCTGAATGAACAACCCTTGATAAAAGAGATAATAAAACAGCCGGGCAGGTATTGGGTGGGTCTGGATCCTTCCCAGATCAAACCCGGTGTTCAGCATGGGCACTTTTTCATTTAAATGAATACCTGCACCGGCTGTTTTTCGAACACCGGATCGCCGGATAAGGGTCATCCGGTACGGATTAACCTTAACCTGATGTTATGAGAACGATTACCTGTGAATTTTACATTCACACTACCCTTAATGAACGAATCATCGAAAGGTCACCCATAAAAAATGTTTTTTTGAAAAAATATTTTTATCGATTCAGGATTTCGGTCGGCAACTTGTATCTTGCCGGCATGAAATCACGACGAGATTTTTTGAAACGGGGAGGCCTTATTGGCATGGGCCTTATTACCTCACCGGTGATCCCCGGCTTTACAGGTAGCTCCCTGTCTTTTGCCGATACATTAAAGATCACGGAAATAGAGGTGATCCAGTTTGATAAAGGCCACTGGACCTGGATTAAAGTACACACCGACCAGGGTATCTATGGACTGGGTGAAACCTATCCTTTTACTCATGCCGAATTGGGCGCCATGAAGGATCTGGCTCATGTGGTGCTTGGAAGGGATCCGAGGGACATTGCCGGGATATGGAAGCAGTTGTATACCCGGGCTGCCTTCAATGTGACGGGTGGGGCAGAGATGCGCATGATCTCAGCTATTGATATTGCCCTTTGGGATCTGGCAGGGAAATATTATAACCTGCCGGTATACCAGTTGCTGGGCGGGAAAGCCATGGACAGCATCCGGGTATATAATACCACTAATGGTCTGGGTGAATGGAACAATGAAGAGCATATTGAACAGATAGCGAAATACCTCCTCGACAGGGGCATTAAAGCCATGAAAATATGGCCGCTCGACCCCACAGCAAGAAAGAACCACGGTTCCTATATATCGCCTGCAGAACTTGAGGTCAATCTTGATTGGGTAAAACGTATTCGGGATGCAGTCGGCGATGAGATGGAGATCGCCATGGAATTCCATGCCTACTGGAACCTGCCCTGTTCACAACGCATAGCCGAAGCCCTCGAACCCTATAATATCATGTGGATAGAGGATATCATGTTCCCTGAGAATACGGAAGCTTATTCAAAGCTTGCCGCCGAAACCTCTATCCCCATCTGTATTAGCGAGCGTCTTGCTACACGGTTTCCCTATTTAAAGTTCCTGGAAGCCAAAGCCTGTGATATAGCCATGTATGATGTAACCTGGTGCGGCGGTTTGACTTCAGCCAGAAAGATAGCCGATCTGGCCGACACGTTCATGGTGCCAAGTGCACCTCATACCTTCGGTGGACCGGTATTGTGGTATGCTTCCATGCACCTGGCCATCACACTCACCAATTTATGGATCATGGAAAGCGGATATTATTTTTATAACGATGTATATCCGGATTACCTCGATGATATTGTCGTACCCGACCAGGGATTTGTCAGCCCTCCCGATACACCCGGCCTTGGGATCGTGATCAACGAGGAAAAGTACAGTAAGGACGTAATGAACGTGGAACGGATCGGTTAAGCCTGCCGGAAAAAGATGTTCCGCCGCAATCGCTAAGGGGACCGGGATTTGAAGGATGACGGTGCTGATTGGGAAACGTCACTCCGGGGCGAAGCCGCGGGAGTCCCCCGGTTATGGCTCCCGTTCCCTTACCAGGAGATTCCCACGACCCGTTTTTGACGGGTCTCGGAATGACGTTGCTGGATAAGGAGATTCCCGCGACCCGTTTTTGACGGGTCTCGGAATGACGGTACTGAATAAGGATTTCCACGTCATAGTCTTCGACGTCCCCCCGGAATGACGTTAACGGGGATAGATTCCTGAATCGTCGCCTTCGCTTCCCCCTCACTATATCAATTTATTCAGTAATACCTCCCCGGCTTCGTCCAGGGTATCACCGAAGGTGAATATACCTTCTTCATGACCTTCCATCACCAGGATCTTCTGTTCCCTGAGATCCGAATTGCGCAGCAGATCTATGATGGACCCAGCCATTTCAGGTGTTCCGTACGTTGCTTTTTTATCCGTGGTAGGCACTCTGTGAAGCAGTTTCTCCCATAGATCCATGCTGTGCACATGGATCACTCCCTTTACCCCGGGACATTCCCGGTAGATCACAGCATGACTCATGGATTCGCTCGAGGCTATGACCGGCCCCTTGCATTGCAGTTGATTATTGGCTATATCCACTTCCGTAACCAGTGAATAATGACGGGGGCTTAAAGAAGAATAGTTACCTGTGCCTGATCCGGAGATGATGAACCGCCCCTTTTTATCGAACCGTTTACTGATATTCCCGAAACCAATCCCGTTATCATAAGCTCCTATCAGTTCGAGCTCGTACAGCTTGTCCCGCCATTTGTTCAGGTCTTTGAAAAATCTCCGGGGCAGCGGAGGGCTCTGCTCCCAGTTTGCCTTGAATTTAATATATCCTTCTTCCATCATCAGGCACTTTTTTCAGGATACAGGCTCAGGAGCCCTGTTTCACTTGCATCACATATTCCCCTGTCGGTGATCAGCCCGGTAACCAGCCGTGCGGGTGTTACATCAAAACCATAATTCAACGCCCTGCTCTTGTCAGGCGCTATCCTCACCTCGGTGATCCGGTTTCCGTCCCATCCCTCCACCATGGTAATTTCTTTTTCATTCCTGGTTTCGATCTGGATCTCCTTCAGACCATCCCGGACCGACCAGTCGATGCTGCTTGAAGGCAGGCCCACATAAAAAGGAATTTTGTTATCCTTGGCCGCGAGCGCTTTGAGATAGGTACCTATTTTATTGGCTACATCACCCTGACGGGTGGTCCGGTCGGTACCGACAATTACCATATCCACCATGCCATGCTGCATCAGGTGTCCCCCCGTATTATCGGTTATCACGGTGTGAGGCACTCCATGTTCGGCCAGCTCATAGGCTGTCAGCCTGGCTCCCTGGCTCCTTGGCCGTGTTTCATCCACCCAGACATGAACATCAATACCTTGATCATGCGCCATATAGACCGGTGCGGTGGCTGTACCATAGTCGATACAGGCCAGCCATCCTGCATTACAGTGGGTAAGCACGTTTACCGTTTCCCCCTTCTTTTTTTCCTGCAGCTTTTTTATCAGCGGCAGTCCGTTTTCACCGATCCGGCGGCAGGAGTTAATGCTTTCTTTCTTGAGTTTTTGTGCCACTTCAAGGGCGGCCTGTGTTTTTTCGACCGGACTGGCAAACTTAAGGATCTCTGCCAGGCTGAGATCGACGGCATAGAACAGATCCACTGCTGTGGGCCGGGTAGATTTCAGCATTCCGGCCACCTGGCGTATATACCCTTCACCATCCTTTTTGCTGCCTGCCTTTAATGCCGCCGAATACATCCCATACGCAGCGGTAACACCGATGAGAGGTGCCCCCCGTACCATCATATCCCGGATAGCCATGCCAAAATCATCGGGACTGGCCAGATCCGCGATGCTTAACTCAAAGGGAAGACGGCGCTGGTCGATGATCCGGACAACAGTAGGATCATTTTCCTTTTCCCAGATGGTATGATAGTGTTTGTCGTTTATTTTCATTATAAAAAATTAAGAAACTGCAGTAATAACACCGATTTTTGGATAAAAATACCGATTTATTGAAGCGGAGTAAACCAATTTGCCGATATTCTCGAATAATTTCCCGGATTTAATTAATTTTCCGGATCCATTAAACCAATCGAACAATGATAAATAAGGTATGGAGTATAACAATCAGTTTAAGCCTCTTTTTTTCTGCAGGTTTTTCCCAAAGCCAGGAAAGACTAAAAAAGGAGATCAATGAACATATTGATCAGATAGAGGAGGAGGTGATCGAATGGCGGCGTCATCTGCATCAGCATCCCGAACTCTCAAACCGGGAGTATAATACTTCAAAATTTATCGCTGAGAAGCTCAGTCAGTTTGGGATCGAAGTCGAAACCGGGATTGCCCATACGGGGGTTGTAGGCCTCCTGAAGGGTGGAAAACCGGGCCCGGTGGTTGCGATAAGAGCAGATATGGATGCCCTGCCTGTTAAAGAGCGGGTCCCAATTGCCTGGGCTTCGACCGCTGTAGGGGAATACAACGGTGAGGAAGTGCCGGTTATGCATGCTTGCGGGCATGATATTCACATGGCTATACTGTTGGGCACTGCTAAAGTTCTATCGGAGATAAGGAAAGAAATTCCCGGTTCTGTAAAATTCATATTCCAGCCGGCTGAAGAAGGACCTCCCGAAGGCGAGGAAGGTGGTGCAAAGCTGATGGTAAAGGAAGGTGTACTGAAGAACCCGGATGTGGAAGCTATTTTCGGGCTGCACATAAAATCGGAGATCCCGGTGGGAGAGATCCATTACCGGCCGGGAGGATTCATGGCTGCCGTCAATTCGTTTAAGGTTAAGGTAACCGGAAAACAGACCCACGGATCGCAGCCCTGGAGCGGCATCGACCCGATCGTGACCTCTTCATTGATCATAAACGGTCTTCAAACAGTCGTATCACGCCGGGCCGAACTCACGAAAGAAGCTGCCGTGGTTTCAGTCGGATCGATCCATGGAGGAGTCAGGAGCAATATCATTCCTGAAGAGGTGAATATGACCGGCACAATCCGCACACTGGATGGGGACATGCGGAAAGAAGTCCTCGATAATGTGGAAACCACCATCCTTAAGATTGCCGAAAGCCAGGGAGCCCGGGCGGAAGTTTCCATCAGCGACGGTGTGCCCATCACATACAATGATCCCGACCTTACAGCCAGGATGGCGGCCACATTTAGTGAGGCTGTTGGTGATAAGCATGTTAAGGTGGTAAAACCCTGGACGGGTGCTGAAGATTTCTCTTTCTTCCAGCAGGAAATCCCCGGCTTGTATTTTTTCCTGGGGGGCACGGAAAAAGATAATATGGATGAATTCTTTCCCCATCATACACCCGATTTTTTTGTGTCGGACAGGTCCATGAAACCCGGAATACGGACTTTTTGCTACCTGGTGCTGAATTATACGGAAAGCGCTCGTTGATAACCCCTCCGGAGCGTTATCCCCTTGCCGGTAACAACGAAAATGCTACAGGTAAAGATACCTGTGGCAATCCGTACATAGATCTTCTTCCCAGCCTTCTTTAAGCTTTTTGGGATGAACGAATTCCAAATCTTCATGCACCGCCGCATATTCTTCCTGCCCTTGCTCCCCCTGGGCTACGATAGTATGACAGATATCACAGTCCTTTCTGATAACCTGCCCGTCATCACTTTTATGCCTGTCGTCGTGGCACCGGAAACAGCCGTTATAGGTTTTATGACCAATAAAATTGGGGTATACGTCCCAACTGGCTTGCATTTCAGGAAAAATATTCTGACTGAATCCATCAATTATGCCATTGATGGCCATTTGAATGTCATTCTGACGGGTTCGCCATATTTCAGGCAGGTTTTCCTGGTAATAATTGGCAGTATATTCCTTTATGGTGGCAATAGCCGAATCAGTATGCGAATAAGGATCGACAAACAGATCCATGGCTACTTTTTTAATATACGGAAGATCATCCGGGATCTTTCCGGCGGTAATGGCCAGATCAATAAACTCCTGGGGAGTTTTATATTCGTGAGAAGGCCTGTTATGACAATCTATACAATCCATTTCCCGGGATTCCTTACTCGCAATGGTTTCCGCATCAAGGGTCAATTCCTCATCATTATAAATCGTTACTTCTCCTGTTTTCATATTGGTATATTTCACATAAGGGATCATTTCTCTTGCTTCCCGTAACGAAACGTATTCAATCTTCACATCCGGATTAATATGCCAGTGAATACCTTCCGTAAGGCCATATGCGCTGTGTGCGGGTCCGATTTTCATCTGGAGACTGATATTCCATTCGGTGTTCACCGAATCGGTAAGATAATGTTTGGTATTCCGTAACTGCCGGGAATAGAATTTTTGCGGCCAGTGGCACTCCTCACAGGTTTCCCGTGCCGGCCTTAAGTTTTCAATCGGTGTGGGTATCGGTCTTGAAAAATCATCGGTAATCACTGCATAAACCTGACGTAAACCCGACATTTTGGACCTGACATACCAGTCGGCCCCCGATCCCACATGGCAGTCCACACAAGCTACCTGGGCATGTGGAGACTCCTGATAGGCCGTATATACCGGATCCATCACATCATGACAAACCGTTCCGCAGAATTCGACCGATTCGGTATATTGGAAGGCTTCATAACTACCTATTCCCGATAACAGAAGCAGGAAAAGTGTGCCCACTCCAAAAATGAGTATTGCATTTCTGTATCTTGAAATATTGAGATCGATTACAGGCCATTTCTTTTTCAAATATTCCTTTTCTTTTTTTCTTCGCTTGACATCGATCAGCATGCCCACCGGTATCAGGATAAGTCCTGTGATCATGATGGCAGGCAGGATTATATAGGTAAACAAACCCAGGTATGCATTGCTGGCTTCGAAAAAATAGCCCACAATAGCCCCGAATATGATCATGAAAAGACTGATGGCGGCTACGACGGTGCCTATAAAGGACAGCGTGTTATAATAGGAACGAGGTAGTTTCATAGTTTTTATTGTTCTGGTTTAATATATCTATATTTATTGCCTCATTTTGTTGTAAATATTTAAATTATTATAGCGTAATTCTATAATAAAGATCAGATTCCGTTATTTTTTTTTAAAATGAATTGTTTGAAATATATACCCCTCTTTTTAACAGGTTTGCTCATCCACGTACCGAAATCCTTTCCAGTTCTTCCATTTTACGGATTGACAGGGATCTTCCGTTTACCTGGATTATCCCATCCTTTTCCAGTTCCTTTAAGATCCGGATAGCGCTGTCTTTTGACATGGCCGTCAGATCGGCCATATCCTGTCGGGAAAGGGATAGCTCGAAACGATCGGCCTGATAAAAATCATGACTCAGGTAAAGCAGTCCGTCGGCCATTCTGCCCAACATATGTTTCTGGGTCAGGCTTACCAGGCGATTGAAAAAATACCGGATATGCTGATTTCTATGTCGTAGTACTTCGCAGGCAAAACGGCTATTGTTTTCTATTACTTTCCGGAAATTCTCACCGTTGATAAAACAGACCTGTACATTGGATAGGGCGGACACCGAAAACTGATTGATGCCGTGAGTCAGCAGCCCGCTGTCATCTATTAGTTGCCAGGCCCTGATGAGCTTAAATAAAAGGTTCCGGTTATGAAATCCTTCCACGTATATTTTTGCGGTTCCACTGACGAGTGAAATCACATGCGTGGAGGGTAATCCCTGTTTCAGGATCAGTTCGCCAGGTTTGAATTTTACCGAGTACCGGTTATCGTTAATGATTTCCAATTCCTTTTTATCGAGCAGGTTAAAAAAGGGAATTTTTTCCGTGCATTCCACGCAATCAGTACAGTCAATTGTAGGTTCTTCCAGCATGATAAAAAGGGAATAAAAAAACCGGGTCGTCGAAAAAATTCAGATTAAATAAAAAAGGCTTCGTAATTTCGAAGCCTTTTTTATTGATTTTCGTCTTTTAGTTAAAAACTTCGAGTGAGTTTCGAACCAGCGCTTCGATATAATCAGGATTGTGTACGCCTCCACTTCTGTCGTCAAAAATCAGAAGGTAGTTGTATAACGCACCTACCTGATCGGTCGGGAATTCACCTACTACCGGATGATATTCTCCATCCTCTTCTTCAAGAAGACCGGCAGTTACCAATTCATCACGAAGATCTTCCTGCAATCCTTCAATGTCGGTCTGGAAATTACCCACGTTAAAGTCAGTAGCACTTTCATGACATTCCAAACATACATCCAGATCAGGCGCCCAGGTATGGGAAGCTTCATTCATATGACACTCTGTACAGGAAAGCTCCGATCTATGCGTCGAGGCATCGGTCGGATAACTGTTGGAACCTTCTATTTCATAACCACCAATCCCTTCAAGCAGGGTTGCCTGTGGTCCATGGTGCGGTCCATAATGTATACTGGTAACCGCGAAAGTGGCACTGCCCATGTCAGGAGCAGGCCTTCTTGGTTGGTGACAATTGGCACAGAGGTTACTGTTGTCGCCAAGATCAAGCTCAGTACTTTCGTCGATCAATAAGGTAACCGGATTGTTTTTACGCATCGCGTAATCAGGTCCTTCATTTTCAAAATCAAGAGTTTCGTGGAAATCATGGCATGTCATACAGGATATCCTTGTACCATTAACAACTGTACCTTCAGCCAGAACCCTTTTTCCTGATTTAGTAAAGAACATGAAGCCTTCATTCGAGTGACAACTTGCGCAGTCCACTCGGTTTCCAGCATATCCGACAGCATCTCCTGCGGCATGCTGGGAAGTTTCGTACTCGGTACTAATCGCATCCTTAACTTCAAGATTATGGCATTCCAGGCAAACGGCAGTACCTGCTACACCCGGTGTTCCATCATCTCCCTGAGGTCCTTCTGGTCCCGCAGGGCCTGGAGGTCCTTGAGGGCCTTCGCAACCCGTCATCAAAGCCAACCCAATTGATAAACCGGCGATCGCTAGATAATTTAAAAAAGTATACTTTCTCATGATCAAATAATTATTTATAAAAAATTCTTAAAAGAAATTAACTCACGCAGCAGTACTCTCACTACGCAGGTATAAAAATACGACGCCCCCCACTTGCTTCCAATCAAATAAACATGATATAATGAGCTGATTTATGTATATTTTTTCCCCCATTGCCTATAGTGAAATCAAAAATTAAGTGATATAGATCAAAAAATATTTGAGATATATACGCTGTACGCTATTCATTCAGCCAGCGGGCCACATCCCGTGCAAAATACGTCAGGATCATATCGGCGCCTGCCCTTTTTATGGAAGTCAAAAGCTCCACCGCTACTTTTTTTTCATCGATCCAGCCCAGTTGTCCCGCCGCTTTCACCATGGAGAATTCGCCACTTACATTATAAGCTGCCACCGGCAGATTGATCCGCTCTTTTATTCGATGAATAATATCCAGATAAGGTAAGGCAGGTTTAACCATAATGACATCCGCACCTTCCTGAATATCGAGTTTTACCTCGTACAAGGCTTCCCTGGCATTGGCCGGGTCCATCTGGTAGGTGCGCCGGTCGCCGAACCGGGGTGTGGATTCTGCAGCTTCCCGGAAGGGACCGTAAAATGCGGATGAATATTTGGCCGCATAGCTCATTACAGGTATTCCCTGGTATCCGTCGGCATCGAGGGCCTGCCGGATTGCCCCCACCATGCCATCCATCATGCCGGAAGGAGCCACCATATCCGCACCGGCACGTGCGTGGGTGATCACCTGTTTTGCCAGCATCTCCAAGGTCTTGTCATTATCCACATCACCCTCGACGATGGCGCCGCAATGACCATGATCGGTGTATTCGCAGAAACAGACATCCGTGATCACATACATTTCAGGGACTGCCTCCTTCACTTCCTTTACTGCCCGCTGAATGATCCCTTCATCATCCATGGCGTCGGACCCGGCAGCATCCTTTTGTTCCGGTATCCCGAAAAGTATGATCCCCGGGATGCCCAGTTTATGGATCTCCTTCACTTCCTTTATCAGCAGATCGATGGAAAGCTGGTCATTGCCCGGCATCGATTTAATGGGATTTCTGACATTACTGCCTTCGGTTACAAAAAGGGGGTAGATGAGGTCGTCCACACTCAGGGTGGTTTCTCTTACCATCCTTCTTATGTTTTCATTCTTTCGTAATCTTCGGGGTCTGTAATATGGAGTGAACATGGAATTTTCTGTTTTTAAAGAGATATTCTGTCGGTAAATTTATTCATTAAAATTAATGAGTTTTTCGGTAACTTCATGAGCGCACAACACGCTGTCGCCCACACTGATACCCTTCCGGATGTTTCCGGCTATGAACAATCCGGGGTAAGTGGTTTCAAGTTCGTCAAACATTTCCTGGATCTTTTTATAACCCACATTATATTGCGGGATTGCCTTAGGCCAGCGTTTTATACGGACAAAAGCCGGTTTATTGCGTAGCCCGATCAGGTCATTCAGTTCATCGAAAACCATTTTCTCCAGGGCGGGGTCATTTTCATGGGCATTTTCAGGCTGACGGGTGCCGCCTATGAAAGTAGTAAAGGCCACATGTCCATCGGGCACACGGTTGGGAAAAATGGTAGAGCTCCAGATGGTCCCCAGGATCTGTCGATTTTCTACTTCCGGCACAAGAAAGCCGAATCCATCCAGCGGCCGTTCGATATCCTCCGCCTTAAATCCGGTGTATACCACGGCCACGGGCGGATAATAGATGTTGTCCAGGATGGCCGGAAGATCGGAAGAAATATCATTGATCAAAAAGGCAAGGGCAGAGGCCGGCACGGCCGTGATCACGTTCTTAAAAGATGACTGGTGATTTTCCCCGTTTTTCTCATAATCGACAAGAAAACCATCCTCTGCGGTGCTTATTCTTTTTACGGAGGTATTGAGGTGCACCTGTGATTTGATCTGGCTGTAGAGGGTATTGGGCAATACATCCATTCCGTCAATAAATGAAAAAAGACGTGCCCGGTCCTTGCCCGTTTCTTTTCGTTTTTTCCGCTCCCGGGCACCTTTTACAGCTCCCTTTATGAGGCTTCCGTAATTTTTTTCAAGGGCATAGAGTTTGGGGAAGGCAGCTGCCGTACTCAGGTTTTCGGGATCACCGGCATAAACCCCGGCTACAAATGGATTGATAGCATAATCCAGGAATTCCTGCCCAAGCCGGTGCCGGACAAAATCGGCCAGTGAAACATCTTCGCCTTCTGTCGGTTTGGTAAAGGGTTCTTTCAGCAATTTCAATTTGGCGGAAAGGGAAAAAAGGCCGGTCGTAAGGAACGAACCAGCGCTCATCGGCACCTGGTGCAGTTTTTTGTTCTTGACGATGTAACGCTTGTTTGAAGCTTCATTTCCATAGATCTTCTGACCATCGAGACTTAGTTCGGTGACCAGGTTTTTTAACACTTCCGATGTTTCCAGTGCGCTGTTGGGCCCGTAATCGATAAGAAATCCATTCGATCTTTCGGTAATGATAGTGCCTCCTGTATAGTTGTTCTGTTCAAAAAGCGTAAAATCGATCCCCTTTTTTTTCAGCCAGTAACCAATACACAGTCCGGAGATCCCGCCACCGATTATGGCTATGCGTTCACCTATTTCCATGACTTTTCAAAATATCTGTTTCTTGTATGCATTTTTTAATGCCTGATAAAATTTAACGTATTGTTGATTAATGATTGATTTTTTTCTATTCTATTGCCTTCGAGAATTTGCACTTTTAATATTATTTTTAGCCACCAAGGCTCCGGCACGGGGAACCATGTTTTTTTAACCACCGGATCACCAAATTTCCAAATCACCAAATCACAAAACCACCAAATCACCAAATCGCCAAATCACCAAATCACCAAATTTTCAAAGTCCGTCCGTCCAATACATCCCGCTTCGCGTGATACTCAGGACTGATTGCGATACACTAAATCCGCATCTCCGTCCCCGGTCTTTGGTCTCCGGTCCCTTACCCTACACCTTACACCTTACACCCTACGCCCTACACCCGGTCCTCCGTCCCCGGTCTCCGGTCCTCCATCCTCCATCCTCAATCTTCCATCCTCCTGCATCTTCCACCCTACACCCTACACCTTCCACCCTACACCCGGTCCTCCGTCCCCGGTCTCCGGTCCTCCATCCTCCATCCATCATCCTCCATCCTCAACCTTCCATCCCCCTGCACCTTACACCTTCCACCCTACACCCGGTCCTCCGTCCCCGGTCTCCGGTCCTCCATCCTCCATCCTCCATCCTCCATCCTCCATCCTCAATCTTCCATCCCCCTACACCCTACACCCTAATCCGTCCTTCCATACTGCCTTCCATCGTCAGGCAACTCAGGACTAATTCATCAATCACCCAATCACCCAATCACCAAATAAATCACACCGTCCTGGAAAACTGTGGTTTCTTCCCTTCTTTTTCCATCAGGTAGGCGTCAAAATTCATGGCTATGTTCCTGATTAATAACCTGCCCGATGGGGTTACTTTGAGGCTTTCCGGTTCGAGTACGATCAAACCGTCTTTTTTGAATTCACTGAGACCGGCCAGGGCTTCCGAAAAATAATCATCGAACCGGATATCGTATTTTTTCTCGATGGCCGGTTTGGAGAGCACAAAATTACACATGAGCTCGGTGATCACCTCACGGCGCAACTTGTCATCCTCATTGAGGGTTATGCCACGCATCACCGGTAAACGGTCATCGTCCAGGTCCCGGTAATAGTCATTCATTTTTTTATGATTCTGGATATACAGGTCCGACAACATCCCGATGCTGGTAATGCCAAAAGCAAAGAGATTGATCCCGGCATGGGTCGAATAACCCTGGAAATTCCTGTATAAGGTTCCGTTCTTCATGGCCCTGGTCAGCTCGTCCTCCGGTTTGGCAAAATGGTCCATTCCGATGTAAACATACCCTGCACCGGTGAGCTTTTCAATACTGAGTTTTAATAATTTCAGCTTCTCTTCCCTGGGAGGTATCCATTCATCCTTGAGCAGCCGCTGATGTTTGATCATGGAAGGAAGGTGGGCATAATTGAATACAGCCAGCCGGTCGGGATCCATGGAAAGGATGGCATCGATGGTTTTATCGAATTTTTCAACCCTCTGAAATGGCAAGCCGTACATCAGATCGAGGTTAAGGCTTTGAAAGCCCAGGGTTCTGGACCATTCCACGGCCTGACGGGTAATGCTTTCCGGCTGGATTCGGTTCACGGTATGCTGCACTTTTTCGTCAAAATCCTGCACGCCCATGCTGCAGCGATTGAATCCGCTGTCTTTGAGTGCTTTCATATGCTCCAGGGTGAGCTCCCTGGGATCGATCTCCACGCCCACTTCAGCATTTTCCCTGAAATCGAAATATTTATGGATCAGGCCGCCCAGCCTCCTGATCTGTTCGGGCGATAGATGTGTGGGGGTACCGCCGCCCCAGTGTAGTTGAATTACTTTCCGGTCATCCCCGATCTCCCGTTTCAGCAAACGCATTTCTTTATCGAGATAATCGATGTATTCTCCAATACGGTCACGGTTCCTGGTGACCATCATATTGCATCCGCAGAAATAACAGAGCGTGTCACAGAATGGAAGGTGGAAATAAAGAGAAAGATCCGGATTTTCCAGGGTTTCGTTATCCCGGTGAAGATGTTTCAGGTAAGTTTTTTCATCAATCCCTTCATGAAAATAGGGCGCCGTGGGATAACTTGTGTAGCGCGGTCCCGCTTTATCATATTTTTTTAACAGATCAATATCTACCGATAGTTTATTATCCGTTTTTCCCATCATGCCATTTGTTCTTCATGCATTTTCAAACTCAGTTCTCTGACCGTATCAACAAGATAAGCCACATTATCGACCGGGATGTCAGGTAAGATACCATGGCCCAGGTTGAATACGTGGCCGCTTTCACCCATGAATACCCGGAGGATCTTTGTTACCTCTTCTTTAATGATATCCTTGCTGCCATATAAGGCTGTGGGATCGAGGTTGCCCTGGAGGGCCATAACATCACCCGCCACTTTCCGGGCCTCACCCAGGTCTGTCATCCAGTCCACCCCCAGCATATGCGCTCCACTGTTCTTAAGCGACCTGACCAGGTCGATGCCTCCTTTGCTGAACAGAGTGACCGGAACATCGTATGGCTTCAGGTCATTCACGATCCTTTTCATGTAGGAAGCGGAAAAGGGCTGGAATAAATGGGGTGGCAATATCCCTCCCCAGGTATCGAAAACCTGAACGGCCTGAACCCCTGCCTTAACCTGCATGACCAGATAACGGCTGACAGCCGAAGCAAGTATATCGAGCAGCTTATGCAGGAGGTCAGGCTGGCTGTACAGCATTTTTTTAATGAACTTGAAATTCCGGGTAGGCTTGCCTTCGATCATATAGGTGGCCAGTGTAAAAGGAGAACCCGAAAATCCGATCAGCGGAATTTTCCCGTCCAGTTCTGAGGTGATCATTTTTATGGCATTACCCACATATTCGAGTTTCTCTTCAATACCTTCAGTGGAGAATTGGCTCACATCGTCTTCTGTCAGCACCTGGGGTGATAATTTAGGACCGTGATCTTCCAGGAATTCCAGATTTTGTCCCAGCGCTTCGGGAATGACCAGGATATCCGAAAACAGGATCGCGGCATCGAAGCCGAACCGACGGAGGGGCTGCAGGGTCACTTCAGTGGCCAGTTCGGGGGTTTTACAGACAGAAATAAAATCATGTTTTGCCCTTAATTCCCGGTATTCGGGTAAATAACGGCCCGCCTGACGCATGATCCAGATGGGCGTCCTGTCTGTTTTCTTTTTATTAATGGCATCGATATATAAATGATTCGTAACAGGCATAAATCAGTTTTTGTTAAAATAATCAATAATGGCTTTGATCATACTCTCTTCTACACTTTGTTCAGGCAATATGTTCACTTCGAGCCCCTTTTTTCTTATGGCGGAGGCCGTGGCAGGACCAATTGCCGCCAGTGCCGGCTGTTGTCCCGCTTTATTATTTTTAAATGTTTCTCCGCCAAGCGATATAAAGGTATTGAAGGCGGAGGGGCTGAAAAAGGTGATGCAGTCCAGGTGCTGATTTTCCAGTTGATCTTTCAGTTTTAACGCCTGATCGGTAAAGGGCAGGGTTTGATAGCATACTACCTGGATTACTTCGGCGCCTTTTTCAGCAAGTCCTTTCTTCAATGTGTTTTTCCCTATATTCGAAGTGGGGATAAGTACCTTTTGTCCTTTAAGATCAATTCTTTCAAAAGCTTTCAGAAGACCCCGGGCATTGTATTTATCCGGGATAAGATCAGCTTTAAGATTAAATTTCTTCAGACGGACGGCCGTTTTTTTCCCCACTACTGCGATGAGGCATGTAATCCCGCTTTTATGTTTTTTTTCCAGGCGTTTCATAAAATACTTAACACCGTTGGCGCTGCTGAAAATGATCCAGTCAAAAGAGGAGAGATCTTCGATAGCCTGATCACAGGCTGTCCAGTCATCCGGGGGCATGATCTTTATTGTCGGGAAAGGAAGGACGGTGCTCCCGAGGGATGCAAGCTTATCGATCAGGCTGCCGGCCTGGGTTGGATCACGGGTAACCATTATTTTTTTTCCCTGCAGAGGTTTATCCATCCTGATAAGTTTTCAATATGGTCAATGCTCCTTTTTCGATGAGCTTCTCAGCCAGTTGTTGTCCGGCCTTTGCCGGTTCGGAGGACGCCGTGGTAGCCTCATCATAGATTATCGTTTTACCATCTTCGCTTCCTACATATCCTCTGATCAGAAGATCTTTTCCATTTACCTCAGCATGTCCACCCACCGGGAAAAGGCAGCCTGTATCGAGTACATTTAACAGCCTTCTTTCAGCCGTAACCGCCTGGTAGGTGGGTTCGTGATTGATCGAGGATACTATTTTTGCCACTTCCATATCATTTTCCCGTATCTGTACGCCGATTGCACCCTGTCCGACTGCCGGAAGCATCTGATCGGTGGTCAGTACATGGTATTTTATATCTTTTATTTGGAGCCTTTCAATCGCCGCCCTGGCCATGATTATGGCATCAAGATCCTGCTCGTAAAGCTTTTTGATCCGGGTATCGATATTTCCACGAAGGTCGGCAATCTGAATATCCGGCCGTAACCTCAACAATTGGGACCTCCTACGGATACTTCCACTGGCTACTTTCGCCTTTTCGGGTAAATCTTCAGGAGTAATGCCGTCCCTAGTGATTAACACATCTTCTACAGGGCCCCGCTGTGGAACGGCTCCCAGCATAAGACCGGGTGTCATATCGGAAGGCAGATCCTTCAGAGAGTGGATGGCTATATCGATCTCATCGTTCAAAAGGGCATCTTCAATAGCCTTGGTGAATACGCCCCGGCCACCAATCTTAGTGAGTGAAGAGCTCTGGTCCCGGTCGCCTTCCGTCTTAATTATTACCCGTTCAAAAATATTTTCCGGGAAAGTTTTTTCAAGTAGATCCCGAATATGACCGGCCTGCCAGAGCGCCAGGTTACTGCCTCTTGTTCCTATCCTGATCTTTCGCATGGTGTTATTCCTTGTCTACCTTGTATAAATTAAAAATCATGTCCACATGTTGCTGATAACGTTCAGGATTACCGGAATACTTCTTTAATGATTTCATATGTTGTCGTACTACCTTGTTGATGATGCTTTCCGTCAGATAATCCACCTCACTCCATCCTTCTTCGGGAAGCCGGTTTTTCAACCGGTCTATCTCATTTAACCGCAGGGTATCCAGGTGCTTTTTAAGACGTCCGGCGATAGAGGCCATGGAATTATTTGAATTCCATTTCTGAAATTCATGTGCAAATTCGCTCACTATTTTTAATGATTTGGGTATTTCCTTTCTTCTTTTTTTCAGGTTCAATTCCACGATCTCCTGAAGATCATCCATGTTGTAAAGAAATATGCCATCCACTTCTTCCACGGACGGATCGATATCCCTTGGAACAGCCAGGTCGATCAGAAAGAACGGATCATGATGCCGTTCCCTTGCGATCGGGTTAATCAATTCGGGAGTAATAATATATTCCCTGCTGGATGTGGCGGAAATCACCACATCGGCCTGTTTTAGGGCGAGTGGAAGTTTATCGAGGCTATAGGCCTGTCCATTATAGCTGCCGGCCAGTTTTTTTGCCTTTTCATAGGTACGGTTCACCACATGGATCTTTTTCATATTATTTTCCATGAAATGAAAAGCAGCCAGCTCAGCCGTTTTGCCCGCGCCGATCACCACGATCTCTTTATTTCTTAATGAATTGAAGATCTTTCTTGCCAGTTCGACCCCTGCAAAACTGACCGATACAGTACCATCGCAGAGGTAAGTTTCATTACGGACCCTTTTTTTAGCCTGCATGGCAAAATTGAAGAGCTTGTTCAATACCGAGTCTGTGGTTTCCACCGTATGGGCCAGATCGTAACTTTCTTTTAACTGGCCGGCAATCTGGGTTTCACCGACAATCTGTGAGTCGATGCCGCAAATCAACTTAAAATAATGCCTCACTGCTTCCGTTCCATGCATTTCGTAGGTCAGATTCTCATCGGTAAAGTAGTGGCATTTTTTAAAGTCATTCAGCCATTGCCTGATCTTGCCGAATTCCTCTCTCAGGTCGATGCCGCTGGTGTAGATCTCCGTACGGTTACAGGTAGAGATGATCATGCAACCATCTACCTGGAATGAATCCCTGATTTCCTTTAAGGCTCTCTTTTTCTCTTCTTCGCTGAAAGCTACGCTATCCCTGATTTCAACGGGAGCCGTCTTATGCGAGATACCAATTACACCTACCGGAAGATGGTTTTCAGCCATTTCAATATTCAATCATTAATAAAATGCATGAAAAGAATCGGAAATGTACATGACCAGTGTGCCTCCCACTATGAGGATAGCGAAACCGAATATCGAAAGATAGGCCATATACAAACCTCTCCATTTCTTGGTCTTTGCTACAATAAACCCAACCAGATAAAAAAGCCAGATCACATCGGTAATGATCACTTTCAGATCTTTGGGAATAAAAGAGCCCACTAATTCGATCGCCTGAATATGACCGGCAAGTATTCCGATGCCCAACAAAACTATTCCAATCAAGACCGATCGTGCACTCATCTTTTCGAGAAAATTGAGTGCCGGCAACTGATTGAAAAGTTTACCTAAATTTCTTTTTTTAATATTCCTGTTCTGCATTAAATACATCAGCGCAAAGATCGCGGACAAGGCCAGCGCGGTGTATCCCATGATCGAAACCGAAGCATGGATCGCAAATGCCGGATCCTGTAATAAAGGATTCGTTTCGGGTTCCCAGTTGATGTTGTATGTCGAGACCAGTTCGAAAATAAATGCAAATGCCAGTATGAATAGACCCGCACCCCTGTTCTGCAGCCCCATTTCGATCATCATGTACACAAAGAGGATCGAAAAAGCCAGAAAAGAAAAAGCATCATGAGTGGTGGACAAGGGAATCGTTTTTAACGCAATGTGGCGGGTAATGAGTTCAGCAGCATGGATAACGATCAGCACCATCAGCATTGGAGTAGTTTTACTGATCAATCGCTTATCCGTTCCTTTGAAGATCTGATAATAAAAATAGATCACCAGAAGATAAAGAAAAGGAAGCGAATAGCTTAATATTTGACTTAATATCTTCATTTGCGGTTTACATACGGGAATATTAAATGAAAAGATACATAATTTTTATCACCTGTATCCCATTTTTCAAAAGATAAAGATACAGGTAAACTCCTGATACAGACATGACTTAAGTCATAAAGCCGTTTGATATATCATCACGAAAACCGGACATAAAGCATTGTTAACCCCGATTATTCATAAACCATTCTCAAAATAAACCGTTTTTACTATTTAAAATATTTATTATCAGGTAGTTACAAAAAGGGATTAACCCCTGATAAGCGCAATTCAGTAGCCTATTTCTGGGCTATTTGATTAAGTATAAGAATTTCAAAACCCTATATAATTCTTTGATTATCAAGAAATTGCGCTTAATCGGCCCTTCGGGCGAAAAATTTATGAATTTTTCGGGTTAATAATCCCGGAACAATTGGTTTTGATTATAACAGGTTTATTCTTCATCGGTTGAGGTTCCATTATCCACTCCCGCACCTTTCATTTTTACATCATTAAAGGCTGCCAAAATGCTTACCAGGGCTATGGCAAAAAGAAGATAATAAACGAAATTGGGTATCGGTACCGGATCGCCCTGTGCATAGGAGTGAAGTCCGGAAAGGTAATAGTTCACTCCAAAATAGGTCATCAATACCGAACCAAATCCGATCATAGCCCCAAAATTGGTGGAAAACAGGTTTTTCATTCCCGGGATCAACCTCATATGAAGGATAAAAGTATACACAATGATCGTGATCAGCGACCAGGTTTCCTTGGGATCCCAGCCCCAGTACCGGCCCCAGGATTCATTGGCCCATATACCACCGAGAAAATTTCCGATCACAAGCAGTACAAGTCCTGCCATGAGTGACATTTCTATTATGTAGGTCAGTTCCCGGATGGTCAGATTGACCCGGAGAATATTGTTTTTATTTCTGAATATCATGATAGACAGGTTCAGAAATCCAAGCATGCAGCCTAATCCCAGGAAACCGTAACTGGCTGTAATGGTAGACACATGAAGCGTGAGCCAGTATGATTTCAATACCGGTACCAGGTTAGTGATCTCGGGATTCATCCAGCTCATATGTGCCGTCAGCAGGGTAATACCCGCCAGGATGGACGTTACCGACAGGGTCATGGCCGATTTCCTGAAGAAAAGGAACCCGGCCAGCATGGTGGCCCAGGCAATATAGATCATGGATTCATAACCATTACTCCAGGGCGCATGACCGGAAATATACCAGCGTATACCCAATCCCACCGTGTGGGCCAGGAAAGCTATTCCCAGTATAATGAAGAATATATTGATAATGGTCCTGAACTCGAGTGAAGGCTTGAAAAGCTGCCCGAGGAAAAGCGCCAACAGGATCATTCCAACAGTCATATACACCGGGAACAACGATTTGAAAATATTCAGCTTGTTATACAATACTTCCAGGTTGGTCTTCGATTGTGGAGGGACGATGGCAGCGCCATGTTTTCGTTGAAAATCCTTGATGGACTGAAGTATCTCATCCGCCTGTGCATAATTCCCGGTTTCTGTACCCTGCCTTACTGCAGCGAGGTATTTTTCAAATGAGGTCTTGATAAACAATGAGTCTTCACGGTTTACATCCCGGACCCTGGCTGCCGGATCGACCCATTTGTGCCGGGGGTGATCCGGGATAGGGTAGATCCTCAGGAATGAAGCATTGAAGGCCATAAAAGCCACATTCATTCGTTCATCGACGTAGATCACTTCTTTGTCCAGTTTGGACCGCTGTGCAGGGTTGGTCGAATAGGCCTCATCCACCTGACTTTTCAGTTTATACCTTCCCATATTATCCAACAGATCACTGTATGCGGCATAGTCCTGATCGATGCCGATCATTTCCTGTACATTTTCATCATATACTTTAATAAGTGGCGTCTGCTGCCATTCCTGTGGAAAGGCCAGCATTCCAAGGATCACCTGATTAGCGTTAAAACCTTCATAACTGGCTTTTTTGTAAATCTTGACCAATATATTGGTGGCACCGGTGTTCAATGGTATGATTCTTCCATCGCGGTTTTGTACAAGCAGTTTGCCAAAATCCTCCGCATGATCCTTGTCAATTACAGTAAGGTCGTTAGCAGGATTTTGTGCCCTGGCCGCGGAAAGGGAAAAAAAGGCAGAAACCATTATTATGACCAGAGTGGCCAGTTGTTTGCGCTTTATATGAATTTCATTCAGCTGCTGCAATAATTTAACGAACCGGGTTTTGGGTAGGAATAAAGCCAGGATCAGTGTGAGAAACAGCAGGAAATAACCGGTATAGGTCACTATGGTGCCCAGCCGGTCATGGTTTACGGAAAGCACCGTACCCCGTTCATCCTGATCATAGGATGACTGGTAAAAACGGTATCCTTTGTGTGCCAGGATATTATTCATAAAGATCCGGTATGGCTTTTCTACATTGTCTTCCTCATCGATCAGTGTAATTTTACTTTCGAAGGAGGACGGACTGTCCGAACCGGGATAGCGTTCAAGCACGAAATCATTCAGTTTGAGTGAAAAAGGCAGTTTCCATGCCTGGGAGCCTACGCTCATGGCTATTTCCACTCCATCGACATTGAAATTTCTCACATTTCCGGCAATGCCCCTTCCACCCCTGAGAAAGACGGTTTCGGACTGATCATCCACGGTAACGTTTACCCTGGCCACGTTGCCGGCATTGCCCTGATTTTCTTCTCCGGGCATATATTGGATTTCAGCACTCTCCTTAAAATCGCTCAGCACGAAATTGAGTCCCTTTACGGTATAGATCGTCATCATCTCAACGGGCTGAAACCCTTCCCCGGAAATTTCATCCACTTTTCCCGAACTCATATCCATGTTGAATATGGGTGACGATGCTCTCATGTAGAAATCACCGCCTTTACGGATGATCTGAATACCCTCTGTGACAGAACTGTCTCCAAAGGTTATCCCAAGGTTCCCGAGATATTTGGTCTCCCCTTCTCTTATATAGAGGTTCATACGGTTGCCGTGCATGGCCGCTACCAGAGACAGGTAGGGGTGCCCGTTTACTTCGGGATGCAGCATTTCTACCGCATTGGGGATAAAACGGTCCAGTTCAACCGTGATATCCCGGTCCTGGAAATCGATATTTTCTTTATAAAGGGTAGTATTGATCGGAGCCAGGATCACCGGTTCCAAAATATTCCGGATGTTGTTGTTTTCTTTTAACTGGTAATGGATAAAGGTTTCGGAAGACAGAAACTGATTACTTGTCTCCCCTTCCCTGATATGCATAATTCCTTCAAAACCATAATAACGGGTAATGCCGGCACCAATAATAATTATAATAAAGGATACATGCATCAGCAACGCATTAAGCTTGCTTTTTCTGTATAGCTGACGGGTGAAGATCATTCCGGAAAAATTGATCACCATCAGCACCATGATCGCCTCAAACCAGGTGGCATTATAGATCAGCAGTTTTGCCGTGGATGTACCGTAATCATTTTCGATAAAGGTGGCATAACCCATCGATATGGCAAAAATGATCAACAGGATACCCATAAAGGTTCCCGAAAATAAAAATTTTATAAATTTCATAGAGATATTTTTAAACGGCCTTGCACTATCACTGATTCAAGCTTTCCATTATCAGAGAACGGCAAAGATACTAAATGTATAAATCTGATAAACATTTAATTTTTGGTACTAACTTATTCTATCGGAGCTAAAAAAAAGCTGCTAAAAATCAGGTTATTTAATTTTTTTTTGAATAACAGGGGTTTAGAAAAAGGATGATGGAATATTTTTGACAAAAAAAGGCCACCC
This sequence comes from uncultured Roseivirgaceae bacterium, assembly GCA_964543195.1. GTDB lineage: Bacteria > Bacteroidota > Bacteroidia > Cytophagales > Cyclobacteriaceae > JAGTVG01. The sequence goes on from CAZIXF010000044.1 coordinate 23,748, forward strand.
TTGCAGGGCAGCCTCCAGCCTTTTACGAATTTTTGCCTCTTATTCAGCCATTGTTCTCATGTAATGAACCAGGATCCACCGGTCTTCGTCACTCGGGATCTTTTTATCATAGGCAGGCATTTCATCCTGGCCGAAGGTGGTCATATAATAAAGCTCACCGTCGGTAAAGGACTGAAATTCTTCCGATGAGAAATCACCGGGATCCGAATCGAGTTCAGCCGCCTTCGGGCCGTCACCGAGGCCATCCCTGCCGTGGCAGCTCTGGCAATGCTTTCTCCAGAGCGCTTTTCCGATGGCTTTGGCTTCGCCACCATATTCAACGGGATTTTCCATATTTTTGTATTTGGCAGGAATATCCCAGTCACCGGTCACTTCTACTGTTGTAAACGAATAAAGTGCTATTGTTAACAGAAAAACAAGAGCTACTCCGTAACTAATTGACTTTTTCATGATTGATTATTTAAGTGGTTAGAAATCAAATTAATTTGTTAAGTTAATTTCGAAAATTTTATTTTTAAAATTATTAGCCTGTTTATTTTTAATCAATAATTGTTCCAAAAGCTCTTTTTTTAAAAAAACTTCAGGCCGCAGCTTCTCCGGCCACTTTTTTTATCTTGCTTAACTTGAAAATCGAATAAAAGAAATGGAACCAGGCTCCGGTGAGTATGATAAATACTGAAAATATCATCCACAGCGGTGCTTCGTCGGTCCATAGCTTTCTTGGAAGCGGCCTTGGTTCGAAAGATACGGGGATTCCCCACTGGATCTCGCCCCGTTTCTGCACCGAACCATAATATTCATTATCTTCGATCCGGGCTACCACCGTATAATTCCCTGCCGAATCGCCCGGGATATCGTCGGGTAACTCAATGGAATATACCCCGTCTTCACTTGAATACACTTCACCAACAGGCAGAATACTGAAGAGTCGCTGTACTCCGATATACATATAAAGGCCATCCACCGGAACATCATTTCCCAGCGAATCCTTTTCAGTGGCTCTCACCGATACGGTTTTTACTGAATCAACAATATCGAAATTCAGTTCAAAGTTGAGGTCCTTGATCCCGATATCTGTTGAGGCTGACCTGTATTCATCGGTACCCTCATAGGAGGCATCGATGATGGTAAAACCCTCTTCATCAAGCGGGAAGCGGTACCCTTCTTCGATTTTCAGTTTAGCCACACCTTCTGAATTGGTGGTGAGGTCAGCCAGATGGACTGTGGTGTCGTTATTGGCTGCGGTGAGTGAAATGGTGGCATCTTCCAGAAAAACCATGTTCCGGCCACGACCTGCATACAGGGTTATGGTTAAGTGTTTATCGCCTTGGTTATCCTTCTGAAAGCTCATCCGCATCCGGCTTCTTTCCTGGGCTGAAGCTTCTTCAGGTATCAGCATAAAAGCTGCCAGCATTACCCCCAGTAATGTTTTCAAGGATAATTTTATATTGAATATGTCATCTCTTTTTTTCATCGTTCTATTTCAATAGAATTAAACTTAATCAGGTTCCCTGAGTTTTGAACTTCAATATGGGTTTATCCGTATCCTCCTTATCCTCTACTTCCGATACGGGAATGATCGGCGCGATCCTCGAGGCTACTACAAAGATCAGTATCATCAATGCTATACCTGCTACCGTTAAAGCGAGTTCAACCCATGTGGGTGAATAGGATACCCATTCTTCCCGCACATCCTGAATAGGAATGAAAGGAGTTTCAAGGGTTGGGACCACGATCAGATACCTTTTTATCCACAGACCGATCACTACCAGGGCGGATACGATGGTTACACTGGTAATACTGCGGAACCAGGGGAGGCCTATTACGATAATCGGAATTACGATGGCAAAGAAAATATGGATCAATGCCGGCCAGGCAAACTGGACAAAATCAAAGAATTTTGCCAGTAACTTTGCATTGGTCTCCGTCAGATTATACCATTCCGTGATGTACTCACTGAATGAGAAATAAGCATAGAAAAACGACATGATCAGGAGCCCGAAAGCCATGAAGTTAAAGTGCTGATTGGTTATATAAGCTTCAAGTTTTCTCATCTTCCGGTATATCCACATGATCACGATCATCAGGGCAATACCCGAATAGACAGCCGTTATAACGAAATAAGGTCCGAAGATCGTACTATGCCAACCTGGCCGAAGACTCATGCCAAAAAGCCAGGACAACAATGAATAAGCAATAATGGCTGTCGGTATAATAATAGCTGCCATTATATCATGGGCCTGGTGCAGGTATTTTTTCTGCAGGGGCAATCCCCTGTAATCCAAAGCCAGTATCCGGTACATTTTTTTACGCCAGGGTGCCACATTCAAATCCGGCATATCCCTCAACTTGGCAAAATCACGGATATGAGTAAAATAAAGGAAGGCTACACAGAATATCAGGTCGGTGGTTATGGCAATCACATCCCATGTAATAGGGGACTGGATCCTTCCATAGATGAATAAATAGTGTATCTTGTCCAGACGCCCCAGACAGAAAAGAATAAATGGCGCTCCCACAATCAGGGAGGACACTGTAAGGAGCTCAGCCATCCTGAGCAGGGGTTTACCCCATTTGACCCTGAGTAATTGAAAAGTACAGGAGACTAATGCCCCTGCATAACTCAATCCCATAAAAAATACGAAATTGGCTGTATAAATACCCCAGACCGCATTATCCCGCATTCCGGTAATGATCTGCCCTTCCTGGATCTGACGGATAAGGGCATACATGCCAAACAAGACTAAAAAGGCAAGAACGCCGACCCAGACATACCAGGTTTTTGACGGTTTTTCAATGGAGGGGGCGAATTCCCTCATCAATGGAGAACCATCACCTTGGTGGTTTATATCTTTATCATACGTTAGAGTCGCCATCTTCATTAATTATATCATCATAAATCTTTTTCTTTTCTTCAGGCAGGTCTTTAAGCCCGTCCCTGTAGTCGAACATCCTGTCGACCGGCGGGAGGTAGTATGTATTGGGCTTGGTGCCGAGTTCTTCCCTGTACCTGTAGCCTGACCTTTCCTTGATAAGTTGACTGAATCGTCTTGTCTCCGTTCCATTGGACACGGCATCTTCATTTCTGTCGCCAAAATAAAGGGCGCCCATGGGACAGCTTCTCACACAATAAGGCAACTCTCCTACTCTTGCCAGGTCCGCACAGAAATCACATTTGCTTACCGTTCCTATCTTGGCCGGAACACTCGTTTCAGGTGAATATTCTTCCTGTGGCACATCCGACTCAGGGGGTTCTTCCCAATTAAAAATCCTTACCGAGTAGGGGCATGCCGCCACACAGAATTTACATCCGATACACCGCTCATTATCGATCAGTACAAGATTATCCTGCCGCTTGTAGGTGGCTCCCACGGGACAAACCTTAACACAGGGCGGATTATCACAATGCAGGCACATCCGGGGGAACCAGTAAGGTGAACCTTCCGGGTGATCCTTCATCAAATATACCTTCATCCATTCCTGGTCCGGGGCCAGATTATGTCCTTTCTGGCAGCCTGTAATACACGCCCTTGCATTGGCACACTTCGATAAGTCCACTACATAGACAAAATTTCTCCCCGGGATACCGGCCCGGGCTTCTTCAGGAGGCGGGGGCTTACAGGGATGGATCTTGCAATCACTTGGGGCGTCCACCTCGATCACCTTACCTTCTGTGGTCAACACCTTGATCTTTTCTTTTTCCCCTTCCTCATTTCCCTTTGATTTATGGGCCAGTACCGAACCGCTTCCTGCTCCCGCAGCCAGTACGGTGCCTATTTTCAGGGTATTCCGTAAAAATTCGCGTCGCTTATTTTTGTTTTCCTCTTTCTTTTTCATTTTTTACCTGCCTAAAAGTTCCACAATCGTGTCATATTAAAGCCCAGTAAAAATCCCAGGTTCCCATCATCGTCTATGAATTGATTGGTATTGTAATGAAGATTATGCTGATGCAATATGGAACGATATGTACTTATGAATACCTGGAATGCATGGGCGCTGGTGGCTACTTCAATGCCAAGTGCAATGTTTCTGTTGGGCCCGGTTTCCCTGAAGTATTCTTCAGTAGCATAGGCGTGGTCGTGCTCCAGGGTGGGTTCGGTCCATTCAACAATGATGGAAGTCTGGGGGCTGACCCTGTATTTGGCACCTACACTGATGCCGAACATATCGTTTTCATAAAGTGTGTCTACAATATTAAAATGACTGTACTGTAGTGATACCTGTGCCGAGAACCGGTATGAAAATCTCCTGGAGGCGATAAGTTCATGGAAGTAGGACAGCCTGTGGTGGGCCTGCTTGAACATATCCCGGCTTTGTGTGTTGCCTGCCATGTTCCCGTAATAGGTGAGATTCACCCAGGGCCATCCTTCCCGCATCTGCTGAAGGATCTTGTATTTAACATGGATATCCCAGTAGGGGTTGGTTACCGCTATTTTCGACAGACCGAATCCCACTGCCAGCCTTTCTTTCAGTGAATAACTGAAATCAAGCCGGATATTGGAGGCGGCAAATAATCCGTAAAGATCGGATGATCCGTTGTTTACCGTTCCGAAACGGTGCTGAATGTTCCACTGTAACGTGTTGGGTGTGTTGATCACATCAGTTTCATTTTCCAGTAATACGGGGCTCTCGAAAGCTTTTCTTTCCGGCCTTGGCTCATCATCCTGCGCAATAACCGATTGAGCTGAAAAAAACAGGATGGAAAAAATTGATAGATATGCTAATGATTTCATTTTTATCATTTTCTTTATAAGTTATTAATTGTTTAAGGCACCCTCTTCGATCCACTGCAGGATAAGTGCCCTTTCCTGGGCTGTGGTATACTGTGCCATGGATGCTCCAGGTTCAATTTTCTGGTAAAGGATACTTTGCTCGGGATTATCGGTATCAATGAATCCTCCATTTATCAGCTCGTCATAGGCCCTCGCTTCGGTTAGTATAGGTGCTTTATCACCCTCGTCATGGCAAAACCCGGTACCCAGGCAACTCATCTCGAAGATCGGGATGATCGATTCAGAAAAACTGACTGCGCTGTCAGTCGGGATCTCGATCTCTTCGACCGGATTCTGCTCCCAGGTACAGGCCGAAAATCCCAGGGCAAGCAGAAAGACAAAAAAGGCTGCACCTTCAGCCCATCTTTTCATATTTTTTAAAAATCTATTCATGATAATTGTACTTAAAATGTTGTAATTTGATTGATTCGTATTGTCCACTTAGAAAAAAATACCAATATCATCTTCAAAAAAAAACTGTTTGACTTCCGGAACAATGGATATTTTTCGTATCCTGTGAACAAAATTGGTGCTTAAAACCCGTTATACCAATTTGTTTGGTATGATGTAAATAGACCAATTAATGATTTTTATTTTATAAATTGTGACATAAATCCAGTTTTTGCTGATTTTAATCACATTATTTGAAGCAAATATTATTTTAATTTGTGTTTAAAATATATATTTACCTTTAAGCATTTTTAGTTTGGAAGAGAGATGCCAGATTTTGTGAATGATTTCAAGTGCCTTAATTGCAAGCACTGTTTCAGAAAAAACGCATTATTCAATCATCTAAAAGATGATGAGCTCGATTATCTTAACAGTAACCGCCTTGAGGTTCAATTCAAAACGGGTGAGGTGATCTTTAAACAGGGATCTCCCTTTACTCATATTGTGATCATTCATACCGGACTTGGCAAATCCTATATCGAAGGTTTTCATGACAGGAACCTGATTATCAGTTATGTCAAACCTTATGAGATCAACTGCAGTCCGGGTATGTATGTCGACAGCAGGCACCACTGTTCGATGTCGGCGGTTACCGATGTGGGGGCATGCTTCATCGAAATGAATGCTTTCAAGGATATAGCCCGGGAAAACCCGAATTTCATCGAGGAGTTTATCAAAGTAATGTCCCAGAAGACGATCCATACGTTCAACCGCTTTTTAACCACCACACAAAAGAACATGGAAGGACGAATTGCCGAAGCCCTGCTTTATTTTTCAACCAAGATCTATACCAACGGCCAGATCAGGCACGTGACCAAACAGGATTTTGCCGATTTTACCAGCATGACCCGTGAAAGCGCTATCCGGGTACTAAAGGATTTCAAGGATGAGGGTGTGATCGACGAAAATAATAAAACGATTGAGATCCTTGATGAAAAGACCCTGATCAAATACGCCGATCTGGGTTGATTTTTGGTACGATCTACCACAACCAGATATAGATAGCTATTGTCAGGATTGCCAGAATGATCCACTGTATACGCCAATCCTTCATTCCGTAGAAGGGTTTGAACTTTTTTGTCCAGTTAATGGTGGTTTTTTCCAGTTTGGCCGGTTCCGTTTTTTCCGTAACCGAAGATACACCAAACAAAACAGCCGTGATCAGCAGTGTGCCCCATAAGCCACGGTATCCGAAATTATAGGTCAGGTCATAATGCAGGACGGGGAACAGCATGGTCCCTTTTTCCGGACCTACCAACTGATCTACTACAAAAACAGTGGCCAGCACCACACCTGCCACGATCGACACAAAGGCTCCGTGGAGTGTTACTTTCCGGCTTAAAATGCCGAATACGATAGCCGGAATGACCGGGAATACAAGGTAAGCCGTAATGGTCTGCAGGTATTTATAAAGCCCTTCCTCGGAAGTATAGATCAGGTAGGTGGCAGCAAGGCCTAATAATGTAGCAATAAAAATGATGAGTCTGCCAAGGAACACCTGTTTTTTCTCTGAGGTGCCGGGATAAAATTCCAGGATAAAATCCCTTACCGACATGGTGGAAACGGAATTCATAACCGCGATGAGGGATGAGATCAGTGCAGCCATCAGGGAAGCCAGCACCAGGCCTCTCAATCCCGGAGGAAGCAGGTTGTTGAGAAGTAAAATGAACGTCTGTTTGCTTTCAGTCTCGTCAAGTCCGGGAAATAACGCCAGGGCTATAATACCGGGCATGGCAAAAATAAAGATCGGAAAAAGTTTAAGCAGCGTGGCAAACATGGCACCCCAGCGGGCCTGGTCGATATTGGGAGCGGCAAGCACGCGTTGCACATTTACCTGGTCGATGCCCCAGTAAAACAGGCCTGCATAAAAAGCGGTAGCCAGTATTCCCCAGAATGGATATACCGGATCATCGTAAGGTTTGGCCACATGCATGGCTTCGGGTACTCTTTCCAACAGTTCACTCCATCCTCCAACCTGATGAAGCCCGATAAAAAACATGATACTGCAACCGATGATCATCATGAAGGCCTGTATGGTATCGGTATAGGCCACGGCCGTAAACCCTCCTGCAATGGTAATGAGTGCAGTGACCAGCCCGATGATGATCACCGTGGTCATAACATCCAGGCCAAGAATACTGTTAAGGACAAGCGCTCCGGCAAACAGGGTGAAGGCCATTTTGGTCATTATGCTGATCACCAGCATCAGCCCCGAAAAAAACAGCCTGGCATTTTTGTTGTATCTGATTTCCAGGAATTCAGGTATGGTGTATATTTTGTTCCTGATGTAATAGGGAAAAAATATGGCACAACCGAATCCCAGGGTAATTGCAGTGGTCAGTTCCACCGCTCCCGCACTGAGTCCGTAGCGGTAAGCATCGCCGGATAATCCGACAAGATGTTCTGCACCTATATTGGTGGCAAAAAGTGAAGCTCCCACCACAGGCCAGGTGATACGGCGGCCCCCAAGAAAAAAATTGGAACTGCTCAGCCCTGCCTTTTCCCGGTAGGCAATATATAAACCGATAAATATACTTCCGGCCAGCAGAATGACCGCCACAATCCAGTCCAGGGAGGTAAGGATCACTTTCATTTCAACAAGAAGGATTTAAAAATATAATCGCCCTCCAATTTAATCATCATTATGATTACTGTATCCAATTCAGCAATTTATCATATTCAGTAAAATCCGGGATGATCAATGCTGCACCGGCCTTTATCAGCCTCTCCCGTTTCTGCCTGTTCAACCTTCCGGGTGACTGATCATCGGATGCCACACCGATCAGCAGACTTTTATACTTGCTTCCTTCCATGATCTCCACCGGTCCGTCACCGGCTACCATCAATTGATTCTCTTTTACATTGTATTTTTCCGAAATTTCACGAATGATCAGTTTTTTTGAAAATTTACTGATATCGTCCCGGGATCCGAAAATGCCACCTTCGAACAGGTTGGCATAATCCAGAATTCCGGCTTCTTGAATCACATCGGGCCGGTCGGTGCCGCTTGCAAGAAAGAGCAATACACCTTTTTCTTTCAGAGCTTTAAGAAAATCCACTGCGCCCGCCACGATAAAGTCATTTCGGTGGAGTTGTCCGGATTTTATCCCCTGCAGCCGGTCATTCACTACCTGCATCAGGACCCCGAGATACATTTTTTTATAATCTTTTGCCTGCCGCCTGTCTCTCTCCGGTACGATCCTGAATTCATGAACCATGTCTTCCAATGTTTTCATCTGCAGATAGGTCTGAATGCCAGTGGAACGATCGATATAGTTCTTTACCCGGTTGCGTATCTTTTTTATTCTGGGATCCTCTTCATCGGGTTTACCTGTTCCGCATATAGCCTCGATCATGGTCCTTTCCATGATCTTTTCCCAGCCTTTTCGCAGGTTACTGATCGTGCCGTCGTGGTCAAATACGGCATATTTCACCGGGAAGGTATGACCGGACAGGCCGGGATCACATATTTCAATCCCGGTACCGGGCTGATAGGAGGCCAGATCGATGTTTTCCGCCAGGTCTGGGCGGTATATATAATCCGGGTCTTTACTGAGTTCCAATATCTCCCCGCCACCGGCCGTTCCGGTGGTAAAGATCTTCTGCACCGTGACTGCAGCAGCCAGGTTGGCAAAGGCAGCGGCTTCCCGGGCTGTAAATCCGGCAGCCATTGAAAGAGCCAGTGCGCTCAGGGTGGTATCACCGGCGCCTACCGGGTCGAGTTTTGTGAGGAAACGGATACCCGGAACACGGCATGAGCCCTCGTGATCGCATACGATGATCCCCCATTCGCCGCAGGTAATGAATACAGGTTTTTTATCTTTCTGATAAGTGGACTCTCCATAGGCTGATAACCGGCTCAGAGGGGTATATTCCGAAGGACCGGTTTCCTCGCCATTCAGTCGGGCGATCTCCGTCTCGTTGGTTTTCCTCCAAACGCCGCTGAAACGGCCAGGATAATGACGTGAATCGACAAGGATGATCTTATCATCAAATTTACGGAACAGGCTGTTGGCCTTTTCAATAAAGGACGGGTGGGTAATGCTGTCAGGCACCTGCTGATTGAATATAAGTGCATCATACTTTTCAAGGGCCCTGCCGATCCGGTCAATGAGGATTTGATCGGTTTTAAGCAGGCGTTCGTTATACCTGCCGAAGTCGATCCTTGGATCTTCTTCCTCATCCCTGTACCGTTTTATAAAAGTGTAGGTATCGAAATGATCCTTTTGGAGGATGAACGACGAGGTATCGATCCCCAGGAGGTTAAGCTGTGCCGTCAGTTCCCTGCCGAATATATCATCCCCGATCACACCGATAGCCAGGATCTTCCGGGGTTTCAGTGCTGCCAGGTTGGCGGCAATGTTGGAAGCACCACCGGGTGAATAATAATGTTTTTTTGTGGCTTCCGCTTTTTTACCCGTTTCTACCGAGATTTCCGAGCCCCGGGGATCCATCAGCCAGTAAGCATCCAGGCAGAAATCACCGTATACGGCAATTTTTACATTTCTGATCTTATCCAGAATTGTGGTAATCCTCTCCGGCGTTATGGTTATCAGTTCCACGGGGTCAATTCCTTTACCTGCTTTCTACATGTTTTCAATATACAGAAGCCGTTGAATGGTCTGGATCATGCATCGCACCGTATGATAGTTTATTTTCCAGGAATGGCCCATATGGGTCCAAATGGGTTTGCCTTCCCTCGTCAGCAAAGGGTACCATTCTCCCATTTTATGATGGATCATTTTATCAAACACAAACCGGTGGACATTTTCATAGGCTTCCAGATATTTTTTGTCATGAAGAAGAATGTAGGCGTCCAGCATTCCGATCATCACCTCGGCCTGTTGCCAGAATTCCTTTTCCATGTCGTAGATCTCCCCTTCATGGGAACCTTCCACGAACACACCCCCGTATTCCCGGTCGATGCCAAATTCCACGGTATGTTCGAATATCTTTTCAAGGAGTTCGCGGTACTTCTCAACATCCATTTTCAGGATCTTCAGGGCATGGATCAGAAGCCAGGCGAATTCGGCATTATGCCCAAAGCTGGTATTGTCTTCCGCATTGGCTTTTTTTCCGCCTTCCGCAAAACGATCCCATCCCCAGACTATGTCGAATTTGACCTGGGGGACAATTTCCCAGCGTGAATTGAACTGTGGTATGCCGGTTTTATGTACCGGATGAAGCATTTTCGAGGTCAGCACATCGATTATTTCCAGCAGGGCCTTTCTATGGCTGTCTTTTCTGGAGCATTCATAAAGGTTAGTAAAAGACTCCATCAGATGCATATGGGTATCCAGCGTTTTACGGTCACCACCCTTGCTGCCGGGCTCCGCCAGTGCCCAGTTCCGGTCAAACATTTCATAATATCCGCCCCTGTAGGGGTCGTAACATTTTTCCCGGATGAGGTCAAATAATTCTTCTGCATAGGTCAATCCGGAATAATCCCGTGAGGCCAGGGTATATTCGGAAAGGCTGTACAGGGCAAAACTCTGTCCGTAAAGGATCTTATCGGGTTGAATAACTTTGCCCCTCCGGTCGGTCATCCAGTAAAAACCTCCGGATTCTTCATCCCACATCCGGTTGATCAGGTAGTTAAACCCATGCCTGGCCAGGTTGAGGGAATCATACCGGCCGTATCCTGACCGGTGTGCTGATGACATGGTGTAAAGAGACCGGGTCTGGGCGATCAGGGATTTTTCATTTTCACCGGTATCTTTCCCGTTTTTATCAAAATGAGTGATATAACCTCCGTTTTCCTTATCCTGGATACGGTTCAACCAGAAAGGCAACAGTTCATCATTTAAGTGTTTTTCGGCCTCTTTTCGCAGCGTTTCGGCTTTTTTATTCACCATAGAATTATTCATTTTTCATGGGAGCAGCAATTTACTATTTATTATGGGATTTTTCGAAATATGGTTATTTAAAACCATGCGGGATGGGAAATCAATTTATCTCGTAAAACCGCAAAGCATTGACGGCGAAGACGCAACGGTCGCGAAGGTTCCCTTGTATAACCACATAGAGGCAACGGCCGCAAAGGTTAATCTTATAACCCCAAAGACGCAACGGTCGCAAAGGTTCATTTTTTCGGACAGGACTCCAGGTCCAAAAAAGTTCAATGGCGGTTAATTATGCGGAAAATGTATCATGACTTAATGCCCCCGATACCAAAGTCTATTATGAGGCAAGTTTACCTGTTCTCCGTGAATTCGATCGTGTAATTGCCGCTTCCCAGCTGTATACTGATATCTTCATTCATCCTGGTGATCCTGTTTCCGGGGTCGATGGCCCGGTCTGTTCCTTCAGGCGTAATTTCCAGATCGGATACCTCTTTCAGGTTAACCGTGCAGGTGGTATTGAAAGGAACAATTAAATCCATCGTAATACGGTTGTCATTCCGCTCCCAGTTGTTTTTTATGGTACCATACCAGGAATCCGTGGAGGCGTTTACCCATTCCAGGTCCCCGGGAAAGAAGGGTTCAATGAAAAAATGACTAAACCCGGGATGGGATTCATCGGGCCGGATACCCGCCAGGTATTTATAAAACCAGGCGCTGATATCACCAAAAAACACATGATTTCTCGAGTCATCCCCATCCCAGCTTTCCCAGAGGGTGGTAGCCCCTCGCATCACCCAGTTACCCCATCCGGGATATTCAGTGGTGTGGATCATTTCCCAGGCAGTCTCCTGGTTGCCTGTCATTGCGAGGACGTTTGGCACAAATTTGGATCCCAACACCCCGAAATCGAGATTTAGATTGCTGTCTCTGATTGATTCGATGAGTTGGTCCGTTACTTTTCCGGTATTATCCGAATCGATCAGGCCAAAGTAAAGGGCACATCCCATGGAGGTCTGTGAGCCGTTGCCTATATTCAGTTCTTCATCCATAAAATGATTTCTGAATGCCTCCCGGATATCTGTTTTCAGCCGGTCAAAATGCTGTTGATCTTCTTTTTTTCCCAGAATACCGGCAATCTTATCCAGCAAGCCGGCCATTTCATAATAATAAGCGGTAGTGATCAGTTCAGGAGGAGTGACCGTTCGGGCCGGCACCCAGTCTCCCAGGCCCCATCGAACCACGTTGTCCTCCGTGGTGGTGGCCAGGAAGTCCATGTATTTTTTCATGGCCGGATAATAGCGTTCAAGTACCTGCCGGTCACCGCTGTAGATATACATATGCCATGGCAGAACTACCAGGGTATAATCCCAGGCAGGTCCGTTGCCCCAGTGATAGCCCCAACCACCTGTGGGTACAATAGAAGGAATGATGCCTTTATCTTTCTGGGCATCCACGATATCCTGTACCCATTTATCATAGGCATTTTCCACCCGGTAGTTGAAAAGCGCCATTTCGCTGGCCAGCTGCGCATCTCCGGTCCAACCGTTCTTTTCACGTTGGGGGCAGTCTGTCGGATAACCATGGTAATTGTTCAGGAACGACCATTCCGTGTTGACCTGGGTCTGATTCAGCATTCTGCTGGAACTTTCAAAACTTCCTTTTTTATCGAATGAGGTATGTACGGCCATGGCTTTAATATTTTCTTCGGTTAGGATGCCCGGGAAGCCCGTTATTTCCAGGTAGCGGAATCCATGGTATACAAACCGGGGGTGCCAGACTTCGACATCCCTGCCGGCCGTGATGTATTCATCGGTCTGAAAAGGCTCATCGGCCACCAATCCGTCGATATTGGACTGATCCACGGTGCCATCGGGGTAAAGAAGTTCCCCGTATTTAAGCCGGATGGGAATACCGCTGCCTGCATTTTTAACCGTTATTTCGGCAAAACCAGCCATATTCTGTCCGAAATCGCAAACCCAGGTATTCCCGGAAATGCGGTTAATGCTCACCGGTGAAAAACTTTTTCCCACGCGGATGGGAGGCATTACCTGTGACCTCATGAGGCCTCTTGGGCCCCTTACAACCCGCACCTCCTGCCATTTGCTTTCGTCATAACCGGATTCCATCCAACCTTCCTCTTCCATCCGGGCATCGTAAAACTCACCCTGCCGGATGCAGTTAAAAGTGATGGGACCGGGGAAACATCGCCAGGAGGTATCGCTAACCAGTGTCTCACGTGAGCCATCCTGATACTCTATTCTCATTTCCAGGAGGAAGGCCGGGTCTGCCCGCCAGGGTGCCTTGTCGAATCCCCATACGCCGCGTGCCGACATATCATACCATCCATTGCCAAGCATTATTCCGGCTGAATTGGCGTCTTTTTTCAACATCGAGGTTACATCGTAGGCCTGGTAAAGGACGGATTTTTCATAATCAGTAAAAGCGGGATCGAGGATATTCTTCCCGACCTTTTCCCCATTGAGGTAAAATTCATAATAACCCAGTCCGCTTACATAAGCCCTGGCCGATTTAATATCATTCTTTATATTGAATTCTTTTCTGAATATCGGAGAAAGTTCATCTTTTTCCGGGGGAGCATTTTTGGCCAGTTGCTTCCTGCGTTGATCAAGCAATTCCCAGTCAAAAACGGTGGGTGCACTTATCCATTCCCCCTTCCAGTCACCGGTTTCCGTCAAACCCATTTCCCAATGATTCGCTTCGCTAAAAGCAGAGACCGTGGCTTGCTGGTCCCAGATCCGGACTTTCCAGAAATATTTCTGTCCCGACCTCAAAGGCTCACCTTCATATTCGACCTGCGCTGATTGCCGGGAGATCACTTTACCGGAATCCCAGATATCGCCTTCATCCCGGCCGATTGTAGCTTTGTCCGAAGCGACCAGGATATGGTAGGCCGACTGTTTTCCATCCGGGATCCCCGGAGTCACGATCCAGGTGAACCGGGGTGCCGGATTATCGATGCCAAGGGGGTTCGGAAGATAATCAACGAACAGTTTGTCGAATTTTAACTGCTCATTGAGATTGTCCGTTCCGGGAGTACAGGTGATCAGAAGACCTGTGAAAAAAGAGATGATCAGAAGGATATAAGAATATTGACGCATGATTTTATGAGGTATTGAAACGAGTTGAAAAAATACGGGATTCGGATGGATTAATCACTAAAAAAAGCGATAAATCAACCGGCCCGGATCAACAAATCGATTCACGGACCAAAGAAACAAACAGCATATCCGCAAATCAACCAACCGGGTCAACGAATCAACCAACCGGGTCAACCAATCGATCCTCGGATTCGATAAATCATCCAACCGGTTCAACCAACCGGATCATCCAATCGGGTCAATAAATCAACCCGCGGGATCAAAAGGAATTACTTTATATTCAAAATTCCTGATTTCCTCATTGATCCTGACATTGCGGATCTTAACGGTAATTTCCTTCCCCACATAACCCTTTTCCAGAAGTGAGTTTTTCAGGTATTTGATCTCATCTTCTGTAAACAACGATTCGGCCTGCCATACGATAGCCGGGTCAAAATACCAGGGATCGGTGACAGAGAGTATCTTTACCTTCATTTTTTTCCCGTTCCCGTCATACATTTCCACTTTGGCCTTTTCAAAATCGGCCTTTTCCCCGTAAGGGATTGAAAATGACCATTTTTCGAATATCAGTTTATAGGGATAATGACCCGCGGGCGGATAGGCAATATACCCGGGAGCCTGTTTGGCACGATCCTGACTGACCCCTGTAACATAGATGGCTTCATGGGCTCCGGTATTGCCATAACCCATTTCTACGGATCTTGAGTTCAGAAGCCATTTCCTGTGCGACACCGTTTTATTGAACTCACCATAATCCAGAATGAATCCGGTTACAAAGGCCATTTCCTGGAAGTTGGTAAAATCAGAGATACCGAGGTTGGCGTTTTTTGCTCCCAGGAAACCCTTTTCGGAATAACACTTCCAGCTTTTCGGCGGGGTGTGGCTCAACTGGCCGTTTGCCGTCATGATCAATGCTGCTTCCTGGCACATCTCGTTATAGCTATCATTGAATGTAATGGGTTCCAGGCCGCAGGCAAGACGGAAATAATTAATGCGGTCTTTTGCCTTTTGAAGGATATCCTTTCCGAGTGTGCCCGCCTCACATTTTTTTACTGATCCATTCCAGTCGATCTGTTTCACTGTAGAGGTTATGTAGAGGTCATTATACAATTGCCGGGCTTCTTCCAGGCTGCGGTCAGGAGCCAGTGAAGTGTTCAAAAGTATGATCAACGTAACAACCGGAAGGGTCATAAAAATTTTTATGTATTTCATATCGGTTAAAATGGTTAAAACGGGTTTAATCCGGGACGATCGCATAGGCGGATCTTTATTCCAATTCCCGGGAGCCGGCCGGGGCTTCATTCATCGCCACAGGCCTGTTTTAAAAAACGAATAAAATTTTTATACATTATATTTTCGATATCTTTTCCCGGTAACCTCTTTTTCTCAAAAGATCAGGGAATTTCATCAGGTCAGCTATGGTTTGAAGATCTGCGGGACATTGTTCTCTCCCAAAGGCACCGTCGAGGTCGGAACCGACATCGATATGGAGGTTGTTACCGGCCAACTGGCATATATGATCGAGGTGGGCATCGAAGATCAGTTGTATGTCGGTCAGATGGTTATCTGACGGTTTCTGGCCGTCACGTTCCAGGTATCGATCACCTGATTGTTCCTTACCACCGGTACCCGGTCATAAAGGGCCGTGGTAGGGCAAATGTGGTAAGGAATGCCATAGATCACGTCGCCTACCTTCAGATCAAGTCCTGCCGTATTCGCTACCACAAGATGCTCTTCGCTATGACTTACCGGTTGCAGTTCTTGGGCGTTCAGGAACCGCACCCTGTCCTGGATGGGATTTTCACCGGCAATGGATTTATGTCCCAGGTCAAGGCATAATAATCCTGTGGCCGGCCTGGAGATCACCCGGGTAATGACTACGGCTGCATTCTGAAAAGGAAGGTCGGGAAAATTCTCCTCATAACCAGCATCCCAGAAGAGCGTTGTGCCCGGGCTGCAGTTCACCTTGTTTCTGGCCGCATGGATCCCGAATGTAGGCGATCCTCCTGCAATTATCTCGGCATCGACATCAAGTTTCGAATGGATATATTCTGCCAGTGAGGTTACTTTGCTGAAATCGCGGTCACAATGTCTTTTACGGTCCTCCGGATCGGAATCCCGGATATGCCCATCGTAAACATGAAGGCCGAGGGGATCTATGCCTTTCAGTTCAAGGCATTTTTTGAACAGGGGGAAAGCCTCTTCCGGTGCGATCCCGGTGCGGTTATTTCCATTGTTCAGATCGACATATATTTTGAGATGGGTCAGGGTGTTGCGACATTTTTCCGCGATCATGGAAGCGGTTTCCTCATTATCCATCAGGGTGGAGAAGGTGGTATTCCCATATTTATCTTTCAGTTTAAGGAGCCTTTCCGTTTTTACGGCCGAGGGTTGATAGGCCAGGAGTACATCGGGAGCGCCGGTGCGGGCCAGCATCTCGGCCTCGGCAATGGTGGCGCATTTGAATTTATTGATTCCCGAGGCCATCTGCATGGACACAACCTCGGGTATCTTATAGGTTTTGACATGTGGCCTGAGCCGGGAGTGGTTTCCCACCATAGAGATCATCAGGTCGATATTGTACTGCACCCGGTCTTTATGGATCACCAGTGAAGGTGTATCGAGTTTATCTATATCGTTGATTATATACCAGATATTTTTCATGATCAGACCAGTTCAAATACTGCTTCAATTTCGACAGGTATATTATCGGGCAGCGAACCCATGCCCACGGCGCTTCGCACACCTATACCGTTTTCTTCTCCGAAAACCCGGGCAAGAAGTTCACTGCAACCGTTGATCACATAGGGGTGCTTTTCGAAGTCGGAGGTGCAATTGACCATACCCAGTACTTTGATCACCCTGCGGATTTTGTTCAGCGATCCCAGGTTATGGCGCAGGGTAGACAGGATGGCGAGGCCCACCTGCCTTGCTGCTTCCTTGCCCTGGTCCATGTCCATATCTTTTCCTATTCTGCCCGTAATCAGTGAGCTGTCGTTTTTAAACGGGCCATGACCGGATACGTATACATATTTCCCGTCGATCAGGAATGGTTTATAGACACCCTGAGGTTTGGGTGCCGGTGGTAATTCGAGATTCAGCTTTTCGAATCTTGCTTCCGGGGTTAGATCATCCATGATTAAAATGTTTTCTTTGAAATAAAGATATTAAGGAAAAGGGAAGCAAACAAAGCGTATGGGGGAAAAGGTGGGGTGGGGTCGGGATCGGGAAACCGGCGATGAGAAAAGGGGAGATTGAAGGTGGAGTGATGAGGATTGAAGCGGTGGTGGCTGGAAGTAGGCAGTAGCAGTAGCGGTAAGCGATATGAAAGGAGGATGGAGGGATGGGGATTGAGGCTGTGTGATAGCATTTTGTTTGATCCTGCGTGCATTTAAAGACGATTCTATATGAAAAACCAACAATTTTTTATAGTTTGAAAGCTAATCGAAACTAACCATCAATGTTTTATGAAACTCATCCGATTTTTCCCTGTTTTTATTTTGTCAATAATATTGATCTACGCCTGTCAGCCACCGCAGGAAAAAGGACAGGAGAGGCCCAACATTATCTTTATCTTTACCGATGATCATACCTGGCAGGCGGTTGGCGCTTATGGATCCGGGATCAACGAAACCCCCAACATAGATCGTCTGGCCAGCGAGGGAATTCTTTTCAGGAATGCCTTCGTAACCAACTCGATCTGTGCCCCGAGCCGGGCGGTGATCCTTACCGGTAAACACAGCCACCTGAACGGGGTGATCGACAACGGGTCCCGGTTTGACAGCGCCCAGCAGACTTTCCCCAAAATATTGCAGCAGGAAGGATACCAGACGGCTATGGTGGGGAAATGGCATCTTAAGACGCAGCCGACGGGATTCGATTACTGGAAAGTGCTGCCCGGGCAGGGCAATTATTATAATCCCGATTTCCGGACACCGGACGGCAGGGAACGGATCGAGGGATACGTGACGGATATCATCACCGATGAAGCGATTCATTTCCTTGAAAACAGGGATCCTGACCGACCTTTTATGCTGATGTACCAGCATAAGGCACCACACCGGGCATGGTGGCCCGAACCGGAACATTTTGGTATGTATAATGAGAAAATAAGGGAGCCCGCCACCCTTTTCGATGATTACAAAGGCAGGGGCACTGCTGCCAGGGAACAGGAGATGGAGATCCTGAACCATATGCATCCTTCCGGGGATAATAAGCTGGATGCCGATTCGGTTGAAAAATACCAGATCACGGGAACCGGCAGCTGGGGACCCAGGGCCTACCGCGGGAACCTGCAGAGGATGACCGAGGAACAGCGGCAGGCCTGGCATGATAAATACAGCCAGCGCAATAAAGAGTTCTGGGATCATATCCCGGATAATCCCCGGGACCTGCTGAAGTCGAAATATCAGTATTACATGCAGGATTACCTTCGATGTATCGCCTCGGTCGACGATAATATCGGCCGGCTGATGGATTATCTCGAGGAAAACGGCCTGGCCGAAAATACCCTGGTGGTCTATAATTCCGACCAGGGATTTTACCTGGGTGAGCATGGCTGGTTCGACAAACGATTTATGTATGAAGAATCCTTCCGCACTCCGCTGATCATGCGTTGGCCGGCTGTGATCAACCCGGGAACAGAAAGCGAGGACCTGGTCCAGAACCTGGATATTGCGGAGACGCTTCTTGAAGCCGCCGGTGTTACCCCGCCTGAAGATATGCAGGGCGAAAGCCTTCTGCCGATTCTGAAGGGAGAGGAATTCGATGCCGGCAGGGAAGGATTGTATTATCATTATTATGAATATCCGTCGGTACATATGGTCAAACGCCATTACGGTATCCGCACCGACCGGTATAAACTGATCCATTTTTATTTTGATGTGGACGAATGGGAATTGTATGACCTTGAAAAAGATCCCAACGAGCTGACCAGCGTGTATGATGACCCGGATTACCGGGAGGTGGTGAATGACCTGAAAGCGAAACTGGAAGGGTTGATGAAGAAATACGGCGATTCTGAAGAGCTCAGGGAATCGTTGTTGCCGAAAGGGGAGTAAGGAATATATTATGTGGAGATGGGTAGATGAGGTTCATTGGTTCATTGGTTTATTGGTTCAATGGTTCAATGGTTCAATGGTTCATTGGTAATGTGTGTGTCTTGTCCTAAAAATGTGCAGGCTTTACGTATTATCCTGAGGTTTCTGAAGAGATCTGAAGACCGATTCTGAAAAGCCGCCAGACAGTTCACGGAGCTCTGTGTAAAAACCAACAGGAAGAGTGGTTCCTTCAGCAGACAGTTCATGGAGTTTGGAGATTAAACCAACATGAAGAGTAGTCCGTCATGCCTGAACATACCAACTGAAAGGATTCTCCCCGGTTGATGCTTAAAGTAGTCCCTGCCTGTGGATCCATCAGCTCCATCTTATTTTCATGTTTCGATGACCACATCAGTTTCACCATGTTGAAATATAATGAACGTTGAGAAAGTTTATACCCATGACTTATTTGAATAATTTCCCGGGGATAATTATATGTGTCTGGCTTTCAATAGAATATGGAAAAGAATATAAAATGCTCTAGGCCGGAATGTTTTTTGGACCCGTCAAACGGTAATTTTTTTCAGATTAAATAGTTTTAAAATGGACAGATTAAAAGACAAAGTATGTATCGTGACCGGTGGCTCGCTGGGCATCGGAAAAGCAGCATGTAAAGCATTAGCTAATGAAGGCGCCAGAGTGGCCATTACGGATATTCTCGATGATGAAGGAAGTTCTCTCAGCAGCGAGATCAATGATAATGGGGGAGAATCGAAATACTGGCATCTGGATGTCTCCGATGAAAACGAGGTAAAGGATGTTTTTTCGGAGGTGAAGGATGAATTCGGCAAAATCGATATCCTGGTAAACAATGCCGGTATTTCCGGCATTAATAAGCCCACACATGAGATCGATCTGGAGGATTGGCAGAAGGTAATGGATATCAATGTAAACGGGGTTTTTCTATGTACCAAACATGCCATTCCATACATGAAGGAGCAGGGAGGTGGAAATATCGTGAATCTTTCATCGATTTATGGAATTATAAGTTCACAGGATATTCCACCCTACCATGCCTCCAAGGGTGCTGTACGGTTGATGACTAAAACGGATGCATTGCATTACGCCAAAGAAAATATCAGAGTGAATTCTGTTCATCCAGGATTTATCTGGACTCCACTGGTGGAAGAGATGGGAAAAGAGTCAGAGGAAGGACCTGAAAAATTCAGGGAGCATCTCGATAGTCTTCATCCCATAGGACATGTGGGCGAACCGGATGATATCGCCTGGGGAATTGTTTATCTCGCTTCTGATGAGGCGAAATTTGTAACCGGAAGTGAGCTGGTGATCGACGGCGGTTATACCAGTCAATAGCAATATGCCTACCCGGAAAATACCGTTAAAGTGCATAGTTTTTAATCGGAGATGAGCTTTTTCCACAACCAATCAGACCAAATTACATGAAGCATATTTCATATGTATGGTAGCTTTTGGCGGTTTACATGAAGCTCTTATCATGTGTAAGGTGGCTTTTGCGATCTTATATGAAGCTTAAATCATATTTATACTGACTTTTGCCTTTTTAAAAGGATCTTTTGTCATCTCAATCTGACCTTTTGTCATCTCACATGAAACTTTTATCATATGAATGGTAACTTTTGTCATCTTACATGAAGCTTTTATCATGTGTAAGGTGGCTTTTGCGATCTTGCGCGTAACTTATGTGAAACGGAACTTTAGCATTGAGGTGAGAGACTTTATCAGGGATATCTATGCGGCAGGTACCTTCTGCAGTTTTTCCACGTCCATACTTTCCTTATCGATACCTTCCCGGTTAAAACATTTCCGGTTAATACTTTCCCCGGCAAAGCTTTCCCGATCCATAACATATAATTTTAAATTTTTAACCGGGTATCAATTTCTGTTAAGTCCAGATCCGTATAATACCTGAATCCGTTTATTTTTTACCGGGTAATATCCTTCTGTTGAGTCCCGGTCGACAATATATATCTTTAACCGGGTATCACACTTTATTAAGTCCCGGCCTATAATACATGAATCTGCGTACTTTGAACGGTGACTTTTGCCCAACCGGGAACTAAACATTATCCCTGACCTCCCGGGCCTTCTGTTATTTACTTCATGAAGAATTTGCTGCAGGGGTACTTATAATTCCGCCATACTTTTAATCTTCAGTAAAATCGATAATTTAGCAGTATAGAATTATTCAGATTTTTTAACCCGTATTCACTCATGAAAATTCAGAAAGCGGTGATCACGGCGGCAGGTCCGGACCAGCGGAAACTCCCTGTTCAGACGCTCATCGACCGGGATGGCACGGAAAGGTCGGTGCTCGAGATCCTTATCAGGGAGGCCATTTCAGCAGGTATCGACCAGGTGGGTGTGGTTATTCATCCCGACGATGAGAAAACCTACAGGAATATTGCCGGCCCGGAAATCGACCAGGTAGAATTCATTCATCAGGCTAAACCCCTGGGATATGGTCATGCCATACTTTCAGCCCGTAGTTTTACCGGTAAAGATCCTTTTCTGCACCTGGTAGGCGACCATCTTTATGTAAACAGGGATGACATAAGCTGCGCCAGGAAGCTGGTCGAGTTCGCAGCAAATGAAGAATGTACGGTATCAGCCGTTCAGGCCACCCGTGAATCGCTTATTCCCCATTATGGTGTGATCGGCGGGTCGCGGATGCAAGGCAAGAACGAGGTCTATAAGATCGATAAAGTTATTGAAAAGCCCACGCCGACTGTGGCTGAACAACAGTTGCTGGTCCCCGGTTTAAGGGCAGGGCACTATCTCTGTTTTTTCGGCATGCATGTGCTCACTTTCCGTGTGATGGAAATACTCGGTCAGGAATCAGGCCATGATCCCGTCAAAAAATTAAATCTGAGTGATGCACTGGACCTGTTATCCTCGAAAGAAAAATACCTGGGTTATGAGATTGCCGATCTCCGTTTCGATATGGGAGAAAAATACGGATTACTGAAAGCCCAGCTTGCCCTGTCGCTCGGAGGAAAAGACCGGGATAAGATCCTTTCGGAACTGCTGGAACTATTTATTCAAAAAGATATGGATAAACAGGGGAGATAGGTTATGGGAATGCTGACCGACATCATCACCTCTTCCGATCCGGATACCAGGAACAGGTCGCTTGACAACGTGGCCGGGAAAGCATCTTTGGATGAGCTCCTAAGCCATTCTGCCGAGCTTGACCGGTTCAGAAGAGAGAACAGTAATTTATACGAACGGGTGCGGGCGCTCTTTTTTCTTTATGCCCTGCACCGTTTTTATATCCCTTTCAGGGAAGGTGTTAGCCGCAGGGGCCTGATCCCTTTCGAGGCTTATGAGCATATGTTAAAAAGAAGGTTCGGGGAAGCGATCGACACGTTCCTCAGGGTTCAGGACGAACACGGTCCCAATGAAGGCATTTCCAGCGGCCTGGCCGACGCCTATCATCAGCTGGCTTTTCAGACCCTTGCCGACCAGGTGCGAAGGAGTGTCCGGTCTACCCCGGGCAATCAATGGATGTTCCGTACAGGGCATCCGGATGACCATCCCCTCAGGATCAGGAAGGAGCTGTTGGAAAAGGATGAGCGTTGCGGTATGTTTCCGCTTTTGCATGAAACCACTCCCGTCAGGATGGATATCAGCCACAGCGGCTGGAGCGATATTTTTTTTCTGGGAATGGATTTCCCGGAAGGCGCCAGGGTTCTGAATATATCCATCGATCTTTGCGTACGGGAGGAAGGAAGAGAGAAAATACCCGGTCCCCCCATAGAAACCTATTTCCGCGTAATCGACGAACCGGTTCTAAAACTTACCAGCATCGATCTGGCCTCTTCCGCGGGCCTTACCGACCTGCAGGAGGTTTTTGATTTTGCCAGGGATTACCTGGGTCTGTTGAAAGCCGCCATAATTGCCTCCGGCATCGTTCCTCCGGGCATGGAAGGGGCTGAGATACCCTTGTCGGAGCTGCTGGAAAAGTTAACCGGACCGGGCCTTGGCATCGAGGTGGTGAGTAAAGTGAACGATATACCCAAAGGTTCCAGGCTTGCGGTATCCACCAATCTTCTGGCTTCGCTGATCGCCATCTGTATGCGCGCTACAGGTCAGACGCAGTCGGTTACCGGGATCCTTCAGGAAGAGGAGCGCCGGCTGGTGGCCGCAAGGGCCATCCTCGGGGAATGGCTGGGCGGTTCCGGGGGAGGGTGGCAGGATTCGGGCGGTGTATGGCCGGGGATCAAGCTGATCAGGGGGGTAAAAGCCGGAGAAGGAGATCCTGAATACGGGATCAGCAGGGGACGTCTGCTTCCGAGCCATGATATCCTCGATTTTAAAGCAGTGGACAGGAAGACGCGAAAAAGACTGCAGGAAAGCCTGGTCATCGTTCATGGAGGCATGGCCCAGGATGTAGGACCCATACTGGAGATGGTAACCGAAAAATACCTGCTGAGACTGGAGGATGAATGGCAGGCCCGGCAGGAAGCCATCCGTTATTTCGATGAGGTGGTGGAAAATCTTAAAGAAGGGAATGTAAAGGAAATCGGCGCTTTTACTCACCGGAATTTTACCGGACCGATACAGGCGATCATACCCTGGGCCAGCAATTTGTATACCGAATATCTCATCCGGCAGGTAAGTGCGGAATTCGGTGATAAGTTCCGGGGATTCTGGATGATGGGCGGCATGTCCGGAGGAGGCATGGGATTCATCTTTGATCCGGCCACCAAGGAAAAAGCCCAGGTTCGCCTTAAGGAGATCATGACCCGGGCTAAAAAACAGCTTGAACATGCCATCCCCTTTGCCATGGATCCCGTAGTTTATGACTTCAGCATTAATGAAGATGGGACTATTGCCGGAATGAAAACCTGCGAAAAAGCGCTTTTACCGGAAGGATATTATACACTGCATGCCCCCGTCCTTCTGAAAAGGAATATTCAGGACCTTACCCATGCTCAACGCGATGAGTTGGAAATGCTGGGACGATCCTATAAGGGGAATGCCCTTTTCGATGATTTTGTGGCCAGGCTCTTCGAAAGGATGATTCCCCATAAAGGTGACGAAGGTGAAACAGTCCAATCACTGGACAGGCTTCTTGACAAGCATGGTTTTGACCCAGACTTGCATAACCAGATTAAGGCCGACCTGAAAGCGGGCAGAATAGGCCTGGCCCAGAACAGCCTGCCGGCAAACAGCAAGATCGAAGATGTACGGTTCGAGGAACTGACCGATGCCACCGGTAAGCTCCATGAAAAGTATTATGAAGCCGGTATGGATGCCCTTGAAAAAGGCGAACTCGCGGTGGTATCCCTGGCGGGAGGTGTCGGTAGCCGGTGGACTAAAGGGGCCGGTGTGGTAAAGTCGCTGAATCCTTTTGCCAGACTTGCCGGGAAACATCGTAATTTTTTGGAAGTGCACTTGGCGAAAAGCAGGAAAATATCCCGGCTGACAGGGAATGCCATTCCCCATGTTTTTACTACCAGCTATCTTACCCATGCTGCCATAGCCGGTTTTCTTGAGAAGGAGGGGCAATATGGGTATGACGGGCCATTATTTCTTTCCGAAGGAAAAGTGATCGGACTCAGGCTTGTCCCGATGGAAAGGGACCTCCGTTTTATGTGGGAAGAAATGCCACAGCAGCTGCTTGACGAGCAGGCCCAGAAAATGCAGGAAAGCCTGCATAATGCCCTGATCAACTGGGCCGGATCCATGGGTGAGGGTGAAGATTACCGTGATAACCTTCCGCACCAGTGCATTCATCCTGTAGGCCACTGGTTCGAGGTGCCCAATATGTTGATGAACGGCACGCTTTCAAGGATGCTTGACCTGAACCCGGGATTGAAGTACCTGATGGTGCATAATATCGATACCCTGGGGGCTAATGCCGACCCGGGTATCCTGGGACTTCATATTGAAGGAGGTTCGGATATGACCGCGGAAGTGATCTCAAGGAAACTCGATGACCGGGGAGGCGGACTGGCGCGGGTTGATGGAAGGGTGAGGCTGGTGGAAGGACTCGCCCTGCCTGATGAAAGGATCGAATTCGATCTCTCGTATTATAATTCCAATACCTTCTGGATAACGCTGGATTCATTGCTCGATGTTTTTGATCTGAAAAGAGAGGAGCTGAATGACGGGCAACTTGTGAGGAAAAAGGTGTGGGCGATCTCGAAGCGCATGCCTGCCTATATTACCATTAAAGATGTGAAAAAAAGGTGGGGTAAGGGTCAGGAGGATGTTTTTCCTGTCACGCAGTTCGAAAAGCTCTGGGGCGATATGACGGCCCTTCCCGAGATGAACTGCAGTTTTATGGTTGTGCCACGGATGCGGGGTCAGCAACTGAAGGAAGTGGCCCAGCTGGACGGGTGGTCAAGGGACGGATCTGCGGATTATGTGGAGCGGATCTGTGTATGGGAGTGAGCAATGAGTGCTTAGAGTTTAGCTCTCAGGAGTTAGCTGAGAACTTTTTAACCCGAAAAATTCATAAATTTTTCGCCCGAAGGGCCGATTAAGCGCAA
>CAZIXF010000045.1:0-48073 GCA_964543195.1 uncultured Roseivirgaceae bacterium
CTTAATCAAATAGCCCAGAAATAGGCTACTGAATTGCGCTTATCAGGGGTTAATAAGCTGAATATTCGCAATTCACACCGGATTCGAAATTCGATTTTTTAGTGGGTGCGATTATTTTCGACCGGGGAATACCCACTGATGGCTGTACCAGTGCCATCGTCCGGAAGATTCTGAAGGAACAGTAATGGTGTATAGATGCCTGCGATCCGTAAGAGGCTTCAATGCCTTAATTTCAATAACGGGTGATGGGTTAAATTTTATTGAAAGATCACAGTCACTTCCCTGAATAAAACATTGTACCCTCTCCAGGTCAAGATCATTGTCATCCAGATATAGAATTAATCCTGGAGGATTTTCAGTCACCCTGGTTGTGTGTGGAATGCTTTGTTTCACGGGAAGTGGATCCATCGAGATTTTTTCCTTGAAACCCTCCATCTGACCGTAAAAGTCAGTCATCGGGAACCTTGGCAACGCAAACCGGTCGGAATACTTTGAGATCACCCCTGAGTTCTGAGCACAAGCGGAATAGAATTTCATTTTTCTGATCACCTCCTGCATCAGGGTATCATACTCTCCATAGGGATAGGCAAACACAACAGGCTTTGTTCCCGTATGGTATTCTATTTCCTGCTGTGCTTTTTTAACATCTTGTTCAAACAGGAATCGCCTGGTAGAATCCGGTAGGTTCAGGAAATACTCATGCGAATGAGAATGATTGCCGATTTCTATCCCATAGTTTGCCAATTCCCTGATTTCCTCCCAGTTCAGGTAATCGCCGCTACCCACCGTTTCGGTATTCATAAAAAGCGTGGCTTTCAATCCATATTCCTTAAGTAAAGGGAATCCGCTCTCATAAAAGGACCTGAACGCATCATCGATGGTAATCGTGACATACCGGCTAGTACCGGAAGGATCGGATAATTTATTTACAACTTCTCCCATACGAATCACCTCGATATCGCTATCTATTATATATTGAAGATGATCTTCGAATAGGGATCCACTTATACTGGTAGAAGGATATTCTTCCTCATCAAAGCGGTGGTATAACAGGCCAATGATCACAGCATTGGAATTCAGGGCCGTGCCGGCTAATGGATTCTCCCGGGCAGACCGATCAGAGCTGTTCTCGTTACCTGTTGATTTTTCCTTATGCTTATAATCACATGAAAAAAACAGGGTGAAAAGAAAAAAAAATATTAAACCGGATCGCATCATTACTATTTTCTTACTTTAACAAAGTAATCCGGATTCAATTCACAGGAATCATATTTTGTGAGATTATTCTGGACCATTACTTCTCCCAGTTTTTTTACATAATCATTCCTTAATTCTGAATATTTATTCAGATACCATATCAATTCATATGGATTATCCGTTTCGGCCCTTTTTTTCCGGAACTCATCGAAGGCCCACGACCGGGCGACGGTAGTAAAATAATCCCGGGTAGATTCCAGGATATTTTCATACTTTTTAACGTAGATCTTTACCTCATTGCGGGTTGAAATTGTTTCTATCCGGTCATCCAGTTTACTATAGGACCAGATGCCAAATGCATTGTTGCCCTGAATAAAAAACCGGGACTGTCCCCAGCCCGTTTCGATAGCCGATTGGGCAAGGATTATTGAATTCGGGTGTACCTGTTGCCTTTGATGTATTTCGGCAAAATTTTTAGTATTATATTTGGCAAAAAGCTTTTCCATGAACAGGCTGTCCTCTGAAGAAACATACTGATTGCTTTTGAGTTCTCCCCAGATATCCAGGGTGCGTTTTCTTTCTTTATAAAGCTCATATTTCACGATCAAAACAGTTGGCAGGATAATTTCGACGTATTTATTTTTGCGTTCATCCGGATCCAGTGATCCCAGGTATGGTATCTGTTCAAAAATAACCGGAGTTACATTTTTACTATTAATTGTTCTGATCTCATTGATATTTTCAGGTTCCTTATACTCCACCAGCAATACGTTTTTCTGACGTTTGAGATTTTTATTGATAGGTATTCTGAAAATAAAAATGAGAATAATCACCGCCAGCAATATGAAAATAGCTTTTAAAGCGGGAAATGCATATTTCTTTGGCAGTTGCATCAGTCATTTTATTGATTTAACCTATATTATAACGATCGGAGTAAATTAAAATTAACCGGCAGCAATTTATTTATTTTGGCAAGTAATACCCGGCCCGGATACTTATTCCAGTTTATCATGAAAAACTTCTTTAAACTTATCCAATTTGGGTTGGATCACCACTGAACAATAAGGTTGGCCGGGGTTGTTGCGGTAATAATCCTGATGATATTCCTCCGCCTCGTAAAACTCCTCAAAGGGACTTATTTCTGTAACCACCGGATTTTCATATATACCTGTCTCATTAATCTTTTTCCTGTATTTTTCAGCCGTTTCTTTCTGCTTTTCATCGTGATAAAATATTACCGAACGGTATTGCGATCCTACATCGTTGCCCTGCCTGTTCAAAGTAGTAGGATCATGAGTTTTCCAGAAAACCTCCAAAAGCTCTTCATAGGTAATAACTGATGGATCGTAATGGACTTGTACCACTTCTGCATGTCCGGTATTTCCATAACAAACCTGACGATATGTGGGATTGTCAACGTGCCCTCCCGAGTAGCCAGAAACCACTTTTTCCACCCCTTTCAGATTCTGAAACACGGCTTCAACGCACCAGAAACAACCTGCTCCAAACGTGGCTTTCTCGAGTTTTTTTTCATGTTTTTTATCAATCATAACGATAATTTCAAATTTATTGGCAAAAACAAGAACTTTTTAATTAAACCGTTTTCAGTTTTAAAGGTTACAGGATCTGTTAAAAGTCAGGGTATCATCTTAATAAAATACCACTTTGCAATCCGGATGTATCGACTTAAAATTATCGACTCTCCGGTCATTAAGCCGGGTATTATAACAGACCAGTAATTCCAGGTTATAATTTTCTTCAATGGGTCTGAGTGACCTGACTCTTGTATTGGATATATCGAGCTGTCTGATATTTGACAGTTCTTCAACAGGCTTCAGATTACGGATCTGTATTCCGGATAATTTAAGTACTTTTAATTGCTCCATTTTTTCGAGCACATCAATATCTGAAACACCCGTATTGCTGATATCAAGATGTACCAGGTTTTGCAATTCAACTACGGGTGAAAGGTCACGAACAGGCGATTGATTTATTACAAGTTTTTTCAGAGAAAGTATGGCCGTAAGAGGAGAAAGATCCGCAACCAGCGATTTTTTGATTACCAATTCCTCAAGGAAAGAAAGTTCCTTCAAAGGCCCAAGATCAGAAATGGCCACACTGTCCATATGGATATTTCTTAGATATGAAACCCTGTGCAAACCGGCCTTATCGGGCGGAAGCTCCACCTCCGGTGCATTACTGACAAGCAGGTTCTTCCATTCCTCTGTAAGATCATTCCACCAGGCCTGCAGCAATGTAGTGTTGTGGATCACGAGGCATTCCGGGTTCTGAGATATAAATTCCCTGATCTCAGCTTTATCAACCCGAGTATGATCGATATTTAAATGTTTAATGCCTCTGATCTGAAACAACTCCCTTATCGAGGATATACGCGTTGATTCAAGGTTAAGACGGACCAGGTTTTTAAGGAAAAAAATCGAATCAATGGAAGCCACATTGGTAAATCCGGCATCCAGATAGCGAAGATCAACAAGGGTGGTAACCGCATTAATATCCCTTACATAAGTATTTCTGATATTAAGATATCTCAGATTATTTAAAAGCTCGATACCCTCCAGAGAAAAGATATGTTCGTTTCCACTGATATCAAGACTATCGATTTGAGTGAGCCGGGCAAGCTCATCTTTTTCGGGATATTCATCGATCGAAAACCTTTCCCGTAATATATTTTTCCAGGCGATATCCAGGTCAGCCCACCATTCCCTGAGGTGTTCTGATTCAAAAATTATCAGAATACCGGGGTTTTTATTCATAAAACTATCGGCCTGTTTTCTGGTTACCTGACTGTTATCGCAATACACCTTCTTTAATCCTGTTAATTGACC
Organism: uncultured Roseivirgaceae bacterium; assembly: GCA_964543195.1. GTDB lineage: Bacteria > Bacteroidota > Bacteroidia > Cytophagales > Cyclobacteriaceae > JAGTVG01. The sequence goes on from CAZIXF010000045.1 coordinate 4,044, forward strand.
CAATGGATCAATATTATCGACATGAGTTCCTTCGATATTCAATAAATCCAGGTTTTTATGTCCTGATAAAAAGGATATATCGGCAACAGAGGTACCCTCAAGCAATAATATCTCTATTGTTTTTAAGGAGGCAAGTGGACTCAAATCGGATATGCTGCCGAATGAGAGGTCAAGATAAGCCAATCGTGGAAGTTCACTTAACCAATGATATGAATCAAGAGCCGCATGTGTAAAGACAAGCTTTTTCAGGGAGCCGGGCAATTGGAGACCTCCGGGCGGACTAAGCAGGTTGCATTCGCTCAGATCAAGTTCAGTCAGCTTCGTGAAGTTGGCGAGAATATTAATATTTTTTATATCAGTTCTCGCTGCATTCAGGTATTTGAGTCTGGAAGCATATTTTAAATAGTCCAGATTGGATACCTCGGTATGGGAAATATCAAGATATTCAAGCTTGTTATGGATTCTCAGGGGAGACAGATCACTGATATTGGTATAGGAAAGATTCAGATATCTCAATTGATTCAGTCTGAATAGCGGTTCAAAATCATCGACATATTGATTGGATGACAAATTCAGCGAATCGGCGTTCGTCAGCATCTTGATCTGTTCAAATCCAATACTGTCATAAAGATTGAAACTCGACTGAAAAATATACTTCCACTCGAAGCTGAGCTCTTCCCACCACATCATGAGGTCTTCCTTTTCACTTAGTTTGGTGGTATAAAAACTAACGATTTTCAGATCGTCGGCATCCTGATCGTAATTGATCTCAAGAAACCGGGTTATGGTTCGATTTACAGAATCACCGGATAGTGTAACGCCGGAAAGATTCCGGTTCAACCTTACCAGATAAAAAAGCTGACTACTGTCGTTGACCAATTGTTCAATGTCATCAATTTCCAGTTCAAAGGTTACATCCTTAAAAAAGAAATCTATATCCTTAAGATATGCCTGAACATCTTTATTGGTAATTGTTGACCGGTCTGGATCAAGATCATCTTCCACTTGTACATCCTCATCCCTGAAAAACTTGGTATAACTCTGTGTGATTATAACATCTTTTTCACGGGGTGGTGTATCAATACTGCCAATGGTATTGAGTGAATATTCCAGGAAAGATACCAGATCTTTCACCCGGTCAGCCCGTATATCCACCGTATCTTCCTGTGTTTGTTCAGTGACGTTTGCCAGGCTGAACTCAGCGGAGGATACAGCGGCCATTAATATTATAAAAGACAGGATCTTAATTTTCATAAAAAATAAAATCTCTCAGTAATTTTTCTTCCCCCGGCTTATAATTCACCAGGTTGGAGATCAGCCAACCTGTATTGTATCCTTCCCGGTTAAAATACGATACATCAAAATACCAGTTATCGATCTGGAAAAAATGAAATCTGACATTTCTGACCGTGATAAACGATAATTTTCCTCTTCTCATCTCATATAGGAAAAGGGTAAGATAATCGGGCCGGAACTCTTTCGCTACAAATTGTTCCACGCTATCCCGGTCGGCAAACGCCTTTCGCAGATTCATGAAATCCAGTTCGTGACTCATGGGATGCAAAAACTTTTTCGTATAGCTGGTGTCATTGATAAAATAACGGAGAAAAGGGGCAAAAAAAACTTTCGAAATCACCCATTTATATCCCAGACGTTCCTGCTCCAACTTTAAATACAATACAGCCTGGCGCTCCTGCCCTTCATAATTGAACAAGGCGCTCACCTGGGCAAACCAGTCATCTCCATGAAAATCCAGATACTGTGGATTATTCTTTTCATTGACAATATTTATGAATTGTTTCACCTGGTCCTTATCAAGATCAGCATTCTGAAAATCAAATAACATTTTCAGGAATGACTTCCTGAGTGAGGGACTCCGGTAATCCTTATCACCGGGATAATACCTGTTTCCCTTTTCATCTTCTTCTCCGTTGAATCTTCTGAAGAATTGATTCAGCTGCTTGGTTTCGGCAAGGAATTTACCTGTATCATCCAGTTCGCCGACAATCTGGGAATGGGAGTTAAAATACAATAAGAATATGAAAACAATTAAAACGGCTTTTTTCATGGAGTGGTTTCTGTGACACGTATATCACCCAGCAACACATCCCAGAATTCAATAATCCGGCCTCTGATCTGGGTTTTCTTTTTCTCAACGTATATGGTAATATCCTTTTTAGTCGTATCCTTATAATTTAAACCATCATCGGATATCCCTTCAAAACGTTGATAAATGGTTACCACGCCTACATATCGCCCGTCTGGTTGCCGTTCCAGATCGCTGATATAATGAATATTATACCATTCGATATTCACCCGGTCGTAATTAAGCGCCATGAGTCGCTGAAAATACTCCCGGACTTTATAATAATTGATCTCTTCTCTGTAGAGAGAGGATACGCCCATTTCAGCATCTTCGACAAACAATTCCTCAGCCCTGTCCATTACACGATTGGCTTCAGAAAAGGGAGTCTCCTTATTCCCGATTATACTTATATATTTGCTGAGGTCTCTAACTTTTTCCAGGGCCAGGGAATCGATGGCCTTTTTTCTTTCCGGTGAAATCCTATCATCCTGGCAAAAAGCTTGCAGATTTGACAATACCAATAATGCGGTAATCGAATATATGATTGTTTTTTTCATTTTCTTGTTATTATCTGGTAGTGAATTCAATTTCTTCTATTTTACCCCGGTCATTATAGACGATATTATTGATCTTATAGGGATTTTTATTCCGGTCTTTCAAATAATTCAAATGCCTGGCGATAGTGGTCGGACGATCATAATCCTTTTCACCACCCTCCCTGTAAAATACGATAAAAACGGGTGTATCATTCGACTCAAAATAATTTAAGGCTTGTGAGATCCTTCTGTTGGCTATCGCGATAGAGTTTGCATCGGCGACCTCATCAAAATAATTATTCAGCGTTTCTTCAATCGTTTTTTCTCTTTCTGTTTTTTCTTCTTTTTCAACTTCTTCTTCCTTTTCCTCTACTTTTTCTTCCCTGACTTCCTCTTTTGGCTCTTTATCAGTAGCTGAAGCTGCCTTTTTCGTACTTTTGCAACTGAAAACAAAAGCGGATAAAACCAGGATTAAAATCAAATAGTAAAATTTCTGATGTTTTTTCATCGCTTATTCTGTTAAAAGATTAATTTTTCAAAGTTAATTCATTATAAAAATTGTGCCAATTAATGATTTCCTGCATCAATAAATTTCATTTACCTGATTTTGCGAGAAAATGTTTAACCAGGCTCTTCCACTCATCTTCTAAAGACACTTCCGGCATTTGCTTTCCAGCCCTGGAATACCAGTAATTCGCATTCCATTTATCCCCTTCTACCCGGTGAAGGTAGGCATGTATCCAGCTGCCCTCTTCATTATGTATATCCTGGGCAATTTCATGTGCTTTGTGCCAGTTGTCTTTTTTATCATACCATAATGACTTAAGGTACGGGCTGATGTCAGGTGGATTTTTTTCTTTAAGTGATTCTAAAAATTCCTTATAGGTCATAAAACAAAACTACATCCAATAATTTTCAATTTCAATATTACCCATTTTCTGTCAGAATTTTTTCTTTTGCTCTTTATAAAATTACCCCCCTATAACTGCCTTTTTTAGATATTCGGGCTTTGAGTAAACCGCCACTTCAGAACAACCTGAGATTGCCGTTTCTTCTGAATTTATCTATAATGCCAGTTCAACTTTTCTGGGCTGGTTGAAATGAAGTTTTTTACAGGTTTTGAAAAGACTATGTATGGAATATGCCATATGACCCTCTCCACGCATCCGGTATCTCCATCTTGATTCATTGACATTACCATTATGCAATGAGGCTATTTGATTCCATACTTTGGATGCCCTTTCGGGAAAATGCTTTTCCAGCCAGTCCTTAAAAATCTTTCCGATTACGCCATTAAGCCTGATCATAACCATGAATGGCAGATCTTATTTTATATAATCGTTGGGATCGAAGCTGATGTTGAAAGCTTTATCGGCCGGAAGAGGGCTTGGATCAAAATAATCGGTTTTATGAATTGTCATGGCACTTCCCGATCCAAGCTCTAATGGAAATTTATAACCTTCATATTCTCGATAATTTTTTATGATCAGCGAGCCCTGCTGATCATTTGAACCTTTAGAATAATACCTTCTCAGTAAATTATATTTATCGAGTTGAAAGCTTGCCTTTATTTCATTTCCAATATGCATATCAAAACGATTATCTCCATTCATTCGCAACGCCACGTTTTCTCCTCCTGCAGCTAGTCTTTTCAAATTGATCAGCAGATGGTTATCGTGCCAGTTCAGATAATCGGTTATACTTTTTGGAGGCAGCATGGTTATTTGATCATTCCTGATTTCCCACCCGTCATTTTTATCAACAATCTGAATTACTTCTTCTCCTTCATTAATTACTCTATTCATAAATTTTGGCTCACTCAGGTTGATCCATTCTTCAGTAACTACATTCTGTCTGAGTGAACCGAAGGTGGTCACCGTTCTGATGTACACACTTTCTACATCCACCCATTTTTTTCTGCCACCCAGCTCTTTAATCATCGATTCAGCCAGTTGAATAGCCTCAGGCTCTCCCTTCACTTCCAGTTTATCCGACCTGCAGGAAAATATGGCCGATGAAAAAATAAGGAAAAAGTAGATCAACTGTTTCATTTTTTATAAACACTTTTACATTAACTGGTTAAATTTAATTAAATGGATTGCAAAAAAAAATGGGTACCGGAATGATACCCATTTTTTTTATTTTGTGGTCATTAATTAGCTGATGGAAATCTGCTTGCGTGGTTTTGTCTTCTTCTCCTCTACTTTCGGTAGTGAGAGTCGCAAGATACCATCCTTGTAATTTGCCTTGATCCTGTCAGCATCCACTACTTCCTGCGGAAACCTGAAGCTTCTCTGGAATGACTGATAACTGAATTCTTTCCTGTAATAATCATCCTTATCCTTGTCTTCTACTTCTTCCTTGTGCTCGGAACTGATCGTAAGGATGTCATTCTCATATTCGATGTCAAAATCTTTCTTGGTCATTCCGGGAGCTGCCAGTTCAACTACATACTCATCATCCTTTTCACTGATATTTACCGCAGGTAATGTAGTACCCGTATCTGCGAAATTGGTATTGAACCAATCGCTAACATCTCTTGACATAAAGTCATCAAAGAAAGATGGAATGTTCGGAAATAAGTTTGTTCTTCTTGCAAGTGTCATAGAACCAACCTCCTTTCTATTTGGTTTACAATTAATTTATTTTAATCATTAATTATGATCTATTCAATCATTAACATGCAAATGATATTCCAATCCTGTTTGAATGACAATTTGGTATTAAAATCGCCGTTTTTGTGCCATATTGGCATATTTAAAGGATATTATGACATGATTATCTCGTTGAAATTTCATGAATTCCGTGGAATAAATACACAGTATTCAGCCATCGGCACAGGAATGATTCAGTAAACCGGGAATAGCTCTCCGGCTAATTGCCACCAGCCAGACGGGCGATACCTTTTATGTCTATCTTTTCCAAATAGGACATCACAAGCGACTCCTTGTTGATTCGTTCACAATTAAAAGTCAACAGTGATTGCCCGAAAGGTATCTGAACCTCGTAACCCACATGTTCATCATCTATGATCTGTTTTGCCAGCAGGCCTTTATAACCGGAAACTCTGATCACTTTCTGTGAATCATCGGCGGAATTCATAAACAGTGGATTAGTCAAAAACGAATTCACCATGGCCAGCATGGGCGAATTATTAAAAACCATCAAGGACATATGATCAGGTTGTTCACCGGCATCATTTACTTCATCATCATCAACCATTTTTTCTGCTTCCTTTTGTAATTTCTGGACGGCCTTCCTTAAAAAACCCTGAGCCTGAATATCCATATCCATAAAAAATATGAATATTCCCAGGCTCACCAGGAATGTGGTAATCTTTTTCATGTTTGTTTAATTTAAAAAATGCTTAGTTTGAAAAATCGACACAATTTATAATTTTTTCAAAAAAATCAAAATATGAATATATTATATTGTGTTTGATTTATTATAAACCATTTTCCATTTTTGAATCCATAGTACTCTTTACAAAAAAAAATGCGCTTTTTCCTTATTTTTCTCCTGTTTCCGTTAATGACAAAAGCTCAGGACCCGGATAACCTCATTAATCCTGAATTACTGGAATTGGCCTGGCCTGCAAAATGGATTACACATCCCACCGCCGATGAAACTGCCTACGAAGTACTTCATGCAAGGAAATCGTTCACGATACCTAGCCTCCCCGATACTTTTCTGATCCATGTATCGGCAGATAACCGGTACCGTTTATTTATCAATGGGAAAACTATTGGCATGGGGCCTGCGCGGGGAGACATTTGGCATTGGCGGTTTGAGACTTACGACATCACTCCTTTTTTAATGGAAGAAGAAAACCTGATATCCATTCAGGTAGTAAATTTCGGACCCTACAGACCCCTTTCACAACATTCCTATAAAACTGCCTTTATTATTCAGGGAAATACGGAAAAAGAATCTGTAGTCAATACCGGTCTGAATAACGATTGGAAAATTTTGAAAAACAATGCCTTTCATCCTATAAAAATAGACTGGCGGCATGTGAATGGTTTCTTTGCAGCCGGGCCGACAGACAGCCTCAATGCCGCTTTTTATCCCTGGGGCTGGAAAGAACCCGAATTTGATGATTCCCGTTGGGATAATGCTGCCGGTATCGGATATAACGGAAGTGGGATACCACATGGGTACCATCGGTTTTCGGGCAATTCGGCATGGAAACTCATACCGCGGAATATCCCCTTTATGGAAGAAAAAAAAGAAAGAATACCGGAGATCAAATCGTCAACCATGAAAGTAAACTCATCCTTTCTCAAGGGCGGCAAAGATCTTTCGATCCCTTCCGATACTAAAATCCGGTTGTTGCTTGATCAAACTTATCTTACAAAAGGATATCCCGAACTTCATTATTCAAAAGGCAATGATGCATTGATCCGGATAAAGTATGCGGAAGCGCTGATCGACGAAGATGGAAATAAAGGAAACAGAAATATTGTAGATGGAAAATATCTCAAAGGGTATTATGATGTGATCCTTTCAGATGGTGGCCTGAACCGCAGGTTCCAACCATTATGGCTACGAACTTACCGGTATATCGAACTGGAGATTGAAACAGCCGGCGAAGAGCTCATAATCCATGATTATTACAATGTGTTTACGGGCTATCCTTTCCAAAAACAGGCCGACGTCAGTTTCAATGATAAAGAACTTGAAAAAATATTCGACACTGGATGGTGGACGCTGAGGATGTGTGCCGATGAAACCTATTGGGATTGTCCCTATTATGAACAATTACAGTATGCAGGTGATACCCGTACACAAACCTTTATATCTCAATATGTAAGCGGAGACAACCGTTTATTCAAAAACGCATTATTGCTTTTTGATCATTCAAGGTTGTCGGAGGGTATCACCTATAGCCGGTACCCTTCTTTCATTCCACAGGTTACTCCTGCCTATTCACTGATGTGGATTAATATGGTTTATGATTATATGATGCTCTGTGAGGATCCTGAATACACTGCCACGTTCTTAAATGGAATTGAAACGGTGCTTAAATTCTACGAGGACCATATGGACAGCACCGGTATGGTAGCCGAAATTCCTTTTACGAATCATATTGAATCCAGATCCGGTTTTCCCTGGCGAGAAGAGCAGCAATACCTGGCACAGCATAATTTATTGTTTGCCTATACCTTAAACCATGCAGCAGACATATTTATGTTTCATGAGGAAAAAGCAAAAGCCCTCCGGTACAGAAACCTGGCTGAAAAAGTAAACTTATCCACGACAGCGATATGTTATGATCCTTACCGTCAGTTATATTCCGACACACCCGATAAAAAATATTATTCCCAGCATGTCAATACACTGGCGATCTTGTCGGGAGCCATTCAAGGTGAAAACCGGGCAGAATTGATGGAAAAGATACTTACGGATACCACCCTGATCTCTTCTCATATGTTTTTCAAATTTTATATTTTCAGGGCTATGAAGGAATCCGGATTGGGGGACCAATACCTTGATCAGATCGGTTACTGGAGAAAAATGCTGGATTACGGCTTAACAACATGGCCTGAATTTGAAATTGAATCCCGTTCGGATTGTCATGCCTGGAGCGCTCATCCTACTTTTGATCTGCTGGCCACCGTAGCGGGTATAGAATCCGAAGCGCCAGGTTTCAGAACAATTAAAATTGAACCGCACATGGGAGATCTTGACTCCCTTGCAGTCAGGATGCCTCATCCCGATGGATTTATATCAGTAAAATTGGAAAAGGCAGGCGTAGAAGGGATAAAGGGTACAATACGGATTCCTTCCTCCACCAAAGGTCGATTTGTCTGGAACAAAAAAGCCTTTGTGCTGACCGGTGGAGAGCAATCCTTCAAATTCGAATAAAAGGATCTTGATTAATTTTCAAGGCTTATCTTCAGCCGTTTATTGATTTTGCCTTTACTTTTATAATCCACAATATTTATTCGCCCGACTTCACGTGTATTTTCCACATGGGTGCCGCCATCAGCCTGCAGATCAAGGCCTTTTATGTTTACGGTCCGAATTTCGATAAGATCCGGAGGCAGGAGATTAATTTTAGTGCGGATCAGGTCGGGAATTTTATTGGCCTCGTCCCTTGAAATAATATTCACTTCCACTTCCCTTGCTTTTTCAACTTCCTCGTTAATCTTATTTTCAATTTCCGATACAAGACCGGATGACATGTCTTCAAACTCAAAATCCATCCTGGCATTGAGAGGTTCCATATTCCCGCCGGTAACTTTTGCTCCATAATCCCTCCATATCACGCCACATAAAATATGCATTGCGGTATGAGTACGCATAAGTTTATACCTGCGGTCCCAATTGATTTCCGCCTGTACGGGTTGATCTTTTTCAGGAAGTTCTCCATCCAACGCATGCCAGATCTGCCCTGCATTCCGCAGAACTTTTACTACATCGGAAGTAATACCACTGAAATGAATCCTGCCGGTATCGTGGGGTTGCCCCCCACCACCGGGATAAAAGGCCGTTTTATCCAGGACGACAGCATTTAATTCCCTGTCGATATCCACGGCAGTACCAACAAAATTTCTTAAATATGAATCGGTTAAATATAATAATTCGGTTTCCATGTTTTCAAAAAAGAAATTTATATACCTTGAAATAAAATATTTTTCAACTTTAGAATGTTAAACCATATATCTTTTCAACATGTATAAGCTACATAACAAAGCATATATTTCCAAGGGCTTTTTTAAACTTATCTTTCTTAGTATCGTTCAACCTGTTTCCATATATACTGCATCAGCGCAAATTCATACAGGCGAAGTAAACTATGAATCACTGGAAATCAGGTTCGTGATCCCGGAGGGATGGAAGGGTCAGGAAACAGGCGAAGGTTTTCTGACCGGGCATGATACGGAACCGGGCATGATCGTACTCGCTACACACTGTTATAAAAGTCCGGAACCGATTAAACAGGAAGCTCAATACGGTTTTCAGGATCAAAATGGTACGATTCTGCAGCTGGTGGAAGATATTGAACCGGTCAACGGAAGCTATCAGACCGATCAGGCGCCGCAGTGTTATTGAATAGCCGCATGCTTTCTCTTCATTGCATTTTCTATTTCTATCAGTCGGCTGTGATAACTCTTAAGTTGATCCACATACACAAAATTGGCCGAAATGGTGTCAAATTTATATATGCTTGAAGGGAATGGATCAACGTTATAGATCGATTCAATGATATGCCTGTCCCAGGCTATAGCAAATTGATCGGGCCTGCTATTTTTCAAATTAAAGTCTCTCAATGTTTTTAAGGTCTTTTCAGTGGCATACACTCGTTTATTCCTTGTGTATTGTGTCTTTAACTCACCAAGCCCCAGTGAATCAAGTAAATATGAGGTAATATCCGAATTCAGATGATATCTGATCCTGACTAGATGATCATCAAGAAAATAAAGCATCATCAGGTCGACAGAGGCGGGTCCAATTCTGATTTCCGGTGATCTTGTATAATAGAATTCGAGCCTTTTATCAAAAAAAGCACCAAAATATTCGAATGATGAAAGATCATATTGATGTAGCTTATGCCATAGCCTGAATGTCTGTACTGGCGTTTCAGATCGGGACTTACTCTCATTTTCAGGGACCGGGATTCCAGGTGTATTATTATTGTCCTTATTCAATTCATGGGTAAAATCACAGGATGCAAGAAATATCAGTGATACGAGAACTATTCCCGCTACTACATTTCTTCCGCAGTAAGGTAATTTAAAAATGGTAAAAATTGGTCTCATGTTTAAAATTAAGACTTCGTGATTTATTAATGTATTTTCATCCGGATTATTTTTATGCCGGTTTCAAGTTCGATTCCGGCTTCTTCCCAGCGTGGTGCCCTGAATTTGTGAACCACATTATCGGAGAAGCAATACGGTTAAAAAGATAGGGGTCATTTTCAAATTTTTAATAGCATATTATTCTAATTTGTTTAACCGCATATATGGAAATAAGGTTTGTAATCTGGGCTGAACTTTTCGCTTGGTTGAAGGATTTTTAAAACATTTAAAACCGGGCATTGATTTCAAAAAGAAGGAAAAGAATGTATCGATGATTCTCTTGTCCATATTATTTTAACCCGTTGTGTGAATTAAATTATTAAAAATTTAGTGGTACAAGCAGGATATGGCGATTTGGCGATATGGTGATTTGGTGATTTGGTGATTTGGTGATTTGGTGATTTGGTGGCCGAAAAAAACTTTGGTTCTCCGTTATTGGGTGCCTTCGTGGCTAAAATATAATGATTTAATGCCACAAAGTCTCGAAAACCCCAGGATATACCAGGAAATAAAATGATAAATCATTAATAATCAGCATGTTAAAAGATAATGAGATGTATAATAATTCACACAACGAGTTATTTTAATATTAATTTATGGTCGAACCGGTTGATCTAATGATATATTAAACTATCTTTAAATGTCACTCAGTTATGAAATAAGGATTCTATGTTTTCCAAAACACTTAACCCCGCGCCCTATCATGGGAGGAAAAAAAAACCTCCCTTTTTTGAAGGCTGGTATTATAAAATAATTGATAAAAATAATCAGGAAGCCTTTATCATTATTCCAGGCATTTTCAAGCATGCTGAAAAGACCAGAAGCAGTGTTTTCATCCAGATCATGGATGGTAAAAACCTGGACAGTCATTATGTAGAATATCCGGTTGATATTTTTGGTGCGGATGAGTATAAGTTCAGGCTCAGTTTCGGAAGAAATTATTTCAGTGCAGATCAGATAGTTATTGATATCCGCCAGGAGATACTTACCATCAGGGCAGATTTAAAATTCCGCCATCTCCGGCCCTGGCCGGTATCCCTTATGTCTCCGGGTATAATGGGCTGGTATGCATGGGTACCCTTCATGGAGTGTTTTCATGGAATTATAAGCCTCGATCATTCCATTGAGGGAACCCTTGAATATGATGGACGTAAAATCGATTTTACCAATGGCCGAGGATATACCGAAAAAGACTGGGGCCGGGCATTTCCCGAAGGCTGGATCTGGCAGCAATCCAATCATTTCCAGGAAGAGGGCGTGAGTCTGACCGCGTCCATAGCGATCATTCCCTGGATCGGAAGATCTTTCCCGGGTTTTATAATCGGGCTTTACTGGGACAACCGTTTATACCGTTTTGCCACATATACCGGAGCAAGGACAAAACATTTAAAAGTTGAAGAAAAAACCATTCATTGGATCGTGGAAGACAGACGTTATGAACTCGAGATGTTCACATCGCGGGGACCCGGAGCTTATTTGAGAGCTCCTGCTCCTGAGGGTATGGTGAAACATATAACCGAATCAGTGGATTCTACCGTTAATGTAAGGATGTCCAAAAAAATCAAAACCGGTAAAACCCTGGTATTTCAGGGTGATGGACGGCAGGCCGGACTGGAGGTAGAAGGCAATATCTCCCGGTTAATCAAAATGGTGGAAACGCGGAATTAATCTCAGATCAGCCCTGTTTAAAACCTATTCTTTCCTTCAGATCCCCTCCTTCTCCCTGTTCCCATTCGATGACCTCCTTCAAAAATTGATTGAAATGGCCTGAGATAAGATCATTATTGACCCGGTCAAGATCTTTGATCAGTTCGAACTGCAAGAAGGATATTTCCTTTTGTTTAATATCCTCGATCTTCGGGAAAACCATTCCCACTTTTACATATCCGGAAGGCAATAATCCAAAAACCAGGTAGGCGCCCCTTTTTATAATGGGCTGTTTTTTGTTTCCCTTTATGAATATAGAAAATTGTTTATCCTGTAATTTGATGCTTACTGATTCCCAGTTTTCGATATGATCGGTAACCTGGATCTCATGTTCCAGCCCGGATTTCTCCCCCATGATTGAAAGATGATTTTTGATGGTCTCTTTCAATTCTTTCCATTGTTGCTGCCGGTTTATAATTTCCTCATGGACCGCATTTAATCTTTTTGCAGATTTAATAAAATCTTCCATATTTCTTTTTATGATCGACACAAATAAACAAAATTGTCGGGGAATCTGAAAGACCGGCATGAAAGGTTCGGAATTTTTTCCGGGATCCCGGATAATTCAGCGTTTGCTAACTGATCAAATACAGCGGCATGATCGAATTTATACCGTTATCCGCATACCATCATATGCCGGCTCCACCAGCAGGGTATCCGTATTGAATTTTTTAAACTTAGCCTTACCTTTCGGAACGTCTTTGATAAACCAGCTCCCCAGATGCATAAAGACAATATGTCCCGTATGTCCTTCGAACATTTTAACCAGGTTAGGTATGCCGGTATGTCCGTATATCTGACCGGTTGACTTATCCCTTCGAATCAAGCCTCCCTTTCTTATCCAGCTTCCATCGGTGATCACCAGATCGAACTCACCAAATTGATTCTGATACTCCTTTTCGATCCATGCCACATCACCGGTTATCATTATGCGGGTGTCTTTTCTTTCAATGATATAGGCCGACGATTTCACCTTCAGGCTGTGAATGGCGGGAACGGGTGTCACATGATACCAGCCGAGATCTGTTTTTTTTTCAATGATTTTCAGGTCCGGGATAAGCTCATGCCGTTCCGGTGCATAACAGTCCGCCTGCGGTGTGAATTTTTCTTTTTCGGAAATAAAAAAGGCATGGTCGGGATGCAGATGAGTAAATAGAACATGATTGAATTTTTCATTTAGAAAGGACCGGTCTCCTGCATCAACCAGGAGCAGCTCGTCGATCAATATGCCGGAAAATTTAGAATGGTATGGAGCGGATGGTTCTACGTTTGCTCTCGAGCCAAGGATTTTAATTTTCACTTTTTCAACCTTTATAATAAAGTATAAGCAAATTCGGATACTTTCCCAATTATATTCTATTGTAAATTGAAGAGATAGTAAGGATCATAAACCCGGCAGCAAATTTGATGCGTACCTTACGGCAATACATAAATTGAACAGGTCTTATTGGGATTTGATTTTTAAATATTTAAATTCCACCAGCCAATAATGACCGGAACATTTCGGTATAATTATGAAAACGCAAACAATAAACCTTTACGTTATCTTAAGACATTTTTTAATTCTTTTTATCAGCTTAACATTTCTGCTAGCCTGTTCTTCTGCTGTCGATCAAACTGATCCGGAAACGATCAAAGGAGTTTATGGAAATCCCTCTCCTATCTGGGAAAAAGGATATACACTGAAAAACCTGGGCGTAAATTCCATTTTTGTACACAGTGGTTCAATAAACCGGGAGATGATAAACAGGGCGCGAAAAGAAGGCTTGAAAGTGTATTCTGAATTCGCCACATTAAATGGTAAAAACTATGTGGATGATCATCCTGATGCATGGCCGATAAATGAAAAAGGTGAAAAAGCCGATCAGGCCTCCTGGTTCATGGGTGTATGTCCCAATAATGCCGGATTCAGGGAATACAGGTTCAACCAGTTGCGCGAGCTGCTTAACCAGTTCGAACTGGATGGGATCTGGATGGATTATGTTCATTGGCATGCCCAGTTTGAAGAACCCGAACCCATTCTTCCTGAAACCTGTTTTTGTGAAGATTGCCTTACCAAGTTCCGAAACGATACCCAGATCGATATCCCGGAAGGGAATACGGCCAGCCGGGCCTCATGGATCCTTACCCACGAAGAAGATGCCTGGAGGGACTGGCGCTGTTCTGTGATCAGGGAATGGGTGGTGGAATTCAGGAAAATAATGGATGATACCCGTCCCGGCCTTCTTCTGGGTATCTATCATTGCCCTTGGAACGATAGGGAATTTGATGGAGCGCGCAGGCGTATCCTTGGTCTTGATTATGATATACTCAAAAGCCTGGTGGATGTGTTTTCTCCCATGGTATATCATGGACGTATGGGCAGGTCACCGGAATGGGTCGCGGATAATATCAACTGGTTCTGTGACAGGTTAAGCATACAACCGGGGGAATGGCCCAAAGTATGGTCGATCGTTCAGGCTTATGACGATCCTTATCCGATCTCACCTGATGAATTTGAAACCGTACTGAGGGGAGGGTTAACGGGATGCTCTTCCGGTGTAATGATGTTCACCACCTATGCGATGGCAGAAAGTGAGAAAAAGATCCGTAAAATGAAAGAGATCTACATGGAAACCGATTAATCAGTGATAGAAAAGAATAAAATATCGGGTAGATCCTTTTCTTACTGAGGGTTCAGATTTGCTTTCCTGAAAAAATTCAGGAATAATCCATTAAGGATCGCTGTATCCCCTAAGGCCATGGTTTCAACAAGAAGCACATCATCTATTTACAGGAATTATATTATGCAATGGCTACTGCCTTTAATTTTTTCTTCGGATATTTATTGATCGAAAGGAGAAAAAACTATTACCCAGGGATTCTTGTTAATAGAAAATCAACAGGATTAAGTTAAGAATAATCAAGCAACTACCATGAAATCTTACAAAAATGCGCATACTGATGCCGTGGAAGATGTGGTCAGCCAGTTAAAAACCTCAGCTAAGTCGGGTTTATCATCTGAAGAAGCAACAGCAAGGATTGACCGTTTCGGTTTAAACGAGCTTGAAGAAAAAAGGAGAAAAAGTCCTTTGACCATGTTATTCGAGCAGTTTAAAGAAACCATGGTAATCATATTGATCATTGCTGCTGTTATTTCCGGTTTTTTGGGTAAGGAAATCGAAACAATAGCCATAGCTGCCATTGTGATTCTGTTCGCATTTCTGGGATTTGTTCAGGAATACAGAGCTGAAAAAGCAATGGCCGCATTAAAGAAACTGACTGTGCCATTGGTTAAGGTTATCAGGGATGGCTCGGTTAATGAAATATCTGCCAAACTGCTTGTGCCCGGTGACATAATACTTATGGAGGCCGGTAATATTGTGCCTGCCGATGTGAGGGTCATTGAAACAGCGAACCTGAAGATACAGGAGGCCACTTTAACAGGGGAATCTGAAGCAATTGATAAAAAGCCACAGGCATTACCAAGAGCTGAGATTCCACTGGGAAACCGGATCAATATGGCCTACATGGGAACAACAATTACCCTGGGACGTGGAAAAGCGGTGGTAGTGGGGACCGGTATGAATACAGAACTGGGTAAAATCGCCAGCATGATACAGGAAGTACAAACCGAAAGAACTCCTCTTCAAAACCGGCTTGATCAACTAGGGAAATGGCTTGCCATTGCAGGGGGTTTAGCTGCTATACTGGTTGCACTGATAGGCTTTCTAAAGGGTGAAACACTTCTTGAAATGCTTTTGGTTGGAATAAGCGTAGCTGTGGCCGTGGTTCCTGAAGGTCTGCCGGCAGTTGTAACCATTACATTGGCTTTAGGCTCACAAAAGATGTTAAAAAGAAATGCCTTAATTAGAAAATTACCTGCCGTCGAAACATTGGGCTCGGTAACGGTTATTTGTTCTGATAAAACCGGTACGCTTACTGAAAACAAAATGAAAGTAACGGCCATGGTTAGTTCCGGAACTTCGGTGAGCAAATATCCGTCTGAACACGATTCCTACCCGGATGATATTCTTTTGAATTTAACTATAGGAGCCCTGTGTAACGATGCGGAAATCCAGTTTTCAGCCCAGGGTTCCGGAAACATTCTGGGTGAACCGACGGAAACCGCTTTGGCAGAGGCCGCTTTAGACGCCGGTATTAATAAAAACCAGATGGAAACTCAATTGAACCGGGTAGGGGAAATTCCATTTGATTCCAAAAGAATGCGGATGAGCACCATTCACAAGATAGAAGATGGTAAAGAGCTTGAGTTCCTGAAAAAAATCGCTGATAAAGATTACATTGTTTTCATAAAAGGAGCGATTGAGAGTTTACTCGCTATTTCAACTCATGTTCGTACCGGGAAAGGCATAGAAACTATAAATCCGGCATGGAATGAAAGGATCAGAAAGGTTCATGATGACCTCGCTGCAAAAGGAATCAGGGTGCTTGGACTAGCATTCAAAAATATAAATGATGTGCCTGCAGATAACACGCTGATTGAAATTGAAAGTCAGGTAACCTTTGCCGGAATGGCCGGATTAACGGATCCTCCCCGGGCAGCGGTCAAACCGGCTGTAAACACCTGTATAAAAGCGGGCATCCGACCCATGATGATAACCGGAGACTATCCTTTAACTGCAATGGCAATAGCCGGAGAACTGGGAATTCCGGATAAACCAGGTTATATGACCAGTGAACAGCTAAACAATCTTTCGGAGGAAGAATTAGGCGATAAGGTTAAGGAAATCAATGTGTTTGCCCGGGTAGCTCCCCAGGATAAACTACGTATAGTGACTGCCCTTCAAAACCAGGATGAAATAGTGGCCATGACGGGTGATGGTGTAAATGATTCGCCTGCCTTAAAGAAGGCAAACATAGGGGTAGCTATGGGGATTACCGGTACGGACGTATCAAAAGAAGCCTCCGACATGGTTTTACTGGATGATAATTTTGCGACGATTGTAACTGCAGTTGAAGAGGGCCGGGGCATTTTTGATAATCTGATCCGGTTTGTAAAATATTCTTTGGGTGGGAATCTAGGAAAAGTCCTGGTCATGTTGCTGGCTCCTTTTTTCGGGATCATAATTGCCCTAAGCCCGCTTCAGTTGCTTTGGCTGAATTTATTGACTGATGGATTAATGGGATTGGGATTAGGTCTTGAACCTTCGGAGAAAAATAACATGAAAAGACCACCGTGGTTGCCCAGGGATCCGATACTGAACAAGTCTTCTATTATACATGTTTCCTGGACAGGTTTGGCCATTGCCGCCCTCGCACTGGGAGTCGGGTTTATGTACTTTGACCCGGCCAATGCCGACGATCCGTACTGGCAGACCATGATATTTGCCACGGTAGGGTTTACTCAATTAGGCCACGCATTCGGTTTGCGGGCATCCGGTCATTCTATATTTTCTTTAACATCCAACAAGATGTTCACTTTGATGGCCATCTTGACTTTCATTCTTCAATTGTCCGTGATATATGTGCCCTTTTTAGATGATTTCTTTTCACTCGTACCTTTAAAAATGACGGATCTGGCCCTGGCCATCTTACTTGGCCTGGTTTTGCTGATAGGAGTTCAAATAGAAAGAAGATATTTCCGGTAATCGGGTTATTGAAAGAATAGGTTTAGGTGCCGTTATTCACCCATCTGGTTCTCCAATCTTGTCTGGTCGCTGATACGCCGGTTCAACAAGTAGGCGTAATCCTTTGATTCTTTATTTTCGTATTGGGCCCAGGCCTTCTGAGCCCATTCCCGGGCCTTCTCAAGATCGCCCAGTATTTCATTAACCACCGCAAGGTTATGGGCGGCCTGACCTCTTGATTTCATATCCCCGGTATCGAGTGCCTTATTTAGTGCTTCAACCGCATTATCCCAATTATTGGCCTCCATCCACCTTGCTCCTTCTTCAAGGAAAGGATTATCCCTGGCTTTTTTGAAATAAGTACGTGTAACGGTATACCAACTGGGTGTAATCCTCCGACCATACATCAATCCCGCCTGGTAAGCGGCATCTTTTACGGCCGTATTCTTATTGATCAGATGACGATATGCATCATCGATGGAGTTACCGGTAGCTTCCCAATCCATATTATGTGAAAAAAGAAACTGATCGATAATGCTGGTTTCAAGTGCGTCATACAACCGGAAACCCAGGTTAACAGTAGCCACTCCCCTGGCATAAAACCGGGTTACATTTACCGTATTCCCATCGGAATCTTTCCTTTCAACCTGCCTTGTACCATCGGTAACCATAAAATCCGAATCAAAAGTCTCTATAGCAAGAATGGCATCCGTATTATACTTGTCCGTCATCTCTTTTATAAAATTCCATGGCAGGGGATCCGGCATTGTGCTTCCGGTCTTTGATCCTTTCAATACCTCGGTAGTCCGGATAAGATGATAACGGTCCGAACCCTGCATAACCCGCGTAACGCCGTCGAGGGCCAGCTGCGTGGCCAGTTTATCCTGCCCTATTCCTTCCCCGGTAAGCCCCCCCTCCAGAATGTTCAGTAATTTGTTTTCCGGCACGGACCTGTCAATAACAGCCACCGACTTCACATCCCCAGGTATACTGATTTCAGCAGGTTTTAAAGCCTTAAACCGAATGGTAGGATTGGCACATTGAGTAAAAACAAGTATTGAAAAAAGCAGGAACAATAATCGGACTTTCATGTCAAACCGGGTTAAAATATCCTATATAATAATATGCTAAACTATCGTTCAATTTAATAAATATCTGGATATCAGATAATAATAAAGGTTAAAAAGTTTAACTGTAGAATTTCCTTGCCTGAGAATCAATTTATTCCAATAGCCGGAATTATTTGCATAGTCAAGTTAATTGGCGGATCATATCGATATACCTGAACCTGTTTATCTCTTCCGGCAAATCTACAGGTATCGTCCATGATGATCATAAAACAAACAAGGTCGCGCGACGTTCCTTTTCATATTTTCCCACGTCAACAGAATATGAAGATATGCATTCTGGTTGCCTTTTGGGGAATTTGGTGTGTAACGTCGTATCAACCATTTACCGCAAAAAAAGAAGGAAAAAAGAGCACATTTATCCCTGATATTTATTATTATATAAGGAATATAATAAACGAAAACATGAAGACATGAACGCAGCACATAAACTCATCAAATCGCATCTTGTTGAGGGAAAAATGGAGCCGGGATCCGAAATTGGCATCAGGATTGACCAGGTGCTTCAGCAGGATGCCACAGGTACGCTGGTTATGCTTGAGCTGGAAGCCATCGGACTGAAAAAAACAAAAGCAGAAGTGGCGGTTCAATATGTCGACCATAATCTTTTGCAAACAGATTTTAAAAATGCGGACGATCATATCTTTCTCCAGTCTGCATCCCAGAAATATGGATACTGGTACAGCAGACCGGGCAACGGAATTAGTCATCCCGTGCATATGGAACGGTTTGGGAGGCCCGGCAAAACACTGATTGGCAGTGACAGCCATACCTGCTCCGGTGGGGCCATGGGTATGCTGGCCATTGGTACGGGAGGGCTGGATGTGGCCATGGCCTCTGCGGGAGAGCCCTTCTATGTAAAAATGCCAGAGGTACTTGGAGTGAAATTGACCGGTAAATTACCCGACTGGACCAGCGCTAAAGATGTAGTGCTTGAAATGCTAAGAAGATATGATGTAAAAGGCTGCAGTGGATATATAATCGAATATTACGGAGATGGTGTAAAAAACTTATCCGCCTGGGATCGTCATGTAATCGCTAACATGGGTACGGAAATGGGGGCGACAGCCACCGTATTCCCTTCAGATGAAAACACAAAACATTTTATGAGGCTTGAAGGGCGTGAGCACGAATGGCAGGAACTACGGGCTGACAGTGAAGATGAATACGACAAATATGATGAAATTGATCTTTCTGAAATCATTCCTCTGATTGCCAAACCTACAAGCCCGGGTAATGTGGTCCCGGTAAGTGAGGTGGCCGGCAGGGAGATCCATCAGGTGGTCATCGGTTCATCGGCCAACCCGGGATTGAGGGATTTCTGGGTAGTCGGAGAGATTATAAAGGGACAACAGGTACACGACAGGGTTTCACTCGATGTTAATCCCTCCTCGAGGGAGATCTTCCAGAATCTTATTCATATGGGTGAAATGAACCCGATCCTGGAGTCCGGAGCCCGTTTTCACCAGACCGGTTGCATGGGTTGTATCGGTATGGGACAGGCACCTGCATCGGGTGAGATCAGCCTTAGAACGATGCCTCGGAATTTCCCGGGAAGGTCGGGTACCCTTGATGATAAAGTATATTTATGCAGTCCGGAAACAGCCGTGGCCAGTGCAATCACGGGTGAGATCACCGACCCACGGGATCTGGAAAAAAGTCACGGCATTCAATATCCTGAATGGAAGGAACCGGAAAAGATCGTGATCAATACCCAGATGCTAATCCGGCCAAAGGAAAACGGTGAAGTTAAACTGAAAAAAGGTCCCAACATTAAATCCCTTCCTGATTTTCCCGAACTGGAAGACACAATCAGCTCCCCTGTATTGCTTAAAATGGAAGATAATATTTCCACCGATGAGATCCTTAAAGCAGGTGCTGATGTATTGCCTCTTAGAAGTAATATTGAAGAACTGAGCAAATATTCTTTCTGGGTGATCGATAAAAGTTTTTATGACAGGGCCCGGGAAAAAAAGGATCAGGGCCATGTGGTAGTGGCCGGGCATAATTATGCCCAGGGAAGCAGCCGGGAGCATGCCGCACTGTGTCCGAAACACCTTGGTCAGAAGGCCGTGCTGGCCAAAAGTTATTCCCGGATCGGGTGGCAGAACCTTATTAACTATGGGATATTGCCTTTTGAATTTGTCCATGAGGAAGATTATAATAAAACAGGTCAGGATGAAAGGGTGGAAATCAAAAACATACGTGATTCCATAAAAAACGGGAAGAATATAACTGCTATAGTGAATGATAATGAAATTGAACTCACCTACAATTTAAGCGACAGGCAGGTGGACATTCTGCTGGCCGGGGGATTGATCAATTATCTGAAAGAAAAGAAAAAATGATTATTATGGATCATTACCTTTTTAAATTCGTTTAAAGAAGGAAAAAATAGTTATCTTGCCGGCTTATTACAATCAGGGAGAAATGAAAAAAAATTATCTGACTGCCATGATAGGATTGGCGGAAGAAAGAAAAGAGCGCGATGCGCTGGGTTATAAAAATATTGATACTGATAAATGGGAAGCCTATTCCTGGTCCGATTTTGCCGAAAATGTAAAAAAAATCTCCCTGGCGCTAATTGCTGCCGGATTAAAATGGCAGGAGAATGTCGGTATTTTTTCGCAGAACTCGGCCGAATGGATCACTGCCGATCTCGGGATCATTTATGCGGGCTCGGTATCGGTTCCCATCTATGCCACCAATACCACTTCGCAGGCTAAATACATCATTGATGAAGCGGGAATACGGTTCCTTTTCGTAGGTGATGAAGATCAATATCATAAAGCCCTGGAAGTGTACTCATCCGAGGGCTCAACCCTTGAAAAGATCATTGTATTTAGAGAAGGAATCGGGAAGGATCATGAAAATACATTGACTTTTTCCGAATTCCTGCAAATGGCTTCTCAGGAAAAAAAAGGCGCCCTGGAAGAAAGAACCAATAAGATCTCCAAAGATGATCTGGCCACCATCATATATACCTCGGGAACTACCGGTGAACCAAAAGGGGTCATGCTGAGCCATGGTAATTTTAACCATGCTTTCAGGATCCATGATATGAGGCTGAATATCGAGAAGGGTGACCATTCACTTGCCTTTTTGCCCCTGAGCCATATTTTCGAACGCGCCTGGTCGTTGTATGCCCTGTACAAAGGCGTTAAGGTGAGTTTTCTCACGGATCCGAAAAAGGTGATCGAAACGCTTGGAGAAGTCAGGCCATCGGTGATGTGCTCCGTACCCCGGCTTTATCAGAAAGCCTATCATACCATTCGGGCCAGGATTCAGCAATCATCGGCGATTCGAAGATTTCTGTTTAATGCAGCGGTCAATTCGGGTAAACGAATTGCTGAGTATAACCGGAAAGGTGAAAATATTCCATTTCAGCACAAGGTAATACATAACTTTCTCGATAATCTTGTGCTCAAAAAGATCCGAAGCTTTTTTGGCGGGAATTTAAAATTCATGCCCTGCGCCGGCGCACCGCTGTCTGCCGAAATAACCGAGTTCTTCCATGCTATCGGAATGCCGGTGCTGATCGGATACGGCCTTACCGAAACATGTGCCACAGTGAGTGTATTCCCGGAAAAGGGTTATAAATTCGGTTCGGCAGGAACGGTAATGCCGGAGGTTGAGCTGAAGATCGGTCGGGAGAACGAGATCTGGGTAAAAGGAGCTACGTTAATGAAAGGTTATTATAAAAAACCGGAAGAAACCGCCCGTGTTTTTGAAGGAGAATGGTTAAGAACAGGTGATGCGGGATCGTTTGATGATGAGGGTCATCTCTATATTACGGACCGGATCAAAGATCTGATGAAAACATCCTATGGCAAATATGTGGCACCGCAACCGGTAGAATCCCTTTTGACCAATGATAATTATATTGAAAATGCTATACTGATAGGAGATGACAAACCCTATATAACGGCTCTGCTTGTCCCTAATTTTGAAGCTTTGCAGGAACTGGCCAACAACCTGAATGTAACCTATCATAACCTTGAGGACCTCGTGAAAAAAAGCAGCATCATTGAATTTTATGAATCGAAGCTCGATCAACTCCAACAGAGTCTTGCACATTTCGAAAAAGTGAAAAAATTCAAACTACTGCCCCATGATTTTAATATGCAGATCGGTGAACTTACCCCTACTCTCAAGGTAAGACGGCAGGTAGTCATTCAGCATTTCAATCACCTGATCGATGAGATGTATGCTTTTGCCTGATGCGGACAGAAGGCCGGGGGTAATACCCTCGTGGAAATGCCATCTTTCGAGGCTGTCTCAAAAGTTAACCCGAAAAATTCATAAATTTTTCGCCCGAAGGGCCGATTAAGCGCAATTTCTTGATAATCAAAGAATTATATAGGGTTTTGAAATTCTTATACTTAATCAAATAGCCCAGAAATAGGCTACTGAATTGCGCTTATCAGGGGTTAATCCCTTTTTGTAACTACCTGATAATAAATATTTTAAATAGTAAAAACGGTTTATTTTGAGAATGGTTTATGAATAATCGGGGTTAAGTGATTTATAGAAGTTACGGGATAGGTCCCCATACTCTTGGAATTAATTGAGTATTTCACCTTATTCTTATCAAGATATCAACGAATTCGATTGATAAAATGGGTTATTTTCCCACCAAAGGACTTTTGAGATAACCTCAAATATGAATATTACAATTCCTTAATAAAAATATTTTTGAACTGTACCAGCGAAGGAGGGCTCACCCATTCACCGTTTTCCTTGGAGCCGTGATGCTGAAGACCAATCTCTCCCCTTTCAGGCAATCCCGGTAAAACAGCATCCTTCAACACCTGCTTCCCATTCAATACAACCGATAGCTCATTACCTTTCAACGTAATATGAAAGGTATTCCATTCGCCTATATTGTTATCGGCATTGGTCATTGGGGTTACTCCCTTGATTATTTCCGGCGGAAGATCCCTGTTCATTCGGTAACTGTATACTTCACCGGATCCTATCGGCCAGCACCAAATATTGGCCTGGGTACCCCCTTCTCCCCTGAAGAGAATCCCGGAATCCGAATCGGGCACCACCATCCTGATCTCTTCATTATGCTCGTTGAGCTTATGCGTACCATCAGGCATGATCAGCGGTACACGTGGATTATTCCATGGAGTTTCCTTTATACGCCAGTCTACGTATAATTCAAAATCGCCATATTCCTTCTCCGTCCACAAACTTTTGTTTCCTTCCGCTTCACTTTCGGCATCATAATCGATCACACCGTCAATTATCTTCCAGTGACCATTATCACCCTCCGGCACCATCCATCCCGTAAAATCACGCCCGTTGAAAATCGATGTAAATCCTTCGGGCACATCCGGATTATCACCATTCTTCTGGGCGCCAGTCTGGCATCCAAAAAATATAACTAAAAAAAGAAGATAATAAGTTCTCATATGTTTGTTGTTTTAAATGAGGTTTCAATTTAAATAATCCTCCGTTCAATCGTATTTAATTTTGATATTTATTTTTTTATGGTGAGATTTTTTTTTGTTCTTTACCCATGAGGATTGATATGGTGTGAAGATGCCGGCAGGATGACGTAAAAGTTCTTACCCTTACTCTTACTCATACTCATACTATGACTTTAAGTCATAGTATGAGTTAATATATGGAGTCATAGTATGAGCTGAGACAACAACCTAAGTTGCCGGTCAGTCAAATCTATCTTAACATTCTTTTTTATTACACATTTCTGTAATATTGAAGATATAAACTCAGTAAACGAGGAATGAAAAAATATATATATCTGAGCCTGTTTTTACTGCTTTTTTTTTCGGGTTGCGATGAGATTAGAACAGGAGAACAGCAAAAAGTCACTTATTTTTCAGACCTGGCTGCATCCTTCAAATACCCTCCCTCTGAATATTCTACAGTACCTTTCTGGGTATGGAACGATAAAGTCACAAAAGAAAAAATAGACCGGCAACTCGCCATGTTCAAAGAACAGGGCATATACCAGGTTTTTATTCATCCCAGGCCCGGATTGATCACCGAATACCTGTCGGAAGAGTGGTTTAAATTATGGCAGTATGCGTTGAACAAGGCCAAAGATCTTGAAATGAATTTGTGGCTTTATGACGAAAATTCATTTCCCAGTGGCTTTGCAGGCGGTCATGTGCCTGCCAGGATGCCGCCCGGGGCCGATCCGGTAGCAGGGCTGAAACTATCTAAACTCGAGATATTGACAAAGGATGATAGCGATAAGTATCTTATTATCCTTAAAAAGATCGGAGACACTTTCGCCAATATTTCCAATGCTGTTCCCAATTATCTTAATGATCCGGGAGAGTACTATGCTTTCTCCAAATGGTATTATCCAGGCGATCAGGGCTTATTCGGCGGCTTTTCTTATGTTGACCTGCTGGCTTATGGTATTACCGAACGCTTTATTCATATCACGATGGAAGGATATGAAAAGATTTTGAGAGCGGAATTCGGAAAAACCGTTCCGGGTATATTCACGGATGAACCTCACATCAATACGACCCGTGATCCTTCGGTAATTAAATTCACCCCGGTCCTCTTCAGCCGGTTCGAAGAAGAGTACGGTTATCCCCTAACCAATTACCTGCCTTGTCTTTATGAAGAGACGGGTGACTGGAAGAATGTGAGACATGATTATTACTCACTGTTGCTTGATATGTTCATTGAACGCTGGGCCAAACCCTGGTATGCTTACACCGATACCAATGGATTAAAATGGACGGGACACTACTGGGAACACACCTGGCCAAACCCAAGGTACGGTGGAGATAATATGGCCATGTACGCCTGGCATCATTATCCGGGCATAGATATGCTTTTCAACAATGAAAAAGTGCGGCCTGATCAATTCGGCAACATCAGGGCCGTGAAGGAAGCGTCCAGTGTAGCCAACCAGCTGGGCAAAGAAAGGATCCTGTCAGAAACCTATGGTGCAGCGGGATGGGAATTGACTTTCGAGGATATGAAAAGACTCGGGGACTGGGAGTATACCCTGGGCATAAACCTTATGAACCAGCACCTTTCCTATATGACATTGAAAGGCGCCAGGAAAAGGGATTTTCCTCAATCCATGTCCTATCATACTCCCTGGTGGGAACATTACAGGACACTCAATGAATATTTTCACCGCTTATCCTTCGTTTTATCCTCGGGGGATCAGGTAAATACAATACTCGTGCTGGAACCGACCACCACAGCCTGGATGGAATTTTCGCCAGAGGAAGGAAAAGCGTATCTGGGAGTGAAAGGGCAAATGGCTGAATTTCAGCGTTCGTTTGATTCTTTGCTGGATCGATTGGAAAATTTTCAGGTAGAATACGATCTGGGGAGTGAACGTATAATCCGTGATCATGGGAAAGTTGAAAACGACCGGTTTGTAGTGGGTGAAAGGGCATATGATCTTATCCTGCTCCCTCCCGGAATCGAAAACCTGCAATCACCCACCCATGAGCTTCTGCTTCAATATCTTCAAAATGGTGGATCAGTAGTCTCCCTGGCAGGGTATCCCTCGCGACTGGATGGCAATCTGAGCAATAAATTAAAAAACAGCCTGGTCTCAGACAGGTATAAATGGACGAATTACGATTCTTTGACTGCAATCCTTTTAAAGCAACTTTCCAGGCATGCCGATTTTATCCCGATAGATCCGGAACACTGGAAGGGGCGTGTATTCCATCATCGCAGACAGCTCCAGGATGGGCAGATCATCTTTTTTTCCAATTTTGACACGATTCAAACCGCTCATATCCATTTCGAGGTTCCGGGGGAATCCATTGCTGAAATGGACATCCTTTCCGGAGAAATCTTCCGGTATCGGGGAGATAATAAAAATGAAATGTATTCGATTGAATTCAAACTTCCCCCTGCAGGATCAAAATTATTTTTCGTAGCGCAAACCGAATTGGATTATCCGGAAGCCGATAAACCTGCGATCCAGGTTGGTCAGGAAATCGATCCGGGTAAAACCACGATCACCAGGAATGGCCCCAATGTATTGAACCTGGATTATTGCAATGTGGAGGTGGCCGGGAAGCAATTTAATAACATCTATTTTTACAATGCCGCGGATTCGGTTTTTAAGGAACATACCGGTGAGATTTATGGATTCAATTATAATCCCTGGAGTGTAGCCATCCAGTACCGGACCAATGTACTTGATCATAACAAAACCTTTGATGCAGCAACCGGTTACAAAATCTCCTATACCTTTTCCATTGAAGAAGGATTTCAGCCGGAAGAAATCAAAGCAGTAATTGAGAGACCTGCATTGTACCATGTTGCCTGTAACGGGCAGTCTGTTACCCCCATAGAAGGTGAATGGTGGCTTGACCGGGAATTCGGAATTTTTGATATTGCTGATATCGTTACGCCGGGCGAAAATATCATTACCCTGGAAATTCAGCCTATGAATATCCTGGCCGAGCCTGAACCTGTTTATATAATTGGAAATTTTAATCTGAGAGCCGAGGACGAAGGATGGTCAATTACCGATCATGAAACTATCGAAACGGGAAGCTGGAAAGACCAGGGTATGCCTTTTTATTCTGAAAGCATCAGCTACCGGAAATCTGTTGATTTCAATCAAAACGGATTATCAGGAATAAAGATCAGGCTGAATGAATGGTCGGGAACATTGACCGAAGTACGTATCAATGATGAAAAAGCAGGGATCATTGCATGGCCACCTTATGAACTGGACATTACCGGTGCTGTTGTCGATGGAAAAAATGAGATAGAAGTAAAAGTTTACGGAAGTCTGAAAAATCTTCTGGGTCCTCATCACAATGATCCGGTGAGCGGAGTCGTCACTCCGTGGAGCTTTTTCTATGCCCCCTTGGACCAGCCTCCCGGAGCGGAATATGATCTTTTCGATTATGGTCTGTTCAAAGATTATTCAATAATCGAATACACATATTGATATCATCAATTGGCAGCCTGACCGGATCTCAAATCGACCCAGTGGCTCAGGTCCCGGTCGATCAGTTTACTCAATTTTATAATATCATCCCGGTATATTTCCTCAGTAACTTTTTGTTTGGCTTCCAGATCAAGGGGTGGTTTTTTTAAATTGAAATCACGGATCATATTCTTATACTTCCGGACTGTTTTATTGCCTTTAAGTTTCCTGTAATTTTTATCCGACAGGATCATAGCAACCATTCTTTTAATCATTCCTTTTTTTCCGAAAATTCTGTCATAGGCCTTACTCCTGATCAGTCCCGATTTATTATAACTGGTTGAATAATCCACGGTGAATTCTTCATCCACATCAAGAAACCGGTAAATTTCCTTTATCAATTTATCCTGATCATTTTTAAGCTCTTCAAATAAAAAAACTTTTATCTGTGACGGATCGAATAAATCATAATAACGCGAAAGATTTCTATAATAAAAACCTTCCGGAACCAGATCGTTTCTCTCCCACCATACACTGTTTTTATCCAAACAATCGAGAAAATTTGGTGTGGGCAACTGGTTTTCCCGGGCTAAATGCATATAACGGGAATAGAGCCGTTCGGCAGGTTGTCTTAAAACCGCAATCAGCTTAACGTTTGGAATATAATGGAAAATACGTTTCGGAGCCTTTTCGTGATACAGATAAGTATTTGAAATATCGCCTTTTTTTTGGTCTTTTCCAGCTTTTTTAAATAATCCAATATATTCTTCAAGGTTGGTTATCGATCTTTTATAATGGTTAATAATCGGTTTACCGATAAAATCCTTTTCCGAAAACATTTCGTAACCAAAAAAATCAGGTTCCTTTACATCCGGAATATATATTTCAGGGTGCTGTTTTAAATAAAAAAACAAGGACGTGGTCCCGGATTTCCCTGCCCCGATAATCAGAAAATCCGGCATATATTTTTCTATCTTGTCAGCTTCTACCATATTTCAAATTAAAAATCAATAATCGAGATCTTATAAGGTTTCAAACGCTAATAAAAATTTACTATTTTTCGATGATGATCTGAAATAAGGAATAAATATTTCCGCAGAAAATCACCCTGATGTTTTTATTAGCTGCGAAAGAGACTTGACATAAAATAAACAAACTAATCCCATTTGACAAATCATGGGCTCAGGGTCAATACACAGCATGCAGATATTAAAAGCACTCACATTGGATCTCAGGTTGAATTTCCTGTACCAGATTCATCCTGCTCAGTCGTTCAATACGGTTTTTTAAACATTCATCACAGTCTGAGAATAACTGAAGATCCCAGAGGTCAGCGAATACTCTTCCTCTATTGAGGCTAATACCGTATTCGAGTACCTCTTCAAGTGAATAAAGAGTTGGAGGCGAAAAATAACGTTCTTTTTCCAATAGATCCAGTGCCCCGTTTCCGCTCCGGGTCGGGATCATCACGCAGGAATCAAATCCCAGGGTAAAGGCCTTATCAATCGATTTTTTTGCCCACTCCACTCCTTCTGACTCGGTTAAGAAGGGTGGTTTCAGAAGAATAAAGGCCCGGCATCTTATCCCATGCCTTTTCAGGAAGTGAACCGCCTGTTCGACATCTTCCAGATTCATTTTTTTATTTAACCTATCCAGTACTTCAGGATGTATCGTCTCCAGACCCATAGCCATCTCCAGGTCCGTATTGATCAGATCCCTGAAGGCAACACAACGGTCATTGACCAGGTTAGGATGATTTTCCACAATAACTGATTTATAGGGAGAAACCAGTCCGGCAATAGCTGCATAATCCTCCCGGGGGATGGCCTGTGCATCAAAAAAATTACCGCTGTTATACAGTTTAATATGCTGAAAGGGCTGCAGCCGATTCAGCCCCCATTCAATCTGGCCGGGAATAATACCCGCAGGCAGTTTTTCATCGGTTGTGTTCTTCCACAGGTCGCACATCAAACATTTAAACGGACATTCCTTGTTGGTTAGGAAAATGGTGGCCACCTCCTCAATCCCACCGGTAGCGGTTCGTTCTTTTTCCTTTATACAGGCATATGGCTTGAACGGATCAACCGGATTTTTAGATCCCCTAAGGCTGAGTATCCATTGTTCATCTATATTGATTTCGGGAAAATCAGCCATAAAGTTTCTGAAATTCCTTCCTGTAGGCCATTTCACGTTCGGGGAAAAACTGAAAAAATTGATCACGATCCACCACGCCATGCTGAAACCTTCGTTTTTCAAATACGGGCATTTCCATTCCGGTTACTGATCTGACCCCGCTGGCCACAATTTCACCTTTCAGGCTATAAAGCTTTTTGTGATCCCAGCCCGTAAGCTCGATGAAAGGAATTCCTTCGGCAATTTCTATGACATTGGGCAAGGTATATGGACTGAAACCTTCAAAACCCAACAGGGCAGCCGGTGCATAAGTTCTGGTATATCCGCGACTCAAACCACCGGAATAGGTCATGGAATGTTTGATCGATTCCACGCCCCAACCCTCATGATAGAGCATCAGATTATTCAATACGCTTCGTATGGTCAGTTCCGGATTTTCTTCAATAGGATAATCTTTCAGATTTTCGTCTCCCCCTTCTCCGTCAATCATAAACTTCCAGTCCGGATATCTCTTCCTGAGTTCGGTCAGTAACGCATAATTCATTGTGGCAGCCTGAATATCAAGTGGTTTATAATCTTCCACTATCTTAACCGTTTCCATCCAGTTAAGCTCATCGGAGCTAATCTCG
Source organism: uncultured Roseivirgaceae bacterium (assembly GCA_964543195.1). Classification (GTDB taxonomy): domain Bacteria; phylum Bacteroidota; class Bacteroidia; order Cytophagales; family Cyclobacteriaceae; genus JAGTVG01. Next base: position 34,545 of record CAZIXF010000045.1, read on the forward strand.
ACAGGTTCCAGAAACATTTCCATACCCAGGGATTCCAGAAATTCCCTGGCCTGTTTTAAATCGGTGCCGCCCTTTTCCAGAGAAAGCGTAAATACTTTAAGCCTTGATGGACTTTCTCCCAGTTCACGCAGGGCGTGGTAAGTCAGTAAAAATACGGATCCGCTGTCAATGCCTGCAGAAAAAGTCACGCCAACAGGTCCTTTCACGGCCCTTGATCTCAACCATTTTTTAATTTCATCAAACAACACACCCATATACAAAGCCCCGATCTCTTCAATTGAAGCATCTTTCAGTTTGTTTCTTTCAGGATAAAAAAACCGCTCATGAACCGGGTTGGGATCCGGACAACCGAGAAGTTCTATCCGGGTCACATAATGTGCCGGAACCATGCGGGTATAACTGGGATGGAACTGATCATCGAGGCCTTCCTTTTTCAGATAATTAAAGATCGTATCAATACGGTCGGCAATGACCAGGCAGGGACCATCGATCAACTTGGCAATAAAATATCTGAGCGGTCTACCGATCGATCTGGCCATTCTTACGGTCTTACCCTCAACCGAGACAAGGGCAAACTGCCCGTCGATCTTACGTACCTGTTCGGCTTTGCCTGACCTGATCAGTTCCCTGGCCTCATCAACCGACATGTTGTAAATGATGTTCGACTTTGGGTCGGTGAGATCGATCACCCTTTCAATATAACTGTTATCCATCCCGTTTACGATTTTTTATTAATAACTAGATCGCTAATTTATTCAATCTATTTATTTATTATCCCTTTTCCCTTAATTATTGTAATGTACCTGTCGGGTAAAATATCTTCATAGCTTTCAACTGAACCATCCATCCACCGGATCTCCATTTTTTCAATTTTATCCGCTTTGCCCAGGCCGATATGTAACCGCGGATCGTTGAATGAAAGATAGGTGGTAGCCCATTGATTGACCAGCACCTGCTCTTCTTTTTCAGTTATTACCTTAACCTGAGCTCCAATTTCCGGACCAACGCCGGTTCGTCCTTTCAGGGTAAGACCGAGCCAATGATTTCCATTGTCTATTTCATTTTTCAACAATACAGCATCCGCCTTCAAATCGACATGCGAAACTACAATATCCAGATCTCCATCATTGTCATAATCCACCACGGCTGCCGCTCTTCCCGATCGTTTTCCACGAAAATATTCCCCCAGCCGGGGACCTGCATTACTGAAATTTCCCTTACCGTCATTTTCAAGCAATAAAGGAGGCTGAAGAATAAGTTCCTCAGCGGTGCCGTTGGCGCAAAAAATATCCGGGTCGCCATCATTATCGTAATCGAAAAATACAGCTCCCCACTGACCTTTCCCGGAAAAGTAACGGGCTATGCCAGATTCCTCGGTAATATCCTCATATAAGCCCTCTCCGATATACCGGTACATGGCACCATACCGCAAGTCGGTGACCAGCAGGTCGATCAAACCATCCCCATCCACATCGGCAATACTTCCATGCATGGAGCCTGTGGGCATACCATTACTGTTAACGGCTACACCCGCCTGAACCGCTACTTCGGAAAAGGTAAGATCTCCATTATTTCTAAAAAGGAAATTTTTCTGGTGGTCGTTTCCCTGGAACAGGTCCAGATCGCCATCATTTTCATAATCAAAGACCGTCAATCCCATACACATCGATTCGGGATAATACATGCCCATTTTTTTAGTCACATCCCGGAATGTTCCATCCGGTTGCTGTTCATAAAGAAAGGATGGCTGACCGGTATATTCAGAGGGATGTGGCATCATATCCGGTGTTGTGGGAGATACATATTCCGGATCGAATGCCAGAAAGTTGCCTACCATCATATCGAGCCGGGAATCCAGGTTATAATCCCAAAATGCCACGCTTACGCTCCATTTGATATACCCGTTCAATTTTTCAGGACCTGCTAATCCCAGCTTTCCGGTGATATCAGAAAATGTACCGTCTCCATTGTTTTGGTAAAATACATTGGGCCCGTAATTCAGAAGGTAGATATCCACATCACCGTCGTTATCATAGTCGATGGCACCGGCTGCCATGCTCCAGTTACGGTCATCCACACCCGCCTCTTTTCCCACTTCGGTGAATGTACCATCACCATTATTTCTATACAGCTTGTTGGATGTATTTTTAAATTTTTTACCCGCCGGGTCACTTATTCCTTCAAGATAAGTGCCGTTGAGCATATAGATATCCATATACCCATCGCCGTTATAATCCAGGATGGTGACCCCGGATCCGCTGCTTTCCAGGATATTTTCATAGGAATAATCACCAAAGGTATAGCTGAAATCCAGTCCCGCTTCTGCGGCAATATCCTTGAAAACGTATTTTCCCGGTTGGGCAATCGAGGCTGAGAAAAGGAATACGAATGCCAACGAGCAATGTATTTTTATAATTTTCCTATACATAATAGTGCTATATCTCCATAAAAATATCCACATCCTGCTGTTCGAACCTTACCCATAACCGGTTTTTTTTAAATTTGCGCATTTTATCTTTCCTTTTCCTGCCGGCGGGTGATCTTTCCTGAGAAATCCATCAGCTGGTAATCCTGGTGATTTTCAGGCAGAAACAACACCCTGGCGGTCTGGGAAAGATATGAGGAACCATAATAAAATTCCTGTTTCCTGGTTTTACCATCGGCCAATTTTACCAGGCCGAAGGCTTCATTAGAGCCCACCTGAATATAATTGAATGGATCCATTTTCCGGAAAAAGCGAAGGCTATCCTGATTTTGCGTAGCAATAATCAGGTCTTCTCCTTTTGCGGTTATCAGATGAGCCAGGGCCTTGGCATCTCCTGCTGCAAGAAAACCGGTTTCCGGATAATCCTTTACCATAAAATCACCTGTACCGTCGCCTGTCAATAATAATCCGTTCAAAGCATCCTGCCTCCCCCAGAATACATTATTACCGAATTCATTTCCCACCACCAGCACATCCAGAAATTCATCCCCATTGAAATCCCCCGGCAGCATTCCATAAATGGGAGCCCATTGTGCTTTTGCCGGCAATGGTGTGGCTCTGAATGTTCCATTCCCGAGGTTCTCTATATACAGGCTTTCGAAACAGGTGGCCTCTTCAACTGTGGCCAATTCGATTTCCTCAGGATTCAGCAGGCTGTCGAGGGTAGCCTGACTATAGGCTTTATAAGTTGAAAAACGTCGATTCACGAGGTCCAACTGCCTGTTCAGATCTGAACGGAAATGAGCCGGATAGGCCCTTTTAATCTTTTCCTTATCGGGATAAAAATAAGTTAGGATCACATCATAACGTCCGTTATTATCGAAATCAGTATGATAGGCCTTCACTGGTTTTTCAGGACTGGCCTTATAGATAGAATTTAATCCAAGGTTCCCTGCCAGATAATCAATATCCCCGTCATTATCAAAATCACCTCCTGTAAGGCTGTTCCACCATCCTTTCAAGCCTTCCAACCCGGATCCTTCGGTTATATCTGTAAATTGTTGTCCTTCATTTTGAAAAATTTTTACCGGCATCCAATCACCTGTAACCATCAGATCTATTTTCCCATCATTATTAAAGTCTGTCCACAAGGCATCTTTCACCATACCCAGTTGAAGGAGTTCAGGACAGACTTCACGCGTCACATCGGTGAACCGCAAATCATTTTTACGGGAATCATTTCTAAGTATATAACTGTTTACGGCTTGTGGATACCGGCCGGGAATTATCCGGCCCCCTATGAAAAGGTCCAGGTCTCCATCCTGATCATAATCAGCGGCTTTCACACAACCGCCACTGATATTCATTTCAGGAAGCACGTTTTCCCTGCGTATAAAATTACCTTCACCCGTATTTTCAAATAAAAGATCCTGATAGTCCCCGCTGTTTATTGCACTTTCATTTCCCCCCATGACAATGTAAAGGTCCAGGTCGCCATCATTTTCGATATCAAAAAGAAGTAGACCCAGCTGGTCGGCCATGCCAGCTGATGGAGAGAAGCTTTTTCCTTTAAACTGTCCGTTTTTTTGCATAAATACGGTGATGTCCTGATCAACCGATCCTCCGATCACCAGATCCTGCTCTCCGTTCCCATCGATATCGCCCACTGCTGCCGGAGGCCCTGATTGGGAATATTGACGGGGAATGGAGGGTTGGATGCTGAAATCATCGAAAGGCCTTTCGTCATGAAAAAAATCCAGGTTATAATCACCCGCAACTTCCTCAAAGATCTTTTCATCAACAGAATAAATACCGTCATTACCGGGATAAATCCTTCTTTTACCGGAACATGGACTGTCACCCCCCCCATATCCTATCTCAATCGTTTGATTGGCTTCAAGATCGTACAATTTGGTCTTTTGCTGATCGGGCCATTCAATGATCAGTGAATCGATCTTCCGGCAGGGACCAAGGCCAAAATGAAGCGTTTCCTCCCTGGTGGACAAAAAACCATGATATGGAGAATAATCTTCAAACAACATATTCCCATTATTTAAAAATACATATGTTTTAGTTGAGAAGGTATAGGGCAATTTCTTGTTTCCTGTCAATTTCACGCGCAAATAATGAGCGGAATCTGATTTACTCTTTACTTCATTCAGCCGGTTCTCATAAAGTATAGCCGGTTCATTGATGTTGCTGACAATGATGTCCAGGTCGCCGTCATTATCAAAATCGGCATAGGAAGCACCATTGGAAAAAGAAAGGGTATTTATTCCCCATTCTTCCGTCATATCAGAAAAGGTCAGATCAGAATTATTTTTAAACACATAATTGGAAAAATGCCTTGAAGGGATAGTTTTTAAGACTTCTTCATTGCTGAATGATCTGCCCATTCCACGGCCGGAAGTAGCATAATCCAGATCTGTCACATCTTTCGGATATCCGTTGCTTATAAAAAGGTCACGGTAACCATCGTTGTCATAATCGGCCAGCAGAGCGGACCAGCTCCAGTCGGTGGCATAGATCCCCGCATACAACCCTATCTCACTGAACCAGTGATGGCCATTCCCATCGGGGCCTTGATTGATGTGAAGCATATTCCTTTTATACTGGGGCTCATACCCATATCGTTCATCGAGCTTATTATTTTCAAACCGCGAAGTGGCATGCATCTGCTTCAGGCGCTGGTTGCTTTCCGGCAACATATCCAGTGTGAAAATATCGATCAGACCATCGTTATTCACATCCGCCGCATCATGACCCATGGCAGAGTGTGTCTGGTGTTTAATATAGTCAGCAATGCGGTTGGAGAATGTGCCATCCCGGTTATTGATATACATCAGATCGTTGGTGAGGTAGTCATTGGTAATATATATATCGGGCCAACCATCGAGATTGAAATCGGCTATGCTGATTCCCAGCCCGTAACCCTCATAAACAATGCCGGCTTCTTTAGTTATTTCAGTAAAGGTACCGTCGCCGTTATTCCTGTAAAACCGGTCATTATTGGGTGCGGTTCCATCCACTGTTCGTTGCCTGTACCGGTTAGGATGGGGGGTTTCCAGGAAATTGGTCAATACGTACAGGTCAAGGTCATGGTCTTTATCATAGTCTAAAAATACCCCATGGGTAGAATAACCCTCATCATCAACCCCGAACTTTTCCGCTTCATTGATAAATATCGGTATTCCCTGGTCATTCAGGCCCTGGTGGATGAATAATTTGTTCCTTCTTAGCCTGGGATCAGCCATATTGGAAGCACAAACATAAATATCCTTCCAGCCATCCAGGTTGATATCGATCACCGCTATGCCCGTACTCCAGATATCATCAGCCGCTACTCCTGCTTCAGAGGTAATGTCCTTGAATTTAAGATCTCCCTTGTTGAGAAACATCTTATTGGACACCATGCCCCCACTGAAATAAATGTCCTGCAGACCATCATTATTAAAATCACCGATCCCCACTCCGGTACCGTTATAAATATATTCGTTCGACAGCACATTAAAATATTCATCTTCTATGATCTGATCATTAAATTGAATTCCCGTTTCATCCGAACCCAATATTCGGAAAAGCGGATTACTTTTATCAGCACATCCCGTAATAATAAAAATTATGATAAATGGTAAAAAATAACTTCGGATTGATTGATTATTCATTTTCGAGCGGCCATCTACTGTCCCGGCATACTTTCTCCTGTAAAATTATTTAATTCTTCATTATTATTATAACCACAAAACAGTTCCGTCCCCCTAATATGAGTGTTAACCCGAAAAATTCATAAATTTTTCGCCCGAAGGGCCGATTAAGCGCAATTTCTTGATAATCAAAGAATTATATAGGGTTTTGAAATTCTTATACTTAATCAAATAGCCCAGAAATAGGCTACTGAATTGCGCTTATCAGGGGTTAATCCCTTTTTGTAACTACCGGATAATAAATATTTTAAATAGTAAAAACGGTTTATTTTGAGAATGGTTTATGAATAATCGGGGTTAATGACTGGTAATTAAAAAATAACCCGCTGCGTATTTACGGATAAAATAGCCTGATGATAGTAATATCAATTACCTCCGGATAAAGCATTTTGGAATTCCTCCGCAGTAACCGTTCGGGTATTATATTCCTGGTGATATTTCTTCAGCGCTTCATCATCGGGATAAGATTCATCCCTTTGAAAGGGATATGAACTCATCCCATGAAATGGCAGCGGTTTGACGGTTTGTCCATGCGCGGTGTTCAGGTCACCGTCTTTTACCCAGCCTACGCTGTAGATCAGAAAATCCCTTTCCCAGCCTTCAGGAAGAGAGGGTAATGCTCCGGCGTCAAATTTAACCGTAATCTCATCACCGGCATTGGTTATGATATATTGATTATCTGCCTCGAGCAAAAGTTTATTTACCTCACCATACCGGGTATATGCACCGGTCAGATCGCGCCATTGCTGACCTTCAGTCACCTCATCATAATCGAACCAGTGTGGGCCATATCGACCGCCTTTTCTATACATTCTTGAAAAACCCCGGTAATGCAGATCAGCACTGATGGGTTTCAGCTCAGTAATTTGCACCGGTGAATCCTCATCATTTTGGCCAAAATAGATCTGATCCCAGTAAATTTCCATATTGGTAAGTATTCTCACTAACCGGTATTCTGACAAGAATTTATTTTCTAGATCAATGACCATTGTTTTATCCTTACCCATTGGGAAACCGATGTTTTCATCCACGGTAACCCATTCACATGCTTCATTCAACACCTGCAGCATGGGAGGAATTACCATTATATCTTCAGATTGGGCGATGGCCACATTAATACTGGCATCAGTAGGAAATATCCATCCTTTCAGGAACAGATGCAGGTTTTCAGTTTTCACCTCTTTGCCGGGATCCAGGATCAGTTCTTTCATTTGGGTGACCCCCTGGTATTTTTCAGGTTTCAGATTACTGATATAAATATCATCTTTTTCTTTAATCTGAGAGAGAACATCATTGCCGGCCTCATCGATTGCTTTTACCGGTTTAAGGATATTTCGCACATTGCAGATATTCATCGGCGGGAAAGGCGGTGGTGTAAACCGTTCATCCACCTCGATTTCCACCGGGGCGGGATGGTCCACGGCAACTATCTTGATTTCATCCATATAGATCGTTTCCCAAAGCTCGGAAGTGACCTGGAGTATATATTTACCGTCCTTTTCCTTAAGCATATGACCGGGGATCTTCAGGTATTCCCTGGATGCATCGGCAAAAGCATATTGAGTTGATCCACCCATAATACCCTTGGGCATGCCGAGTGCACTTCTCCACATCATATCTTTGAAAAAAACAAACTTCTCACCATCCCAGGTATATAAAAACGGACAGGATCCCTTCAATTCCTGCTCTTCGATCAGGTCCTGATTACTGCGTGGTGTAAACATATTTTGAGGAACGCCATTAGTCCACACGATCCGTACTACATCAGCCTGCGATCTATTACCCAGACCGAAATGTACATTGGGGCTATTGACCACTTTCATCTGATAAAGATCTCCCGATCGCACTTCCACTTTTGATCCAATTCCAAAATGATTATTTTTACTCGAACCCGTTCGAAGTCCTACCAGCTGGATTTTCAGATAATGATTGGCGTTCCCTCCATCGTTTCTCAACAATCGTACGCCGCCGTCCCGGGCCGGAAGGTATAGATCCAGATCGCCATCTTCATTAAAATCGGCAAACTCTAATTGATCGATGTCTGGTAAATTATCCGGCAATAGGTGGGGTGTTTCTTCAAAAGCTGACCAGCCGTCATTATGGATCAGAACCAACGATCTCTTTCCGGGTTGCTGCGGAGAACCGGCTATCACTATATCAAGGGCGCCATCGTTGTCAAAGTCCATAAAACGAACATCAGAGCCCTCCAGACCACCAACAAATTGCCTGATATTTTCGGTTTCTTCATCCTCTTCGAAAGTTCCGTCACGATTATTGGAATAGAGTCCATGGTATTCATTTTCATCCCCGAGAATAAACAAATCGAGATAACCGTCATTATTATAATCACCAGCTTCTACTTTTCTGGTATAGGTTATACTGGATATTCCTGTCTTGTCCATGATATCCTGGAAACGGCTTTCCCTGAGATTGGTGAACAGGTTATCGGGAGCTTCCCGATTTACCACATACAGATCGATGTCGCCATCATCATCAAAATCACCCATAGCTGCATCAAGGGTATTTTCTTCCTTTCCGGCCAGATTCATCTGTTCTCCCACCTCTGTAAATGTACCATCCGCATTATTCCGGAATACTTTGTTCTTTCCATTTCTGCCGATAAAAAGATCCAGATCGCCGTCATGATCCAGATCAATGAATTTGGCTACATTCCCGTTCACCTTTTCAGGGAAAACATTCTCAACTCTTTTCAGTTTACCATCTCCCTCATTATGATACAGTATTGAGCTCTTTTCATTGAGAATGAAAAGATCAAGATATCCATCATTGTCGTAATCGGCAAATTGAACATCGGTGACCCGGCCTTCATTCACAAGATCCAGTTCAGAGGCTATATTGGTATATGAACCCATGTTATTGGTGAAAAGACTGACACCCCGATCGTGAGTACTGACTATACATAGATCCTGATCACCGTCTCCGTCATAATCGCTCAATGCTATCCTTAAGGTATTATCCTCTTCCTCCTGATTCGAACCGGCATTTTGCTTTGGAATCGCCAGGCCTACTGTTTCACTGACATCCGTAAACTTCATGGCTTCAAGTATGGATTCCCCTTCCTGAACATAAGCAGGTACGGCTTCACCCATGGTTATTACGGGGAAACCAATCAATTCCCCTCCAGGTCCTTTCAGTTCCTGGATACCCGCCTGGTACCCGGAAGAAACTTTCAGAAAATTATGAAAGATCCTTACAGCAGTTAATGCATCACTGATTTTTCCTTCATGTAACCCTGCTATTGCCTTATCGAAAAATGCATCGGCCTCTTCGGGAAAGGCCGGAAATTGTTGTTCAATCAATTCAAGCCGTGCAAGTGCCGGATCCGGTTTTTCATTCCTGATCAATACTTCAACCAGATATAATTGAGGGACGATATTCTGAGGTGCCAGTTCAACGATATCTGACAAATATTTTTCTCTCTGAGCAAGTGATCCGGGATCATCTTTCTTTCCATAGAACTCAGCCAGACTATATAATGTTTTTACATGATCGGGAGCGATTTCAATGATATTATGGAGTTCCTCCAGCGATTGTTCATTCTTACCGCTCACCTCATATACCTTGGCCAGGATCAACCGGATGTCGGGGTTCTGTGGGTCAATATCAACGGCTTTTTTTAATTGATCGATGGATTCCTGATGCTTTCCCTGCCGTAGATATACCAGCCCCAGGTTGGCGTAACCCATTGCCTCTTCCGGTGCCAGCTCGATCAGTTTCAGAAATTCGGCTTCCGCTTCATTCAATTTATTTTCTTCCAGGTAAGCCAAACCAAGGGTCCTGCTGGTCAATATTTCCCGATATGTATCCTTATCGGTCTTTTTTTCTTGCTCACAAGCTCCACATACAAAAATTAATGTTACTCCAATCAGTAACAGAAATCGTATTCTTATCATCAGTTCTTTTAAAAAAATTAATTCTTTTGGTTCAATTCATTAATGAACTGATCCAAATTTAAGTATTTCATATGCAAAACCGCACTAAGATCCTGAATATTTGTTTGTTCAAGATCCCTTAAGAAAGAATAAAAAATGGATTGGTTGACAGGACGCATCAGCGAATGGCCGGATTTGGTATCGCCTTCAGAAAGAACGTCCTTTATCGGGGTATCCGGTTTTGATGTTTCTATGGCTTTTCTGAATTGAATTAAAGTTTCCTCCTTTATGCCCTTTTCCCAGAATATATAACCACGAAGGAAATAGGCTTCAGCATTTTTATCGTTCGAACCCAGTACAGCTTTCAGCAGGTCATCCGCTTTTTTAAACTCTTTTTTAATCAACTGGATCCGGGCAAGTGCAAGAAGCGGTCCGGTGGTAAGCCGGTTTAATTCGCTGGTCTTCCGGATATATTTTTCGGCCGTATCGAGGTTAAAAAATTGTTCCTTTTCAAAATTCATATACAGGTTTCCAAGTTGGAAATAGGCTTTGGCATTTCCGGGATTAATTCTGGATAATGTTCTCCAGCATTTCTCAGCCTTTTCGAACTGTCCGGTCTCCATATACATATTACCAAGGTAAAAGAGCGCGTCCTGATGTCCCGGATCAATCCCGATACCGAAAGTAGAAGGGTTATGACCATCAGGATATATCCTGAGAGTTTAAAATGATTCATGGCCATGGGCTGATAGACTAGCCAGTGCCTCACCTGGTACCAGAGATAGGGAATGATGAAAATCAGACCGGCCAGCGTATGCATCAGCACCATGACCTGGTTGGTCAGGCTGAATGGAAAAAGAAAAATGATCAGTCCGGTCATCGTTTCAAAAAGCAGGAATCCTGAAACCACCTTTAAAAGGATATGGGCCCATTCTTTTTGCCTGGAAATTTTTTTACGAGGATTTTTCATGTTTTCTTTTTTAATTAGAGGTTCTAATTCGCAGCGATCCTGCATGAAATGCAAGATAGAAGGTTTGCCAAACAGCGTTTTATGATTGAAATCATAAGATAGGATAACCGGAGTAAAATATGATATTACCAAGGTTTATATTAATTTCGATACCAGCAGTCCGAATCAGATCAGTCATTAATAGATCCGTTATTTTCACAATTTTTCTATCATTACTTGTCAGCATTGGTCGGGCACAGGATAGGAAAATTTTGTATGAGATGGTAAAGCTGGGCAGGCATGTGAACAGCCGGTACCACGATGCGGCACCTATTGTATCTCCTGACGGTAAAACATTATATTTTTTTGTTGCCAATCACCCCGAGAACAATTACGGAACGGATAACAGCCAGGATATCTGGTTCACTGAAAAAGACGAACACGGACAATGGAAGGAAGCCCGGCGTATGTCATCTCCATTAAATACCCATCGGTTCAACCAGGTGCTGAGCGTGCTGGGAAATGGAAATACACTTTTTTTAAGAGGCGGAAGGGGCAATGATGATTCGGGTTTCAGTTTTACTCAAAAGGTGAATGGAATATGGACCACACCGGATCCCATCGATGTAAAAGGGTATAACAGGATGAAAAAGGGTGTATTTTCAGGTGGTTTCATGTCGATTGATGGCAGCGTCCTTCTCTTGTATTTCAGTGAAACGGAACAGGGAAAATACAGCGATATATATGTGAGTTTCAAGGAAGGCTCCAATCAATATTCACGCCCTGTAAAAATTCCGGAGCCGATCAGTACACGCAGGGATGAATTCGGGCCTTTTCTCAGTACAGACACGAAAACAATGTATTTCGCCAGTAACCGCTGGGGTAGCCTGGGAAGCAGTGACATATACAAAACCGAAAGGCTCGATGATGCATGGCTTAAATGGTCTGAACCGGAAAATATCGGGCCACCTGTCAATACAGATGGTTTTGATGCCTATTTCTCAATAGACGCTTCGGGAAAAAATGCTTTTACAACCCGTGCCTTTATGTCGGCCGATGGCGGCCATCTGGATATCCTGGGATTGGTGCCCAAACCGGAAATTATACTTTCGGGTCTTGTGCTGAATGAAGAGACCGGTGATCCTGTACCCTCGGAATTTGAATATCTGGCAGTAAAAAAAGATACAGGGTGGATAAAGACGGATCAGGATGGTCACTATAAGGTTATGCTTGATAACAGAGCCATCTATAATTTTGTGATCGTGAAAGACGGGTTTGAAATACTGTATGACAGCATTGATCTGACCGGAGTGGATGATTATGCGGAGGTGAACAAAGATTTTATGCTGGTCCCTGAAAAAGCCGAGATCGTTCTTTTCGGATCGGTACTTGAAGAGGGCACTTCAAATCCACTGGAAAGCTCACTCAGCTTTTATCGTGATGGGCAAAAGATCATCACTACACAATCGGAAGCCAACCAGGGTTATTATCGTACCAACCTTCCCGGCAATGGTGAATATACGGTTAAAATTAATCTGGACTATTATCAGCCTTTTGACCAAACATTTGAAATCAATACCACGGAAGCCTTTGCAGAGTTTGAAAAAGATTTTTATCTCATTCCGATGATCGAGCTGTCCGGGTATGTGATGAACCAGAAAACCAATGAACCCATTGAAGAAGAGATCTCCTGGGAATCCAACACCGGCAAAGAAGGCACATTCCGTCCCGGTCCCAATGGGTACTATCAATTATTCCTGCCGGAAAAGGCCAAATATTACTTCAGGGGTACCCGGGAAGGATTCATCAACTTATCGGACAGTCTCCCGGTGATTGATTATGTGCCGGCTGAACCATTGACCAAGGACCTTTATTTTATACCCATTGAGGTGGGTGTAACCGTGAGGCTGAACCATATCTTTTTTGATTTCGACAAGGCAACCCTTAGGCCGGAGTCCTTTCCTGAGCTTGACCGTGTAGTGGAATTCATGAAACAGAATCCGACCATCCAGATCGAGATCGGTGGCCATACCGACAGTATGGGATCTGACGGTTACAACCAGGAGTTATCCCAGGGAAGGGCCGAATCCGTCCGGACTTATCTTGTGGATCAGGGTATTGATGCCACCAGGATCGTGGCAATGGGTTACGGAGAAAGTCAGCCTGAAGCCACCAACGAAACAGAAGAAGGCCGCCAGACCAACAGACGGGTTGAGTTCAAGGTGCTGGAGAAATGAGTATTTAATTAACTGCCCGGAATTTTTTTTGGTAAAAAAAGCTCTTATGCTCTGTACTCACAGGATTTATCCTTATATAAAATCAGGGACAGCCCGGCTTCATTCTCTCATTATTCATCGCCCACAAATTTCACCACCTGGTTATCCACGGGTTCCGGGCTCTGTAAATAGGCAAACATGGACTCCAGGTCTTCTTCTGTATAGGTCGATTTTAGATTTTAAATGGAAACTTAACCCGAAAAATTCATAAATTTTTCGCCCGAAGGACCGATTAAGCGCAATTTCTTGATAATCAAAGAATTATATAGGGTTTTGAAATTC